>CAYSFU010000193.1:0-2540 GCA_964430555.1 uncultured Nitrospira sp. | reverse complement strand
TGCGGCAGATATCAGTTCCACGCCGGAATGACTGAGCGTAGGTATAGCAGAAGGGCGGGGAGAAACAACCAGTAGAAGTGAACCATGTTTGAGAGGCAAGCGGACAATTCATCAGTAGAGTAGGGGAGGAACCGGCGGTAGCCGACTGCCTCCCCCCTCGTCAAACCGGACAGGCGGAGTTACCGCATCCGGCTTTCCCGAAATCGTTCAGCGTGAAGGCATGCACAACGTCACGTCCGTTTCGCCGCCAGCAGGCACAGACCCAGGTCTTGCAGGTGGGCGCACCACGAGGAACCTGGGGGCGGTCGATACGGGCGTTGACTGCGACGCTGCAAGTGATGCTGAAGACGGGCGGAAACGAACCGATTCACCGCGCGAAACGCGCGCGCCGGATACCTGCGCCGAAAGTAGTCGCCCCACCCTTGCAGATAGCGATTCACCTCGCTAATCAGCATGGGCAGCGGCTTCCACGCCCATTGTGGGCCGGTCATGGCGCGGACATGTTCGCGGAGGCGAGCCACGGCCTTCTGCGCCGGGAACACGTTCAGGTACTTGTGATCGCGGCCATGCCGGTCGCGATCATACCGAAACGTGAAGCCCAGGAAGTCGAGCGTCGCTCCCGGTTCATTCATGTTGACCACCCGGGTTTTCGTTCGGTTGATCGTCAACCGAAAGCGGCCTTCGAGTGTCGATTCGATCCACCCCTTTAGCCGGTCGCCCACATAGCGAGCCATCACAACGAAGTCATCCGCGTAGCGCACGATCTTCGCCTTGGCCCACGTCGCCGGGCCGTCCGACCGCCGGAACGCCTTCTCAAACCAATGCAAGTAGATGTTCGCCAGGAGCGGCGAAATCACTCCGCCTTGCGGCGTGCCCTGCGTTGGTCGAGTTGTCGTCGTGTGACCGGATTCATTCCGTTCTTGCACGGACGCCGCCAGCCACATCTGTAGCAGTGTCAACACCGAGCGGTCTACAATCCGCATCCGCACGGCCTTGAGTAACTGCTCGTGGGGAATCGTGTCGAAGTACCCTTGCAGGTCCACGTCGTACACTTCCCGATAGCCCGCCGCCAAATGCTGACCAATGGCGTCGATCGCTTGATGGGCCGACTTGCCCGGACGGAACCCGTAGGAGCTATCCAGAAAGTCCGCTTCAAAGATCGGCTCCAGAATCAGCAGCACGGCCATTTGGACGACGCGATCACGGACCGTGGGAATTCCCAGCGGTCGCAACCGGCCGTCCGGCTTCGGAATGTAGACACGCTTCACTGGTTGCGGGCGGTAGGTCTGGGTGCGAAGTTCCTCTTGCAGGACCGACAGGAACGCGCGGTGATCCGGGATGTCGTCGAGCGACACGCCGTCCACGCCGGGAGCTCCGTCGTTCTTCAACACCAGCCACCAGGCCGCCAGCAGCACGTCGAACCCGTAGATGCGGTCGTACAAAGCGTAAAACCGAAATCCCGGTTGTTGCTTGGCCTTCTGGCCCAGCTTTCGTCGCAGTTCAGAGACTTTCGCGGGCAGCGTAACCCCCGACTTCACCTCCGGCAGTACCGGCGGCTCGGGTGTTGGCGCTCCCCGTTCTTCCGTAGTGGGATGTTGATCCAAGCGGGTCTCCTTACATTAACGAATTGCATGATCTCAGTAGGGCCCCTTCGCTCCACGGGGGTTAGCCGTTTCGTCGCTACTACGAACCCCTCCGACTCCCGCGCCAGCCGCCGCACGGTTATGCATTCCCGGGCTGCGTTGAGCAGTCGCCGCGACGCGACGCTGCCCGCTGGGGCGGGTCTCTCAGGTTCCTGGTTGGTCTGTCGGCATCCGCTGTCCCCAATCACCCCGGAGAGTCCGACCCGCTGCGTTCGCTCGTTGCTACGCGGGTGGTGACAGGCTTCGTCCCTTTCGGAGGCTTGGCCACTCTCGACTGATCTAACGAGGCCGAATCGGGTTCACTTGCGTTACGACTGACGCCTTCGCTCGGGCGGGCTTCGACGCCGGAGTCACCCCCGGTCACCGCCGCCGTCGCTACATGTCGAACGAGCAATTCACATGTTCAATTCCTTTCAATTGAAAAGACCAACCAGACTTAGCCTGACGCACCGAAAGTACGAAATAGAGACAGCTACGGTTGACGTTCCTGTCGCGATTTCGTTTTTCGTGGTTTCGTGATTCAAGTTCTGCTATGAGTTTGGGTCCGGCAAATTTAACCACAGAGGACACGGAGGAGCACAGAGGAGAAGTGGTTGGGAAAAAATTGTTGTGGGCGCGAAAGGCGCGGGCCGAATGAGCTAGTGGAGAAGGAGGGAACCTGCCCTAGTGAACTGTCGTTGTTGATCGTCAGGCCCGAGGCCTGACCTACTGGGCTGCCCTTTGACCGGCAGTCGACACACGGTGAGTTGCGTGCAGGTCGCACGATTGTGTTGACCGAGTTAGACGCGCGAGTGGATACCTCCATCGCGGCAACGGTTGGACACCAACCGTTGCCACCCACATTCAATCAGGGGCACCCGGGATTCATCCCACAATAAAAGTCTGTCCAATGTCCTT
>CAYSFU010000192.1:0-2569 GCA_964430555.1 uncultured Nitrospira sp. | reverse complement strand
TGTTGCTGCTAACTGAAAACTGACCACCTGTGCTAATTGAAATTTGACCAGGTGAAATAGTGGTATAGCGTACTATACCGCTGTGGATAAGTCGACCAAACTGAGATGGTTTTGCCTCCTGATGATGTTGAGCATGATAGTAGTCGATTAGAAATCCGCGTGCTCTGCTGACGGCGAGTATTTTTCTTTTTCTCGCGACTGAATTCGCTCCTTGGCGGTTGCGCTACTGTGCTTGAAGCGGAACGACTCGTTGCCGGTTTCAATAATGTGACAATGATGAGTCAGTCGATCCAATAGCGCGGTAGTCATTTTGGCGTCAATGAACACGTTGCTCCATTCTGCAAATGTCAGATTGGTTGTGATGATGACGCTGGTTCGTTCATAGAGTTTGGAGAGCATATGGAACAGCAAGGCGCCACCGGCCTGTGAGAATGGCAAATAGCCGAGCTCATCTAGAATGACTAAATCCATCTGCATTAATCTAAGCGCCAATCTTCCTTGTTTACCAGCGGCTTTTTCCTGCTCCAGCGTGTTGACCAGATCTACCGTAGAGTAAAAACGGACTCTTTTACTGTGACACTGGATACCTGAGACACCAATTGCAGTTGCAAGATGGGTCTTGCCTGTACCGGTGCCACCGACCAGTACCAGATTTTGTGCGGCAGCAGTAAATTCCATGGCGGTCAATTGATTGATTAGTTGCTCATCCACTTTGGATTGGCTGAAATCGAAACCCTGTAAATCACGATGAATTGGAAATCTGGCGGCATTGATCTGATAGCGAATAGAGCGAATGCTTCGATCGATCAATTCAGCTTCCAATAATTGGCGCAGTAATTCTGCCGATGAATCAAGCAAAGTAGTCGCGCTTGATGTGTTCTGGTTTTGCAAATCTGTATAGCAGTCCGCCATGCCATACAATTTGAGCGCCTTGAGTCGAGCAATGATTTCAGACATATGGCACCTCTTGCGTATTAAGGCTGTCATAGCGTGATGTATTTGCCAACGGTTCTTCATCAAGTATTAGACTGGTTTCCACCTGCACTGGAAGCTGAGACTGATTAAGGCGCGCCAGCACATTCAGTACATGTTCGGCGCTGGTTACACCCGATTCCAGCACCAGCTCGACTGCAACCAAAACGGCTTCCAAGCCATGTAACGGCACAAAGCCAAGTACCTTGGCCATGATTCGGTCACCCTGTTGCCGCTCCCGTCTTCGTAATGCTGCTTGCAATTGTGCAAAAGGTGCTGGCATATCGGTGAATGGTGCACCGTTGCGTAAAGCACCGGGTTTTTTCTCAATAAGTGGAATATAGTGCTGCCAGTCATAACTGACCTGGTCACGATCGAGTAGGCGCGTATGGCAAGCAACGATCGTGTTACCGGAAGATAGATCGACTCGGTTTGAATAGAGATGCACCATTACTTTCTGATTAGCCAGATAACAAGGAACGGAATAACGGTTACGCTGCACCGTCACCAGACAAGTGCTGGAAACACGTGCCAACACTTCTATGTAACCATCAAACGGCGTTGGCATCGGCATCAAATACAGTTGCTCTTGTTCAAGCGCATCGGCGATGTTAATGCCAGCATAGTTCGGATGCGGCAGTTGCGTCCACAGGGTACGGCAACGTGCTTCTAGCCAGACGTTGAGTTCTGCGAATGAACTGAACTGTTGCTGTTTGGCTTCCGTCCAGATGTGGCGACGGGTATCTTGAACATTCTTCTCAACGATCCCTTTCTCCCAACCAGAAGCAACATTGCAGAAATCCGGATCGAACAGATAGTGTGCCGTCATGGCAAAAAAGCGTGTATTGACAATGCGACCATTGCCTTTAGAGATCTTGTTCACAGCGGTCTTCATGTTGTCGTAAATGCCGCGCCTTGCAATTCCTCCTAAAGCTGCAAATGCCCTGGTGTGCGCATCGAACAACATCTCATGGCTTTGTGACGGATAGCCCGATAACATGAAAGCACGACTGGCACATAGCTTCGTGTGCGCAGCAAGGATCTTGCGATGAATGCCGCCAATCACCAACCACTCTTCGCTCCAATCGAACTGAAATGCTTCACCCAATTCAAACTTAAGCGGAACATAGGCGGATTTACCCTCGACTGTGGCCGTGTGGTTGCGCAAGTTGCGTAGAAACCGGGTGACGGTAGCATAGCAGCCAGTAAAACCTTCCTTCTTTATTGCATTGAACAACATTAATGCTGTACGCCGATCCCGCTTAGGGCGGTGTGCATCAGCTTTCAATGCCAATAATAGACTCGGTTCATACGGTGTCAGCAAACCCGCAACCTTGGCCCTCCGGTACTTAGTGGCACTTCCATTCGGTTCCTTGAGCCATTTCTTAATCGTATTGCGTGACAAACTTGTGCGCTGTTGAATCTCACTGATAGACAGATGTTCACGGTAAAACATCCGCCGGATCTTTGCATACATAACCATGGTAATCACTCCTTTTACCCCCGCTTAAAAATTAAGCAGGATACGTGGATTACCTGGTCAAAATTCAGTTAGCACAAACAGCCTTTTCTGGTCAGTTTTGAGTTAGCGTCAACA
>CAYSFU010000191.1:0-2612 GCA_964430555.1 uncultured Nitrospira sp. | reverse complement strand
CGCGGTAAATTAAAATCCCTCTACCCGAAACTCAAACTGTGACGCAGCACTAGCGATAGGATGCCTGTCCATGTGTGGCAGTGCGGCCAAGAGGTTCTTGCAAAACGGTACTTGTACCGTTACGCCCCCTTGGGAGCCGCAGCCATGCCCCGTTCGTACGCCCCACCATCCTATCGATTGCACAAGGCCAGGAATTGTGCCGTTGTCACGATCCACGGCAAGAACCACTACCTCGGCCCGTACGGCTCCGCCAGTAGCCGTGAAAAGTACGCCCGTCTCGTCCTGAACTGGCAGCCAGAGCGATCGACGCCGCCGGAAACCGCACCTCTTGTCGAGTCGATTGCCACAGTATCTGGCCTGATCCTTCGATACTTGGACTTCGCTTCGACTTACTACGTCAAGCATGGCGAGCCGACAGGCGAGCTGGACAACCTTCGCTGCGCACTGCGACCACTTAAGGAAATGTTTGGTGCAACGCCAGCGCGCGATTTTGGACCAAAATCGCTTCAAGCCGTGCGCCAAGCAATGATCAATGCAGGGCATGCTCGGCGCACGATCAATAGTCGGATCGGCCGGATCAAGCGAGCATTTCGTTGGGCCACAAAAGAAGGTTTAGTGCCCGACAGTACGTACCACGCCCTCACCACGGTTGAGGGCCTTAAGCGAGGTCGATCGATGGCTCGGGAAACCGCACCCGTCTCAACTGTCGCCAAGAAGGACATCGACGCGATTCTTGGACTCGTTTCGCCGCATGTTCGTGCGATGATCCAAGTCCAAGAACTTGCGGCAATGCGGCCGCAAGATATCCGGAATCTCCGGACCTGCGACCTGGAAGTTTCAAACGACGTTTGGGTGTATACGCCGTGGACCCACAAGACCGATCATCACGGACACGTCCGAAGAATCGCAATCGGACCCCGCGCTCAGGTCATCCTGAAACCCTTCCTCCAACCCGACGATCCCCAGGCGTACGTTTTCAGTCCCCGTAACGCAAGGAAGATGGTTCAGGCTGAGCGGCTTCGACGGAAGGGGTCCAACAACCCTCGCGTAAAGTCTCGGGTGTTGCGATCGAGTCGCAACAATCGCTTTCGCAATCAATACAGCAAAGACACTTACTACAATGCGATTGCAAGAGCGTGTAAACGAGCAAATGTCTCGCGCTGGCACCCTCACCAGCTTCGGCACAACTGTGCGACGCGAATTCGCCGCGAGTATGGTCTGGACGCGGCATCCATTGTGCTGGGACACCGACATGGCCTTACGACAGAAATCTACGCCGAGGCAGACTTCAAGAAGGCGATCAATATCATGCGCGAGATTGGCTGAAGGCCATTGAGAAGCCACCCGCGGGTTTTGAAGCAGGACAGGCCGAGCTCAACTCGGCCTGTCCTGAAAGAGAGCGTCGCCAGTCCTCACCACTTACAGCCGTCTAGATCCCAAAGCGAGTGGTTCAGCGCGTCGTCAGAGCGGACACGAATCATAGGTTCCTCATCGGACTGGACGGTCTCGATTTCTCTGACGGTGAAGCTGTCGGCTTGCCCAGGGCCGTAAGATTCCGGTACCTCACAGAACTGTTCGGACTCACAGGCTTCTATCACCGCATTCGCAATGCAGCGATCGGGCCAATCTTCCGGCACGTCGGCGACTACCCTGACTATGCCAGGCTCCTCGATCCGGCAATAGACCGTCACGACAACGCGCCGATATCCGGGCGCCAACGGAAACGTTTGCTCGACAGGTTCTTTCTTTTCCATTGAATCTTCTCCTCTAAAAGAGAGAGTGGGGAAAAAACACCGGCGAACAATATCCCGTGGCTCGAAATACGGCAAAATTGATGGCTGGAGACAAAGAACGAAGGGACGGCGTTTTTTTGAAGGGTTTAGAAAAAGGAGTTCCGGAATCCCCACAAGGAGCCGCGAAAAAAATCGGGAACTTTTTCAAGTGCGTGTGACTTTGGACAGGACACGTCAGGCAACGGTGAAAGCACCTTCGAGAGCGCGACGACGCCATATCCACTTGGACCTAAAGGCAGCGGCGTCGCGACAAGTGTCGTCGCGTTGATCGCGGCGCCGGCGTAGGCGGGTGCCATGTTAGCCCTCGTCGCAGCGGTCTCGGCGAAACTCGTGGCCGAACTCGTGGATCAACGAACCAGCGACGGCTTCGAAGCCGTCTCGCTGAATCCAGACTGGGCCGAGTCAGCGAACCTCGAGCCGTAAGCCCGTCCATGACTCGCAGCTCGATCGAGTCCTTCGATTGCGCTGCGACGGTGCTGACCAAGACAGGTCAGCGAGCGAGAGCTTCTCTGATTGCGCTCGGCACGCCATCAAGCGAAGTAGCGTTGCCGCCTCAGTGCGGATACGATTTCAGTTTGAAGTTCGGGGCTGTTCCGAACGAGCGATTCAAGAACCCGGAGCTAGTTGAATCGATGACCGCGGCTGCTCAGCAACCGCGATAACAATTCGTGACGCGCGTGCGTCAAGTTCTGCTTCCCAGAGAACCGCCAAACTGAGCCATCAGGCTCTTTAACAACAGAAGCAGTGCTCGACCCGCGCTCCCGCAAGATGCAACGATGATTGTCAAGCGGTGTCGGGCGTGATGACGCCAAGGGTTAT
>CAYSFU010000190.1:0-2615 GCA_964430555.1 uncultured Nitrospira sp. | reverse complement strand
CGACCGGCCGGACTTTCGTCCGGCCGGCGTTTTCATTTTGGCGATTTCAGGTTCGCTTAGGGCATGTCGCCGGCGACGAACTTCGGAATCACCGGGCCGCCGACTTCAGCAGCGAAGCGCTTGCCATCCGGCGAGTAGAACATCAGCAGGCCGCCGATCTGGCTGTCGGTGTCGTAAGCCAGGTCAGACAGACGCTCGATGTCCCAACGCGCGTCCTGGATCTTCACGACGATTTCCTTCGACTCGCCGGGCGCGATCGTGTCGTCGTTCGACAGGCCGCGGTCGGCAAGCAGGTAATCCGGGAAGTCAGGCTTCGTGGTGAACACGGACGGGTTCAGGAAGCGCAGCCCAGCCGCGGTGTATTCGCCGAGGCGAACCGGCTGCGACGTGCCGTTCTTGACCTTCACGTTGATGGTCAGCTCGCGGCCCGGAACCTTGTAGACGCCGCCGTTCAGCTCGGTCGTCACCTGCTCCTTGCCCACGCCAGCCGTGCCTTCCGTCTCGATCGGCGTCAGCGGCTTCTGCAAGCCGGCCTGAAGCGGGATCGTGCGCGGGAAGGTCGAGTTCGTCACAGCGTAACCAACGATGGTCGCCAGGATCGTCAGAGCGAGAACGATCGCGCCGATACGACGGTCGTCATCGCCGATGACGTCATCAGGACGGCCTTCCGCAACCTTGATGTAGGAAGCGATGATGCCCTTCCGGATGAACCAGAACAGGATCCAGGCGGCGCCAACCGCCATCCACGGCAGATGCCACGCATAAACGCGGCTGATGCCGAAGTGCTCGAGGTCCACGGTCGAACCGTCGAGGAGCGTCACCGGATCGGTGAAGTCCTTCATGTCGCCCTTGATCTCGATCCACTGGCCGGGGCCGATGATCGGACCGCCGCCTTCGACGTTGATCTGGGCATGGACGTGCCAACGGCCGGCGCGACGGCCGCGCAGGTTCACCGAGAACGCGTAGTCCTTGCCGATCTCGAGCGAAACCGAACGCGGCGCGAACTGCTCGCCGATGAACTGAGCCGTGCGGACCAGAACCGGGCCGGGCTCGCCGGCGTTCAGGAACGACACGCGCGGATTGGCGACCGCCTGCGGCCACGCCGAGAAGACGTGAATCTTGCCCGACAGAACCATATCCTCGTTGACGTTCACCGAGGTCTTCGACCACGCGACGTCATACCAGTTCAGCGTGCGCATGCGAAGAAACGCCTGCTGCGACTTCTCGCCGTGCGCCGAAGCCGGAGCAACCGCTCCCAGCGTCGCCGCCACAGCAGCCGCCGCGCCAATGGCGGCGAGCTTGACTAGCTTTTTCATGAACAAACCTCCCAGGTTCCTTGTCCGGCCGGCGCCTCGCGCGCCAGCCGATTTATTCATCCGCGGATCGTCAGGCCAAATCGGCGATCCAACCAATATTCCGATCCGCGTTGTTCTCTTTTCGAGTTTGGGCCGAAGTCTCCCGCGGCCAAGCCCGCATCAGATGGTGTCGATGACCTTGGTCGTGGAATACCAGCGACCCATGAACCACCACAGGAAATACACCATCATCGAGACGAAGCCCGAGAAGAACGCCGCAACCGGCACAACGTCCTTACCGAACGTGCGCAGCGTGCCGCGCTCGACCATGCGGATGTATTCCGGCATCGACGTGCGGACGTAGTGGAGGCCGATCAGGTCAGCCAGGGTCATCAGCTGACCATGCTGCTCGGTCGCCTGGTGGAACGCCGCGATCGCCGGCCAGTTGTTCGGGTAGAACAGCAGACCCCAGCCCAGCGAACCGACAACCGCCGTGATCACATAGGAGCCCGACAGAAGCAGGATCACGTCGAGCCAGATCGCCGGAACGATCAGAGCGGACGGGAACACCAGCGAAATCGGGAAGTAGGTCCAGCCCCAGAAGTTGACGTAGCGGTTGATCCACTCGCCGATCAGGAGGCCCAGAGCCGCGAAAACGGCGCCGAACGGAAGGCGGAAGTTAACCCACCAGAAAGCCTGCGACGCCGCGCAGAAGGTCACGCCAAGGATCGGCACGACCGTCGGCCACATACGACGATCCTTCCAGTCGACCCAGAAGTCCCAGTCGCCCGCCGTCAGCATGAAGTGGACGTGATAGCCGCCCAGAACGGCGAAAAACAGCAACACAAGAAGCATCCAGTCCGTCGTCTGAACGCAACCCGCCGCCTCGGCGACGGAGTTGAACGGACCGACCGCCCCCCCGCTTTTCGATTGTGACATCACTCTTCTCCTTGGTGTTTCTCGAGCGCCTCGCGGCCCCGAGCTTTCTTTTTACTGCAAACCCGAAGCCTCGCGCCCCCGGATCCGCGCCCGAACGAATGAGCCAAAGCTCCCCGTCCGGCTTTCCTTCGCGCAGCGCGTCGACATCGATCGAAGCGGCGCCGCGAAACCTTCCTCGACAGACCGGGTTCAACCCCGATTTTCGACACACCGAGAGAACCCTGCCGCCCTCAGGCGCCAGAAAAAACTCTCCATGTCGGTCTAGAAAAAATCCCGCGCCCAGACTTCCGTCCGCGCCCTCACGGGGCGCGGACGGCTTGTCCGTCATTACTCGGTGAGGAGGGCGACGCCTTCCTTGCCGATCAGCGCATGGATGCGCAT
>CAYSFU010000189.1:0-2745 GCA_964430555.1 uncultured Nitrospira sp. | reverse complement strand
TACATGCGTTGATGTGTAGCGCGATGTAATGAGAACCATAATCCCCGTTCACGTCCCTGTCCACAAATTTTTTTTGCCCGTCGGTGAAGACGTAATTACAACCGCTGCACCGAGTAGTTTAAGGCCTGAATATTTGTACGATTACATACTTATAATTGGAGACCTTAACGGGACCGATCGCGGTCCTTATGGGGCGCCGATGTCACCGCTCGCCTGTGGCTGCATCGCTTGGTAAGAGTCCAAGCTCTTTGTCTTCATCTCGTGCAACTGGGCGCTACGGAGCCCCAACAATGTACCTTGACCATCATTTTTTCGTCGTGTATGCACACATCCTACTCGACTGAGAAAACTACTTTCTTCCAGTGAGGATCGCACGATGACAAAGGATCAGCTGTCCGAAACGTATCTGCCCGTTGAGCAAGTAATCAGCCCTGAGCAAAATTGGGATGACCTACAAACGGTTAAATGCCCCACTTGTACATTTACCAATAACAGGGTCGTCGCCACTCGAACGGTGCCTGGCCATGACGGCTATAAAGCGAGCTGGCCGGGGAGAGGAGACTTGACCGTAGTTGAGCTAGCAGGCGAGTGCGGCTCTCAATGGGAATTGTGCCTTGGTTTTCACAAGGGCCAGACTGGTGTATTCGTGCGAGTTGTACGGTCATGCTCAGCAAGCCAATCGGCTATGGGAGCAAACTAAAATGGAATCTTCTAGCCGGTGCCCTGAACTGTTTTATTTTGAACCATTGCGATTTGCTGAAGCAGTAACCTGCTTCGCTAAGCGGAAAGCAGAACTACGCACCAACGAGCCGCAAGTAATTTTCGATCAATGGATTCGCCGCTATTGCAAGCGGGCTTGTCAGTTTTACAATTCACAGCTCACTAGTTATCAAGTAACGGTAGAGAAAGAGTTTCGACGAGCATACGGATTGAGAGACAGTGACAGTCTGAGCGAGCTAGATCTTGATTCCGAGTGGGAGGATTGGATAGCTAATACACATTTTGAACGGAGCATCGAGATTACAGAGATTAAGACACAGGCACTGGTTCAACTCGCTGCAAGCCTAGGAACGAATGATCAGAGTCAGAACGAATCAGGCTTTGCTAGCCTACGTGAAATTTTCTTAAGACCGATCAACCTTCTCGGGCGCGGCATGGTGTCGAGAATGTACCATGACTTAGATGAACAATGGTTTAACCAAACTATCCAATCAACTATCCAAAACAACCAGCGACTCCGGGCTCTCTCATACGAGCAATATCTTAGACGCTCGCACTGGAGGAAGGTTCGTGCCGCAATGCTCCTCATCAATAGAGCAGTATGCCAAGCGCCGCAATGTGCAGGAGTCGGCGAATCCTGCTATGGCGCGACCAATGAATCAGGCCTTCACGTTCATCATCTCAGCTACTCCAACCTTGGGTGCGAGCGGTTTTCAGATTTGAAGCTGTTGTGCAACAAACATCATGAGCGAATGCACGAGAATGTAGCATGAGCAGTTGGCCGCAGCTCAGGCGCGTGTGGCGGAGTTGGAGACGCTAAACTTTAGAATCGACAACGCTGTCGCCCCCGAGGTCGGTGATATCACAGTGATATCGCCTCGTCGCTGACGGTGATATCACCGTGATATCATCGCGATATCACGCATCCGCCTTGACTGCTCAGCCCTGTGCTGTGCAGGAGTAAAAATATGTTTCCTGGGAAATTACGGAGGATCGTAACCACTGCAATGACCATCTAGTCAATCCCTAAGATCAACCATTGATCAGAGCAATCTAACGCCTTGGCGAGTTTCAGTAGGGTTCCCGTCTTGGGGTCCACCGAGCCCGCTTCGACCATGCTGATCTCGGATGCGGTGACATTGGAACGCGCGGCAAGATCGTGCATCGACCACTCGCGTTTCGCGCGTAGTTCCCGCACCCGATCACCGATCGATTTTCGACGGGCTGCCTCCGCATCCTGATTGCTCTCAATCGGGGTCGGCCGAACCTTGGCCTTTCGTCCGCGTGATGCCATGCCGACACAATAGGAGCGGTCGCGCTTCGATGGTCAACAATTTCTCGACGGAAGACAGAGTTTCGCGCCGAGGGTTTAATTTTCGTAAATTATATTGCACGGAAAATGGTTTCGCTGCATGGTGTTGTCGGTAGGTTGATCAAAACAGGCGGGTGGAGGACCCACCCGCCCAGCCGGTACGCGCCCCCGTCTTGAAGGGGCCAGGGCGCGCACCAACCGAGGGTGCTATATGCCGACCAGCCAAGTGAGTCAAGAAGGGAAGGCGCTGTCTCACGGTCCGAGCAAAGAAGAGTGGGAGGTCGCACACGAGACGTTGCGTAACAATCCGGTCTTGTGGGAGCGGCTTCAATTCCGGGGCATTTTTGGACTCGGGAATGTAGCCTACGAGTCGCGGGGATGCCCTTATTGTGATTCGACAATCAATAAAGCTGTACGCGCATCCGATGCACTTCTCCGCCTTACGGAAGTCTGCGCCTTGCTTCTGCGCAGCTTAGAGAGCATGCCAACCGTGGTGTGCTCGGACTGAGCAACCTAGTATTCTGCCTCTCCAATTACTCTGCTTTCCCCAGATATCAAGTTAGGCACGCTGCTGGCTTTCGCCAATGTACGAGCGAGTAGCAGGCTGGCCTGCTACTTCCTACATCCGGCGCCAATGCGTCGGCCGCGGTAGCTCCAGGGCGTGATATCAGAGCGCCGGGATAAACCGGCATGGAGTAAAGAATGCAAGAGTC
>CAYSFU010000188.1:0-2756 GCA_964430555.1 uncultured Nitrospira sp. | reverse complement strand
GCGCGGCCTTGCTCCAGGCAATCCGGCCGGATCTGAACATTGTAGCTGCGCCCTTTGAAGCCTTCGTGCAAGACAACGAAGCCATGGTAGCTGGCAAGCTCGGTCTCATCTTGTCCAACCCTCCCTATGGAGGCAGGGGCGGGACAATTACTCTGGATCGCAACAGGAATTATCGCGACAGCAAAGCCTACGTGTATTTCCTCCGGCGGGGGCTTGATCTGCTCGCCGAAGGTGGCGTGGGCATATACGTGATTCCTTACGGCTTCATGACTGGTACGAGCGCGGCGTTCGTAAACCTGCGCGAATCGGTTCTCAAACGCCATCATCTCCGGGCGGCGTTTCGGATGCCCTCCAATCTCTTCCCAGGAGCAGAGATTGTAACGGATGTGGTGGTTTTTGAAGCGCGCGGAGGTGATCTGCCTTCAGTGCTTCCAGAGGATATCTACATCGTTGAGGGCAAATACTTCACGCGCCACCCAGGCCACATACTGGGCGAAGAAATTGGGGTATCTGGGGATGACGACGATGCCAGCGCGAAACCGCGCTGGGGCTATGAGGTGCGGGGCGAGTTCATCGGATTTCCAGCGTTCGAGCCCCGCTTGCGATGCGTGAGTTGCGCTGTGACACCCCTCGCTGCTCCACCGCCGCCGCGCGTGGCAAAGGCCCGTCGAGCATTTGAGGAGCTGCCCGTTGCGATCCAGGCCGCTTCCGTTCTCGGCGACCGAATAAAGCGCTACCTTTCGCTGATTGCTTCGGGAGAGCACGCGGACATGGGCCTGGCGGCGGCACTCCAGCCCGAGCTGTTGGAAGCGGTGGAGGCTTGGGTCAGGAACGTCGGCGGTCAACCCCGAAACCCCTGGCAAGACGCCTCAGTCATGCTGGCATCGAAGACCCAACCGAGCATCGTGTCATTCCTAAGCGCTTTTGAGCAAGACGGAAGCGTTGTCTCACAGCTCGCCCGTAAGCCCGCTTGGGCACCGCGATTTGAGGGGTCAAGGGATGACCTCTTAGCGCAGGCCGCGTGGGTCTACGCTGTGAAAAGGGAGCTTACGGTCGAGAGCTTGGTGGAGTTTCGACAGGCGCTCGGCATCATGGCCGTCGAGCCTATAGAGCCCCAGCTTGTAACTGGCGGTTGGTGCTTCGACGATGGCAAGTGGCTGCCAGAGGGCGACTACTATTCCGGCGCACTCTGGGATCGGTACTTTCGAGCGAAGGCGCTTTCCGAAGCTGGCGATACGATCGCCGCCGCGCAGTCGGCCAAGCTGGCAGAGCTAATCAGGCCGAGCCGAATTGAGGATATCGACCCCGAGCCGCGCATGCCTTGGGTGCCTCTTCCGGTGCTCTCGAAATGGGTCGCAGCGTTCTTGGGGCGCAAGCCCTTCAAGCTCGTATGGCGCGACGGCATGCTCCAACCGGCTGACTTTCCTTATGCGCAAGTACCAAAGGAGTCTTCCTCCTTGCAAACGATGCTGGGCTATATTAACCACGATCTAGCCTACTTTACGCCCAAATATACAAAGGGAGTTGACCCGCTTACGGGCCTAGAGGAGACAGCCGAGCAGGCTCTCGACAGAGCACGGTTGCAATATCACTTTAAGGCAAAGCAGCATTTCAAAGACTTCGCTCAATCTGGCCCCGACATTTCCACCGAGCTTGAGGCTGCGTATAATCGCCTATTTACAGGCTTTATAATGCCCACCTACAGCGCAGATCCTATCCAGATTGCGCGCTGGACCGGCAGAATTGTCTTAAAGCCCCATCAGGCCGCAGGAGCGCGGCGCCTGATTGCCAATAACGGAGGGCTTCTTGGGTTTGATGTAGGCGTTGGAAAGACATACACGGGTATCGCCACGATCGCAAAGCTCCGACAAGAGGGCCGCGCAAGGCGGGCCATCATAGTTGTGCCTAATACGATTGTGTGGAAATGGGTAAAGGACTTTCGGACTGCTTTGCCCGACTATCGTATAGTGGTGATCGGCTCGAATCGCTATGTTGGCAGAAGCGGTGCTTATGCCTCTAGGGTCGATTCACCAGAGGAGCGGTCCCTCAAGTGGCGGCAATTCCAGGCTGGCGAGTTCGATGCCGCGCTCGTGACCTTTTCGGCATTCCCTCGTACCCAGATCAGGCCCCAGACTTTGCGCGATTGGGTCTATGAGACCCCGGTGATCCTCCGCAAGCTGAGTCTGGATTCCCGCGAATTGGCAAACAAGATCGAGGGCGGTGAAGACAAGATCAGAAAACCGCGAATATCGGACAAGGCAATCGAGAAGGTTGTCGGTCCTGAGCGGATGAAGACGCTAAAGCGCTCTGAGCGCCAGGAAATTATTGAAAAGCTGTCGGAGGAAAAAATCAAGGGGCAGCTCGCCGAGCTGCAACGGCTGCAATCCGTTGTCGAAGGGCTCTCCAACCTCTCAGAACGCGAGCGAGCGGTATTTGGGCAGGCGTTGGACAAGTGGTTAGCTCAGCGACAAGAATCCTATCTCGATCCTGACCCTGGCATCTTCTTCGAGGATCTGGGCTGCGACGCTCTGATGGTCGATGAGGCGCAGAACTTCAAGAACTTGTGGCCCGTCGCCGCTCGCGAGGGTGGTATCCCGAAGTACCTGGGCGCGATCTCCGAGGGCAGCGATCGGGCCTATGCCCTAGCCGTCCGCTCTTATCTTGTGCGCCAACGAAATGGCGGCAGCGGGGTCTTCCTGCTCTCAGAAAAAAAAAAAAAAAACAGTCCTCTCGAATACTTTACCCTCCTTGGGTAT
>CAYSFU010000187.1:0-2789 GCA_964430555.1 uncultured Nitrospira sp. | reverse complement strand
CGTATCCCTCCGGCGGCGGCCGCCTGGCATTGATTGCGGTTTTTGAGATAGCTGCGTGACGGGTGGCGCGCTGATCGTGTCCACGTCGATTACAAGCGGACACTATCGCCGATGTCGCGCAACAATGAGGATCCGCCGGCTCTCCAACGTAAGCGTCGATCATGGTCTCTCGACGAGAAGCGCCGGATCGTCGACGAGAGCCTTGAGGACGGCGCTTCGATCGCCAAGGTCGCGCGGCGGCACGACCTGAACACCAACCAGCTCTTCACCTGGCGCCGACAGTTCGGCGTCGATCTGGCTGCGCCGCAGGACCTCTCGCCGATCCTGCCCGTGACGATCATGCCGGACGCAGTTGCGGAGCATTCCGCTCCGGGGCCAATCGGCCGGATGGAGATCGTGCTGGTCGAGGGTAACCGTATCATCGTGTGGTCCGATGTCGAGACAGCCGCGCTGTCGCGGGTCGTGAAGGCGCTGCGCCGATGATCCCGCTGCCGGCGGGCTGCCGAGTCTGGATCGCGACCGGTCATACCGACATGCGTCGCGGCATGCAGGGGCTGGCGCTTCAGGTGCAGGAGCAGTTGAAGCGCGATCCTCACGCGGGCGACCTGTACATTTTCCGCGGGCGCCGCGGCGATCTGGCGAAAATCCTCTGGCACGACGGGATCGGGCTTTCGCTCTACGCCAAGCGGCTGGATCGCGGGAGGTTCATCTGGCCCTCGGCGTCGGCTGGAGCCGTTTCGATCTCGGCGGCGCAGATGGCCTACATGCTCGAAGGGATAGATTGGCGAAATCCGCAACTCACCTACAGGCCGCAGCGCGCGGGTTGACGTTCAAAAAATCCGGGGGCGGCGGCATTCTGGGGCGCCTCGAATCGCTGGAATCGTGATTCACTCCGTCTCATGGACGCCACGGCAAAAGCTCTTCTCGACGAAAACGCCGTGCTGAAGGCGCAGCTCGCCGTCGCGCTTGCGAAGGCGTCGGAAGACATGGCGCTGATCGCCGCGCAAAAGCTCCAGATCGCCAAATTGCAGCGCCAGATCTACGGACAGAAATCGGAGCGCTCGGCGCGGCTGCTCGATCAGTTGTCGCTGGAGCTCGAAGAGCTGGAAGCGAACGCGACCGACGACGAACTCGCCGCGGAACGCGCCGTCGCCAAGACGACCACGGTCGGCGGCTTCGAGCGAAGGCCGGGGGAGCGCAACACATTCCCTGAGCATCTGCCGCGCGAACGCGTGGTGATCGAGGCGCCGAAGGCCTGCGCCTGCTGTGGCGGTTCGCGCCTGCGCAAACTGGGCGAGGATGTGACGCGGACGCTGGAGACGACGCCGCGGCAATGGAAGGTGATCGAGACCGTGCGGGAGAAGTTCACCTGCCGGGACTGCGAGAAGATCACTCAGGCGCCGGCGCCGTTCCATGTCGTCGCGCGGGGATGGGCGGGGCCGAGCCTGCTGGCGATGATCATGTTCGAGAAGTTCGGCCAGCATCAGCCGCTGAACAGGCAGGCGGAGCGCTATGCGCTGGAGGGTGCGCCGATCGCGCTGTCGACCATGGCTGACGCGGTCGGCTCCGTCTGCGCAGCGCTCGAGCCGTTACGGCGGCTCGTCGAGGCGCATGTCCTCGCAGCCGAGCGGCTGCACGGGGACGACACCACGGTTCCCGTGCTGGCCAAGGGCAAGACCGACACGGGCCGCTGCTGGACCTATATCCGCGACGACGCGCCTTTCGCCGGCGCCGGGCCGCCGGCGGCGATATTCTACTACTCGCGCGATCGGCGCGGCGAACATCCGCAGGGCCATCTGGCGAACTGGTCTGGCATCCTGCAAGCGGACGCCTATGACGGCTACGGCAAGCTCTATCTGGCGGGGCGCGCGCCCGGCCCGATCTTTGAAGCCGCGTGCTGGGTCCATGCGCGGCGCCCGTTCTTCGCAATGGCGGACATCGACGAGAACGCCCGTCGGAAGGCGACGGGGAAGAAGGAAATCCCACTGTCGCCGATCGCCATCGAAGTCATGCGCCGGATCGACGTGTTGTTCGCGAACGAACGGTCGATCAAGGGCAAGAGCGCGGAAGAGCGTCTCATCGTTCGACAGGCGTCGAGCCGCCCGCTCGTCGACGCGCTGGAAAACTATCTGCGTGAACAACTTGCCAAACTCCCGCGCGGGCACGATCTCGCCAAGGCGATCCAATACATGCTGAAGAGGTGGCCGGCCTTCACGCTGTTCCTCATAGACGGCCGCGTGTGCATGTCGAACAATGCGGCCGAGCGCGGCCTGAGAGGCATCGCTCTCGGCAGAAAGAGCTGGTTGTTCTGCGGCTCGGACCGCGGGGGCCAGCGCGCCGCCGCCATGTACAGCCTCATCGTCACCGCGAAAATGAACGGCGTCGATCCGCAGGCTTGGCTCGCCGACGTCCTCGCTCGCATCGCTGCCCATCCCGCGCATCGGCTCGATGAACTCCTGCCGTGGAACTGGCGACCATCGGCACAGCGCGCGTCGGCGCTGGCGGCCTGAGCATGCACGTCAACAAGGTCGATCACGTCACGACCGTCGAGCGCGTCGCAGAGCGCCTCGGTGAGAGCGTCGACTTCATCCACGATGTCGCTCTCGAAATGGATACCGAAGATGGCGTCATCTGGGTCTACGGCGTCGGAGACGACGGCGTTCTCGCCTTCACCGACTTCGGCATCGAGACGCTCGTCGAGTTGATCAAGATCCACAAAGACTTGAAGTCCCGCGCCGGCGCCTAACCCAACGTAACATCATCACCTGCGGTCCACGCCGGATGCATAC
>CAYSFU010000186.1:0-2802 GCA_964430555.1 uncultured Nitrospira sp. | reverse complement strand
TAACAAATAAGCATTTTATCTGTCGTGCGCAAGCATGACAGATAAATGTGTGTTGGACTAAGCCGCTCTGGATGTTTGGCTTAGCCCGCCTTCTTTATTAATGGGGATTGTATTGTTTTCGAGCAGGGTTGTCCAAGATTTATCGGCTTTCTATGGACGTTAGTCTTGTTTGTAACTGACCGATTAGCTTCTGATAGGTCCGTCGAGGGAAGGATTTATTCAATTTTGTTCGCTTCATTTGTTAGTTTTTCGGTTTTTTCTTTCTCTCGGCCGCACGGTATCCCAGGCCTTTTGGCGCCTGTGGACGGGCTGTGCCGTTCCTGGCTTAAGCTTCCGATCGGTTTATCGCTTAGCCATACTCTATGCGCTTGGGCGCTATCTCTCCGACGACGATCATACGGCCTGTTTGGCATTGCGGACATAACTGCGGTTTTTCAATGATCGGCGCGGTAACGGGCTGACTGTTTACAACTTCCTGCTCGACGATCTCTTGCTCGGCTATGGCTTGCAGAGTATGCCGGATTTGCGCCAGCTTTTGTCGCCGGCATCGGTTGGCGAGAAAGCCGTAATGGCGAATGCGCATGAACCCGATCGGCAAAATATGCCATAAGAAGCGTCGAATCAGTTCTTCACCGCCCAACACCATGACTTTGTTGCGGTCATGATCCCGGTAGTCCTTGTAGCGCAGATGCACTTGGTCTTCGTCTATCTGCCGGATCCGCCCATTACTGAGTGCGGTTTTGCGACTGTAGCGGGCCAGATACTGGACCACTGTTTCGGCTTGGTTGAGATAGGCTTTGGTGTACACCACCCAGTCTGTTTGCATGAGCTCACGGAGTCGCGTATCGATTTCCGCAGGACGCGTGATCCGTTGCAGTTCACCGCGTTGCGCACTGTACCGCAGGCGGCAAACCATTCGACCCCGAAAAAATCGGGACAAGGCCCGGACCGGAAACAGGTAATTGCTTTTGGCCGGATGCCAGTCGCCTGCTTCGGTCAAGGCGCCGCCGGCGACCAGGCAGTGCAGATGCACATGCCGACTCAGATTTTGCCCCCAGGTATGCAAGACCGCGGTCATCCCCAGGGTGCCGTGCAATCGTTTCGGGTCTTGGCCAAAATGATCCAAGGTTTCCCAAACGCTCTGGAATAAGCACCGGTAGATCACTTCGGGGTGCAGTTCGATCCAGCTATTGAGCGTATGCGGCAGTGTGAACACCAGGTGATAGTAGGTCACCGGCAGAACCGCCTGCAACTGCTGTTGGCACCAGGCTTGTTGGGCTTGGCCCTGGCATTGCGGGCAATGGCGGTCACGGCAGGAATGATACTGCGGCTGCTCGAAGCCGCACTGCCCGCAACGCCGTCGCAGGCCACCCAAGGCTTCGGTGCGGCATTGTTCGATATGCCGGCAGGCTTTTTGCTGAATCGGGGTGAGCGCATGCTGCGTCTGATAGGCGGGCAGAAATCGCTCGAAGACCGCCTGCAAGCCGACGTCGCCGCTCATAACGGCTGCTCCAGTTGGGCCAACAGGTCGCCGCCGCTTCGGCTTTCCTGATAACCCGGCACCCAATGGACATAACGCAAGGTCGAGCGGATATTCTGATGGCCCAGCTGATGCTGCAGTTGATGCAGCGGCATGCCGGCTTCCAGCTGATGGGTCGCATAGGCGTGACGCAGGCTGTGAATGCCGCCGATCTTGTCGACCCCGGCGCGTCGTTTGGCCTCCGAAAAAAGCTTTTGCGCACTGGCAATACTCAACGGCGAGTGGGGATCGGCACCGGGAAACAGCCATTGCGGCGGCCGCAGTTCACGCCAATAGGCACGCAATAGCTGCAATAAAGTAGGCGACAGGATC
Organism: uncultured Nitrospira sp.; assembly: GCA_964430555.1. Lineage (GTDB taxonomy): Bacteria > Nitrospirota > Nitrospiria > Nitrospirales > Nitrospiraceae > Nitrospira_D. The sequence continues at coordinate 950 of CAYSFU010000186.1, read as the reverse complement.
ACGGCCCGATCCTTAGCGCCTTTGCCTTGTTCCACTCGCAGCAGTCGCCGTTCGCCATCCAGGTGGCGAATCTGAATCGACACCAATTCACTGACACGAAGTCCGCAACCGTAACAGGTCGACAGTAACATGCGGTGTTTGAGGTTGCCGTGGGCCGCCAGGATGCGGCTGACTTCACTGCGCATCAGCAGTTCCGGAATGCGTTGTTCTTGTTTAGGCACCTGCAGCTTGACGCCAAAGCTGTCCTGGCCGAGGACGTGCAGATAGAAAAAACGGAGCGCATTCAGATACAAGCGGCAAGTGGCCGGCGAGAGGTGGCGTTCTTTGACCAGTGCGAGGAAGAACCCTTGCAGTTCTTCCCCCGACAGTTGAGCCGGCGAACGATGATAATACTTCGCCAACTCGGCGACAGCCATCAGATAACTGCGCTGGGTTCTCAGAGCCATGCCGCGTACCAGCATGGCATCGATCATTTTTTGACGTAACGGAGTCATCACATTTCTCCTCTAAAGACTGACCAACAGCGGTCAATCAGGAGTGTGCGACTTATTGTTACGAAAGGGAAATTTAGAGCTGTGCCAAGGCACCGCGCAGCGGTTTAGTTCAACAAATTATTATCTAATTCAGTATATTTACACTTAACTTTATTCGACCGCAAGCGACAATAGAATTAAGAAGCCCAACACCTGAATTACTAGGCGGGGTAACACATATTTTCTGGATAATAAACAAACCAAGATAACCACTAAGGTGCATTTTGAATGACCGAAATATCGGCATGAACTGACGTTTGAAAGACAGGATAAATGGACCGGTTAGGGTCGAACTGAGACATTCAATGTCTGTTGCAGTTGAGATTAATTTTTTAAAGGGTTGGATCAAGTTCAGATTTTTACATATTAAAAAACCCGCATTCCGCCCCATGGGAATGCGGGTCAAAAATAGGCATT
>CAYSFU010000185.1:0-2809 GCA_964430555.1 uncultured Nitrospira sp. | reverse complement strand
ACACGCCAGCCGTACAAACGGCCAACAACAATCATTCCAACGACCTTGTAAAGATCGTCGATTTGCCCAACAAAAGCACCTGAAACTTCGTCTATTTTCGCCATCAATTCTGCATCAGTAATCATCGTCTTATCTCCAATATTCACACATAGTTAAAGCAAAACCATTCGACCGCTACCCTTCGGGTACGCTAGGCCTTAAACAGCCGTTTATTAGGGTCAGGATCAGGGCCGCTAAAAGGAAAGCGCGAAATGTCACCAACTTTCCTTTTAGCGGCCGATCCTTCCGGACTTGTTACCCGGCTCTTCGAGCCGGGTAGTATTTAAATAGCTAGACGGTCTAAACCGGAACGGTCATCAAACGCCCCAAGTTCATAGGCCAACCTTATACGCCCATTTTTCAACGTCATCCCGCCCAATCGACTTGCTTGGCTTGTTTGCCTTGGCTTGGCATTTCACCATCGAGACGAATACGCGAGATTTTCACACCAGCGCGAACCAAATAGTCAACCAAACTGTCAAGCGATTTCCAAACCCTGGATTCGCCCCTGGCGGTAATCATGCGATTTCCCAACCGGTTAACCTCACGAGCGCGGACCGGGTCCTCATCGTCACCGTATATCCATAACTCCCAAGCCTGATGAGTCATACTGTAATAGCAGCAAACATGATCTACAGCGCCTAAAGCTTGAACTGTTTTGAACTCTTGATCTTTCATTTTTATAACTCCGTTTAGTTAAATATTGTATATAGTATAAACTATTTTAACTTTTTGTCAATAACAATTTTTAACTTTTGTTAGGAGATAGCGAAAAACTTGTCAAATACTAGAACCATGGAGGACGATTATCGCCAGTAAAACCTACGATATATTGCCTTTCGGTTTCGGCTATGGTCAGTTCCCATAACCGATACTTTGCCGAAGCAATCGCCCGCATAACCTTACGGCATTTCGAGGAGGATGAGAAAACCTTGGCAAGGCCAGGGTCAGGAGTCCAAGCCAGTAAATCATGAGTGGGCGTAGTCTCGGCGATTGCAAGGAACTCTTCATTTTGATTTGCGATTATGTAACCGGATTTCATGACTTTCACCCCTTTAAAGATTTTAAAAACTCAGGAATAGCCAAAGGCTCACGTTCAGCCAGATCAAGCAAAGAAGCCTCGCAACCATGAGCCAAAACAGAGCGCCATTCTTCAACCGTCAAAGTGGCCAAAACGGAGCAATGGTCGTCATCCTTGGCAATCAGTTCTTCATCGGTGAAATCCTCGACGCTGAGCTTCGATTTAAGGCCGTTTGACCAATAGAGCTGACGCGTACCCTTGAACGCGTCGAAATAGACCAGAAAAAGGCGCCTGGATCGCTCACAGCCGGTCAAGGCGTACTGTTCGAGAAGTCCGAAGGGAGTAGTCCCGTTTTTCGACTTAGCGAGCTTTGTATGGCCTTTGGTCATTTCGGACTCAAGGCCCCACTTGTCAGACTCAAGACCCAAATTGCCCTTACTGACATATTCGTCGGCCTGATCGCCGCCGCGAACGTCTAAACCGTGTTCGTCACTTGGGCGGCCTAATCCGGATTTGATGCAGGCATCCTGCCAAAGCGGAAGAAAAAGAGCCTTGATGCAATCGGGCGACACTAAACGACCAGTAAAAACCAGAATATGGAAGTGAGGATGAAAGCCGTTGTCGCCGTGTGTCACCTCGATGGCTCGAATTGTCCCCTCAAGACCAAGCAACTTGCGGGCATCCTTGCCGGAGCGGCAATCGGTCATTTTTCTCCAGGCCTTAGCCAGTTTTTCGCGGATTTCTTTGACATCATCACCCAAGCCATGAGGAACAGTGCAAGTCATCAGATTGACGCCCCAACCCATCATTTTTGCGGTTGAGATCGCCGCTTTGATTTCAACCTTACGGCGTTCAGATATTTGAGCCGCGCAGATCGTGCAGCCCCATGGAGAGCCGCAACGAAGAAGGCCGGAATAATGGCACTTGCCATGCTCAATAGATTTCAGAATCTCAACATTTCGACCAGGAACGCGGAGTCTGGAACATTTCAAAATTCTGGATTCGTTCATAATCTTGTTAATGACAGATTTGAGGAAATAACGATAAGCACGACTTTCGCGGAATGTACGATAAAGGCGCTTGCCCTTTTTGCCAGTAATGAATGTCTGAATTTCGCCGGTGGTTTCGTCGATTTCTTCGGTCAGGTTTAACGCTTCCATGAACGCACCTTGAAGCCCTGAAACCCGCGCCGGACGTGGCTGGCCGGAGTTCCCGTGTTATTTACCAAGAGAGCACATCGAAACGGCTTTTTTTCGCACTTAAAAACGCCCCCTGGCGGGTGCGTTTTTAAGTGGCTCAAAAAATCCGGGCGATATCGCCAAAATGGAAAAAACCAGAAAGGATTTCGTACAGACAAGAAATGCGTGGTATTCTTAGACATCGGTTGCGCTCCGTGAAAGCGTGATTGTAGAAACGCCTTGGCCCCCGCCGGCCTGAGAAACTAACGGGGAATAACCAAGGCGTTTTGAATTATAGATTAGTAGAATTTTTTTTTCTAAATAATTTCTTTTTTCAATTCTGATTTAACGCGAACAATTCCCTTAATCACGTCCCAATATCCCCCGATTTCATCAACCACCCTTAGCCCAATAGATTTATGGGAATACTTGCCGCGCTGAGGCATAAGCTCCTTTGGATCACCAAAAAGCTTAAAGGCGGATTTCCAAAGCGGCCCACTGGTAATCAAACGCATTACACGCCAGCCGTACAAACGGCCAACAACAATCATTCCAACGACCTTGTAAAGAT
>CAYSFU010000184.1:0-2841 GCA_964430555.1 uncultured Nitrospira sp. | reverse complement strand
GTCCGCTCCGGGTCAACAGCCGCCATTCACCCCACTTCGCAGAGCTTCAGCATTTCCCGCGCAAGCCGACTTACTTTCACCTGACGGTCCGTTGTCGGTCTTCGTAGCTTCGCTCTACTGCGAAACCGCCCGCGCTCACCCCAACCCCATCAGCGCCTTGAGCTCGGCTGACGACATTACGTGGCAGTAGATCATGTTCATGATCTCGAGCTCCTTGTGATGGAGCTCGTCGGTTCCCGCCGCGCAGCAGTCTTCCACCACGACGACGTTGAAGCTCTCGTCCGCGAGGCTGCGCACCGTCGAGGAGACGCACTGGTCGGTGAAGATCCCGCAGCACACCACGGTCTTGATGCCGAGGTTCGTAAGGATCAGCCGGAGATTGGTGCCGGTCAGCGCGCTGTCGGTGGTCTTGGTGACGACGATCTCATCACCAGCCGGCGCGAGGCTCTTCGGGATCTGCGACGGCTCCTCGTCCTTGGGCAGCAGCAGATTGTTCCAGCCCGGCATCTTCTGCGACAGCGAGCGGTCGCGGCCGTTCTTGGTGTGGCACGCGATCCGCGCGAACAGGCATTCGATGCCGGCCGCGCGGAAGGATTGAAGCAGGTCGCGCGTGCGCGGCAGCACGATGCCGTTCATCCGGTCGTGAAACGGCGTCCACGCGTCGTAGCGGGCCTGCTCCTCGGCGGAGAGCGAGGCGCGCTCAGGACGCGCGAGATACACGTTCTGCACGTCGATCACGAGCAGCGCGGTGTGGGCTTTGTCGAGATCGGGATCGGCGGGCTCCGGCGCACCCTGATAGTAGAAGGAGCGATACGCGGTCTTCCAGCTCATGCGCGGTCCCGAACGTTGCCAGCAATTGAACGGCTAGCAGTGCACTTCGCCTCTGCAAAAGCAAGCGAGACTGCGGGCTCCCCAGAACTCCGCACGTTGAACCCAAGACGCCGACGCGCAAACGCTTACGTCTGAGCAATCTCCGAGCGATGTGAAGCCCTGAGCCGCATTGGCGCGCGCGTGGCGCATAGCTCGCCTTCCCATTGTGCGATTGAAACATTTGCCGTCGCCAATACGTTGCATCGCAACATGAATGGCCGATGCACCGGCCGGCACAGACGGGCATGGGATCGAGAAATGACGGCATGGTTTCGGCGAGCGTTTCAGGATGCCGATCGCGGAATGCCCCACCGTCGAAAAGTGCGTCGCAAGCCGCTCCGCCGGTCCACGCCGCGCTCGTTCGCGGTCTAGAGATCCCGGATGGCGGCGCTTGAGGCTGTCCTAGGTCCAGAGCAGAGGTAAAGGTCCAAGCTTGCGGTCAGAAAGCTATTAGATCTCTAACCGTTCCTGCACTGTGAGCTGCGGGGCACTATCGAGGCTGTCGTCGTGCCCAATCTTCTGAATGCTCTAGACTTTGGCGACGACGGCTATCCAGCGAGTTCATGTGCCGCAATTGCCGAAGGCAAGACGAGATCCGGTAGGTAATATCGGCCGATGTCGATAACGAGTTCTTTCCGCTCCAGACGGGCCGTGAGCCGAATTGCTTCCTGACATAGGCAGTCCGACATTATCTCGTCGATTGCCCACCTCATCATTTCGAGCTGTACGGATCTTTTGCGAAGCTTGGAGTTCTCCGAACATATAAAAACGAGCCCCGGATGACACTCCTTAGCAATGTAAATCTCTTCAAAATCAACAACGTTATTAGTGACTAACACAAGATCATTATCAATAGCGTGACGAGCAATTATTGCGTCTCCTCGCCCTCGAAGCTTGGTGTTTCTCGCTACCGAAAAACCACGAAAGCCCCGAGCTGTTACCTCATCGGCAAGCCCGGGGCTGAGATTTTCGTCTATCAGGAATCCAAGATTAGGTGGGCAGTTTGACACGGACACTCCGCGAACGTTTATTGGGCTTTGCCTTCTCAAGGCGCGCCCCAACGCTACGTGGGCGTCCCTTCCGGGGAAACATCTCAGCGTACATCACTGCGGCATCAATCTGGCGCTCGGAGAGATTTGGATAAGTATCCAAAGCCTCATCTCGACCGCATGATTTAAACAAATCGCTGACAAGGTAGACTGATGCGCGCGTGCCTTTCAAGCAGGGCTCACCACTCATAACCTCATTATTCGATGAAACCAGCTCTTTGACCTGACGCCACTTGGCCAAACCAGTAGCTACCGCACTACGCGAAACATCAGCCCGGACAGTCACACGACCATCAGGAATGCTTACGTATTTTATGCGGGGATCTGCCATAACCTGCTCAATGACCAACAGACGAGTGTCCACAGTCAACGTGCTGCTGAGGTCATGGTTCAATCGTAATAATGCCAACCCGCTCACCCGGACGGCCCGAAACCCCGCACCTATGGCCGCCAGAAATTTCAGTTCCCGATCAAGGTACTGATTTATTTGCTTCTGAGGCACGCCGGTTATGACGGAGGCTTGAGCTACGGTGTAGGAGGGAACCGTGTAGTTGAACACGGTTGTATCCTTGGATCGCAGCACGGCGCTGGTCCTCGGCATGGCACTTCTCTCCATATCAACTTCAAAATTCATCTCACGATGTGAAGATATATACGCAACCAAATGTTGACACGCAATTAAAATCTCGGAGAGTTAATAAAATGATACTATTATCAATATGTTATTAGAAATTGCTTATGCATATCTAGCCGTTCCGGCGTGCGGCCCGCTCATGGCAAGTTGAGCTTCGGCCATCCGCTGACCGCCGCGCTCGGCGGCTTCGTCATATGGCTGGTGTCGCTCGTCGGTATGCATGTGCGTCAGCCTCACGCGTGAGGCAAGGGGGCCGGGCTGCGCCCGCGCGGACGAGACGAGGCCCGT
>CAYSFU010000183.1:0-2881 GCA_964430555.1 uncultured Nitrospira sp. | reverse complement strand
ACCGGCCTCGGGCTCCGCCGGCTCCGGCTTGCGCGCACTGGGAGTCTCTGCCGTCGAGGTCACCGAGGGACGAATCGGCTTGCTCGACGGCGGAGTCGGCATGGCGGCGCGGGCGCTGCGGGCCGGCGCGGCCTCGGCGGCCGGCGCCGCGTCACCGACCGGCTTGAGCTTGTTCTTGCTCACCGGTGCGGGCGTCGGCTCGGCCGCCTCCGACCGGGCGCGCTTTGCTCCCTCTGTCGCCGCCGTCGCCGCCGGGCGAATGGTCTTCGCCGATGGCGCGACCGGACCCCCGCTCACCTCCGGCTTGGAATCCCGCGCTCCCTTGGCTGCCCGAGCCCCAGTAGCCCCCGGCGGCCGCGGCTCACCGACCTTGCCCCCCTTGGCCGCGGCCGGCTCTTCCGGCTCTTTGGAAGCCACGCCAGCAGGCTTGTTTCCCTTGGCCGCCGACTTGCTCACCGCTGCCGCAGATCCCGTCGCCGAGGCCTCGGCGTCCTCGGCTGCCGGCTTCACCGCCGCGCCCGAGTTCTTCGTCGCCAAGGCTGCGTTTTCCGTCGCCGACTTCTTGGAGCGGTGGTCGGATTTTCCTGTTGACATGTAAGGACGCTATCAGACCCTATGCGCAGGCTCAAGCATAGGAATCGTACGCTGCAGAAATTCTCTGCGCGCCTGGCCGGGTCCGCGGGCTGGAACGAGGATCCCGAAACCACTTTGGTTAGAAGAACTTGTGTAGGTCCATGCCGGCGTAGAGCTTCGCTACCTGATCCGCATAGCCATTAAAGGGCAGGGTCCGCCGGCGGCGGAACTCGCCAATCCGGCGCTCGCTGGCCTGGGTCCAGCGCGGGTGGTCGACCTCCGGGTTTACGTTGGAGTAAAAGCCGTACTCCGAAGGATTGGACTTGTTCCAGCTTGTCGGTGGCTGGCTGTCTGTGAAGCGGATCGTGACCAGGCTCTTGGCGCTCTTGAAGCCGTACTTCCAAGGGACAATGATGCGCACCGGAGCGCCGTTCTGGTTCGGCAATACCTCTCCGTACATACCAAGACATAGGAGGGTCAGGGGATGCATCGCCTCGTCGATGCGCAGGCCTTCTACGTACGGCCAGTCGAGCACCTCGGAGCTCTGCCCGGGCATCTGCTTTTCATCCTTGAGCGTCACGAACTGGACAAACTTCGCCTTGGCGGTCGGCTGTACGAGCTTGCAGATCTCGTTAAACGAATAGCCGATCCACGGCACCACCATCGACCACGCCTCGACGCAGCGGAAGCGGTAGACGCGCTCCTCCAGGGGTGCCAGCTTGAGGAGGGCCTCGATATCGATCTCTCTCGGCTTGGCGACCTCGCCCTCGATGCGCACCGACCACGGGCGGGTCCGGAAGTGCTTGGCGTTGTCGGCCGGCTCGTCCTTGCCGGTGCCGAACTCGTAGAAGTTATTGTAGGTTGTCGCCTCTTTGTAGGTGTTCTGCTTATCATCTACCAGATAGGCGCTCTTGCGCACGCCCTCGAGCTTCTTGCCGGCCTCCGCGGCGGAGTCGCGATCGCCCCCGATGAGGTAGGCCCCCGCCGCGATCGACACGCCGGCGACGCCGCTGCCGATGAGGAACCGGCGGCGGTTCATGAAGACCTCCTTGGGCGTGATCTCAGAGCCGGGCAGATCTTCTGGTTGCTTTAACAACATCCACTACTTCTCCATATATGTCGGCCGGGCCGGCTGCTGCCTCTACAGCCACGGTGTAGCGACTTTGCAGTCTCTTACGTAGACTACCAGATTTCCGTCCCCCTGACAGGCGAACCATACCCGACGGCGCCGCTGGACGAAAGCCGGACCACAGCTGCATCCGACTAAGCCGCGGCCGGACTTGCCGGCGCGGTTTGTCGTTTATTATCCGGTATTATCCGGCGTGAGCGACAGGAATAACTATGGAATCCCGTGCCCCGGACAAAAAGGCAGTTCTATACTGACTGGATATGATGCTGCAGGCTGGCGCGCGACTAGGTCCCTACCAGGTCGTCTCGCTCATCGCGGTCGGGGGCATGGGTGAGGTCTATCGCGCGCACGATGGGCGCTTGCACCGCGACGTCGCGGTCAAGGTCCTGACCAGCGAGCTGGCCAAGGACGCGCCGCGCCTGCTGCGCTTCGAGAAGGAGGCGCTGGCGGTAAGCTCCCTGTCCCATCCCAACATCTTGACCCTCTACGATGTCGGCACCTACCAGGGCATGCCGTACATGGTCGCTGAGCTCATCGAGGGCAAGACCCTGCGCGAGCGGCTCACCGAAGGGGCGGTGCCGATTCGCAAGGCGATCGACTACACGCTGCAGATCGCCGCCGGGCTGGCCGCGGCGCATGACAAGGGAGTGATCCACCGCGACCTCAAGCCGGAGAACCTGCTCCTTACCCCGGACGGCCGGGTCAAGATCCTCGACTTCGGGCTGGCCAAGCTGAGCCCTTCGGAGCTCCCGGGCGGCGTGGCCAGCGAGGCGGCGCAGACCGCGCCGGGCGATCTGCGCACCGACCCGGCGGTGCTCATGGGCACGCCCGGCTACATGTCGCCCGAGCAGATTCAGGGCCTCCCGGTCGACGCCCGCTCGGACATCTTCGCGCTCGGGCTCATCTTGTACGAGCTGCTCTACGGGCGGCGCGCCTTCGCCCGGCCCTCGGTGCTCGAGATGACGATGGCGATCCTCAAAGAGGATCCGCAGATGGATCCGGGGACCGAGCGCATGGTGCCCACCGCGCTGCAGCGGGTCATCCAGCGCTGTCTGGAGAAAAATCCCCAGGAGCGCTTCCACTCGGCGCGCGACATCGCCTACGCGCTGGAGGCGGTGTCCGCGGTGTCCGACGAGCGGCCGCTGCTCGGTCAGCTGCCGCTCGTGCGGCCGCCGAAGC
>CAYSFU010000182.1:0-2930 GCA_964430555.1 uncultured Nitrospira sp. | reverse complement strand
GGCTGCGCGCCCTGGCCACCGCGCACCGCGAAGCCGGCCTGCGCGCGGTCAACGGCGCCCACTACGAAGGCACCCACTGGCTCGGCAGCTTCGCCACCTACCTCGTCACCGGCCGCGGCCTGCGCTAGCCGCTCCAGCAGCAGATTCAGGCAGATTCAGGACTATTTGGCGGTCACATCTTAGTGACTTAGTCGGGAGCCAATAGGCGTGGGCCGACCGGAGGGGAGGGGGACCCACGCCGGTGGATACTGGGGTTGTGACCCTAGACGCAAGCGGAAGCAATTACCGGTGCGGTCGGCGGCTCAGGTGCGGTTGGTGACGCCGGTGTCGGTGGTGACGCCGGGCTTGTAGTAGTCCGAGGTCAGCTGGCGGTCGACGATCTTGTTGCCCAGGGCGTCCTCGAGGAACTTGGTCTCCTCGACGCAGGCCTGGCCGGGGATGCACTTGACCTGCACCTGGACCTCGCCCGAGGGCGAGATGGTGATCTCCAGTTCTTTACGCTGCGCCATTTGGTACTCCCTGCCGCGCTTCATGCGACTGCGCGGCAACTCGTTTGAAATCAGACTGCCTGCCCGCCTAGCCCCACTTGCTCACCGACAGCTTGACCGTGCCATCCTCGGCGACCTGCTGGTCTTCGATCTGGTAGCCCTGGTTCTCGCAGGCGATGACGACCTTCTGATAAGCGTACTCGCGATTGAGCTCGTCGACCATTTCCTGCTCGGTCTTGCCGACGGTGGTCTCGATCCCCCACCAGTCGGCCTGCAGGCCGTAGGTGCCGTCTTCGTTCTTCACCACGCCGATGTCGTAGCGGCCCATGTGGATCGAGATCTCGGCCAGGCTCGTCTGCCCGCGCCAGCCCTTGACCACCACTCCCTCTTCGGCCTGGGTGTACTTGAGCTTGAGCTTGTCGAGCGCCCGGGTCAGCGCGACGAGGTCGTTAATCTTGGTCGCGACGGTCGTAAAGTGACTCATTGGTGGTTGCCCTTTTTAGAGATCCAGCCTGCCGCCGCCGTCGCCCTGGGGGACGGTGAAGCGATCGCCCCGCCGCCGCTGCATCACCGGGGCCTGCACCAGCGACGCGGTGCGGGCGCGGGTCTTGGCCCACTCGCGCATGTCGGCGATCTTTTCCTGCATGGTCACCGCCAGCGGGACGATCTCCTTGGCGGCGTGCAGGAGCTGCGCGGTCGACAGCTCGCGGGCGTGCGGGTCCTGGTCGAACGCCTCGTACAGCGCCGAGATCACCACCTGCTCGATCTCGGAGCCGGCAAAGTCCGGCATCGCCTCGACGAGCTTTTGCATGTCGATGTTGGCGATGTCGCGGCCCTTCTTCTTCAGGTGGATCTTGAGCACCTCGCCGCGCTCTTCCTGGCTCGGCAGATCGACGAAGAAGATCTCGTCGAAGCGGCCCTTGCGCAGGAGCTCGGGCGGCAGCGCGCGCACGTCGTTGGCGGTGGCGATGACGAACACCGGCGAGGTCTTTTCCTGCATCCAGGTGACGAATGTTCCGAACACGCGGCTGGTGGTGCCGCCGTCGGACATGTTCGACGAGCCGGTGCCCGAGAAGCCCTTCTCCATCTCGTCGAGCCAGAGGATCGCCGGGGCCACCGCTTCCGCGGTCTTGAGCGCCTTGCGGATGTTCTCTTCCGACGAGCCGACCAGGCCCCCCATGATCTTGCCGACATCGAGCCGGAGCAGCGGCATGTTCCACGCCGCGCCGACCGCCTTGGCCGTCAGCGACTTGCCGCAGCCGGGCACCCCGAGGAGCAGGATGCCCTTGGGCAGCGGCAGGCCGAACTCGCGCGCCTCGGCGGTAAAGGCGTGGCGGCGCTTGATCAGCCACGACTTCAAGACCTCCATGCCGCCGATGCTGTCGAGGTTGTCCTCGGCCTCGTAATACTCCAGGATGCCGCTCTTTCGGATGATGTGCTTTTTTTCGCCGAGCACGGTGCGCAGGTCGAACGTCTTTTTGCGCACGATCGACTTGGCCAGGACATTCTCCGCCTCGGTCTTGGTCAGCCCGAGCGCCGCGTCGACGATCTGCTCGCGGCCTTCCGCCTCGCTGGCGATGCCGGGGTCGACGCCCGGCGGCAGGTTCGCCAGCCGCTCCTCGAGCACGCGGTTCATCTCGGGCCGATTGGGCAGGTTCCAGTCGACCATCGTCACGTCTTTTTCCAGCTCGGGCGGGATCTTGGTCACCGCCGAGAGCAGGATCACATGCTTGGTGGTGTCGCGCAGGTCCTGGGCGAGGTCGCGGAGCTTGCGCACCACCGTCGGATCGTTCAAAAACGCGTGGTAGTCGCGCAGCACGAACAGGCCCCGCCCCTCCTGCGCCGCGATGTAGTCAAGGGCCTTGATCGGGTCCTTCACATCGCCGCCCTTGAGGGTGCCAAACTTCTGCTGAAAGCCGCGCGTAATCGACCAGCAGCCAAGCTTCATGTCGCGCCGGCGGGCCAGCTTGAGCAGCGACTCCTCGACGCGCCTCTCCTCGGAGGAGACGATGTACAGGAACGAATAGCGGGCGCGGATGTAGTCGAGGATCTCGCGCTCGCTGACGTTCAGCTCTTCGCTCTCGGCGGCGATCGGAGCCCCCTGGAGCGAGGAGTCCGCGGGGGCCTTGGGATCTTGCGTCATGGCGTGGCCTTGCCCTTTACTCGATGAGGCTGCGCAGGCTGCGGATGTGCCCCTTGGCCTCGTCCGCGCGGTTCATGGTCTCGTCGATGGCGTCGCGCAGCTTGCGGCCGACTTCCTTGTCGGGCAGGGTGCGCTCCATCTTGTTGAAGGTCTCCTGCGCAAGGACAATGGACATCCGCAGCTCGCTGAGTGAGTCGTTGATACCGTCGTAGGCGTCGGTGGCGACGTGCTTCATCTCGGCCAGCTGCTGCTCGGCCTGCTGGGTGGCGGCGGCGGCGGCCGGGGCGGCGGTGGCGGCG
>CAYSFU010000181.1:0-2994 GCA_964430555.1 uncultured Nitrospira sp. | reverse complement strand
CCATGCCCATGTATCTTTGAGTTCTTTGCTGGTGTCAGGTAGGTTATCCCCGCCGCCAAACAGGAGGATTTTCCCTCTAGAATTATCATATACCATGGGGAGTACCCCTCGAAGCACTGGTCCGCTAGCGGGTGTTCGTTCTGTCCAGTTCGCGCCATCCCATTCCCATATATCGTTGATCGTATAACCTGATAAACTTGTCAGCAACACGGTCCGGTTGATAGTTTCATCATATGCCATTGCCACACTGCTGGCTGCAGGCGGCGAAACCGCCGGATTGCGATTTACCCAGTTGTTACCATCATATTCCCACGTTTGATTACCGGAGATACCAAAAAGAACGATTCTACTACGAATACTATCGTAGGCCATGGATAAATTAGCTCCGCTTCCAGGGCTGTCTAAGGGATGTTTTTCAGTCCAATTTGTGCCATCCCATTCCCAGGTATCGCTAAAGTTACCACCTCCATACATCACTACCACCCCTCTAGCGCGATCATAGGCAAGTTGTGGAAGATTTCGCCCAGGTGGACTGATCATAGGCGTTTTCAGGATCCAGTCATTCCCATCCCAAACCCAGGTTTCTCCAGAAGTATTGAAGTTGTCACCCCCAAAGAGTACAACTTGTTGGTGTGCTGGATCATATGTCATTGCATGAGCATATCGCGGAGAAGGCGAGTGTGCTGGTGTGCGCGGTGTCCATATATCACCCGATAACTCCCATGTATCATTCAGCAGGTGTCCCGAAACCTCTCTCATTCCTCCAAACATGACCGTTACATTTCTGACAGAATCATACGCCATAGCATGTTGACCTCGTTCCCCAGGGGCATCCGGGGGTATCCGCTCGACCCAAATGGGATTTGCAGTAGTGCTCAGCGCGTTAGTGGTTGTGGTTTTGAGTATCGGCATGGCTTGGGTCTGCGTACTAATCACACCCAGGAATAGCATAAGGATAATAAAAAGAGAATAGAAGAAATTGCGGTTCATAACGAAACCTCCTGCGCAATCAGCAACTGGAATCAACTTTAAGCCACTTTGTGAAAGGTCGTTTTTGCTAGTCAAAAGTCGGCGTTAATTCTTCCTTTTGGCTAAGTTACTAACTGTGTCCTAAGAGAATTTCGAGAAGATAAATGCGGCGTAGAGCGGATTATCATCTATTATCGCGCTCTTTTTCTGCTACGTCTACAAGTTATCACAATCTTCCAGGGCAAAGCAAAAGTGCTATACGAATGGAAGAAAAAGCGCAAAAAGACGCCATTTCAGATAAACTGCAAGTGATCAAACAAACAGGAAATCTGAAAAGGCGTCAAAATGGAGTGTAACACAATCTTAGCAGAAGTGCAGGTGCCAAGTGGGCTCAAAGCGGTAGCCGTTGAGAGTCTGTACGAAGCACTGAAACGAGTGAAAGACAAACGGAGTCGCCGTGGGCAACGATACCCAGCGGCGGTTGTCTTGACGTTACTGGTGCTAGCCAAACTGGCGGGTGAGGTGAAGGTGAAAGGGATTGCCGAGTGGGTGGGATGGCAGGCCGAGTTGTTTGCGCAACGCCTCCCGTTATATCGCGGGAAAGTGCCGTGTGCCAACACCTACCGCTACGTGAGTGACCATATCGAAGTGGTTGAGTTAAATAGCGTGCTGGGCGAATACTTTGCGGAGCTAACCAGCCAGGCAAGGAATGAAGCGCAGCCCACGGCGCCAGCGATTGCCGGCTGCGCAGCGGCGCAAGTAGAACTGACACACTTGGCGTTGGACGGTAAAAATCTGCGGGGTGCCGGCCGGGATGCGCATGGGCGCAAAACGGCGGTGCACACTGTCGGCCTGTACAATGTAACGGCGCATTTTATGTGGCAACAGCAGACGGTGCTGGGCAAAGGCCAAGAGCGCAAAGCGGCCATGACGTTACTCGAGCCGCTTGTCCTCCAGGGCAGCGTCGTCAGTGCTGATGCCTTACACACGCAGCCCAAATGGGCCAAAGCGGTGCTTGAGCGCGATGGCGAGTATCTCCTGATTGCGAAAGGGAATCAAGCCGAGTTGCGGGAGGCGATTGCGCTGCTCTTCAGTCAAGCACCCCAGCCCAGGCTCTTCCCCGAAGACGAGACCCGCACCGTTGACAAAGCGCATGGCCGGCTCGAAGTCCGCCGCTTGCGCGTCAGCAGTGAATTGAGTGCGTATCTTGCCCCACGCTGGCCACAGGTGGCCCAAGTCTTTCAAATTGAACGGACTATCACACGCCGTGGCAAAACTACCTGCGAAATGGTCTATGGGCTGACCTCGCTCACGGCGCAACAGGCCTCCCCGGCACAACTCCTCACTCTGGTTCGCCACCATTGGCACATTGAAAATCGTAACCACTGGCGACGCGATGTGACCCTGGGCGAGGATGCTTGCCGCGTCACCACGGGTCAGGTCCCGCAGGTCTTGGCCGCGCTCAACAACTGTGTCCTGGCCATTGTCGATTTTCTACAGCAGCCCAATCTGGCTGCCGCTACTCGTTTTTTCAAGGCACGACCTCTGATTGCCCTGGAACTGCTTTTGCTGCCGCTTGCTCTGCTTGAACCTGCAAAATTCGTATAGCACTTTTGCTTTGCCCTGACAATCTTCCAATAAGTTTTTGCCATTATCGCTGCTTGCTTCCGCTTGCCCTGGTCCTCAACTCCTGGTATAATGTGCTAATATAAGAAAAATTATATTTAGAGTTTGGTATTGAACTCTTGATATAACTTTTTTAGACCAATTTTTGGCAAGCTACCGCCAAAGTCCATCAGCCCAAAAACTCTTAATATAACTTTTTCAAGTCCCATTATGCCCACAATTCCTATACTAGAAACGTACACGCAGCACCTACAAACGATTGGCAAAAGTGTGCATACGATTAAAGCCTACGCCCATGACCTCGGTGGCTTTGCCCAATGGTTTACCCAAACCACGGGCGAAGCCTTTGACCCCCAGGCCGTCAACCCGCGCGAGATTGCTGATTACCGCAGTTATTTA
>CAYSFU010000180.1:0-3001 GCA_964430555.1 uncultured Nitrospira sp. | reverse complement strand
GAAGCCGGGTCGATCAAGCGACGGTCGAACAGCTCAAGAAGCGCATTCAATTGCTGGAAAAGTGGAAAGAACGGGGGTATGACGGGAAACGGTGAGGAGATGCTGTGGTTATGAATCAGTTTCTTGAGCTTCTTTCTCGCACAGGTGTTTATCGAACAGAAATGGTCCGAATGGAAGAAGAGAAGCCAAAAAGGCAAGGAACGAAAACCGGTTGTTCCATTGATAGGTCACGTGTAATTTTGCCAATTGGCCGATATAGAGCAGAAACAAGATGCCGTGAATCGCTCCGACGACTGTCACGACTTTCGGCATCCCCATGAAATACTTCATCGGCATTGCCACAAACAGCAACGCGAGAAATGAACTGCCTTCGGCCAAGGCTGTCATCCTAAATCGTCGGATCCGACTCATCTGTGTCGAGTTCTCTCAGTGATATGTCTGGCGAAGCCTGGCCCGGCGTTCAGACCGGCGGACATTGTCTACAGACTTGTGAATCGCTGTCAATGAGGATTACCAAGACCACATTCTTGAGTGGATGGCTGCTACTCAGTGGCTCAAAGGCGAACTCGATGTATTGGCGAGATCATGGGTGCCATAAAAAACGATGGCCGGATGTATGAATACTAGACGCGACCCCATAGGGGTGATGCTATGAGTGATGTCGAGGAGGCTCATGGGCGGTGCGGCCTGGTCAAATCCTTCCCAATGAGAGATCTACTATGACCATCCAGAGCGAAAAAGACCAATGCTGACAGTGAAGCCTTATCGCTCGGCGAATGAGTAATTGGTAACGCAGTTAAGGGAATGCTGATCAGCATTTCGCTGTGACACTGGTTGTGTATTCAACGATCGTGTCCGAAGCTTCAGAAAGCCCACCATCTTTGGTGAATCAGATTGGATTCAGGGTGTATCTCTCTAGATTCACACCTGGCCCGTTGTTTTCATCTCACCAATAGAGATGCTGTAGAAGCGCAAATGCAAATCGTCGTGTCAGACCTGTCGTCTCAGGCAGTTTTCAGAGTGTCCATGCCGCAGTCGCCATTTGTGGCCTGCATCTTGCTGTAATAAGGAGCAAAACAAGATGTATCACGCCAGATACTTTTTCGTCAGGGAGAACGGGTTTGTGATCAGCTCTATGTAGCCTCTTGGAGATTTACCATCAAGTATGATCCCCAAACCTATTAAGGTGTGACCTTGCTTTAAGCACAAAAATGCTCCCACGGGAAATGCTAGTCATTATCGCAAGGGAAAAGGAGAATCACATGAGGAAAATGTTTAACACCCTAAGTTATATGAATAGGATCACCTTCTTGCTCGGAGTGGTGGTGCTCATCAGCGTCACTACGTCAGCCTGGGGGCAGGCGCCAGCCTTGCGGGCAGTAGTACCGGCAGACGCTGCGCCAGAGGCTATGTCACAGATATTTACAAAACTGGAGGATGGCGAAAGAACGATCTCGATACCAGGGGCGACGTGGCTTCAATTGCAGTTTTCGGAGGTCCATCTCGGTCCAGGTGGCGTGCTAATGATTACTGACTCATCTGGTGAGTCCCAGACATTTTCACAAGTACAAATCGATGCTTGGGGCGGATTGAGCGCAGTGTTTAATGGATCTGAACTCCATGTCAGTTTAAGGCGTGAGCAGGGAACCACAGAATCTGTTTCCGCCAGAATCAAGGACATTATCGTTGGCCTTCCCGCTTCCGCGGCCAGTGGTACCGAAGCTACGACGCCTCAGCCGTTACGTAGTCTCCTTGGCAACGATCTCAAACGCTTCATTCCTGAAGACGTACACAAATCTCGGAGAGACGTACGTGCTCCTCGGGAGGGCGCCAATATTGAGGCAATATGCGGGCCGGCCGATGACCGGGTCGCTTCAAGCAATCCGAGGGCGGGTCGTATTATGCCGATAGGTTGCACTGGTTGGCTGATTGATGGCGGAAGTTTTCTGACAGCTGGGCACTGCATCAGTGCGGCTACTCAGACGGTTGAGTTTAACGTGCCGGCTTCGCAAGCCGATGGGACGACGGTTGCGCCACCAGTTCGAGACCAGTATCGCGTCATCGCTGGGTCGATTGTTAGTCAAAACACCGCCGTAGGAAATGATTGGGCTGTGTTTAGAGTGCTGCCCAATACACAGACCGGTCTCATGCCAGCGGCCGCCCAGGGGGCAACCTTTCAAGTATCTAACACGGACAACCCAACTCAAGTCCGGGTCACCGGCTATGGTGTTGACGGGCCAGCTCCCAACTTTGGAGCCCCACCGCCGCGCAACGCTCAAAATCAAACGCAGCAGACTCATGCCGGTACGTTGTCAGAAAACACCGGAGGTGCAACCTCGGGAGTCTTGCGATACAACCCGGATACCCAAGGTGGCAACTCCGGCAGCCCAGTGATTGTTGAGGGGAGTAATATCGCGATAGGGATCCATACCAATGGAGGGTGCACTTCGAGTGGTGGAACCAATGCTGGAACCAGCTTCCGCAACGCGGCGCTTTGGACGGCAGTCAACAACGCTAGGGTCAGAACCGGTGACGTGGTCTGGCAGCACATCAATGGCCAAGTACATTACTGGCCGATCCAGAACGGGCAACGCCAGGGCGGGATCAATGTCTTCACGCCGGTCGGCCCGGACTGGAAGCTCGTGGGTGCCGGAGACTTCAATGGCGACGGCACCGACGACATCCTCTGGCAGCACATCAACGGCCAGGTGCATTACTGGCCGATGCTGAACGGGCAACGCCAGGGCGGCATCAATATCTTTACGCCGGTTGGTCCGGACTGGAAACTCGTGGGTGCCGGAGACTTCAACGGCGACGGCACCGACGACATCCTCTGGCAGCACATCAACGGCCAGGTGCATTACTGGCCGATGCTGAACGGGCAACGCCAGGGCGGCATCAATATCTTTACGCCGGTTGGTCCGGACTGGAAACTCGTGGGTGCCGGAGACTTCAACGGCGACGGCACCGACGACATTCTCTGGCAACATGTCTTCGGCCA
>CAYSFU010000179.1:0-3089 GCA_964430555.1 uncultured Nitrospira sp. | reverse complement strand
AGGAAAACTTTGTTTATGTACAGAAAATTTTACTCCAAATAATGCGACAATTTCCACTGGAAGTAAATCTATCCTTTAAACGGTGTTTACCTCTCAATTCTACCGAATTCTAGTACCAACACTGTGGATACTCCTTTTATAAATCCCTGTTTATACACGAAAATTTTACCCAAAATAATGAAACAGCTCCACAAAAAGCAATTCCATCCTGTCAACGTTCTTTGTCTCTCAATTCTGCCGAATTCTAGTACCAACACTGCACCCGTACCCTTCCTGGTTCCCCGTTTCCGAAGCAGCTCCCCATTTCTCTCTAGTCTCTAGGCGTGAGTAAATTTTTCACTCTCAGTAAAACAGAGATCCTGCGACTTTGCAGACTGAGCAAATAAACAGTTCTGATTAACTAAATAGTTCTGATTAATTAAATAGTTCTGATTAATTAAATAGCGTTGTTTACTTGCTCGATCTATCATGTCCTCTATCTACTCTCCTTGTTTCCTCTGTGAAAAGTTTTATTTCCTGACCCCTTTAAAAACATTCCTGCCGGGGAGAGGGAAGGGCTGATCTCCCCACAGCCTGCCAAAGTGGGCAGGCTGTTGTTCCGGGCACATTAACCACTCTACGGAATCTGCGGACGCGATTTTTTCACGTCTAAACAATAAATTCCTTAGAATACCTCTTTTCTGACCGTTTCGCTTTATTGACAATCACTATCAGTACTATCAGTACTATCAGTACTATCAGTACTATCAGTGTACTATCAGTGTAACAGACTAATTAAATAACGTTATTTACTCGCTTTTTCAATCTCTCCTTTCAATTCAGACACACGGAATGTAATTTTACACAAGTAAATAAAATTTTTCACCCCTATAAAGGTCGGCGGACCAGAAACGCTCGAATAAAAACTTCTACTTCTGTGTCTTCAGGGGGAGAGAGACAGCCGGATCTCCCCGCAGGCTACCGCGTGGTAGTCTGTTTTATTTATTAAATAATATTTTGGACACCTTGTTTTCACCTTGTTTTCGCCCTCCTATAGAAATGTATACCGGCTCTCAGAACGCCGATGAAATAGAACACACAGAGCACATGGTTAGAATGATGCTGTTCCTGCTTGTTCCCGTGGCTCTCAGAACGCCCGGGACTCTACACACACTCTGTTCACTGTTCCCCTTGTTCTCGTGGCTCACTCTACACTCACAGACACTCTACACTCACTCTCTACACCCGGATCAGCCTGAGCCGGTCTCTAGTACGGCCTGGCAATCCCCGCGTCTAAATCACGCAGTAGTAGTGATAAATAGAGTATAGAGTGTGTGTTCTTGTAATAGTGATAAATAGCGTGTGTGTTCTGAGATTCTGAGAGCCCCAAGAATTCAATCCCGGGCCCCAAACAATCTTTACGGGCTCAGGGCCCCAAACAGTCTCTTCGGGCTTAAGGCCCCAACAGTCAATCCCGGGCCCCAAACAATCTTTACGGGCTCAAGGCCCCAACAGTCAATCCCTTCACAGAATCCCTTCACAGAATGTATCCCTTCACAGAATGTCCCTGCAATTCAATCCCTTCACAGAATGTCCCTGCAATTCAATCCCTTCACAGAATAGTAACACACAAGCAATCCCTAATCCCTACCCTAAATTGAATCCGATTCAATCCCCTGTTCCAAGGCAGCTACTCTAGGCAAAACAGATCATCATCAGCTACCCATTACAAAACCGATAGATTCCAACGATCCTGCTGCTCTCAGCTAATATTAGATCACGATTTACGATTTAATCTCCCCTAATTACAGTGTAGAAAGAGTGATTATACAGTGATTCTCTCGATTACAGATCTCTAGATGATACAGTGACGATACAGTGATTCTCTCGATAAAACGGCGATCCCCTCTCTAGACAATGACAATTATGACAATTTATTGCATCAGCATCAACATTACTGCTCTAGGCAATTTCTCTGTCTCCGATGATGTTCCCGCAGATTACAGATGCTCTGGATCAGTCTAAGCAACATAATTTATCATAATTTATCATTTATTATCTATCGTTGCCATTGCCACTATCTCTGCAACCAGCCCCCTTCGAACTAAGCGATGAGTTAAGGTTTAAACACTGAGAATCATTGAGAATCATTGAGAATCAGACATCTGATAGCTAGATGCTCTAGGCAATAACGGATGATAATCTCTAGGCAATATGATAATCTCTAGGCAATATGATAATCTCTAGGCAATAACGGATGGATGATAATCTCTAGGCAATATGATACTCTTAACGATTTTAATCCCCGATCCAAAGCAGCTACCTATAGATCCCCTGGATAAACCGATCCTACCAGACACTATTACTCCTGTTACTACTGTTCCAAGCTGCTACTCTCTCTAGATGTTCCAATACGGTCTGATAGTTCTTTCCCGGGCCCTGAGCCCTGAAGTTCTTCCCCGGGCCCAAAGCCCCAATCAGTCAACCACTTACTCTCCCCGGGCTCAAAGCCCCAGCCTAGTCAATCTCGGGCCCCAATCAGTCAAACACTTACTCTCCCCGGGCTCAAAGTCCAGCAGAGCATATAGGGGAAAAGCACAAGGCATAAGGCCCAAGACAAGGCACTGGATAACGCACACAGAAAAGAGAAGAGGGTAATGTTAAATTCTAATTTACTTCAGCTCGCAATTACAGCTCGAAATATGCCTCTCCCAGCCCCCACAACGTCCCCACCGCCTCTTGCTAACTACGGCCCTAAGGGCTCAGAATACCCCTTTTCACTTTGCTTCCCTGCTTATCATTCCGATGATGATGATGTACCAATGAATGCTCCAATGAATGCTCCAATGATGTTCTAATGATGTTCCAATGATGTTCCAATGATGTTCCAATGATGCTCCAATGATGTACCAATGAATGCTCCAATGAATGCTCCAATGAATGCTCCAATGATGTTCCAATGATGTACCAATGATGTTCTAATGATGTACCAATGAATGCTCCAATGATGTTCTAATGATGCTCCAATGATGTTCCAATGATGCTCCAATGATGTTCTAATGATGTTCCAATGCTCCAATGCTCCAATGCTCCACACGGCATATCATATA
>CAYSFU010000178.1:0-3149 GCA_964430555.1 uncultured Nitrospira sp. | reverse complement strand
CGAGGTCGGTCACATCAGCATCGTGTATCAGAAAGGATTCAGGCTCGGCGCACAGCTCATGCGGCCCGCGCAGGTCGGTGTAGTCGGCAGGCGGGTATGAGCTGGAACGCCGAGCGCGCCGCATGACCAATATGAGCCTGTTCTCGGGGCCAACCGACATTTCCGCAGTCGTTCACGCGTCAGCCGACGTAGGCCGCTCGGCTCCATAGTCAGCCGGCGGAGTCATCGAGGCTAGCGCCCGGCTGTGCAAACCGCAGGCTCAACTGCCGCCGCTGCCGCGGCCGTCGCGGTGCTGGTGGCCGAGCATAGTAGACAGGTAATGAGGACATGACCGCTTGCTCGGCCGAAGCGCACTGGAACCCGCTGGGTGGGCTGTAGCGCGTGCAGCAGGAGGACATCGCCTCCGGAACATGATGCCTGGCCTCCGGGTGCCGCGAGCCCGAGCGTTCGTCAGGTCCTCTGACGCTGGCTCGCTGGCAGCCAAGCCTTTCAGTCCTCATCTTGGCAACAGTCGGCTCGCGAACTCCACCTCGTCGGAACGCTCTTTTGTTCCGTGCCATCTTGCTCAGTCCGGTAACTCCCTAATGCACAATGCCTATTGTCGCCGCTATTCCTCGTCGAAGGTGAGCCTGATGCCGGCGCCGAAAGAAATCGACGGTTCCGCACACGAGGGCGGGACACCGCGACCGCGCCCCCAGCGGCCCGGTGGGTTATCCCAGCGGCCAGGGGACTACCCCAACGGTACCAACTACCCCAGCGGCCAATCGATCGGTCCCATCCAAGCCGGCAGCGCAGCGCAGCGCGGCTGCAAGCGGTGGCAGCGCGCTGTGGGTCACAAGTCACTTCGCTGCATCGGGCAGGCACGGCCTACGGAGCGTTGCCCGCTTTGGTCATCCACATCTGGGCAAAGGCAAGTGCAGGCTGTCTCTCTTCCCAGGTAAAGGGAGCGTGTCCCGCGAGCTTGCCGAGATAGACACGGCACTGCTCGAGATCAACCATGTAGCCGGGGTAGGTCTTGTCCGTTACCGGGGGGGCTTTCTGCAGGGCTTCGATGCAGAAGGCGCACAGAACCTTGTCGCTGTCGCCCCATTTTTCCAAGATGTGAAACGCGCTCTCGGATAGGTTGCCGCCTTGCTTGAGCAGATCAACAAGGACCCTCCGCAGCCAGGGCTTGCGCTGCTCGCTAAAGTAGATGGCATTGTGAAAGTCGGTCGTCCGCGCGCTCGGACCGAGCTTCAGCGAACGGGCAAATACCTCTGCCATCTTACTGTCATCGCTGTTACTGAGCGCCAGGTACAGCTCGCGGTAAGACAACAGAGCATCTTCCTTAAGCAGATCGGCGATCAGAAGCGGCTCGAACTTGGCTGGGTTGGCCTCGCACGCAGCGCGCAAGGCTGCTTGCCGCACCTTGATGCTTGGGTGGGCCAGGGCTGACTCAATGGCCGCCTCGGCTCCTGGTTGGTGGGTCTTGGCGGTTACTTGCAGCGCGACGGCCACCGCTTCCGGGTCGCTCGACAACAGCGCTGCCTTCAGCAGCTCCGGGCGCACAAGAGACGCAAGGTTCGGCTCTTTCAGGAGTCCGCCGAGCGCGATCGTGTACTGTACTTCGTCGCTTGTATGCGCCGCAATCTTTGCCAGCGCCGCCTTGGCATCTGAGCTTCGCGTAAGGCGCAATAGCGCGGTGGCATTGCGCCGCGCCCGCGCTTGCGCGGAGCTCGACTGCTCGATGAGGGCCGGCACCTCGTCGTCTTTTATTGGCCCATGGACCCGGAGCCGCTGATCGAACTCTTCGTCCGTAGCGCTGTCGAGCAGCGAGTTCAGTAGCGCAAAAGGAGTATTAGCCATGTTCTTGTCTCGTGGAGAGGGACATCCGCAGAGCAAGCTGAATACGATTGCCCACACGACAGCGCGCATCATCGAGATCTTATTGCAAACCGCCTAGAAGCCCACCTTTTTTTTCAGCCAACCCCAGCCTGAGCTCACGGCTTCCTTGCCTTTGTTGGCAACGTCTTTGGTGCCTTCCCAGCCATTTGAGATCTTCGTCTTGCCCCAGTCCACGGCCTGACCGCCGAGCTCTTTGGCATCATGCAGCCTGTCCTTGCCCCAGTCTACGGCCTGACCGCCGAGCTCTTTGGCATCGTGCAGCCTGTCCTTGCCCCAGTCTACGGCCTGACCGCCAAGATCCTTGGCACCTTGCCACTTGTCGCCGAGCCAGTCTTTGGCGCCCAGCAACTTGCCCTTGCCCCAGTCCAGGGCCTGACCGCCAAGATCCTTGGCGCCCTGCCAGGTGTCGCCGACCTTGTTCTTGATGTTGACCCACTTGCGCTTGGCCAGCGGGCCGATGAGGTTGAGGTTCTCTTTCTCTTCGCTAACGACCTCGCCAACACTGAGCTTGCGGGCCATATCTTCGGCTGCTTTTTGGTTCTTGTCGTCGAATTGGGGGACAGTCTCGCGAGCACCGTAGCCCTTCCGCTCGACCTCTTCGGGCGTCTGCCGCCGGGTCAGGACCGAGTTGAGCTCGGAGTACGACGTGTAAACGGACTTGGCAGTCTGAAAACGATTTTCGGCGTTGTCATCATCGGCCCAGTGCTTGTCCCCTTTGGCCAGCCAGGGCGCATCGGTCTTGTTGGCGACGTCTACTCCGGTCTTATTGAAGTGGTCATGGACAATATGCGTCGCCCCTTGCGAGAGCGTATCGCTGTTGCGGGCGGCGTCGTAGCCGGCAATGATCGGGCTGGCCATCTTGAGCAGCGGGTTGATGGCTCCGCCCTCTTTATAGGCGTTCTGGACGCCGGCCTTTTCGAACTGGTGCCCCCCTGCATGGCGGTCGGTCAGAAAGTGCATCCCCGAGGCTTCGTAGGCCCGGGCCAGGTTCTTGTCGCCATCCTGGGCCGCCTTGAGCGCCAGCTGATGAAACGACTCATACGCCCCCATATTGTTGTCAGTGCCGTTGGGGTTCTTGGCGCTGAAGTGGGCGTTGTTTCGCTCTGCAAGCTCCAGCATGGACAGTCCGCTGACCGCGCCGTCCTTGTCTTTTTGCTTGTGGCGGTTGAGAGTGAGCTCTTCCAGCTCTTTGGCTGTGGTGGCTTGAAACTTTGCCTGGTCAGCAGAATTTATGGGTGAAATCAGGCTCTGGGAGACGGCCGAGC
>CAYSFU010000177.1:0-3157 GCA_964430555.1 uncultured Nitrospira sp. | reverse complement strand
CCTTGGGCTGGAGGACGGTTTCGACAAGCGGAATCTTGAAGTGCGGCCCCGGTTCCACCGCCCGCACCGGGACTCCGAACCGTTTGACCACGCCCTCCTCATCTGGAGCGACGATAAACACCGACTGCCAAATGAAGAGGATCAGCAGCGCCGTGATGGCCACATTGAGGAATCCACCGGTTGGAAGGGAATTCTTCCATTCGCCATCTCCCCCGGCGTTGAATAGCTCATTGATCTTCGATCGAGCTTGCTTGAGCGCGTCCTCAAGCGGGTCTTTCTTCCTGTTCCATGGATCGTTGGGATCCCATGCCATAATAGTCCTCTGTTATAAACAACCCGGCACATTCTCAAACGTGACGGTCCGATGATTCATTTGGCCACCTTGGCATGCCGTGAGTGTCCTGCACCTACCCTGCGCAGCAGGTATGCAAGGAGCACTGTCCGTGGAAAGGCATCCCACCATTCTCGGCGCATCCCTCGTCAAGACTCTTCACCTTGATCTAAAAACTCATCATAACACTGACGGTGCCAAACTCGGCACACCGTATCCTGAGGAGTTCTTCCCTTCTTGATTTCAAGAACGACATGATCGGAATTGAAATCCGCAGGAAGTCCGCACGCGGTGCAGGGGGCATCAGCGAGACTCTCTGGTGACATTGCGTGACCATTGTTACTCACGTACTCTCCGTTTCAATCTATTCAGAACCTCAAGCGTGCACGGCCCTGGTCTCACCGGTCCGAGGCCATATCCGGTCTGCATATCAGAGTTTTCACGTCCCCCTCACATGCGAAGCAAAAGACTCGTGTCAACAGAGCGACCGGCCGACATACCTCATCGACTCCTCACGATCCATTCCCCATGATGAACCACACGCGAACGTCTCGGAAAGTTCCGTGCTGATAGTCAATGGGCTATGGGAACAGGAAGGCTAGCCCTGGGGAGGGTGAAAGACTGATGTTGAGAAGATCGGAATATGAAACGACCGTTCAAGCGCCGCATGGAAGCTGAATGCGCTCGATGTGCCCGGCATCGGTGCGATCGGGAGAATGGAGAAGTCTTCGGAGAGTAATTCTACCGGCGTCTCTTGTGTCAGGAGACCGAGCAAGGTGACAGGAGCTCCCAGCATTTGGAAAACCACACAGAGACAGACGACAGCAACCAGAACCACCGAGATCGTTCTTTCAGGCAAAAAACGACACGTCATGTTGTCAATTCGAATCATAAGCTCAACATACTCCAGCCCAGACTCAGGCGCAAGCTAGATCGAGAAGGACTATCCACCTGATAGGGGACACAGATCGGTGAGCCAATCGATGGGATTCCGGCCATTCAAGCCATTCGCTGATCCGACCACGCAAAGGTCGCTCCGAAACAGGCGCCGGCCACGACAGCCTGGATGAATGCATCATCAGTAGGAACCGCGATGGCCCACCACACAATGGCGGCCAGCAACCCCGAGACCCCACCAAGCAAAATCTTGCCCCCCGCAAGCTTGAGCCAATCCGTGCAGGTGACCCAGGCGACCATATACACCACTCCAGCCGCGATCGAGGCCCAGAGATGCATGAGGTCACGATTGAACAACCACACTTGGATGGCTCCGGCGAAACTGCCAAGAATGAGGCCGGTGACAGCCCGTTTGATGAAAATTGAATAGTGAAACGGTGAATCAGACACTTCATCCTCCCTCTGCAATCAAGCCTGACCACACGACAGTCATCTGTCGAGTGATGACAGGAGCATCCATCAGTACAACCACACCTGTCCGCCTGAACGGAGCGCAACACCGGACTGCGGCGTTACATATTCGATGCCAAAGAACGAACGCCGCTCCGGACGCATCAGATATAACCGAATCGACTCCACCATTGTTCGAGCTCCGTGCGGTCCCTGAACCTGTTCTCCCAGAATCTCCTGCCAGGCTGTGCGCCAAGACGAAGGCCGCACATGGATGGGATCGATCCCGTACCAGGCCTGAGGCAGTTGAATGAATTTGGCGCCATAGGTATGGGATAACCCAACGAGTCCATCGTGCACACGCTCTGCGTTCTCGATCACCTCCTGGAGAGTGAGTCGACACGATGGGACAAGCATCGAGCGAAACGCCAGAAACTTGAGGCGTGAGAGCCGGTAGACACTGGCCAACGGCAACCCTGTGAGCACGATATCCTGTGTCACATGAGCCAGACGACGAAGGACCTCCTCGACCCAACCCACCGTTCGCTCGACGGAAAATCCGTAGAGGATATCATTGCCTACATCGGTGACCAGTGCCCTGGTCGCCATAGGAGGACGCTGCGCCAATTCTGCCCAGAGCCCTGACTTGAGGATGCCGGGCAGCGTGCGGAAAAGAAATTGGCTCGGTGCTCCGTACGATCGACCATGACCCAACGCCGCAAGTATTTCGACCTCCGGTCCCCACGTTGCTCGCGCGGTCGACACAATGGTCTGAAATCCACGGGTCAGGTTACTCGCGCCGAGAGCAACGATGCGTGCCATGTCCCTTTATGTCTTGATTATGGAGTCGGAGGACAGGTCGTTTGCCGCGTATCTCTCCCCGGCCCCTTCGTGATCTCGATCCGCGCAACCCCTTTGACGTTGGCGCACAGATCACCGAGTCCCGGCGTCACCAGACGGAACGGCCCCCCGTTCATATCCGGCAAGGCCGCGCCCTGCAGTTCGTAGACCAACACACCGAACTCCTTCGCCTGTTGGAGCGTCAGACAGGCCGAGTATTGTCCGTCCGATGCATGGAAGACGACATGATCCGCGTCGATGGCCAAGGCCGGAACATCCAGGAGCCCGTTCAACCGAATCCCTTGCCCCTGCATCCCTGGCATGACGGTGGAAATATCCAGCTGATGCTCCGCCGGCAGCGTCGCAAGTGTTGCTCGATCGAACGAGACCGGTCGGACTACGGCGCCCTCGATCCGAACTCGACCGGAACCGGTCGGTTCTTTCTCCGTCATCGTCTTGATCATCGCCGTCAGAGCTTCATTCACCGGTGTGGGAATCCCAAGCGCTCGGCCCTTCTGAACGATAAAGCCGTTGAGGGAGTCGATTTCCGTTCGTCGTCCCGCCTTCCAATCGTCATACATCGAGGTATGAATATCGCGAATCTCCTGCGTCGCTTTCACGACTCGTTCCGGCATATCC
>CAYSFU010000176.1:0-3183 GCA_964430555.1 uncultured Nitrospira sp. | reverse complement strand
ACCGCCGATCTGGCGCTGCGCCGTCGCCACTACATCGCGGCCTATCGAGAAGCCCGCTTTGAAATGGAGCACCTGCCCGCGGCCAACGGCCTCTTTGAGGTCGTCTTGCCCAAGGACATCAAGAACGAGCTCGACGCGCTCAAGGCCAGCTTTGAAGTCGTCAACCAGACCGCCAAGGGGAAGCCCGCCTGGGATGCGCACTACCAGGAGTTTCAGCAATTCTACGAGCGCAACAAGGACCCCGGCTGGCTCAGCAGCTCCTACGCGACGATCACCAACATTCGCGAGCGTGCCCAGCGCCTGGAGGACTGGAAAAAGCAGCTCGCCGCCGAGGGGGTCAAGATCCTTGAGCCAGAGAAGAAGCCGCCCGGCAACCCGGTCAAGGATACCCTCGACTCTGCGACGATTGCTGTTGCGGTCGGGCTGGGCGCGCTGCTGCTTCTGAGGCGCGACAAATGAAGACGCAAGCCGAGCGCAGCGCGGGCGGGTGGCTGCTGCTGGGCGGGCTGGGCTTGCTCACGTTTGCGCTGGTGCCGTCCTCAGACGATGCCGAGCCGACCGAGCTACCGCCGAGCGGCCTGGACCCCCAGGAACGGGACGTGCTCGCCCTGGCGCGCATGCTCGCCTCGGAAACGGACGACGCCCAGGCGCGTGTCGTGGTCGGCTGGATCACCGTCCACGCGGCGAGCACTTGGCGCTTGTCGCTGTATCGGCTACTCACCGGCAAGTCAGGCCAGTTTGGGCCGCAGAAGTTCTTCTTCTCCGACGGCAGCAAGGAGATCCGCTACGCCTCCACCGCCAAGCGGCCCACGCCCGAAACGCTGCGCATCGCCCGCGGCCTACTCGACGGAAGCATTCAGCCTCCAGAGCTTGTAGAGCGCACGCAGCCCAGCGCCTACGTCGAGATGGGCAAGGCCAGCAAGAAGCTAGGCCCCGACGGCAAGCCTCTGCAGCCCGAGTACACGCCCGAGAAGATCCTCGCCAAGCAATCGAGCTACGGCGGCATCGTCGGCCGCCTGCATAACTGGTTCCTCTACGCCAAAGGCGCAGAGCCTATTTCATCAATCGACGAAGCGCACCAAGTATAAACGCATACAGAGCACGCACACCGAACCCAGAGATCGTGAAGAATTGAAAAACATTGTATTCCGATTGAAAAACAGGAGTTCCAACATGGCCAAGAAGAAAGAGACCGCTTCAACCGAAGAAGAGATCACCAAGCGTCCGACGAAGCAGAGTTTTGCAAAGATCACCAAGAATAAGAAAAAGAACCCGCGTACATGGGTCGTGATTTACCGTCTCGTCGACGGACCTCCCGTGAACTTGCGGAAGTCAAAAAAACGCAAGACAGCCCGCAAGAAGAAAGCGCCAAAGTCCGAATAATCGCGCCTTACCTTGCCTACGCACCACATGACGATCCAGCAGATTCGCTCGCCTCTTATCTGGGATTAAAAAGCACGCGTCGTTATCACCTCGTGAGAGTGATAACGACGCGTAAAAATATTTATTGACAAATGAAGGCAAGGCGCCGTAAGGGCTTTGGCGTCGAGAAATTCAATCAACATAAAACCGCAAACGGCGCTGCACCGACGGTGCAAGGAGGACTGCCACCACACAAACCATAAGGTACCCCCGTCGAGAATATCGGCGGCGGGATTGCAAAGACCGAGACACGACGGGTTGGCGCCCGTCGGTCTCGTAGCGCGTCGGAGTGAGTCACCACGCCGGCGCACCGGAGCCACTATGTCACGTACACGTTCGAAGTCTGCAGCAAAGTTGTGCTCACGCATCGAGGGCGCCCCCATGCGTAGCAAAGACACGCTCACCGCGATCCTCAAGCGCACCGAGAAGACTAGAGAAGCCCAGCAAGACACCGCGGCACCGAGTCGGACGAGCGTATATGGCCCTTACCCCGACGGCGATAAATGGCGCGTTGTGCTGCGCAGTGAGACAGGCCAGCGCCGGACAAAGACCCTAGACTCACGCGCCGAAGCGGATGCTTTCATCAGCGACCTCGAGCGCCAGGTCGAAGCGCTGGACATCCCGCGCACCATCGGGGCCGCGCTCGAGGAGTATCTCGCCGCCAAGCAAGCCGCTGGACTCAAGCCGATATCGATTCGGACCGTTGGCGACCAGCTGTCGGCATTTCTGCCCGTCGCAGAGCGGCTAACCATCTCGCCCGAGCGGGCGAGTGAGATCTACCGCGAAGCGACCACGCGCCCCTGCCGCTACAAGCGCCCTGCCGCCGTGGCCACC
Source organism: uncultured Nitrospira sp. (assembly GCA_964430555.1). Taxonomy (GTDB): domain Bacteria; phylum Nitrospirota; class Nitrospiria; order Nitrospirales; family Nitrospiraceae; genus Nitrospira_D. The sequence goes on along the minus strand of CAYSFU010000176.1, from coordinate 927 downwards.
CATCGCGGCCAGCTACGCAAGGCGCGTGCGTTCTACGGCTGGTGCGTCGAGCGCGGCTACCTCGACGGGAACCCCTTTGAGCGCGTCAAGGGAACGGGCCGCGCCATCTCGGGCAAGCCGCAGCTGCGCCTTGACGAAGTTCGACAGCTTGTCGAGGTGCTGCAGCGCGAGTCTAGCGCGGGCGATGAAGGTGCCAGCGGACTGCTTCTACAGCTTGTGCTCGGTGCGCGATCGTCGGAGATTCTGAGCCGTCAGGTCCGCGACGTAGACGACGGGGGCCGCGTGCTCTGGATACCTGACGGAAAGACCAAGAATGCCCGCCGCCGGCTCAGTGTGCCCGAGGAAGTGCAGCCGCTGCTTAAGCGCCTCATGGGCCAGCGCTCACCGGAGGACTTCTTGATCGGCGAGGGGCGCAGCAAGCCCTATACAAGTCCCGTGCTGTGGAAGCGTCTACGTCGCTTCTGCGGCATGGCGGGCATCCCTCAGGTATGCCCCCACAGTCTGCGCGGCTTGCACTCTACGCTGGCCATTGAGGCGGGCGCCACGTCCGGCGCAGTCATCGCGCAGCTTGGGCACAGCTCGTTTCAGACGACCGAGCGTCACTACTTGGACAAAGACCGCCGGCATGATGCTTCCATGCGCCGGGTCGCCAGCACCCTGCTAAGCCCGCGCGATGAGCTTGCCGGCGAGCTTGCGGACCTTAGCGCCGATGAGGTCCGCGAACTGCTCGCCGCCATTCGCTCCCGTCGCCACGCTGCCTAACCCCCCGTTTTCCGCCGTTTTTTCCGCGCCCCTTCTAAATCCCCGACTCTCCGACGGAAAGCAAGCTCAGCAATCGTCCGCGGTGGATGATGCCCTGGCTATGCGCCTCCTGCAGCGACTGACAGACCTGCGAGATGATGCGCAGCGCCCGCTGCGGCGGCAGCT
>CAYSFU010000175.1:0-3191 GCA_964430555.1 uncultured Nitrospira sp. | reverse complement strand
CCAATTTCATCACATCCCTCCTTATACAGGTGTCTGTGAAATCGGGGGAAGGTCAGGCTTTTTGTCAGCGCCTCCGCATCACATCGAATACTAAGCCGACCGTCAACAGTCCGGCCATGACCCCGAACGTCGCAGGAATCCACGGCGCCACAGTAGCCGACGTCGCCGTCAGCCCGCTGGCAAGAATACTCGCGGCAGCCGTCAGTCCCAATGCGAACCGTCGCCCTGTGTCGCGAACGATGTCCTCAAGTTTACCGGCTCGAAAGTTGACGGCCAGTTTCTCGCCCGGGCGCGCGCCGATCAGATGTTCAATGGCTTCGATCACCCGCTCCGCCCGCACCTTCAGTTTTTGCGACTGATACACGAGTGTTTTAGGGTCGAGGGCCGCCCCCATGCGCTTCAGCGTCACGCGCATCAAAAACTTGCCTGCAACTTCGTAGGGATCAAGTTTTGGATCGAGATCCGCCGTCGCCAGCTGTACCTGGGCGAGTGCCTTGGCCGCAAGCGTCAACGACGCCGGCAGCGGGACACCGTGCCGAAATCCGATGGCACTCATTTCTTGAAGCAACGGCCCGATCTGCATGTCCGCCAGAGCCGCCTTGCGGTACTTCGCCATGACTTCGCCGATTTCGCGTTTGAACCGAGGCACATCCAAATCACTGCGATCGATCGAACCGGTCATCATCAAGGTGACATCGCTGAGAAAATCAACATCTTCCCGCCACAAGGCCATCAGCAACAGCAAGAGATGCTCGCGCACATCGGCGTCGAGAGCTCCGACCATCCCGAAATCGAGAATGTAGATGCAATCCTTCCACCACATGAGGTTGCCCGGATGAGGATCGGCATGAAAAAACCCATCGACCATGACTTGCTTGTAATAACTTTCCAGGAGCTGCCGAGCGGCTTCGACACGCGCCGGTCCCTCCGGAGCCCGTGCGATCGAGCCTCCTTGAATTTCCTCCATCACCAATAATCGTGGAGTCGATAGTTTGTGATGTACCGAAGGAACAGCCAAATGGCTGTAGTCGGCGAGGATCGTTCTCATCCGATCGATGTTTTCGATTTCTTGATGAAAGTCCAGTTCGCGATGGAGGGAAGTGGAGAGGTGTTTAAACACCGCCTCCATATTCACCACCTGATTGAGGGCGGGACGCTTTCCGACTTTCTGGGCGAATATTTCCAACAGGGCAAGATCCTGCTCGATCTCCCCCCGCGCGGTCGGACGTTGAACCTTCATGACCACCCGGTCTCCGTTCTCAAGAGTCGCTCGGTGGACTTGCGCGATGGTTCCGGCGGCAAGCGGCTTGGGATCAATCGACTCGAACACGTCCTCCCACGGCACGCCCAATTCTTGTTCAGCCACTCGAACGACTTCAGATTCAGGCATCGGCGGCACATGACTTTGCAGCAACGTGAGTTCTTCGATGTATTCCACAGGAAGAAGGTCCGGGCGAGTGGACAACACTTGGCCGAGCTTCGAAAAGGTCGGCCCCAGCTCTTCCATCGCCGATCGCAACCGCTTGGCCTGCTGCCGGCGCATGGACGCGTCTGATTCATCCGACCGGCCGAACAATTCTTTCAAGCCATGCTTCGCCATCACCATCGCGATCTGCGCAGCGCGCGATCCCAGATGTGGCTCCGTGACTTGCGACTCAACCTGAGACTCGGAAATCCGCATGCCGTCGGCATTGAGCACGCCTTCCGCCGACTGCGTATTGACGATCACCACGGAGCATCGGGCATTGTGGCTGATCCGATTTGGCACATTGCCGAGCAAAAATTGCTTTCTGCCGGCCATTCCCGAATTGCCGACCACCAAGATATCGACGGCTTCCCGCTCGGCAGCCTGTAGAATGGCCGACGCCGGATTCCCATCCATAACGGCGAAGGAACGCCCGCGCTCCCCAGCAAGCTGGCGTACGAACTGCGTGAGATCGTCATTGGCCACGCTGACTCTCGTGCGTTCGGCTGCGCCGAATTCTGTGGTGGCGGGATGTTGAGGCTGGATGACCTGCACGACGAACAGTTCCGCACCGTATCGCTCAGCGAATTGTGCGGCCCATCGCACAGCCTGATCTGCCGTCTGAGAACGGTCGGTCCCGACCATGACTCGTCGGATGCTGCTGCTCAGAAAAGAGTTGTCCATGGCTCGCGCTACTCGGCAAACAACGATCTGGCTGCAGTATGATCATGGCAAGAACTTCATGTCAACGAATGACAGCCCCGCCGATGATATCGCATGGTAGTCCGGTAGCACAGGTTGGCGAAATCGTAGATTCGTGGGAAGGGCTGGCTCAATTCTCAGGGGGGCGATGGGAGAGCGAAAAACTCCCGACTGCACGCCTATTTCAAGTCGCGACAACCAGGGTCTTCTCGCGCGTCCACGCTAGGGTGCTCCGCCCACGATGTGCGCGAGTTTGAGCAGCTGAGAGCTGACTTTGAGGGCGGTACGCTGGACTGTCCCAAGGTTGAGGTCCAGGGCCACGCGATTGTCGGCCATCCGCATATTGATCATGAGGCCGGCTTCCGCACAGCCCTCGCCGTCACAGACGGTCAGCACCGGGGTTGTTCGCAGAAGACGTAGGATGTCCGGTGTACGTGCAAGCTCATCGGGACTGACGTACAGCTGGTGACAGCGGGTGATGTGCGAGTCGACCTGCACAGGTTTGACCAGCAACCGACGCTCCCGAATCACTTTGCCAGTGAGATGGTCCAGCTCAGCCCCTAAGGGGCCTGTTCCGAGCACACAGATGGTCAACGGTGCCTGCTCATCGGCAAACGCCGTCACCGGCCATTCGACGAACTTGGCGAAGTTATAGAGAAACGCCGCTTTCAACAGCTGTTCGCCTTTCTGCGAGGAGTCGTCCCCGTGCACGGAGGAGATGCCACCCAACATTACAGCGAGACAGACCCCCACAAGCAGAGTGCGTCTGAGTGCAGGCATGTGGATTGTGAGAAATCTCATTAACGTCTATAGATATTGGTATAAGAACCCACTCAATATCGCCATGTCAGTTTGACGTAGGCACCCCGCTGAACCTCACTGGAACCTTGTGCCACAAAAGACGCATTAAACTCAGGGCGGTGGCTATCGACCAAGTTTTGACCGACGACCGACAGGTCAAGATTCGGTATCGGTTTCCAGCCGAGTCTCACGTCAAGATTGAAATACCCTGGGATGTTCAACG
>CAYSFU010000174.1:0-3215 GCA_964430555.1 uncultured Nitrospira sp. | reverse complement strand
TGTTTTTGGCAAATTAAATTGTAGCCAGCGCGGCAGTCGAAAATGTTGCCACTTGAGTTCTAAAAGTTGGTCTGTACCTCCGTTCAACATACAGCTAGGATGGCTGGGTTGGGCTTGATGAGGGACTGCTGATGCTACGGGTGGTACTGACGTTGGACTGTGATAGATGCAAGCAGTCGTATTACCAAGCATCTGTGTGTACCGATCCTGAGCCGTTCTTTTGGGAGTCATTTGCGTCTGACCTGCAGGGCTGCGCCGGTTTCCATGGATGGAAGGTTGGAGAGAAGGTTGGTGAAGATATGTTCTGTGACGACTGCGTCGAGGAGTTGGAGAGAATGGGCGATGAACGCGCTTGCGGATAAGTGCTACTTCTCTTTCTTTTTCTGTTTTCGACGGACACTTTCTTTGAAGCGATAGCTTTCTCCATTTGCCTCAACGATGTGGCATCGATGAGTGAGACGATCGAGAAGAGCAGTGGTCAACTTCTTTGAGCCGAAGAGCCCGCCCCATTCGTCGAAGTCGAGATTCGTGGTGATCAGAGTTGAAAGGCGTTCATAGCGGGCACTGATCGCCTGAAATAGGAGAGAAGAACCTTCCTGCGAGTAGTTCATGCTAGAGTCCAGCATTCCCAGTTCGTCTAGAATTACCAGATCATAGCGCAGCAACTGCTCCTGATACTTGAGCAACTGTTTTTCGTCCCGCGCCTCCAGGAGCTGATGGATGAGGTCTGCGGTACTGAAGAATCGCACTCGCTGCCCCTGATGGCAAGCCTGTATTCCGAGTGCAATACCAAGATGGGTCTTGCCCGTTCCCTGTCCGCCGATGAAGATGACGTTCTCCCTTTCCAGAAGATACTGCCCTTTGAAAAGCTTGAGCACAAGATTCTTGTCCAGATTCGGAATTTCATCGAAGTTGAAACTGTCCAGCGTCTTGAGCGTTGGAAATTTGGCTTCAGAAATTCTGCGCTTTCTGGTGCTTGCATCACGGGATTCCACCTCCTGTTCCAGCAAACAGCAAAGATAGTCTTGGAAGCTTGCCTGATTCTTCAGCGCTTCCTGAGCAAGACGTTCGTAGCACTTCGCGATTGTTGGCAGACGCAGGCGTTTCAAATAGTCGCTAATCAATGTTGTGGCCATTTGCGCTTCCTCCCGTTTTGAGAACTGTGTATGCCGCAAGCTCCGGATACATCACTACCCTGCACGTAGCAAGTTCCGGGCGCGCAGAAAGGTCAACCGGTTCCGACGGCGCTGGACGGAATAGCTCGCGGTCGATCGCCGCAATTACCACATCTGCATTGAATGTGCCCGACTCGGCGATCCGGGCCAGTACGTTTGAAACTAGCGCGGCTCCGTGTTTGACATGACAGCGCAATATCCGAATGAAGTCGCGACCAGCCTGTCCTGGACCAACTGATTCCACCATCTTTTGATAGAAGTCCCAATAGCCATCCGGCCACTCATGCTGCACCAGCGGGCGGGCATACGGAATCGCATGTGGTCTTCTTTCAAGCAAGTCGAGGTAATGCTCCGGACAAAGAATGTATTCGTCCTTGCCGTAACTGCGACAATGCTCAGCAATTTTTTCAAGCCCTGTACCAATCTCGACTCGATTCCAATACGAGCGGATTGTCAGGACTTTGCCCACATACCGGGGCGGCACTGAGTAATGGTTGTTCTTGAAGGGGAGGGTGCAGTACGAGTCCACCATTCCTGTTTGCTGGACTGCCGGGTCAAATGGCTTCGCCGGCAACGGCAGCAGCAATTCTCGCTCTTTCTGCCAAGCAGCGCTGATTGGCTCGTCTTGCCCGCTTACCGTTCGTGCATCGTCTGCTCGACATTTCTCAAGGATGTATGCATTGAGTTCATCAAGCGTGTCGAATTCCGGCACCGGCACCATCCAGTTTCTTCTGGCAAAACCAACACCATTTTCCACACCGCCCTTCTCGTGCGCGCCCTCCTCGCCTGGCTTGCAAAAGTTCGTTTTGAAATTGTAGTAGCCCTTTAGTTCTTTGAATTCCCTGGTGAGCTCTCTGCTTTTGCCTTTTCCCATTTGGGCTACAGCTGCGCCCAAATTGTCGTACGACAGTCGGTCTACGACTCCCTGAAAATACTCAAACGCTCGGACATGCCCTTCCAGGAAAGCCTCCTTGTCTGTTGTTTGAAAGAATGCGACGAATTTCTTCCTTGAGAAATTCAGTCTCATCTCGAAGCCATGAAGCTTCACTTCCTCGCCGCCAAGCTTGGCATACGATTCACCGAAATCGACCTGTGCATCTTTACCCGGCTGAAAAACTAGCGGCACACTGGCTGCTGTTGCGGGCTTGTTCTTAATTTCCGCGACCATCTGCCGTATAGCTCTTTCGGAACCTTCGTATCCAGCCCCTTTCAGCCGCTCGAAGATTCTCTTCGCCGTATGCCTTTGCTTGCGTGGAGCAGCTTTATCCTCCTCGATAATCTTCTCAATGTTTTCACGCCATGGCCCGGTGACCGGTTTCTCTCTGGGCTTGTTTAGCGTATACCTTGGTGCATCTGGCTTTTCCAGATACTTCGATATCGTTCGCCGCGCAATTCCAAATTCTTTTGAAATCCAGCGAACGCTCTTCCCCTCTCGAAAATGTAACCAACGAATCGATTGCCAGCTATCCAACTCCAACAATGATGTCTTCCTGTCTAGGTCCTGATGAGGACACGACACCATTATCGTCTCGGCTGTCAATCCAGCAAACTCTTCGCTCGGCTGGTCAACGTTCGCTGGAGGTAGCATTGGCATATATCTCCTTTTGGAACCGTGACTGGCTCATCCCGTTTACCGCCTGTCCAAGCTCTTCTCGCGACCGCTGCAACAGCTCAAGTCGGCGCTCTGGGTCGCTTTCCGCTTCTTTCAACTGAGCGTAAATCAACCACAGTTGGTGGCAAACATCCTTTGCTTTCCTTGTCTGTGTGGAGCTCTTCCGCATTGTTTTCCTCCTCGTTAGGATTTTTACGCCCACGGCGACGGTGAGCGCTTTAGAGCGTCCCGCTCTAAAGTTCTCGCCGGAGGCATGGGAACCACTGGCGGTGCAAGCCAGTGGAACTTTGTTCCTCTGCCGATGGTTCTTTTTCTCGATTACCTGCGCCAATGGCGGCGGCTAGAGATTAATTTTACCGGTCTTCAAGCGGCAACATTTTCGATTGCCATTTCCACCAAAGTGGACCACTTTTATTTTGCCAATAACA
>CAYSFU010000173.1:0-3260 GCA_964430555.1 uncultured Nitrospira sp. | reverse complement strand
CCGCCCCAGCCTCTGGCGCGCCCCCATACAGCGGCAATCGCTGAGCTCTGGTTTTCCAGCAATCTCATCGGAGGCAACCGCGGGCTGCCTGTGCCGCCGATCCAGACACCAGCGAGCAGGTACTCGACTGTCGGTCCATGTGGTCACACCGTCCGGTGACGAAGGTGATCCTTTTCCGCCGCTTCCTGAGCACCACGCAAGCCAGGGAGCAACCTGGGGAGCTGCTCCCTGTACGGCTTGGCCAGGCCTCGCCATCCTGGGCCGCAGCCGCTTCTGCCGCGCTGTGCTGAACAACAGTTCTCTTGACCACCCCTCGGAGACTCCCCGATGCTCCCTCGGCTTTTGGACATCCATGGAAGCGAGGCCTGTCATGAGTGAGAGCGAAGGAAGAGCGGCGCGCAGCGTCGATGACGCATTGTCTGATCCCGAGAGCGTCCGCAGCCTGAGGCTGTGGAGCGAGCCGGGGTTGAAGGCGCTCCCGGACGGGCTGGCGGCGTGTCGGCGCCTACGCAAGCTCGAGATTGGCAGAGCGCCGCTCAAGACGCTCCCGGAGTGGATCGGGACGCTGCCGGAGCTGGAAGAGCTCGCGATCTCGCTCGAGGAGATCGACGCAATCCCGCCGCTCCGGGGATGTGGGCGCTTGCGTTCGCTCAGCCTCACCTTCTGCGAGAAGGTGACCGCTCTGCCGGCCGGTCTGGAGGCGCTCGCGGCGCTGGAGCTGTACCGCACGCCCATCGCGCGCTTCCCCGGCGAGCTGCGTCAGCTCCGTCAGCTGACCCTACAGAGATTCGAGTGGAAGCAGCTGCCGGAGGAGCTGCAGCGCTTCGAGCACCTCGCGGTGCTGGACCTGTGTGATAGCAAGCTCCACGAGATCCCGTCGTGGATCGCGGAGCTGTCCCAGCTGCGCGTGCTGCGGCTCGAAGGCAACCCGCTCGCTGCGATCGCTCCTGCGGTGTTCGCCTTGCCCCGGCTCGAGGAGCTCAACCTCAACCGGTGCGGCCGAGTGCTGGAGGCCTTGCCGGAGACGATCGGCGAGCTGCGGTCGCTGCGTATCCTCCGGCTCACTGCCCACAAGCTCGCGGCATTGCCCGAGTCGATCGGTGACCTCGCCAAGCTAGAGATCCTCGCGGTCGCGGAAAACCGCCTCGCGGCGCTGCCCGAGTCGATCGGCAGGCTGAGCGCGCTGCGCCAGCTCGACTTGAGAAGGAACCTCCTGCCGACGCTGCCGCCGACGATCGGGGCGCTCGAAGCGCTCGAGGATCTCGACGTGGTGGACTGTCCGCTGCGCGAGCTGCCGCAGGAGCTGGGAGCGCTGCAGCGCTTGAAGACGCTGAAGATCGGCAGCACGCTGGACCCAGGGAGCGTGGGCTATGCCGACGGCTACGGACGTCGCGGCGACCTGACGTTGCCCCCGCTCGGGCGCTTGTCGCAGCTGCGCATGCTCGAGGCGAGAAACGCCGGCCTGCGCGCACTGCCGGCGGACGTCGGCGGTCTCGCTTCGCTCGAGCTGGTCTACCTCGACCAGAATCAGCTCACCGAACTCCCCGAGGAATTCTACGCGCTGCCCAAAGTCCGCGTCTTGTCCTTGCTCGAGAACGTCTTTTGGCCCGCGGCGCACGCTCGCGTCGTCGCGTGGGCCAAGGCGCGGGGGCTCCCTACTTACGTTGGCGGTAGCGTCCGTCTTCCGCACGTCGCGCTGGAGAACCAGCAGCCCCCGGCACACGTCAGCGCGGCGCCGCTCGCTCCCGCCGTGCTCGCGCAGATCGCGCGCCTGGGAGGCGTCGTCAATCGCAAGACCGAGAATCGCCAGCCGCCACCCGAGACACTGGCGATTCGCGAAACCAAGTTCCTGGTGCCGGAGGCCATTCGGCAGTTCGTTCGCGATGTCAGATGGCCGGCGGGGCTGCTCACCGGCACCATCAAGGGCTGGGACATGCGCGTCGAGCTGCGCATGCGCGCCGAGCTGTCGGACTACCCGTGTACGTTTCGCCACCCGCTCATCAACATCGGCACGCACGCCGAGCAGAACCATCTGGCGCTCGAATTGACCGATCCGCAGCCAACCGATCCGACGGTCTGGTACATCGATCACGAAAGCACCCAGCCCGATGCGCTCTCGTTTGGGCCGCTCTCCAAGTTTCTCGCCGAACTCCGCGCCAGCGGTGGTGCTGGAGCCGAGGCAGGGGCGACCACGACCGACCCTTGGGAAAATTGATCGGCACCGCCGCTCCACTCAGCCGAGCGTTCCGTGTTTCGGCCCGACGAAGCAGCGACGCATGGATGGCCCCAGGCTCCCGCCCCGGGCAGTACGCGGCCGACGCTCGACACGGTCAGTCGAACTACAAATGACGGCCAGCCTCCACGGCAGCCGTCTAAGCTACAAGCGACCAGTTCTTCGATCAATCGGGAGAATCCGCTTGCTGCTAAGGGTTAATGGGTGCCAGCTTCCGAAAATGCTTGATATCTGCAGGGGTGAATTCCTGGCGGTGCGGGGTCGACGTGACGTGCCAGGCGAAAACCTGAAAGTAATTGTTTGGACAGTCAGCAGGAAAAGGCTGTACGCGTCGCGTGTCGACGGCATGAGGAATGGGCACATCTTGACGTGCTTCAAAGACAGTGCGAAGTAATGGAATTCGATAGTGCTTGTCTGGAAGGAGTGACAACCTGCTCTGGCCGTTGCTATTAGTGTTCAGGAGTGACCTCCGCCCCGGTGTGTGCGCTGGCCCGAAAAATTCCTTCGAGCGGAATAATCGCGCAAGATCGGAACGCTGCCCTGCAAGAAGAAAAATGCACTCTGCTCCATGATGATGGGCCACGAGCTCGAGTCGAATCAAGTCCCAGATGATGCTCGCGGCCGTTGTATGGGAGGAGCCTGCCCACTTAGTCTCGACGGCAACCTTTATGGTTGGATACGGGTCGCAATAAACGAAGTCCAATGCGGGGCGTCTACCGCGCCCTGCCATAATCGGTGCGAGAATCGGGTGGTCGAACTCGCAATGAACGCGGTCGCCGAATGTGGCGCTCAGAATCTGGCCAACCGCCAATGAGAGATAGTGCTCGTTAAAAAGCCCGCTGCGATTACAGGCAAACTCAAAGTGCATCCATGCGCCCACTCCTTCAGTTAGTCGTCGGGTTAGGTTCATTATGCAGGATCCATTTTTGTCCACTTAAGCTCCCCGTCCCGACGAGAACCAACGCAGAGCGATTCCAGGATGAGATCGCTGGCCAATCAAGAAATGTGAATTGCTCAGGTTGCCATA
>CAYSFU010000172.1:0-3280 GCA_964430555.1 uncultured Nitrospira sp. | reverse complement strand
GGCCGGCAGCTAAGAGTGCCACCCGCCCACGGCGAAAGCCACGGCGAAAGCCGAGTCTTCAGCCAGGGCAGCGGCCGGGGAACTGGTTATTAATCCGCGCATGAAGTAACTCGGCATCAGGGACGAGCCAAGGCGCCGCGGACCGGGCGATCCCGCAGGCCGCGCGGCGCTCTCCAGGAATGAAACACCGGAGCGCGCTCCAAGTGTCACCAGAAAAATGCCCGCCCGCATGCTCCGAGCGGCCCGCGGGCGGCTTGGGACACCGCGACGGAATCCTTAGGGAATCCGCTTCGGAGTGATCATTCCCTTCCGTTTGCGCCGTCCCCCGCGTGCTCCCCGGAAATTGAATTTCTCCTCGAGCAGCGGAAGGGAAAAACACCACATTGGTTGCGCACGCTTAGGAGATCTTCGTTGACGTAACTCTGAAAAGGAAAAATCATGAAGGTCATACAACGCCTCATTGGGGGGGTCATGCGTAAGCAGAGTATTGTTAATTCATTTAAGACGACGCTAGTCGCTTTACCACTATTGGCCAGCTGTGGAGGGAATGTCGGGACCGCACAGGTCCTGGTCGACCCGAACGGCTTGATGCTGCCCGACTGTCAGGACGGTCAGCTTATCGGAGTAAACCCTGATAAATCACTCACCTGTGTATCTGCGCTGAGCGGAATGCTCGCGCCGCCGACCTGCGGTGCGAACCAGGCCCTCACCAGTATGAAGAATACGGCGACCGGACAGAACGAGCTGAGCTGCGTCAACAAGGGCAGCGGGCTCAATGACGTGACGACGCAGACGCGCATCACCAAGGCGACGACCGACGTCACCAACCTGCAGACGATGGTGACCCAGATCACCAGCGGCGGCGGCACCCGCTCCCGCTACGTCGGCGCGAGCACGGCGGTGACCAACGGCGACATCCTGGCTCCCGGCTCGCTGGAAGGAATCCGCGCCGGCCAGAGCCTGTGCGCGACGGACTTCGGCGCCAACTCGCACGTCTGTACGCCGTTTGAGATCTACGAGAGCATCGTCGTCGGCGACGTGCTGGACGGCAACACCAACGTCGGCCCCCTCATGGTCTTCATGGAGGCGTGGGTGCCGCCGTTCGCGGCCGGCGGCAGCGAGCCGAACGCCGGCGTATCGGAGAACTGCGGCGGGTTTACCTACAAGACCGCTGACCGCAAGTGGCACAACACGTTCTTTACCTTCTCTGCCCCGACGGGTAGCGCGGTCCGGGTGCCCAAGTTCGACGCCAGCGTCGGCTGCTCCACTGCGGTCAAGCTCGCGTGCTGCAAATAATCCGAGGTCTTGGAGGAACTATGCGTAACTACACTCTGAATATCCGCCTCGCGGCGGTGATGGTAGCGCCGCTGCTCCTGGCCTGCGGGAGCGACAATACGGGTGGCGGCACCACGTACGTGACCGTCCCCGACTGCGGCGGCGCGACGAACCAGGTCCTTTCTACCGACTCCACCGGCCAGCTCATCTGCCGGTCGCTACCGGCCGGCGCGGTGAGCCTGCCCGACTGCAAGCCCAACACCGAGGCGCTGACCGCCGATGGGACCACTCCCACCTGCACCAACCGCGACGTGGTCGACGCCAGCACCCAGACCCTGCTCGACACCCTCACCATGGTCGAGAAGCAGATCGTCGATGCCGGCACCAAGATCACGGCGCTCGGCAGCGGTCCGAGCTCGCAGGCCGCCTACGTCGGTCTGACCAAGAACTCCTACACCGGTCGCTTCGTCTCCGGCGCGGCGGTCGGCATCCCTGCCGCCACGGCGCTGTGCGCGGGCGACTTCGGCGTCGGCGCGCACATGTGCACCGTGTACGAGCTTTACTACAGCGCGGCCCTGCTCAAAAACCTCGATCCGACGGTCGACATCTCGCCCGGCGGCTGGGTCTACATGCAGTCCTGGCGGCACGCCCCGGTCAATCCTACCGAGATCAGCGCCGGACTTGCCGACAACTGCGCCGGTTACACTTATACGTTCGCCGCGACGGACACGTATCAGTGGAACGGCACCACGTTTGCGTGGACCGTGGACGCCTCGGGCGTTCGCATTCCCAAGTTCTACGCGAACACCCAGTGCAACACTTCCCAGCCCATCGCGTGCTGCAGGTAGGAGAGGGTATTATGCGAAAGACGAAGCTTCTATATAGCCTGGCTCTCGCCCCCCTTCTGCTTGGGGGCTATAGCGACACCGAGATCGGTCAGAATGTCGATCCGCTCACTGTGACCACCCTGCCCAAGTGCGCCGACGGCCAGTTCCTGGTCTACCGCAACGGCGCGGTGACCTGCGAGACGGTCACCGGCAGCGGCACCAGCCTGCCCGACTGCAAGACCCCCGGCCAGCTCCTCACCTACACCAACAGCGGGGAGCTGTCGTCGTACAGCTGCACTGACAAGGGCAACCTGCAGCTGTCGGCCACCGACCAGATGACGATCACCAACCTCCAGACCCAGATCACCCTGATCGGCACCACGCTGACCGCGGTCGGAACCGGAACCCGCGTCGCCGCCCGGACCTACCGCGGCCTGACGACGCCCACCAACGGCGCCATCGGCGGCATCAAGGCCGCGGCCAACGCCTGCGTGGCGGCCTTCGGCACCGGCGCCGCGATGTGCGACGTCTACAGCATGTATATCAGCGTCGCCGCCGGCAAGGTCCCCTTAAACGCCGACATCGCCGGCGCCTGGGTCTACCAGGCCGAGTGGACTAACCCCTTCGGCACCGCCTCGGTCGACGTCACCGCCGGCCTGGGTGATAACTGCGCCGGCTACACCTCGGGTCTGGCCGCCGGCGGGCTCGCCGGGACGCGGTTCAGCCTGATGGCCCCGACCGGCGATACCGTCCGGGTGCCCAAGTTCTACAGCAACACGACCTGCGATACCCAGCTCCCCATCGCCTGCTGCCAGTAGTCGGCCCGCGCGCCGCGGAGTGTTTCGACGCTCCGCGGCGCAGCCTGACCTCGGCTGCGAAGCTCTGCCAGGCCCACAAAAACCCACAAATATGTCCCCAGATAAAGTCCTGCTTGCGCCCGGTTACCGAGCGGGCGGCAGCGCATCGCTCTTGAGTAAGGGGCCTCGACGGGGGTAAGATGAAGGCGGACCTCCGTCTGGAGCTCACTTGCATGTCGACCTGTTCGGAGGACGTCGGCCGTGGTCCGGGCGCCTCCTTGGGAGGTGTCGCTGACCGCCGCCGGGCTGGGTGCCGGGCTGGCGCGGGGCTCTGTGGGGCGGCGCTGGCGCTCTTGTGCCTGGGCGCGGCGTGCCGGCCGG
>CAYSFU010000171.1:0-3339 GCA_964430555.1 uncultured Nitrospira sp. | reverse complement strand
CCGCCGTCGTCGTGGAGACCCCGGCTGCCGCCGTGGAGATCGCGGTCGCCGCTTCCCGCGCGCCGGCGCCCGGCCCGGAGCGCAGCAGGGCGTTGCGGCTGCGCAGCACCCGCTCGTAGGTGCGCACCTCGTCGAGGTAGGCCGGGTAGGTGTTCCAGATCGCCCGATCGAGGAACCGCCGCCGCCCCACCGGCGGACCCTTGGGCAGCCGCAGGTCCTCGGGGGCGAACAGGACGACGTTGACGCCGCCGAAGTACTCGCTGGTGCGCGCCGCCTTGCCATCGACCAGGGCCAGCTTGCGGGTCGGCCGGGTGAGCAGCTGCACCCCGAGCTGGCGGGTCACCTGGCGGTGCTCGACCCGGGCGCGCAGCTCGGCGCTCGGGTGGGAGAAGCCGATCAGCTCCTCGGTGCGGGCGGTGCGGAACGAGCGCAGGGTGGCCAAAAGGTAGATGGCCTCCAGGATGTTCGTCTTGCCCTGCCCGTTGTCGCCGTGCAGGACGTTGAAGCGCGGGTGGGGTTCGAAGCTGACCTGCTCGAGGTTGCGGAACTGGCTGGCCCGCAGGGCGTGATAGATCACCGGGGCTTGCTCCGGGCCGCTGCAGGCCGCGCTAAAGGCGCATGGGCATGATGACGCCCAGGTACTGGTTGCCCACGCCCTGCTTGTCATCCAGGGGCCGCAGGAGGCCCGGATCGAGCTCGCCGTTGAGCTCCAGCTGGACCTCGGGGGTGTCGATCTCGCTGAGCAGCTCGATGAGATACTTGGCGTTGAAGCCGATGGTGCAGTCGGGGCCGTCGTAGCGCACGTCGAGCTCCTCGCGGCCCTGCCCGAGGTCGGGGTTGTCCGACTCGATGCGCAGGGTGCCGCGGCTGACGCTCAGCCGCACGCCCCAGGTCTTCTCCGAGGCGACGAGCGAGATGCGCTTGAGCGAGTCGAGGAGCTGGTTGTGGCTGATCACCACCTCGCGCTGGTGCTCGCGCGGGATGACCTGGTCATACGGCGGGAACTGCGCGTCGGTGATGCGCACGGTGAGCACGGTGGCGCCGCTGCGCAGGAACAGGTAGCCGGCGCTGGTGGCGAACTCGACGTGCCCGCCGGCGCCTTCCAGGGCCCGCCGCAGCTCCATCAGGCCCCGCCGCGGGATGACCAGGCCGGGCATCAGGGTCGGCGCCCCGGGCAGCGACCGCTCGCACTTGGACAGGCGGTGGCCGTCGGTCGAGACCATGCGCGCGGTCGCCTTGTCGCCGCTGCCCTCGCACTCGAACAGGACGCCGTTCAAGTGGCTGCGCGTCTCGTCGTTGGAGATCGAAAAAAACGTCTTGGCGATGAGATCGCGCAGCACCGGCGCATCGACCTTGTAGAACTTCAGGTCGCGGTAGCTCGGCAGCTTGGGGAAGTCGCGGTCGGGCAGGCCGATGACCTTGTAGTTGACCTTGCCGGCGCTGATCTCGGCGTAGTTGTTGTCGGCGCGGCGGATCGCCACCCGATCGCCGGGCAGCGACTTGACGATGTCGTGCAGGTGCTTGGCGGCGACGGTGAGACCGCCCTCGCCGGCGACATCGCACGACAGCTCCGTGGTGACGGTCAGATTGAGGTCGGTGGCGGCGACCAGGATCTTGTCGGGGCCGTCGGTCCGCAGAAGGACGTTGGCCAGGATCGGCATGGTGGCCTTGCGGTCGGCGATGCCCTGCGCGAAGTAGAGGCCTTGGAGAAAAGCAGCCTTCTCGATCTTAAAATCCATCGCGGTGTCTCCAACAGATGATGAGGGTACGCGGCCAACGTGAGGTCATAAGGTTTGCGGCATTCCTGGATCTGGCTGCTGGGCTGGGCCTTGGATCTTCTAGGATCTCTATAAGATCTTAAGATCTTTAGTCGGATCCGTAGAGCCTGTGATCTTCTGGATAAGTGCCCTAAGTCCTTGCAAATCAGGCATTTGTCGCGTGTTGGCGCTGTGGATGGCCATGTGGGCGGGTGTGGAAAAAGGGGGGCTTCATCCACAGCTGGTAGTTATGCCCAGGATATCCACTGCCCAAGTCAGATACTTACCCACAGACTTATCCACAGCCTCACGTTGGGCGTAGTCATACTCGAAAGGCCTACGTTCAGGCAACGGGGAAGTCATTTTTGCGGCCTTAATTCTGAGGGGAGCGCGCAGGCAAATGCCGAGGCCGCCAAAGCGGGCGGCTTACTCGGTGAGGTGGCGCTCGATCTCAAGCACCATGCTGCGCGTCTTTGGGTCTTCGGTGAGCAGCCCCTCGACGCGCCGGCAGGCCGACATCACGGTCGTGTGGTCCTTGCCGCCGAACTTCTGGCCGAGCTCGGGGAAGCTCGCCTTGCACAGCTTGCGCGACAGGTACATGGCGATCTGCCGCGGCCGGGTGACCGAGGCCAGGCGGCTTGAGCCCTTGAGGTCGGCGATCTTCACGTTGAAGTAGTTGGCGACCTCTTTAAGCACCGCCTCGACGGTCAGGTGGGCTGAGGACTGGCTGAGGAAGTTCTTCAGCGTCTCCTGCACGAACTCGATGGTGATGAGCCGCTGCTGCAGCGACGCGAACGCCGCCACCCGGATGAGCAGGCCCTCGAGCTCGCGGACGTTGGACTTGATGTGGGCGGCCAGGTAATGGGCGACCTCGTCGGGGAGGTCGATCTTGTCGTACTCGGCCTTCTTGGCGAGGATGGCGATGCGGGTCTCCAGCTCGGGCGGCTGGATGTCGGCGATGAGGCCCCACTGGAAGCGCGAGCGGATGCGCTCCTCCAGGTCGGGGATCTCGTGCGGGTACTTGTCGGCGGTGACGACGATCTGGCGGTGCGACTCGAAGAGCGCGTTGAAGGTGTGGAAGAACTCCTCCTGGGTGCGCTCCTTGCCGCCCAGGTACTGGATGTCGTCCATCAAGAGGACGTCGGTGTGGTCGCGGTACTTGTTGCGGAACTCTTCGATGCGGTTGTTGCGCACCTGGTAGATGAACTCGTTCATGAACGTCTCGGTCTTCAGGTACAGGATGCGCCAGCTCGGGTGCTGGGCCTGGATCTGCTGGCCGATCGCGTGCAGGAGGTGGGTCTTGCCCAGGCCCACGCCGCCGTAGATGAACAGGGGATTATACTTGCTGGCCGGGTTGTCGGCGACGGCGCGGCTGGCCGCCGCGGCGAGCTGGTTTGACGGGCCGACGACGAACGAGTCGAACTGGTACTTGGCCAGGAGGTCCGGGGTGTCCTTGGCCGCCGCATAGGCCGCCGCCGGCGTGCCCGCTTGCGGCGGCGGACCCGCGCGCGACTCTTCGTCGGCCGGAGCCGGCCGCGAGCTCGCCGGGCACCGTCCGCTGGCCGAGCAGTTCGAGGTGATT
>CAYSFU010000170.1:0-3340 GCA_964430555.1 uncultured Nitrospira sp. | reverse complement strand
CGAACGACAGGCTACAGGAGCGTAAGAGGGTGTCAATTAAACCGGCAGCAGCTCAATGTTCAATAAATTGTTTAGAGTTTAAGAGAAGCAGCGCACGACGACAGGGACTCTATACAAGATCAGATCGTTAATAATCGTTAGCCTCGATTGAAATTCTGTGACATGGCATTTGTCACGACCGACCAAGCAATGATCATTTTTGGGCTGTTCGCTGCAGTCATTGCTGGAATCATCGTCTGGTCGATTCGTCACCACACGCGGGTTATTGGGTATCTGGCTAGCAGTTTGAACACTCCACGTATGAGCTGGGGGATTTGGAGCAACCGTTTGCTCAATGGTTGCTGGAGGGGGTTGCCGGTCAGAGTTCAGGCGACGTATACAAATCCGACAACCCTGTCCTTAACCGTTCTGCGTCCTACATCGTTACTAGAGCTGGATGCGTGCGTGACCCGTTCAGGTAAGATAGAATTTCGTTCAATCCGAAGTGGTGTATTCGTGATCAGAACGCTTGCCCGTGTATCTGAGGATACTCTGTTTAAACTGAACGAAGCGCATATCAGTGCTGACATCGTGTCATATTTCAGTCGAGCCCGTGTGGAGAGCGTGAACGTCCTGCTTCGTGAGTTGGGTTGGGCTCGTTTTCACAAGAGCAACGACGGAATTGAAGTGTCGATGCCTGGGAGCATTGTCTCAAGTTGGAATCCCGACCAAGCGCGTGCTCACATTGAAAAAACCCTGACTGAGCTTCAGAAGCTTGAGGGCTGATGACCGTTACTTTGTGCGGGATATAAGAGGTCGGATACCTTTATATGGATGCATAGTGTCAGGTATCTGATTGGATAGTCTTAATAGGTTGGTGATGATTGGAGAATTGTGTGGCTGTTTCAATGCACAATGTCCGGGCGTTTGCTTTTGACGATCGGCAGCAGCTGTTTGAATTGTACTGCTTCTTGGAACGCACCTATAATAAACGATCGAGATTATCCAAGCCATCGAGTTCGCTGAACAAGATGGACTGTTTTTACAAAATTTGAGGCGTTGAGCGACCGACTCGACCGGCTATCCTGGGAGTTCCACAGAGTCATCTGCCTGTCCGCTGTTTCATAACCGGCGTTGTTGTCTACATCTCCATATGTGCGCATGTTTGGTTTTGTGCAATTAGGCGTGACATGCTATGAATAGCACGTTATGAATGAGCTCCTCACCGCTATCGCCATAAAGAAGAAGCAACTCGATGCGTTACGTCCTCTGTCACGCGCAGCTTTGCTGGCATTACAGAAATCCTATGATGTGGACTTGACCTATACGTCCAACGCCATTGAAGGCAACACGCTGACCTTGCGGGAAACGGCGGAGCTGATCGAGCATGGGATTACTGTTGGAGGAAAACCTTTGCGTGATCATCTCGAAGCAATCGATCACTACGAAGCGGTCTTATGGATGCGCGAACTGGCAGCCAAGGCGACACCGATTATTGAAAACACTGTGTGTGAGTTACATCGGCGTCTTGTGTCTCGCAGTCAGCCTGAGATTGGTGGGGTGTACAGTGCCCTTCCCCGTCGTATCGCTGGTTCCCCGGTTGTTTTTCCGAATGCAGTGAAAATTCCTGAGTTGATGCGGGCCTATGGCGAATGGATTTCTCAGGCGACATCTGAACCGGTGACCAGCTTTGAGGCACATTACCGGCTTGTGGCTATTCACCCGTTTGCGGATGGCAACGGACGTACGGCCAGGCTTGTGATGAATGTCCTGCTCTTGCGTGGCGGGTATCCACCGGTTGCGGTGCGACCAGAAGACAGAAAAGCCTACCTTGATACACTTGAACATGCGTCGATGAAGGAAGACTTGACGCCATTTTTGAGTTTCATGCACCAGAGACTGGACGTGACCTTAGGAGAGTATCTCGCTGCCTTGCAGTAGGCACAACCTTCGGGTAGCGAAAAGCTCTGAGCCTCACAATATCCAGTAGGATTTGACAAGGTTCTCCAGTTTACTCTCAGTACACAATGGCCGGCCGGTTGCCCTTGATGATCAAGAGCAGCCGTTTGAACTGTAATGGCTTGTCAGGGTCACGCGTGTAGTGAGTGGGATCTTCCGAGACGTCGACCTGGCTGAGTGGAATGGACAGTTTCTGCCGCATATGAGGCACGGGCGTTTCCAATTCCAGATCGACTAACTGTTCTGTGCAGCCGGTCACGATGGTATTGATATCGTTCTGGTCGTCAAACTGCACGGTGATCCGCTCCTCCGGATTGATCCACGGGGTGATGAGGGCTAACTTTTCTGTACGGCTCATCGGAGCAGGGCTGTCCATCCCACAGTTTCCAATTTCGATGGTACGGTTTGGGGTCGTTTGCTAGATGGGTCTCTTCTATCACACTGGATGTAGGCATGTCTCTGAGGCTACCCCCATGCTTAGGTTCTATTCTGACAATAGACCCAACCCTTCGAGTAGCGGCATGAGGCTTTCTTCCCCTGGCCCCTTTCTCTGCTTCGACGCGTCACTGATGTCATGAAGGAGCTGACCGGCTTCTGGGTTCAGCAGTAGGAGCTTCTCGTGCAGTTGCCCGGACATCATACCTTGTAAGATCTCCTTCTCTGTCAGTTTCCCCTCGGAGAGTGCCTGTTGAAGGATGTGCGCCAGTGATTGGATTTTGGCAAGTACGTCAGGAGACATCCTATTTAGGACTGTTGCGGCGTCCTGCTGACTCTGGGCATAGACTGGAACGACGAACAACAGTGAGAGCCCCCAAACAACCATCCCACGTGTCCAAGAAGCCACCATATCGGTCTCTTTCTTTTGCTCGTGTATATCCGCGTTCACTGAGCGATTAAGCATGTTCCATGCCATTGCTTCTCAGGTTGACTGAGGGGAGTGGAAACGGATCAAGTGCGTCGGAGAAGTAACCGATACAGTCTTGTATGTGTAGAGGAAGCAAGCGATTTTGAGGGAACTCCACATCGGCCAATTCTGATTGGGGCCGATCTCAAACCACACAGTGGGAGCGTACTGATGCTTGAGGGGTTTGACGTTCATGACGTGACTATTTATGCAGTGGCCATTCTTGGCCTGCTTGTCCTCTGGCAGTACTACCAACTGCAAATCCTATCCGGGCGCATTCTGGCGGTGGATATCTTCGATCGTTCCGGCACTCGCATGTATATATATGTTGCGCCTGATGACGATCAGGTCTGCGACGTCTGTTCGGCCGCACATGGCCGTGTGTTCTTACCGTCTCAGGTTGCAGAGAAACACTTTTCTCCTCTCACCGGAGAATGTACTCGGCCGATGCCCTGCAACGGAGTCCTGCTTGGGTTGTACGGTGCGTGGTTGGAGGCC
>CAYSFU010000169.1:0-3366 GCA_964430555.1 uncultured Nitrospira sp. | reverse complement strand
CCGTCGCACACATCAAGGTACATGAGCACATCGCGTAATCCCTTCAGATAGGCCACCACCTCATCGGCTGAGCGCATATCCGGCTCTGTCACGATTTCCAACAGCGGCGTGCCGGCACGATTCAAGTCCACACGGCTCCCCGCTGTCCCGGTTTCATGTATATTCTTCCCTGCGTCCTCCTCAAGATGCGCTCGCCGAATCCGAACTCGTTTTGTGACCGTCCCGACGGCAACCTCAAGCCATCCATGCTGGCAAATCGGATCCTCATATTGGGAAATCTGGTACCCCTTGGGCAAATCAGGATAAAAATAGTTTTTCCTCGCGAATCGATTGTTCGCCGTGATCATACAGTTCAACGCTAATCCGGCTCGAACCGCCATTTCGACCGCCGCCCGGTTGATGACTGGCAAGCTCCCTGGCAGTCCGAGACAGACCGGGCAGGTCTGGCTATTCGCAGAGAGACCGAACATCGTGCCGCATCCGCAGAACATTTTGGAGTTGGTCCGCAATTGCGCATGGACCTCGACTCCAATCACCGTCTCAAAAGTCATCCTCGCTCCGCCCTCTCGTCTTGGACGCGCCCTCGCTCACGCTTTATCGCGTCGCGGCCGGCATCGAACGCCTCTCGGAGCGCTGACCGGTTCGACTCGACGAACTCCTTCCCTTGACCAACAACGTCTTCAAACGCCTCGCCGGCTCGCCCCGCGAGATCCCGTAGATCGGTTTCCGCACGACGCGCATACCCTCGCAGTCGGTCACGCGACTCGCTGCCTGCTTGCGGCGCCAGTAACAACCCCATCACCGCCCCCATAGCCGCACCGCTGAGAAACGCTAAAAACACCGCTGTCGACGATCCTTGTTCATCCGCCATTGTGTGTCCCTCCTTCATGTTTCATGCGTTCCCGTAAGACGTGCGTCGCGGCCTTGAATCCGGCCACCATACTCGCTACATTGCCCAGCAGCGTTCCGCTTGAGCCACGCACAACATGGTGGACTTGCCGCACCGATTCACCGACCTCGCCCACGGCGTGCAGTAAGATCGACGCATGCTCGACACCCTCGCGTGCCTGACTCGTCACATCGTTTAAATTCTGGCTCATCGCTCGCAATTCAGCCACGAGCGCCGGCACCTCCACATTCATCTTGGATAGCAGCTGCTCAGACTCCATCACCGTTCTGCGGACCTGCAACAGGACAGGCACCAGACATCCAACCAGCACTGCAAACGCCACGGCGACAAGGAGTGCCGCAATTTCAACGATCGTCATAGGTGCTCCTCCTCCCGATCAGTCACCGCTTCCATATCACGCACGATTCTGTTTCTTCGTATATTGCCTTCGTCTTATCGTATGCTCGGTTTCTGGCGATGCCATGCGGTGGACTGCTCATAGGCATGTGCGGCGCGGAGTATCGTGTCTTCCTCAAAAGCCCGCCCGATAAGTTGGAGCCCGATCGGAAGCCCCCCCTTGCTGAACCCACAGGGCAGCGCGATCGCCGGCAGCCCGGCCAGATTCACCGAGATAGTAAAAATATCAGACAGATACATCTGCAAAGGGTCTTCGCTTTTCTCGCCAAGCTTGAACGCTGGGGTCGGCGTCGCCGGAGTGACAATCACGTCCACCTCTTTGAATGCGGCATCAAAATCCTGGCACACGAGCGTGCGCACAGCCTGCGCCTTCCCG
Organism: uncultured Nitrospira sp.; assembly: GCA_964430555.1. Lineage (GTDB taxonomy): Bacteria > Nitrospirota > Nitrospiria > Nitrospirales > Nitrospiraceae > Nitrospira_D. The sequence goes on along the minus strand of CAYSFU010000169.1, from coordinate 1,684 downwards.
TAATAGGCGTCATAATACCCGGCACTGAGCACATAGGTGCCGAGCATAATGCGACGTTTGACTTCCGGCCCAAACCCCTCCTGTCTCGTTTTCATATACAGCTCGAGCAAGTCTTTCGTTTCTTTGGCGCGAAACCCAAATTTCACCCCGTCGAATCGGGCGAGATTTGAGCTAGCCTCCGCAGTCGCAAGCACATAGTAGACCGCCACGGCGGCATCGGTTCTTGGTAGACGAATGTCTTTGACCTCCGCCCCAAGATGCTTCAACTCCTTGATGGCGGATCGAACAGCCTGCTCGACTTCTGGATCAAGTCCTTCGGTGAAAAATTCAACCGGCACACCGACTCTCACCCGTTTGAGATCGCGCTTCTGCAACGCTTTCACGTAGTCCGGCACAGGGCGATCAACCGATGTGGAATCCATCGGATCGTGGCCGGCAATGACTTGCAGGAGAAACGCCGCATCAGGCACATTGCGTGCGATCGGCCCGATCTGATCAAGCGACGAAGCAAACGCCACGAGACCGTACCGTGACACGCGGCCATACGTTGGTTTCACCCCGACCACGCCACAGAAGGCGGCCGGCTGCCTGATCGATCCCCCGGTATCAGACCCAAGTGCCGCCGCACACTCTTCCGCAGCCACCGCCGCGGCCGATCCTCCACTCGATCCACCCGGCACACAGTGAAGGTTCCAAGGATTTCGGCTGGGACCGAATGCGGAGTTCTCTGTCGACGACCCCATCGCGAATTCGTCCAAATTCGTCTTTCCCACCAAGATGTATTCCTGCGAGCGCAAGCGCGAGACGACCGTTGCATCGTAGGGTGGAACAAAATGCTGCAACATGCGAGAACTGCAGGTTGTAGGGACACCATCCGTACAAATGTTATCCTTGACGGCAAGCGGCATGCCGGTCAGCGGACGAGCTTTTCTCCACACTTTGAGCTTGCGATCTAACTCCTCCGCCTGTTGAAAGGCCGCGTCTTTGGCCTGAGTGACGAACGCCTTCACTTTCGGCTCCACCTGACTGATTCGGAGGAAATACGCGCGTACGATCTCTGTCGCGGTCACTTCCCCTGCCGTGAATTTCTTCTGAAGTTCGATGAGACCTAGTTTATGGAGAGACATGACATGCTCATTGCCGATAGATGCGCCTACAGCGAACCGACACCCGCCCTCCCCTTCCGAGGCTGGACCGTCAGCTAACCGTCACAATTCGATTTTTTTCATTCACACGCACGATCTTGGGTACGTGCTTCTTGATTTCTTCTTCACCATAATATTCATAACAAAAGATAATGATCTGGTCCCCCACCGCCGCCTTCCTGGCGGTGGGACCATTCAAAATGATTTCGCCCCTCCCCCGCGCGCCGTTGATGGCGTAGGTCATGAATCGCTCCCCGTTATTTAAATTCGAGCACACAATGGCTTCATAGGGAAGAATGCCTGCCGCTTCCATCAAGTCTTGGTCGATCGTCAAACTGCCTTCATATTCAAGATGAGCGCCGGTCACCGTCGCACGATGAATCTTTGAACGTAACATTTGTCGAAACATGCATTGCCTCGTCTTCCGTCGATTGTCAGGTCTTATCCGAAATGGCCAGGGAGAAGACAGTCGTCGACGGTTAACGCTCCTCTATGATTTTAGGGACAACAAATCCATCCGATTCACGTTCCGGCGCATT
>CAYSFU010000168.1:0-3479 GCA_964430555.1 uncultured Nitrospira sp. | reverse complement strand
CAATGGCCTTCGTGGCCGTGTCCTTGGTTGAACTCATTGTCTTGACTCACTGCGACCGGCGTTGAGTGGGAGTGGCCCCAGTAAACTTGAGCTATCAGCTGTAGGCTCGTTAAAAAACCTGGCCGCTCTGCGCTGAACTGACCAGTCTGCGCCCTGGAGCGCGAGAAATGGATATCGCACCCTCGGCGTATCATCCCGGAGGTTATGGTGACCCGATTTATCGGTTTTGACGCACATAAGTCCTATGCCTATGTCGTAGAACTGCGGGAAGGTAAAAATCTGGAATATCGCGTTGCAATACCCGATGGCCTGGACACTTTCAAGCAGCGACTTGACTCCTCGGTTCATTTGGTGATGGAGGCCTCGACCAACAGTTTTCGGTTGGCCGACGAACTCAAAGACCACGTGGGTCGGTTGATCGTTTCTGATCCGGCCCAAACTCGAGGTGCTGCCTCAGCAGCGGCATCGACGGATAGAACCTCGGCCGAGGCGCTGGCTCGTCTCCTGGCTTCGGATTTCGTTCGGCCCGTGTGGGTCCCACCTCCTGAGATTCGCTCCCTGCGAAATCTGATCGAGCTGCGGGTAAAGTTGGCTCGATTTCGGGTCGGGGCGACCAACCGATTGCGTGCCCTCACGCGTCAAGAACTGCTGCCTGATGCCAACCGGCTTTCTCAGCAAGAACTGCAGGAGACTTTGCCCAAAGACAGCTCCATGCAGGAGTATTGTGGTGCACTCTTCCGTCTGGGGGAGGCCTTTGAAGCTGAGAGTGCCCGATTAGACAGCGTTTTTCGGGAGTGGTGCAAGAATTCCCAAGAAGCCAGACTGCTGATGTCCATTCCGGGCGTTGGCCCCTTGGTGGCTGCCTGCGTGGTAGCTCAGGTTGGCGACATCAAGCGCTTCTCATCTCCCGGCAAGCTCTGTGCCTATGCGGGACTTGTTCCCAGAGTTCACTCCTCGGGCCAGATTCGTCGGAGTGGCGGTATCACCAAGACGGGCCGTCGAGCACTGAGATGGGCTATGGGACTGGCTGCGATGAGCGCCAGCCGGGTGGATGAGACCTTGAAGCAATTCAAAGAGCAGCTCTCGGAACGCCGCCCCAAAGCTGTGGCCATGACGGCCTGCGCCAGGAAGATCCTGGTCGCAATCTGGCACGTCTGGACGCGCAAAACCCCTTATAGAGGAAGTGATGAGCGCCACGCCCGGAAGTTGAAGAGCCTGGACCGAAAGAAACGTCTCAAGAAAGCCGACCAACTGGACCCACCTTCGGCCCCGCACCCTGCCCGCTGAGTGTAGTCTGAGACCTGATCGCAATCCAGGCACGCTGCGCTCTTCGGCCTGGACAGCGATCAGGTCTCAGACTTCATAAACGGGGCGAGGGTGACGGCGACCGAAGCAGGGAGCAAGCGGGGAGGTAACTGTGCCCACGCGATGGGCACGGGCTGCTTGAGTTTGCAAGGGCCCCCGGCTCCCAAAGCAGGCAGGGGCTCTTACCAAAGAAAAACCCGGCGTTCGCTCAGAAATGAATAGGAGCTATTAGCCGGGCAACTCGATCTACGCTATCGGCAAAGATTTTCTTGCCGAACAGGCGGGCTTTTTACCATGGTGCCCCAATCTTTCCTGGCCGGATGAACTCCTCGAGGCCGCACCAGCAATGGGTTTTTAAACCGTATTTTTTGAATCGGCCCAGACATCGCATAAGGCTGCATCTGGCCGGAGTTTTGCTGCGAGGGCAAAGCGCTCGAAGAAATGATTGCCGATGATGTCAGGAAATCTTCAGGAAGGGACCTCCATGACTATCCACAGAACCATCGGGCTCGATATTCATCGAGATCGAATCTACGTGACGGAGTTGTCCATCTCGGATAACTCCTGTAAGCAATACGAAATCTCCACGGGGGAAAAGGACCTGGGAGCCTTTCTGGCCACCTTGGGAAAGGACGACAAGGTGGCCCTGGAGGCAACACGCAGCAGCAATTATTATGTCCGTCGACTGGCTCCGCTCGTGGCTGAGGTGTCGGTGGCCAACCCTGCGAAGCTGCAGTTCTTTAGCAAGAATGCCAAGAATGATCGCAATGACTCCTTTTGCCTGGCCCTCTTGCTTTCTTTGGGACTGTTGCCCACGGTCTGGACGCCGGATAGGGAAACTCTCCAGGACCGGGAGCTCCTGAGCCTCCGATGCAATCTGGTCCAGGATCAGATTCGCATCAAGAATCGGGTAAGGGCTCAAATGGCCGAGCATGGTATCGTATGGGATGGCTCCGACATTCAGAGCGCCTGTGCTCAACGATTTATCCTGAAACTCAAGCACCGGCTGTCCTGGGCATCTCGAGAAGTGCTGACCCATCAATTGGAGCAGCTTGAGCAAATCGAGCAGCGACTGAAGCGACTCGAACCGGTTATCGAGACCCGAGCCGCTCGTTGGCCCGAGGTGGCGCTGCTGCTGACGATTCGGGGCATCAATGTGCTGACCGCCTTCATTATCATGGCCGTGATTGGGCGCATCGACCGCTTTCCCACGGCGGACAGCCTGGCCAATTATGCCGGTCTGGTTCCTCGTCAACGCTCTTCGGCAGGCAAGTCACGCAACGGCGGCATTACCAAGGCTGGCTCCAAGAAGCTGCGCTGGGCCTTGACCGAGGCGGTTCAGAGTTTGTGCAAGAGGGAAGGGCCCTATCGCAACCTCTGCAAACGCCTGGAGCGTAAGAAAAAAGGCAAAGGTGTCGCCGCCACCGCCTGCGCCCGTAAGTTGCTGAAGGCCATCTGGTGCATGCTCACTCGGGGGGAGACCTTCCGTTACACTGAGACTCCCCTCACCGAGGACAAAGTTCGACTTCGGGAGCGTCGTCTCAAAGCTGCTATCCCGTTCGTCGAGGAGCAAAAAAAGCGCCACGACCAGGTGATCCAGGGTCAACTCGCTCTGATTCAGGACCTGTCCTCAAGACGAGCCCTGATGCCGATCCCTCGTCAGCTTGAGGCTACCTTGGGAAGGCGAGCCCGCCAAGCCACCGGCTGACTTCCTCTCTCCTGTAATAATCGGCTCTCGCTGCGGCCCATCGTCCATTCTCGCAAACGGACGCTCGCCCGGGGTGAGATTCTCGAATACCAGACCGGCGCAATTCGGGTAACAGACGGTGGTCTGCTACGCATTTGCCTTGCCTTCAAACAGACGGTCTGGCCACGGGACTCTAACCCTCTACAGGAGCAAACCTCGATGGAACCTACGATTGAAGGCTGGGGCTTGACACGCAACAGAAATGACCCTCTGCCCTTGAATAGCTCAGATCGTTGCTCCACCACTTCTTCCACGCGGTCCTTCCATAGCAGGTCTGTCATTCGGTCGACCCACTTCTTGCGGTCGGATGCGCTCCAGCCTTTGAGTTCAGCTGCGATCTCGTTCAGTCGTTGGGTGGCGTGGTAGTAGTCGACGACTTGGGTCACCTTCATTGGGTCAAATCCCACGGCAGCAATGAGGCCCGGGG
>CAYSFU010000167.1:0-3554 GCA_964430555.1 uncultured Nitrospira sp. | reverse complement strand
TTGATTCTATGCAGGATAGACATGAACATCTGGGGCAGTTTCTCGAGACCGCTCAGAAATTTCAAGATAGTTATGAGAAAGCCCTTGCGGCGATCTCTCAGCACTCGCTTCAAGCGATGGACAAGGTCAGCGGTCATGCCGCCTCTGCTTTCTCTAGCGCTGCTGCGCCCTTTGCTGATATGGGAAAATCTTTGGTCAAGGCGCTTGATGACTCTCGCACTCATTCTTCGACGACTGCAAAAGAGTCTCAAGATCTATTGATCGAAGCGTTGAAAAATCGAATTATTGAATCAAACCAAGTTAGCAAACAGAGCATCACGCAAGATATTAAAGAAGTGATGCAACTTTGGCCAATGCTCAAAGGCTTCCTGGGTGAAGTTGAGTCGAAACCACCAACCTAAAGGGGGAATATCATGTCTGACGTTTGGACCACATTTGGCAACAAAAGTAAGGAGGCGGTGCAAGCCGCCAACGATATTGCCGGGGGACTCATCCCGCTGGCGCTCGCCGCCGCGGTGGGCGGGACCCTGGCGGACATCGCGATCCGGGCAAGCAAGGCCAAGTTCCAGTCGCCGTGGGCCGCCTCAATGGTCATCTTTGCCATCGGCTGGGCACTGCTCAAGTTCCTTCCCCGGGAAGGCGTGCGGCTCATCGTCGCGGGGATGTTCGGCCGGCTTGGCCCCGAGTCCTACGCCAACGTAATCAAGCCGCTCGGGCAAAAGTTCGGCGTGCATGTCGAGCTCGACCCGCACGCGCCCCCGGCAAAGCCCCCGGCCTTGCCTGGCGGAACCGATAGCAAGGACGCGGGCAAGCCTCCAGCCCCCGCCGCGAAAGACGGCGCGCCGGCCAAGTCTGGCACCAAGCCGGCTAACTGCGCCCGCGCCGCCAATGACGACGGATGGATGCCGCCGACCGCGGACATCCGCCCCATCGCGCAGGGCGTGCTCGAGAACCGGCAGAACCTGTATGACCTCAGCGGCGAGATCTTCACCGAGATGCGCCGCCGGCAGATGGTCGATCCGACCGTCGCCAACGAGGCGCAAGGGGACTTTGAGCGCCTCGTCGAGGATGTCTTTACGCGCATGGCCACTTGAGCCGCGCCAGGGGGGAGCTATGCCGATTGTACTTCACGGCAATCCGCAGCAGAGCGAAGCGTGTCTGCTGGGCCTTGTGAGCTTCGCGCAGCAGATCGCAAGGGACGAGGGAGATGGGTTCGTGCAGCTCGGGAGTTTTCGCGGCGTCGTGGATTACATCCGGTCGCGACCCTTTGAGCCCGACGACGGGTCGGCACGGCAAGGCGTGAATGCCTGCGTTCCCATCCAGCGGGCGCGCATCTGGCCGGCAAGCTTCAACTGCTTTGAAGCGACGGCGCACGCTCTGGCCGCGTTTCTGTACTGGGGGCTTGTGCAGTACCTCGAGTTTCATGTGTTCGATAAGAACCTGAGCTCGCGCACGCGCCACGTCTGGCCCGTCGTCGTCGACCCCGAGACAGGCCGCGGGTGGATCATCGTCCTTGATTCCCATGTTCCGCGCCAGCATCGGCGAATGCTGGCGAACGACTGGTACAACGACCTATTCGGGGGGCTACACACCGTCGGAAGAATCGCGCTCAGTGCCTACGGCATGGGCAAGGTCGCCGACACCCTCGAGACTGCCTGGGGAGACAACTTGCCCGAGTGGGCACGAAGTAACGACAAACCCAAGGGCGACAAAAAGGAATCGCGCCCTGAAGAGAAAGGAAAGTAGCATGACCACACTGCACCAACTCGCCGCCGAGTACACCGAGCGGCTCAACCGAGAGACCGAGCGCAAGAAGAACACGATCCGCAAGATCGCGCGCTTCGGCTGGGGGCTCTTCTCTTACTACAAGGGCTCTCCCGTCGTTGAGGGAGACCTTGCCAACGCGACGAGCCAGATCGCGTTTCAAGCGCTCAGCAAGCAGATGGTGTCGGGCTTCCAAGATGTGAAGCTGGACACTGCCGCGATCGAAGGCATTGATCTGTTCACCGGGTGGCTCATGGACCTGATCCGGCCCTCGGAGATGCAGCTCGAGAGCCAGCTCGGCATGCTGGCGATGTCCCGCGGCTTGGCCGGGCCGATGGCGATGCCGATGGGAATGCCCGCCATGCCTCCGGGCTACTTGATGCCGCAGCCCATGCCGCAGCCGCTGCCGCCGGCCTATCCCGCTCCGCGTCCGCCGCTGGTCGGCCCGCCGGGAACCTATGGCGGAGGCTACGTGGCGCCGCGCTATCAGCCGGTCCCGTTCACCGGCCGCATCGCCAATCAGGACGGGACCTGGGTCTACGTCGCCAACGACGGGTAAGGGGTCAGCCATGCCGATCATTGCACCACCGCGGGGAGGCGTGCCTGTCCGCATCGCGACCCCGGTAAACGTCGCCACATCGCCGCCGGGGGTTCGTCCGGCGCCGGGTTATCAGCCCGCGCCGGGCTACCAGCCCGCGCCGGGGTATTCCGTCCCGCCGCCGGGGCAGCCCGGGTATCCCGGGGGTGGGTATCCTGGGGGCGGATATAATGCCCCGCCGCCGGGCTATCCTGGGGGCGGCTACGGCTACCCCGACCCCTACGCGGGCGGCTATCCCTACGACCCCTACGGCTACGGCGGCTACTACCCGCCGATGCCCTCCCCCTATGGCTACGGGTACGGCTACGGCTATCCCGGCGCCTACGGCGGGGGTCTCATGGGGATGCTCGGGGGACTGCTCGCCAACGGACCGCATGACGAGCTCACTCCCGAGGAGGAGTACGCGATCCGTCGCTTCTATCAAGTCATGAGGAATCGACCGTAATTGAAACCGGAATAGGAGTCCGCATCATGTCTCTTTTCAAAGCAGATCGTATTGTCATTCCGCCGGCCGCGCCTGCGCCCGTTCCGGCGACGGTGCCGACGGCGCCGGCGGCGCAGCCGCAGGTCATCGTGGTTCAGCAGCAGCCCGATCCGGGGATCTCGACCCAGAACGGCAAGCGCTACATGTCGCCGCTTCTGGCCATCAGCTACCAGGCCAGTAAGCTCATGACGCCGCTTGGACAGGCGCACTTGCTCTCGGGAGCTACGGATCAGCAGCTCCTCGAGGACTACCGCAACGGCGATGTGAATAGCTCGGTGCTGGCGCTGTATGGGATCTCGATTCCCAAGGGGACGACGCAGATCAAGCAAAGTCCGCTGATGGCCTCGCCGGCGTTTCCCGAAGTGCCCGTCGCGACCACGACAACGCAGGTCGTGATCACTGGCGGCTCGTGGAGCTTCACCGTACCCCAGGGGTGGGGTTACACGCTCGATACCTCGGCACCGACGGCAACGGCTAACTTAACGGCGGCAACGCTGGCGTCTCCGCCGCAGAATATCTTGTTCTCGGTGGACGCGGTGCGCTCGACGCGCGTGCTCCGCAGCGACGGCGGGTGGGATGTAACCGTCTACGGCGAGTGGACCGAGGTCGCGCCGGCCAACTATCCGGTCGTCCCCTTGCCGGCCGGCATGTACAACGCCGTGATCCTGGCGACGCTGTACCCCACCGACAACCCCCCGCCGAGCGCCT
>CAYSFU010000166.1:0-3560 GCA_964430555.1 uncultured Nitrospira sp. | reverse complement strand
CGCTGGGGTAGCGCTCTGCGGCCTCGGTGAGGAACGAGGCCAGGTTCTCGCGAACAATGCGGTGCAGCAGCGTCCGCTCAGGCTCGCGGCGCTGGTAGCGAACTCCCGAACCGGCTGGACACAAGGCGATCGCCGGCAAGTCCTTCTTGGGATGGAGCTGGAGCAGCTGCATGGAGGCCAGGAACAGCAGCGCCCCGCGCATCAGCATCGTCGGTCCGATCGGCGTCTTGGGACGGCCTGACCAACCTCCCAGCTTGGCCAGGCGGCGCATAACCTCGACACTCTTTGGGTCGGTGGCTTGGCTCAGCTGATACACAGCTGTCGCTGCCAGCTGGACCAGCAGGAGTCGTCGGGCAGTCCGCGCCGGGCTTTCCTGGTGCCAGCACTCCAGACGGAAGCCGACCTTGGAAAAGTAGAAAAGGCGTTCAATTTTCCACCTCAACAGGTAGCTCTCCACGACCGACAGCGCCGAGTCCTTCAGGTTGGTCAGCAGCACCCACCGCAGCGGCGCCCGTCCCGGCTGACGCAATTCCGAGACGACCACGCGCACACGCAGGGCCTTGCCCGGCTTGGGCCGCTGCTTGTGGCAACCCCTGGCTGTAGTGCAGTTCCGTGAAGGCTGCGCCCAGTGGGCGTCCCCCCTGGATGACCAGCGACTGGAACAGCTCATAGCCAAAGGTGTGGTCATTGCCGACGGGAATCAAGTCTTCTTTGCGCTCATGGCCAGAGTAGTTGAGGACCGAGACATCATGGGCTACATAGGCCCGGCGCTCCGGGCAGACCAGCTGCTTCAGAGCAGCTTGCATCGGACTGTGCAGCGCCGGCAGCGTGACCTGTTCATGGTCGAAGAACCGATAGGCGCCGCGGGTAAAGGATTCCTGCGTCCTGTCGGCGGGGCTGAGCATGCCAAGGCTATTGGCAGTTTGACCTTGGAGCAACGACTGAAACAGCAGGGTGGCGCGCGTACGCAGGCGTTTGTCGGGCAGCGGGGTGTCTTGGAGCAGTGCTTCGAAGTTTACCATACCCACGTCGCAGAAGAGGGAGAGAGCGCTGCCCTTTTTCGGCTCGACGACTACGACCTCTACACCGGGCTCGCCGTCAGATAGTTCTTCCACATGTCACTGCAGACGTACTTCAGTGCAGAAGTGCGCTCTGGGCCAAACCAATCGAAGAATCCTTGCGTACATCGAGATGATGGGTGAGCACCGCCCAGCGCGCACTGTCATCGGCGTCGCCGCGCTCCCCAAGGCCGGGGCGCTGCTGACCATGAACCAAGTCAGCCTGTCCAGTAGCGCAGTCCGATCAGCGGTCCATGAAACTGCACCACGCCGATCGAGAAATAGTCATATCCCGCGTAGGGCTCAAGGCCGTGCCAGATGGCGCCCAGTTCGCCGCGCGCATGCAGCACGGTGGCTTGCCCCAGGGAGCCGTATTCGAGCCGCGTGTTGAAGATCAGCGGGCGCACCGGAAGCAGGCGCAGCCCCACAGCACCGTTCCAGCCCAGAGCCGCGCCGCTGCCTCCATCGGGCCGGTTGGGATCGATGAGGACGCGCATGCCCAGGCCGCTCCAGATTGTCACAAGGTTCCAGCGGGCGTGCAGGAGCAGGTTGAAGGTCCCGCTGCCGAAGTGATCGAGCTGGCCGCCTGGGCGCAGCTCCACGAAGTGGGTCCAGGCGCCTTCCAGACCGAACAGCCACTTGGTTTCCAGGCGCACGGTGGCGGTCGGCCGGTGGACCCCGGCGAAGTCATAGCTCTCCTCCACTGCGAGCTGCAGCGAGATGGCGCGCTGTCTCGCCGCAGCTCCCGACTGGTCCGGCGGACGAGACAGCGCGGGATGCCCGTCCAGCCATAGGTGTCCGGCCAGCTTCGCCTCGTACGGATAGCGGCGGAAGGACCAAGGGTACTGAACCGACGAAGTCGCTAGGCTGCCGCGCGCTGGCGGCACTTCGGAATCATGGCTCCAGCCGTGGTCCCTTCTGCTCCCCGAAGAAAAGGACGCAGGCGACGAAGACGACGACTGGGTGGGTCGCGAAGGGGAAGTGCCGTGGACCTCGCTGCGCGCCGCGTCCAGCCGTCCGCCTCCCCCGCCACTGGTCCTACCCTCCGCCATGGCAGCCGCGGGGACTTCAGCGACAACGGCCATCGCGGACAGCACCAGCCCGGACAGCTCGCTACTGCGGATCACAGCGCCTCTCCTTTCATGTCTGACTCTGGTAGCGGCGTCACCCGCTTGACGCCCCAGCCGAGACCGCGGAGCAGAAAGCCGCCGCCCACCAGCGAGCCGAAGCCGGCGATCGTCATCCCCGCTGCGAATGCCAGAGCACCGGTCCGCTCCTGCGGGGAGGCGGCGGCTTCGTGGTCGAATCCATTCAAGCCGGTGAGGAGCAGCCCTCCCACAGTGAGCATTCCGCCTGCGATGACCAGGCCGACGCCGCTGATGAGTCGTACACCGGAAGCAGACTGCAGCACCACGCGCTGCCCCGGCCTCTGGACGTTAAGGCTCACCCGTGTCAAGATACGTCCCGGTGCGCTGGCGTGGAGGGTGAATCCTCCCGGAGGCAAGTGCAGCGTACAGGGGGTGGTACAGAGGGGCTCTTCGCTACCGTGGGGCACGCTGAGCTGCAGCGGCAGCCCCTCCGCCTCCAGCACGACCGGCAGCGTTTCGGGCCGCGGTGCTGCCAGCTCCAGGGATAGCGAGGGGGCCAGCGGCGGCGGCGGCGGTGGCGGCGGTGGCGGCGGCGGCGGTGGGAACAGGGGCGGCAACGGCTCCTGGTCCTGCACCGACGCACTCGCGTCACCGCTCCAAGCGAGCATTTGTGGCCCCGCGCAGAGCGCCATCAGCAAAAGACAAGCTCCGGGGTGCATTCTCGATTCCTTCCTGGATGGCCTTCTGCCAGTTGAGAAAATTCCGTCAGAACGCAAGCTTGGCATGGGCCATCCCTCCCCCACGCAGCGGCCGGGTGGACAGCGTCAGGTGGCGAGCGGGGGTCAGCGGCGCCGATTTCAGCCGCGGCTCATACCGAGGATAGAACGCAGCGAGAGCTCCTGCTCCGCCCATGAGCGCTCCGCCACCGAGCAGCGACCACTTTACGGCCTCATAGGTACCGCCAAAATCAATAAGGTCTGCTTTGTGGTTCCCAGAGGAAGATCCGCTGGAGCCGGACTGACTGATGCCCGCATCAATAATCGACGGCAAGAGCTGGAGGAGGAGCATGCCGAGGCCGACCCCTGCGGCGGCTCCGCCCAGGCCCAGCGCCGCTTTACCGAGAAAGCGGAGTCCCTTAGAAGCTCCAGGCTGGATCTCGGCGCTTAGCCCATCAAAGGGGATACGCTCGCTGAAGAAGACGCGTTCGTCATCGCTGCTGCGGCGCACCGAAAGCTTCACCAGCCCCGCAGGGAGATGGAGCGTGCACGGGGTCTCACAGGCAGGATCAAACGAACGCTCATCGGCGATGCCCACCTGCCACGTTCCCTTGCGCGCGCTCACTTCCACGGCGACCTTCCCCAGACCCGAGCGCAGAAAGAGGCTGGTTTCAGGCTCGGGCCGAGACCCTGGAGCC
>CAYSFU010000165.1:0-3596 GCA_964430555.1 uncultured Nitrospira sp. | reverse complement strand
CCGAGTCTGCTGTATCCCACAGGGCAAACCGGCACGGCGCTGCACTCCGGCCACGCAGGCATGGGCAGTGGCGGTGGGGCGACGCCATCGCCGAACATGAAAGAAACGCCCAGCGGCCATAAGCACTAACCCGAAGCCGCCGCGAGGGCGAAGCGTCATCCGCCCCTCGTTTGCTACGAGGTAGCCTGGGTGATACATCCCTAATCTGATCACGTAACGAACCACATCATGGTCAATCTCATCATTCGCTGGTGCCTCAACAACCGGTTCGTAGTGATTCTCGGGATGTTGTTGTTGCTCGGCGTCGGCTATTACTCGGTGGTTAACATCCCGATCGACGCCATTCCCGACATCGGCGAGAAGCAAGTCATCGTCCTGGCCGATTGGCCCGGCCGGTCCCCGCAGGATGTCGAAGATCAGGTGACGTACCCGCTTTCGACGACCCTGTCGGGGACGCCCGGCGTGAAGACGATTCGGTCGTTCTCCGGGTTCGGCTTCTCGATGGTGTTCATCATCTTCAAGGATGAAGTGGACTACTATTGGGCACGATCGCGCGTGCTGGAACGGATGAACGTGTCGCTGTCGCGGCTCCCGCCAGGCGTCGTTCCGGGGCTGGGTTCGGACGCGACGGCGCTGGGACAGATTTTCTACTACACGCTGGAAGCGGAGGGGGCCGATCTCTCCCAACTCCGGTCGCTGCAAGACTGGTACATCCGGTATCAGCTTCAATCGGTCGAGGGCGTGACCGAGGTCGCGACGCTCGGCGGCTACGTGCGTGAGTACCAGATCGACGTCATTCCCGAAAAGCTGCGAGCACACCGTGTCACCTTGCCCGACGTTTACGAGGCCGTCCGCGGTAGCAACATTGACGTGGGGGCCAAAGTCGTCGAGAGCAATCGCTTTGAGTTCTTCATCCGCGGCAAAGGCTTCATTCGCAACGTTCAGGACATCGAGAACATCGTCATCCGACAGGAAGCGGGTACGCCGATCTATGTGAAGAACGTGGCGACCGTGCAGCTTGGCCCGGAGTTTCGCCGTGGCACGCTCGACAACTCCGGCCGCGAGGCAACTGGAGCCGTGGTGCTGATGCGCTATGGCGAAAACCCGCTGGCCGTCATCAACCGTGTCAAGCAGAAGATCACCGAGATCGAGCCGGGGTTGCGGGTCACCCTACCATCGGGCAAGGCGGTGGCGGTGAAGATCGTTCCGTATTACGACCGCACGGACATCATCTACGAGACGATGGCCACGCTCCGCGACAACCTCATCGAAGAGTCGATCGTCGTGGGCCTGATCGTCGTGCTATTTCTCCTGCACCTGCGGAGCTCACTCGCGATTCTACCCACGCTACCCTTGTCGCTGGCCATGAGCTTCGGCGTGATGTATTGGATGGGCGTGGACAGCAACATCATGTCTCTGGCCGGATTGGCGATTGCCATCGGCGACGTCAGCGACATGGGCATCATCATGACGGAGAACATCTATCGGCGGCTTACGACCGACCGCGACCGTCCGTATTTCGATGTTGTTTACGACGCCTCGTCAGAGGTCGGCGGAGCCATCGTCACGGCGGTCGTCAACACGGTCGTGTCGTTCATTCCCGTGTTCGCGTTGACAGGGCCAGAAGGAAAAATGTTCCGGCCCTTGGCGTACACGAAGACGTTTGCGATCGCCGCGTCCGTCATCCTCGCCATCACCGTCGTGCCCGTGCTGTGCTATTACCTGCTCAAACCCGTGAAATGGTCGCGTCGCCGTTCGCTGTTGATCGGCGGCGTGGCTGGCGGGGCCGCGATGATTGCCCTGCGGCTCGCGCTCGTGTGGGGTCTCGATCTTGGCACAACCTGGAACGGCTGGCCCACGGTGCTGGGAGTCGGCTTCCTCGTCGCCGCATTGATCTACCGCATGGGGCGCGAACGACTCATCCCACTGGACGAGAATCCCGTTTCGCAAGCCATCTTCAAGGTCTACCGTCCGACCCTGCGCTGGGTGCTGGCCCACAAAGGAACGTTTCTGTCTATTCCAACGTGCTTGATTGTGTTGGGGTTCACCGTGTGGCTGGGCTTTGACGCCGTCGGCATTCCGATCGCGGCGACTTGCCGAGTCGCCGGATTCGACATCACGAAGACGAGCGGTTGGCAACGTCTCGAACAGTCCTTCCCCGGTATCGGCCGCGAGTTCATGCCGCCGCTGGACGAAGGCTCGCTCCTTTACATGCCGTCGATCTTGCCGTCGGCCTCACTCACTATCGCGGAAGAGGTCATTAAGCAGCAAGACCTCGCAATCCGCACAGTCCCGGAAGTTAAAGACGTCGTGGGCAAGGTCGGTCGTGCCGAATCATCACTCGACCCGGCTCCCATCAGCATGATCGAGACCATCGTCACGCTGAAGCCGGAAGACGAGTGGCGCGTGCTGTCGCAACCGCGCTGGCACAGCGAGCAAGCGTGGCTCAATTGGTGTCGTCCCGCGTTGCGCTACGTCTGGCCGGAAGCGCGTCGCATCACCAAGGCCGAAATCCTCGAAGAGTTGAACCAGAAAGCCGCGATCCCCGGCGTGCTGCCGACGTGGCTACAACCGATCCAGACACGTCTGGTCATGTTGCAAACCGGCTTCCGCGCGATGATGGGAGTCAAGGTCTACGGCTCGGACCTGAAAGAGATCGAACGAATTGGCCTGCAAATGGAGCAGCTTCTGAAGAAGGTGCCCGGCGCTGTGGACGTTGTCGCCGACCGACTGATGGGCAAGCCGTACCTCGAATATGAGATCAATCGCGAAGCCGCCGCGCGGTACGGAGTGAGCATCCGCGACATTCAAGACGTTATTGAAATCGCAATCGGCGGCGAGCGACTGACAACCACTGTCGAGGGCCGCGAACGTTACCCGATCCGAGTCCGCTACCCGCGCGAGCTGCGCGAACGCTTCGATGACCTGGAGCACATCCTCGTCCCAACTTCAATCGGTTCACATGTGCCGATCGCTCAAGTTGCTAAGCTGACCTTCAGTGTCGGGCCGCAAGAAATCAAGAGCGAAAACGGCTTGCTCGTCGGCTATGTAACGCTCAACACCCGTGACCGCGACGAAATTAGCGTCGTCGAGGACGCCGAACTCCTGCTGCAATCCGAACGCAAACAAAGTGACGAACTCGTCGCTGCCGGCCGTCACGCCGAAGCCTCACTAACCGTGCCACCCGGTTACTACTGGACGTGGTCTGGGCAATTCGAGAACCAACGCCGCGCGATGGAACGGCTGTCGCTACTCGTACCGCTGGTGTTGTTGTCGATGGTCTTCTCACTGTACTTCAGCTTTGGCAAGTGGTGGCTAGTCGTTTTAGTGTTTCTCGACATCGCCATCTCGGCCTCCGGGGGCTTCATCGGTCTCTTTTTCTTCGGCGCAAATCTGAGCGTCGCCGTGTGGGTCGGCTTCATCGCCCTGATTGGCGTCTCCGATGACGACAGTGTCGTGATGCTGACCTACCTGGAAGACCTCTTCCGCGAGAAACCACCGCAGTCCATCAATGACGTTCGTAACCTCGTCGTCGAAGCCGGCTTGAAACGCATCCGCCCCTGCCTGATGACGTCCGTCACGACAATCCTCGGCCT
>CAYSFU010000164.1:0-3657 GCA_964430555.1 uncultured Nitrospira sp. | reverse complement strand
CTGACCGGGCGGGCCGCCGGTCGGGGCCGCCTGGGCGCCCTGCAGCCGGCTGCGCACCGTCAGCACCCGCTCGCCCGGCGGGCAGTCGGTCATCGCCTCGGCGGCGTTGCGCACCAGGTTGAGCGCCGCCTGACGGACCTGGTTGTCATCGAGCGGCACCTGCGGCAGCGCCTCCGCGAGCTGCGCCACCACGGTCACCCCGCGCGCCCGCAGCTCGCCGTCGAGGAACAGGAGCAGGCTGCGCAAGAGCTCGGTCACCGAGGTCGGCTCGAAGCGCGGCTCGGGCAGGCGGGCGAAGCGCAGGTACTGCTCGGTGATGTCGGTCAGGCGATCGACCTCGCGCACGATCGCCCGGGCGAGCTTCTGGGCCTCGCGATCCTTGTCGGCAAACTCCTCGGCAAGGAGCTCGGCGTTGAGGCCGATCGAGGTGAGGGGGTTTCGCACCTCGTGGGTGATCTGGGCCGCCATCTTGCCCACCGTGGCCAGCTGCTCGGAGCGGCGCAGGCGCTGCTCACGCTCGGCGAGCGCCGCCGCCATCGCGTTGAACTCGCGGCCGAGCGCCCCGACCTCGTCGGGCGAGTCGGCGGCGACGCGCTCGCGGTAGTTGCCGCGCGCGACCTCGCGGGCGCTGTCGCACAGCTGACGCAGCGGCCGCAGCGTCGCCTGCACCAGCCACAGGACGATGATGCCGCAGGCGGTGGCCGAGAGCGCCAGCACCGCGGTCATCGCCACCGCGCGCGCCTCATAGCGCTCGCCGGCGAGCACCACCTCGATGACCTTGTTGGTCAGCCGACTCGACAGCTGGACGAGGAGCTGGGCCGCCTGCTCCTCGCGCCGGCGCGCCTCATCGCCGGCGCTCCCAAGGGGCAGCGCGTCGATCTCGGCGTAGAGCTGGGCGAGCTCCTGCAGGCGGGCCGCGACCTGCGACAGGAACAGCGCGTCGCTCGGCGGCAGGTTGCGGCGCAGCTCGCCCAGGTGCTGCTGGGCAAGCTGCAGCCGCAGCCGGCGCAGCTTGCGATCGGCGGTCACCGCGTCGGCGTCGTGCGGCCCCTGCAGCGGCGCCGCCAGGCGCTTCTGCAGGTTGGCCTGGATCGTCTGCTGATCCTGCAGCTCAAGGCGCAGGTTCGAGTACCCAAGGGCGACAAGCCGCAGCTGCTGACCCAGGGTATGCACCGCCCACGCCCCATAAAGCGTCGCCCCGCCAAACGACAGTAAGACAAGCGCAAACCCAAGGAGGATCTTGCCCCGGATCGTCCTCATCACCAAAGCGTCCTCCCAAGGCGATAGCGCCCGAAAAATCCCTGAAAGCGCCCCCTTGCCAGCCTAAGGGCACCGTAACCTTTAGCAAAGGACTGGAATACTCCCGCCATAGGATGAAGGGCAGGATATAATTCGGCTGCAATAGCCATGAAAAAAGGTTCGGCCCTGATGCATACCCCCCGGCTTTCCCGCAGCCTGCACGCGCACTTGCTGGCCCTGGCCTCGACGTTGGTGGCTCTTGGGGTGCCCTCCGCCGCGCCCCCGGCGCACGCCAGCACCGGGACGATCACCGTGGGCCTGCTTGGCATAGATGGTGCCAACGCCCCGGCCGAGACCGGGCCGGCGATCACCGAAGCGCTGCGCCGTGCGATCCCCAAGTTCTCCACCGTGCGCATCGAGATGAGCCAGCAGGACCCCGTCGAGGTCAAGCTCGTCTTCGGCTGCACCGATGAGAAGCCCGACTGCATGGCCAAGGTCGGCAAGAGCCTGTCGGTCGGCCGGCTGATCTACGGCAGCCTGCGCAAGCAGCAGGGCACCGGCGTCTATACGGTGACCATGAAGCAGCTCAACGTCGCCGACGCCACCGTCGAGAAGTTCATCACCGAGACGGTGCCCCTCGGCCTGCTCACGGCGGGCAACCCCGAGCTCGATGCGCTCGTCGAGAAGTGGCTGCGCGAGCTCCTCATCGACGGCCTGCGCGGCAGCCTGCACATCACCAGCGAGCCGCCGGGCGCCACCGTCCAGCTCGACGGCGCCGCCGTGGGCGTCACCCCCCTCAGCCTGAACGAGCTGGAGGTCGGCGAGCACGTCGTCAAGCTCGACCTGCCGGGCCACGCCTCGATGGTGCGCCCGGTGACCATCCGCGGCGGACTGATTCACGAGCTGACCGCCCAGCTGCCGCCGCGCCGCATCGCCACCGCGAAGCCCGAGACCGGCGACCGCCAGCCGACCAACTGGAGCCGCGGCCTGCGCTACACCTCCTACGTGTTCTACGGGCTCGCCGCGGTGTCGTCGCTGGCCGCGCTCGGCACCTGGCGCGGCTACGTCGGCGCCGAGGACCGCGCCAACGCCTACCTCGACCAGCTGCAGCGCGATCTGACCTCCGCCGGCACGGTCGGCAACTATCGGAGCTTCTTCACCAGCTCGGCCCAGCTCTCCAGCTGCGCCCCCCAGGCGGGCCTCGCGGCGAGCGCCAGCTACCAGGGCTACCTCGGCGAGTGTCAGAGCGGCAACAGCCTGGCCCGGGCCACCACCGGCCTGTGGATCACCACCGCCAGCCTGGTCGCCCTGGGCGTCACCTCGACGATCATCTCCGCCGTCATCCGGCGCCCCGAGCCCAAGCCGCGCCACCCCGACAAGCCCGCGGCCCCGGGCGAGCCGGTCGAGGTCACCCCGCCGCCCGCTCCGCGCCTGCAGCTCGACGGCGTCGCCCCGGTCGTCACTCCGACCGGGGGCGGGGCCGTCCTGTCGCTCAGCTTCTAGCGCCGGTCGCGCGGAGCTCCGTCGCGCGAGGCCTCGGCCGGCGGGGAGCCGGCTTAAAGGACGATGGTGAGGCCGGTGCCGGCGAGGGCCTCGACCTCGGCGGGCTGCTTGGGCAGGGCGGCGGTGAGGACCTCGTTGCCGGACTCGGTGATAAGGACGTCGTCCTCGATGCGGATGCCGATGCCGCGGAACCCCGCGGGGCAGTCGTCGTCGGGGCTTATGTACAGGCCGGGCTCGACGGTCAGCACCATGCCGGGCAGCAGCTGGCGCGGCTCTCCCTCGGGGAAGTAGGTGCCGGCGTCGTGCACGTCCATGCCCAGCCAGTGGCTGGTGCGGTGCAGGTAGTAGCGCTTCTGGGCGCCGCTCTGAATGAGCTCGTCCACGGCGCCCTGGAGTAGCCCGAGCTCGACGAGGCTCGCGGTCAGGTGGCGGGTGCACACGGCGTGGATCTGCTCGATGGTCGCGCCGGGGCGGGCGGCGGCGATGCCGGCGAGCTGGGCGGCGAGGACGGCCTCGTAGAGCTGGCGCTGCTCGCGGCTGAAGCGGGCGGGCCGGCCGGGCTCGGCGATCGGGTAGCAGCGGGTGATGTCGGCGGTGAAGCCGCGCCACTCGCAGCCGGCGTCGACGAGCAGCACCTGCCCGGCGGCCAGGCGGTCGCGGTTGTCGACGTAGTGGAGGATGGTGGCGTTGGCCCCGCCGCCGACGATCGAGCCGTAGCCGGGCAGGCCGTCGTTGCGGCGGAAGATGTAGTCGATCAGCGCCTCGATCTCGTACTCGTGGCGGCCGGCCTGGCAGGCGCGCATCGCGGCGGCGTGCGCCTCGACGGTGATCGCGGCGGCGCGGCGCATGCGGGTGAGCGCGTCGTGGTCCTTGTAAAGGCGCAGCTCGTGCAGGGTCTCGGTGAGGTCGACGATG
>CAYSFU010000163.1:0-3796 GCA_964430555.1 uncultured Nitrospira sp. | reverse complement strand
GGCCCTGCGCTCGGGCAAGCCATGACCACCAATAGCAGGTCCCCAGGTGGCGGCAAGTCCAGGTTGGCGTTATGTTCGAAGGGAAAGCTAGGGACCCCCCGTCATGATTACCAAAGAACTCCAGTCCACGATCCTGGCCGCCCTCGGTGAGGCGCGCAAGCGCCGGCACGAGTACCTGTGCCTGGAACACCTGCTCTACTCGCTGGCCGCCGAGCCGACCGGCAGCCGGATCCTGCGCGCCTGCGGCGTCAACGTCGAGAAGCTGCGCCTGGACCTGGAGCAGTTCTTCGCCGACAAGATCGAGGTCCTGCCCGCCGGCGTCGAGCGCGATCCCGAGCAGACCCTGGGCATCCAGCGGGTGCTGCAGCGCGCCATCTTGCACATGCACTCGGCCGGCAAGAGCGAGATCGACAGCGGCAACGTCCTGGCGGCAATGTTTCGCGAGCGCGACTCGCACGCCATCTATCTATTAGAGAAGCAGGGCTGCCAGCGCCTGGACATCATCAACTACATCTCGCACGGCCTGGAGAAGCCGGCTGGCGACGACGGCGGCGACGACGGCTACCACGAGCTCACCCTCAGCGCCAGCGCCGACGGCGAGCAGAAGGACGCCGAGGAGGGCGAGGCCGGCGAGGAGGGCGAGGAGGACAAGCCCAAGACCGGGGTCCTCGGGCGCTACACGGTGAACCTGGTCGAAGAGGCCAAGGCCGGGCGCATCGATCCGCTCATCGGGCGCGAGCAGGAGCTCCTGCGCACGATCCAGATCCTGTGCCGGCGGCGCAAGAACAACCCGCTGTATGTCGGCGACGCCGGCGTCGGCAAGACCGCGATCGCCGAGGGGCTGGCGCTGAAGATTGCTCAGGGCGAGGTGCCGGAGGTTCTGAAGGACGCCGTCGTCTACTCGCTGGACATGGGCGGGCTCATCGCCGGCACCAAGTTCCGCGGCGAGTTCGAGCAGCGGCTAAAGGGCATCCTGGCGGCGCTCAAGAAGCACAAGGGGGCGATCCTGTTTATCGACGAGATCCACACCATCGTCGGGGCCGGCGCGGTCTCGGGCGGGGCGATGGACGCCTCGAACCTGCTCAAGCCGGCGCTCGCGGCGGGCGAGCTGCGCTGCATCGGCTCGACGACGTTTGAAGAGTACAAGACCGTCTTTGACAAGGACCGGGCGCTGTCGCGGCGCTTCCAGAAGCTCGACATCACGGAGACCAGCGTCGAGGAGACCTTCCTCATCCTCAAGGGCCTGCGCGCCCGCTACGAGGCCCACCACGGCGTCCACTACACCGACCCGGCGCTGAAGGTGTGCGCGGAGCTGGCCCACAAGCACATCAACGACCGCCACATGCCGGACAAGGCGATCGACGTGATGGACGAGGCGGGGGCGGCGATGCGCATCCTGCCGGCGTCGCGGCGCAACAAGACCGTGCGCCCGGCCGACATCGAGAAGGTCGTGGCGCGCATGGCGCGCATCCCGCAAAAGACGATCAGCGCCGACGACAAGGTGCAGCTGCAGAACCTCGACGAGGAGCTGCGCAAGGTCATCTTCGGCCAGGATGACGCGGTGACGAACCTGGTCACCGCGATCAAGCTGTCGCGCTCGGGCCTGGGCAGCCCGGACAAGCCGGTGGGCAGCTTCCTGTTCTCGGGGCCGACCGGCGTCGGCAAGACCGAGCTCGCCAAGCAGCTGGCGCGGGTGCTGGGGGTCGAGTTCATCCGCTTTGACATGAGCGAATATATGGAGAAGCACACGGTGTCGCGCCTCATCGGCGCCCCGCCGGGCTACGTCGGCTTTGACCAGGGCGGCATGCTCACCGACGCCATCCGCAAGACGCCGCACGCGGTGCTGGTGCTCGACGAGATCGAGAAGGCGCACCCGGACATCTACAATATCCTCCTGCAGGTGATGGACCACGCGACGCTCACCGACAACAACGGGCGCAAGGCCGACTTCCGCAACGTGGTCCTGGTGATGACCACCAACGCCGGGGCGCGCGAGCTGCAGCAGGGCAGCATCGGCTTTGGTACCGCCAATGGCGGCAAGAACCTGGACAAGGCGGCGATCGAGCGCACCTTCAGCCCGGAGTTCAGAAACCGCCTGGACGCCTGGCTGACCTTCCACTCGCTGTCGCCCGAGGTCATCCGCAAGATCGTCGACAAGTTCTTCGGCCAGCTTGTCGAGCAGCTGCAGCAGAAGAAGGTCCAGATCGTGCTGTCGCCGGCGGCCCGGCAGTGGCTGGCCGACAACGGCTACGACAAGGTCTTCGGGGCGCGGCCGATGGCGCGCCTCATCCAGAGCGAGATCAAGCGGCCGCTCGCCGACGCGGTGCTGTTCGGCGAGCTGCAGAACGGCGGCAAGGTGGTGGTCGAGGTCGCCGAGGGCAAGCTCAAGCTGCGCTTCGGCGACGCGACGCCCGCGGCCGGCTAGTACAGGGTCTCCACCGCGACGTGCACGGTGAACTTCACGTCGGCGGTGGTGACCGTGTAGTCGCCGTCGGTCAGCGGCAGCTCCTGGTTTAGCTCGCCGAGCTGGTAGTTCGGCGCCAGCGCGTTCTCGTTCAGGCCCGCCGCCGGGTAGAAGTCGGTCTCGGACAGCTTGAGCGACAGCGCCACCGAGGTCTGGGCGTCAAAGACCGGCCCGTCGAAGATCAGGTAGCTGGGGGTCTGGGTCTCGCCCTTGCTCAGGCGGTACAGCGGCGCGTTGCGGCGGGCGGTGCTGACCTCGTCGAGGAGCGGGTCGGAGGGCTCGATCGCCTTCACGTAGGGGTAGCGGACCTGGCTCTCGACCACGACCTCGGCCGGCGCCTTGTCGAACAGGCCGGACTCGTGATCTTTGTACAGGGTCAGGCTCTGCAGGGTGATGCGGGCGCGCCGCTTGCCGGTCAGCGCCGCCGCAGCGATCGCCTGCGCCCCGACGTGCTCGGTGATGTTGAAGTGGTTGGCCAGGTGGTGGCTCTGGCTGACCGGCAGCAGCGCCCCGCCGGGGGTCGCCCACTTGGCGGCGTCGGCCTGGCTGTGCAGGTACATCTCCTCGCCAAGGACCACGCCGTCGTTGGGGACCTTGCCGTAGCCAAAGACATCCATGAGCGGGATGCCCAGGGCCGAGTCGATGCGAGGGTCGGTCGACTGGATGTGGTGGATAAGGAGGTTTGACCACAGGGGGTTGTTGCCTTCGACGCGGCGGTGATCATAGGCGGCGACGTACTGCTGGACCCAGCTGCGGTTCATGTGGGCGACGTCGATAAGGTCGAGCCCGAGCAGCCGGGCGATCTTGTCGAGCTGCATGCCGCCGTCGATGTCGGCCAGCGCGGCGCCGTTGACCACGCCGGCGAACGACACCCAGCGCTTGATCTTGCCGGCGCTGACCAGGTGGCCGACGTCGTTCTCGATGAGGTAGCGCGAGATCTCGCAGCCCATCGAGTGGCAGGTCAGGTTCACCCCCTGGGCGCCCGAGCGGTCGAGCACCTGGCGGGCGTACTTGGCGACGATGAGGGCGTAGCGCGGGATGCCCTTCTGGGCCGCGACCTCGGCCTGGTCGGCGGCGCTGTAGTAGGAGGGGAAGGCGGCGCCGTAGTACTCGGTGGCGACGATCTGGTTTGGCGCGGTGGGCGAGGTGGTGCCCGCCGGCAGGGTGGAGAAGCGGCGGATCCCGTCGACCGTCGAGCCGCCGCCGCGATCGTCGCCGACGCTGCCGGTCTTGGTCGCCCCGGGCAGGTTCCAGCCGTGCACGTGGATGGTCGCGGTCTGGTCGGGGTTGAGGGTGATGGCCCCCGACCCCTTGTCGAGGTCGTCCGCGGGG
>CAYSFU010000162.1:0-3897 GCA_964430555.1 uncultured Nitrospira sp. | reverse complement strand
GTGGAGCATGATG
Organism: uncultured Nitrospira sp.; assembly: GCA_964430555.1. GTDB lineage: Bacteria > Nitrospirota > Nitrospiria > Nitrospirales > Nitrospiraceae > Nitrospira_D. Next base: position 3,884 of record CAYSFU010000162.1, on the reverse strand, counting down.
TAAAGGAAGAAGATATCAAAAACTCCTAGTCCACTATGTGGAATAAAAAACCCTAGGAAACACCAGAATATGACGAGTACCTAGAGGATTATATCTCTAGCGAAGACATACAATATGTTTTCCATCGCTCTCTGGGTTTAGAGAGATTGTTGGGTACTTGCCGAACTGGAAAGCGACAGATCCTGACGGGATCTTCAATTTTTTCATCAAACAATGTACCTCGCTGCACGAGCACATATACCGTATCACACAGGAAACGTGTCTCGAAGGCAAAACCCAGGCTAGTGATTCTACAAAGGTATAACCTACCTAATTCTGAAAGGCGTTCCCAGTAAAGGTTCAGACTTCAGGCCGATCACCTGCATGTCTAATTTATACAAGCTCACGACAAAATGCGTGACCAAAGTTATGCAGAATGCCGTGGTGCAAAGGAGACTCCTAGCGGAAAACCAGCTTGGAACTGTCGCGCTTGTTCAGGGCGCTAAAGAGCAGGCCCTGCTCAATATAGCAATAAATCAAGACACAGGAACTGCCTGAAAACTACGTGGTTTGACGTGAAGAAGGCATTCGATTCGGTTGACCACTCATATCTTATCGCGTGCATTCAACACTTGAATCTACCTAGCTGGATTCTTGATTTTTTGAAGAGTATAATTTCCCGCTGGGAAATTTCAATTAAAGCAGACCGAGCTGAAATAATGAATAAAAAGATTGAAAGGGGGATACTACAGGGTGACAGCCTGTCCCCCCTATTATTTGTATTGTGCATGGATCCGTTGAGCCGTAAGCTCAACGCTCGCTATCCCAAAGTGCCGGTCCAAACCGGCCATGGAATGCATATCACGAATCATCTGTTATTTATTGATGACTTAAAACTACTAGCGCTAAATGAAGCCGACCTTTCCCGTATGACTAGTGAAACTGGAAGATTTTTTAAGGTCATCGGGCTTGAGATCAACCGCGAAAAGTCCGCGACAAATACAAATATATGTTCCAATACTGCTGTACTGCTAGATGGCACTCAGGGTTATAAATACCTTGGGATAATCGAAGACAGTAAAAACAGGTCCACCTATGAAACATTTGAAAATATTAAAAATGAACTATATGCGCGAGTGAATAGGCTCGGCAAGACCAAACTCAATGGGAAAACCTTGATTAAAGGTGTGAATGAGCATGCCATTAATTTAGTCAATTATTACGTAGGTCTGTTAAAATTGGAACCTGAGGACTACCGCACATTAGACAACGACATCCGACAGATACTAAACAAATATGGAATACACATGCAACCTGGTTGTCTTGAAAGACTTTATTTGCCAAGAAATGAGCTAGGCCGGGGCCTTCACAATGTAGAGCATAGGAGTGAGCAGATGCTCCTCCAACTGTATAATACCCTGGCTGTAAATGCTCCTACATGCACTCGAAGAGCTGCTATTCTAAAGGTCGAGCTTGATCATAAGAGCCACCTCTCTGTGATAGGGCAATATCTTATTTCCCTATACGGTCTAAGTGCAGTCCCTAATGCCAAAGAATTATGCGAGGCGCAACGTGCGTCCCTGTACAGCGAGATATCAATCAAAACTCGCCACCAAAAGCTGTACAGAGCACGAAGCAACGAGCTCGTGAATATGAATGATTCCTCACTTTGGCTAAGGCACGGCAATATAAGACCGCAAGATGAAGCACGCTACTGTCTATTACAAGACCGCAATATGTTTTGTAATCCAGGAGAAATGTGCCCACATTGCAAGAGCAGATTCAAGACAATCGACCACTTGGCTACACAATGCGATAGAATGCTTTATCATGATTACATGCGAAGGCATAATGAGGTGGTGCGATGCATACACCTATGCCTCTGCACCAAATATGGACTGAAAGCATTCCCGCGGATGAGAAGCCATTCAGTTCAAGAGATAGTTGCCAACGAGAATGTCGAGATCCGAGTCGATACGAGAGTTCGAACTGGAATCAAGATTGATGCTAACCGACCGGATATATTTGTATTAGACAAGAAACGGCGGGAAATAATATTGATAGAAGTTGGCATAACAAGCCAGGACAGACTGCAAACAGTAGAGACTGAGAAGAAAAGAAAATACGATATACTGGCTAATAAACTCGGATCTGAATATAAATAGATAATAATTCCGTATGTAATGTTGTAGAATAGTGACGAACTTCCACAAACAATACGCCAAGGATATCGGTCTAACCGATACGATTGGAGCGTACATTCAGTCGATAGTGCCGGCGCTTGAAAGCGTAACTTTTGAAAATCGCCGAGGACCGAGTGAGGAGCAAGCACCAGAAGAAAGACTATCTGGTATAAGACTCAGCACGGAGCCGACGGCAGAAGCACCAATCTGCACGCGACAATAACAAAAACTCACGAAATACTAACCTTCAATAAATAAATTTAATTTTAACTGTTAGACCGCAATGGGAGTTCTTTTTACTTTGAAACTTGCTATCCTCTTTTTCATCTGCCATATCTTACACTTTATTAAATTCTTACTCATTTTCTAAAACTTCTAACTTTTCAATATGCTCTTGATCCACAAGATTTCGATCGGCACACTCTTTACAACTAAGACTCCCGCAGAACCGTCAGACAACCGAACGACTACGTATTTCTCACAAAAACTCAATCTGTCTGACCGCTTGCACATTCTATTATCTCGACGTGCACACACCAAATTCTATTCTCTGCATCAAAAAGACTGTTTCTGAATATACTAAAATTATAACACTGGTCTTTACGTGCTAAATAACTAACAGTTGACCAGTCCTATCTCCAGACTATGGCAGATCCATGCTTTCAGAAATATGAAATGAAAGTGCAATAAATAGCATACTGCTAACTTTCACTAACTAACTAAAATTCATATCACTCCTATCCTGTGTGTTAATAATCTTGGGAATATACAAAAGAAATAAAAAAAAAAGTTGTATGGTTGGATTACAACCATACGGATATATTACAAAAATTGCCTACCACACCTTAAAATGTGAAAATATTTATTGAACTAAACTAGGCATATTGCTCTAATCCTCCCACAGCTCCTCCTCAAGCCGTAACTAACTGACTTTCTTGGCTAGCTTAAGAATAATTTTCCTTCTATTACATAGGAACATCGTCCCTGTGTTTCATATGAAGGAAAAATATTATTCGTGATTCTACTATCCACTCTATCAGGATGCTAGGATTGCTATTGTTGTATAGCACATTATGTCCAGCTCTTATCATCTTAAATTCCATATTAAATACAACCTCTAATGGGTATTAGCAATAATAGCTTATCTTCTGCGCCAGCGTCCAACAGGTATGATTATGAAAGGCCTAGCAAAGTTATGAATATCGATTTTAATATCTCAACTACGACTCTCAAATTTTAATATAAATTTCTGATGTATCATTAACAATTGGAACGCTTTCCAAAACAATATATCTCTAGGCGCCGATCCACTTTCTTCATCAATAGTATTCTCGGTTTCTAGATGCTAATGATGGCCATCGAGTGTTTTCATCAAGACCGATATATTCTTAAGTCGTATCCTTAAAACCTCGCCGTGATTAGTATATATGGCTGAATAAGACTTATAGTCCTTGATAAAAAATTCTTAATATCGCGATAAAAAATAAAGCATTTATTTATTAAAAGTCTGGCAAAAAAATCATGCTAATATATAATACTCGACTATACTATTTTCCCTTTTCAATTCCTGGAAAATAGGTAGCATGGACGTAAATATATTATTATTTAAGCATACTATCTGTCGAAGGTCAATCCAATCATCATATTAATCGTATCTACTACTTTTATTAAAGCCAACTTTTTACTTTCTAGCTCAACTTGGCAGCAAACACACTATATCCT
>CAYSFU010000161.1:0-3978 GCA_964430555.1 uncultured Nitrospira sp. | reverse complement strand
CAGTACTAATCGGTCGTGCGGTTTAACATCCTTTGCTCCTGATAGACATGGTCTCACCATGATTCTTAGAACGGATCGTGGAGTGCTGAACACAAGTTCTGAATGCTGAGTCATTGCTCGGAGGTTCAGAGCAAAGCACACAAGACTGATTCAGTTCAGAATGTTCCCGGTGGCCATACCGGAGGGGCCCCACCCGTTCCCATCCCGAACACGGAAGTTAAGCCCTCCAAGGCCGATGTTACTGCTGCCGCGAGGCAGTGGGAAAGTAGGACGCTGCCGGGTTACAATGAAGGCTCGCTGGTCGAAAGATCAGCGGGCCTTTTCTTTTTTGACTTGGCGTAGCGTTGCTGGAACAACGCCTGTGTCGAGAGCTTCTTCGGAACATTGAAGTGGGAACTCGTCTATCATCGACACTATGCCACACGAGCGGACGCGACACAGGACATCTTCGAATACATCGAGGTGTTCTACAATCGGATGCGTCGGCACTCGACCCTCGGCTATGACTCCCCGACCGAGTACGAAGCGAGGACTGCAGTCGCGTAACCGAGTGTCCACAAAATTGAAGGAAGATCAGTAGTGGGTCATCAAAGCTGTTACTAGGAGAGCAACCTGACACGGTGACAAAGAAAATCAGCCATGCTGCGCCTGTGTCTACGACTGAGGCGCAAAAGTGGGGGATTCAAGTATTCGCACGTCGATGATTCCCCTAAGAACTCAGGGGGAATAACAAAGGGCCTCATAGCCAATCGTGCAATGCTGGATTATGCGATCATGAGACGAGCCACATCGTCTGACACCGTACCTGTTTCACGTCCTGTAGGTCGTCATCTGTAACATTTTGTCCTCTCATGAGAAACGCTCATACGTAAGTGGCGATTATTAAATAGAGATAAGTATAATTGGTGTAGTGCGTACAAAACCTACTCGACACTCTTGACGTAAAAAGAAAATTAGGAGAATAATAATGGGGCCATCGGATAGAGGAGTTCCATTGTTCTTTCCAAAACGTGCGGAAGGATGATCTGAGCAAGGGGAAAGACTTTGCTGGCATAATCTCGCTGGTGGTTACGGGGTGTTATGCGTTTCAGCAATTGGAATTGGTGGCAGTTGGCAGAGAATTAGGTTCAAAGAGGGTGATGCATGCTGAATCATCTTAAATCCCATGCCTTGAGCTATAGCCTCGCTGCTGCGGTGGTTCTCTTCTTCATTGGGCAGGGCGTGATATCAAACCTGAAGAACGAGACGAACGCATTTGCGCCTGAGCCGGTCGAAGCCGCAATCGACGTCGCCTCGGTAGCTGGGTTCCAGGTGGTGCTGGAGCAGAAGAATCTCGAGCTCATTGCGGAGAATGACCAGCTCAACGCTCAGTATGATCTGCTCAATGGTCAAAATGGCCGGCTCCACAAATCTAATTACAAACTCAATCAAGAGAATGGCCATCTTCACAATGCCAATCTCAATCTCACTGAAGAGAACGGGCAGCTTCACAACGCCAATTTTATTCTCAATCGAGAGAATGGCGAGCTTCACGAAGCCAATTTCACACTCAATCAAGAGAATAGCCACTTGCATCAAACCAACGGCGAACTCAACAAAGAGAACCAACAGTTTCAACAACAGATTCAACGCCTTCAAGAGATTATCAAAGAAAAAGAAGATCTCACCCAGAGCCAGAAACGCGAGCTTGGGCAGCAGCACCAACAATTGGCTGCCTATGCGCGTGCAATTGACGAGATGAATGCTCCCAAGAAGGAAGTGAAACAGACCGTACAGAAGAAAACGAAGACGGATGCGGGTTTGGTGCAGCTGGCGAAGGAGACCTTGGGAGTCGATGTCACGGTTAAGGAGTGCCAATGATCTCTGTTCATTCGCCGAACGTCGTTCATCGTCACGCCGCTCATATTGAATACAATGATCTTCATATGAGAAAAACACAATTCGATTGGTACCTTAAGGTGGAGGAACATACATCATGATCTTCCTGCTGCTTGCCATACTGTTGGTCCCTGCCATTGCTCAGGCTGAGGAGAAAATCGTTGCGGTGCCGCGTGACCAGTTCGTCAAAGTGCTGGGTGAGGTCAAGCAGAACAAGCAGTTTCTTGCCGAGTCGCAAGAGTGGTTGGCGAAGTATAAGGACATATTTGAGAAACAGAGAAGCTATGTTGAAACGTTGGAGGGTCTGAACGAGACGAGGAAGAAAGAGACCGAATTGTTGCAAGAACAAAACGCCGCGCTCCAGAAAGAGATCGAAGAAGAACGGCAACGGAAAGCGGACATGGCCTGGCAGAAACAGGCGGAATGGGCGGGGTATGGAGCAGCGATTCCCACGGCGATCATTATATTGAGGAAGCTGGTCTTCAAATTCTAACCAGGGACCGCGACAAGAAACGAATACATCTCTGACATGTCCAGTATGTTATGTTCATCATCTCAGTGGGGGCATAGAGGGGGGGGAGGCAGGTATTGCGATCATGATGATCTTGCTCCGCTCTCAATGGGCGTCGGTATGTTATGGTAAAGAGGAAAAGGAGAAGGTGTCGCCCATTAGAAGGCTCCGGTCAAGTGGGCACACCTCTCCTCTGGTTCTGCACATCCGTAGTTACTCCGATGATGTCCTCTCACGATCGCCAGCGACCCCTATGCATTGCATCCGAGTGTTCTCTGGTTGCGGTGTCGACTGCGTATCCTGAGTCGCACCAGTCACCTATCAGGATCAAGGCAAAGAGACGTAGGCGCTCCTGCCCCTGGCCAATGATTGGCCCCAGAACACCGCGTTAGTACCCACGCATGTCCATACGAGACGATCACAGATCTCGTGGTTACCATGTGGCTCCACCCTCTTCGTGACTCATGCCTGAGGCAGCTCAAGCCTCCTCGCTGGTTTAGTGAGGAGGAACAGAAGGCAGGCGGCCGTCCAATCAGATCTAGTGGTTAACCCATAAGCGCGGAAGGTCTGCGACGAAGACTAGGCCAGGTCTCGGTACAACGCGTCAAGCTGCTTGTACTTTTCGCTGGGCCTGCCCTTTCGCGGTGGCCACGACGTTGTCCGTCATAAACCAGAATTTCTTCTGGAGCTCTTTGAGGGGTGCCGAGGCGCCAAACGTTTTCATGCTGATGCTCTTGTCGGTCAACCCGGCATATCTCGCCCATCACAACGTGGAGACCTACTCCGTACAGACCCATACTGTCATGGTTGGCGGAATCACACTCTCGTGATAGGTCTTCGACTGTTGCTCGAACGCCGCTCAGGCACCAGCCACATGAGCGGCAATGGGTCTTGTTCAAGACCTACGGACGCGCCGCTGCGGGAGCATGCAGAACGGGTTTGCTTATTTTTCTTTGTGTCCGTGTGAGCTCCAATTCGATCAGTTTGACCGACAATTCCAAAATTTTCGTCGCCTGTGCCTGGAGGGCTTCCTCCTTGATGGCATGGTTAAGATAGTTCTGACAGAGGTTGTACATGGCTGCTTTGTACAGCTGAAGACCCTGTGTACGTCCGACAAGTGTGTGGGAAATTTGTGAGAAGCTTCTGGTCAATTCTGCTTTCACGCTCTCATCAATCTTTTTGTTTGAGAGGTCGCGTATGGCGGCTAAGGCGTTTGTGACGTTCTGGTCCATGTCGAGTGGCGGCTCCGCGCAAAACCGGCCGGCCTCGCTTGTCGCACTCTCCTCAAGCCGAACGAGGACGACTCTTCGATCGGTGCTCACTGCCAAGGTTCCCACGCGACTTTCGATATCGTCGATCACGACCGGTGATTTTGGGCTGGCAAATATGTTCAGTCCGCATCCTGACAGCATCAACAGGCTCGCGATAAGACTCATGCGTAGTGAGAAGGTTGGTCTCATTGTCTGGCCTCCCGTGAGAGTGAAAACCATGCCGATGATCGTCCGCAAGATACAGCGTTCATAATGCCCGAGTTGTCTAGGGCGTGTCATCAATTAAGCCACGTGAGTGAAGCGGCGAGATAGATGGCG
>CAYSFU010000160.1:0-4109 GCA_964430555.1 uncultured Nitrospira sp. | reverse complement strand
GCCCGCGATGTTCTGCCAGAATTTGAAAACGACCGCCAGTCCTTCCTCGGCTGTGGAAAGTGCCGCGCGCCAAGGTATTTGAGAGCCTAACGAACGCTAATTGAGAGTCCGTCTGCTGACCTTGCAAAAATAGAGGAACCCCTGTAGTTTGCGATTGCAACATCAAAAACAGAAGGGGTTCCCGTGGTTATGCTACCTTCTCCCAAGGGCATAAGGCAAGTCCGGCGACGCAAATATCGTCGACGGCCGATAGTTGCGGTTGTCAAGCACCTAACACCAAGAAATCTCCGGACAGTGTGCTGACTGACCAGCGGGATTGTCAGACACCTTACACCAAGAGCTTTGAGGGGTCCGGTCTTCCAGAAGCAGCGATGGAGCCAGGTTGGCGCCTCACTTCCGGCCGCCATCACCCTGCAGCGATTTTGGAGCAGAGCCTTCGGGAGGGTCAAGGCACGCGGACAAGCCGCTCTTCGGCCCTGACCCCCCCGATGTCTCCGCTCCCTACATCGTGCGAGGGTCCTGGCTCACCGGAAGCAGAAATCGAGGTCGGTCAGGGTTTGAGCCAGCCTGAGGGACAGTGCCTGCTTCCTGGCACGGTCCGCTTTGTAGGTGGCGGCGATTTGTCGGGTTGCCCTTCGGTAGGCCTCGACTCTCTGGTGTTCGGGCATTCGCGTAAGAGCCTTCGCGCATTTGCGAGCCCAGAAGTAGTAGTCGATGGCATAAGGAGCTTCCAACGCCCGATCCAGGCTGGCGCGGAGCAAAGGTCCGGGGGATGGGCTTTTTTGCTCAAGCTGGTCGGCCTGCCGGATGAGTGTTTTCAGACTGATGTCGTGGAGTTTCTCGCGGTTCTGAATGTGCTTTTCGGCCGCCAGGTTGAGTTCGATTTCTTCGTTGAGATTTCGGATGATACCCCCGAGATAGGGCCCGGGTTTTGCATCCGATGGCACGGTCCCCATGCTCCTTTTGGCCTCGAAAATACTGACTCCAGCCAGGATGGCGTCCCGTGAGTAGGCTGCCAGGCCAACGGCCAGTTGATTCTTGAAATCGACGATTCCCAGTCTGTCCAGGGCCTGCTTGAGAAATTCCAGCTTCGCGGCATCGGCCCGTTGCTCTCGCGTTCGACGCATGGCCTCTTGCCGGCGTTGGAGTTCGGCGATCCAGCGCCGAGCCTCGACGATTTCTTCGGGTGTCGGGCGATAGTCCTGATAGTATTGGGCGGGAGACTTTTTGCTCAGTTGCTTCCGGGGCCTCCCATTGCGCCCCCGAAACCAGGACACCAGGACCAGGTTCAGCAACGAGCGAGCCTGTTCTCTCGGGCTATCGCCCGCCACGACCAATTCGGGCAGAGCCTGCTGAAAAAGGCCAAAAGCTCCCTCCAGGGGCGCTTTGGATTGACCGCGGCCGAGTGTGGTCGGAAGCAGGGTTGTGCCTGCGTCCCCCAGGACCTTTTTGATACCGGGCGTGTGGTTGCTGGCTCGATTATCCAGACTCATGGCCTCCGGAGCCCGGCCCGTGGTGGCGACCGCATCCTTGAAGGCATCGAGAACCGCGGCTTCCTCTTCGAAATCGCTCACGGTGATCCCCACCACGGCATTACTGGCCACATCCAGAATGGCCTCCAGGTTGAAAGTGTAGGTCTCTGAGCCCCAGGCGACCGAAATGCCGTGGACTTTGAGGGTGCACCCATCGCCCAGCCATTGAGCGCCAGGAAACAGCTTTCGGAACGTCTCGTCTATCCAGGGCGCTTGAGGTCTCGACCTTTTCCGGTTTCGCAACCCAACCTGTTCCAGGAGCGTCCCGATGGCGGTCGCTCCATAGGGAATCCGATGCTCCTTTCGGACCATCCGGCAGAAACCCGTGAAGGGCCCCTTCCAACTTTGGAACAGCGTGATAATTTGGTGCTGGTATTCTTGACGAATCGTGACCGGTTGATCCATCTGGAGTGGTTCTTGCTGCAAGGTGTTGCAGCCGTCGCCGAACCAGCCCTTCAAAGTTCCCAGAGGGACCCGGCTGGCTTCAGCCAGTTGGGCCATCGACAGGCCTTCCCCCGGCTGACCGGGCTCGACGAGAGCCAGAATGAACCTGCGGAACTTATCGCTGTAGCAGAAGCGCTCTCCGCAAAGGTGAGCGCTTCCGGGGTTCTGCAACAGGTAGTCCTGGATGGCCTGGCTGACTCGGAGAACGGAGTCTCTGAGTGGGGGGCTGGCCGGAGGTCGGCCTGGCTGTCCTAGCAATTCGGGAAGGCGCTGTTCAAGACGAGACTTGACGACGTAGGCCTGGCTTCGGCTGGAGCCGGTCTGCATCAAAATTTCCTTCGTGGTGGGCCAGTCTGGCCAAGCCATAATCTCTCTGGCCAGCAGAATTACGGCGGCTGCGACCGAGGCGTTAAAAGTTGGAAAAATGGGCATAGGAAAAAAGTCCAGTCTGGGTTGTTTTAAGCGACAAAACCAAACTGGACATTTTTCTTTTGAGTTCCTGGCGGGGCGGATTATCGGGAGACGGGGATCGTCAGGCGCTGTCCCATCAGGTAGAGTTCTATCTGACCTCGGTGACTGCTGATCCGAAAGAGGTCCAACTGGCGCTCCGCCACCGCTGCCGGTTGACCAATCCCTTCAGGCGGCAGGCCAGACTCGATGCAGGCCAGCACCTCTTCAGCTCGACCAAAGTATCGATCCGCCGGCACCAGCAAGCCCCCGAGTGAGTGGTGAGTGCGGCGAAAGTTATAGAAGTCGATCCAGGACAAGAACCGGCGCTGGGTCTCGCCCAGATCGAGAAACTTTTCCTGGTTAAACAGCTCCTTCTGGATGTTGGCGTTGAGATTTTCGAGCTTTCCATTCGTTTGGGGGGTTTGGGCCACGATCTGGTCAATCTCCATCTCATTCAGAAGGTTGGTGAAGGAGCCCACGCCTCGCCACGAATGAAAGGCACTGCCTCCATCCGTCATCACCTTTTCCGGGCGCCCGTGGCGAGACACGGCCGCCGAAAAGGTCTCGATAACCGCGCCCACTCGCTCGCCATCCCACAGAGCTCCCCCCGTAATAAACCGGGAAAAATCGTCCAGAATGATAAGGACATAGACCTTCTGTTTGTGGATATGGCGATGAAGGAAGTCCAGATGCCATAACTGATTGGGTCGAACGGCCTCGTAACGGTTATCGTGCTCCTGCTGGCGACGCGTTTTGGGCGTGACGTAGCCGTTATCTTCAAGAACGCAGCGGACCGTATGCACACTGACCTTGAACCCCTGCCGGCGCAACTGATTACGCACCTGGCTTGGGCCCAGACCTGGGGAAGATCTCCATTCTTTGAGGATCCTCTCATCCCGCAGGGCCGCCAGATCCTCGTCGCTGCCCGTGACGGGACTCTCCTGAACCTTCCCCTCAAGGTGCAACTCAACTTTGCGCTGCCAGTCATAGATGGTGAAACGGGTTACCCCAAACTCCCTCGCGGCCGCCGTAATCCCGTGCTCTGCAGCATACTCTAAAACTCGGGCCTTGAGAGATGGGGTGTAGGATTTCGCAACCTTCTTCTCAGCTTTCGATGCGGGGGGCGAAGTCTGAAGCTTTTGGGGGGCAGAAGTCCGAGTCTCGGAGGCGACCTTGCGGGCAGCCAACCTCTCCTTAGAGCGCCAACTGCTGATAGTACTCTCGGGGATACCCAAATCTCTGCCCGCCTGACACGGCCCTACCTCTTCGGCGCGAACCAGGGCTGCTTTTTTCTCTTCCTGCGTGTATCGACAAGACTTTGCTTGCTTGTTCTTCATGGTGACCATCCTTCATGCCGCCTTGCCTCCTTGTCCGGAGATTTCGGCTCGATTTTGGATGTTCAGCGTAAGATAATTGCACCTATCTGGAGACTACTTAGGCGCGATTGTTACGCCGCCGCCTCATCGTGGAGGGGCTGCGCAACGAGAAGGATGCAAAGGGCGGAGAGTATCGTCGCAGCGATCTGTTCAATCCTACCCTCCGACTGGCTGAACAATTGGAGTTATTCGACGCCAAGAAGAGCCGCCTGGAGTGAAGAATACCCACCTTGCGCTCCTGGCCTATGTACGAACTCATCGCGCCCGACCGCCGGCAGAGTTTGGAGGGGTTGTGGGTGCTTCATTT
>CAYSFU010000159.1:0-4160 GCA_964430555.1 uncultured Nitrospira sp. | reverse complement strand
CCCATCGGTATGACCTTGTGAATCCAGAAAATCAATTGATGACACGCCCTAGCATTGCGTCGACTGTTATGGGTCAGAGAGAAAGGGTATTTGTGACCAGGGTCTGACCTGTTCAGTCTATCCAAGCCTACGACCAAAGAAAAATCCGATACAATGTTGCTCGAGGCAATCTGTGAGGGCAAGTCTCATATGTCGTTACGGAAGGGGCACTCGTCAAAAGAAAGAGAGTTGAGTAGTCTTGTCTACATACGGGCGTTCAAAAATAATCATCTGAACTGTTGTTGTGCTGCGCCCTCGCGTTCTTTCACGTGCTTGAGATTGTGTGAGGTGGAGAAGATTCTTCAGAAGTGCCTATCCCTAATCCAGCTTCGACTTGCCGATCAAGAAGAAGTCTATGCAGTGCAGAATGTGGTGCCGAGGGACAGAATCGAACTGTCGACACCAGCTTTTTCAGGATTGGAAGAAAGTCAGCAAGATCAAATAGATACGACGAAATCGCAGTGCAAAAAGTGACATTTCATGTCATGAAAAATCAATGAGTTACAGGTGCAGGTGCCACTACTGACACCTTATGAGTTGCGCGCAAAATTTCGCTAGGGTATACTTTTACAAGTTACGTAAATCGTAAACATCTGATGGTATTCTGGTCGTGATAAGAGGCTTTCGGGACAAAAAGACGGAAACTTTCTTTTCAGGAGAAACGGTAAAGGAGTTTTCCAGTTTTAGACGAGTCGCGGAACGGAAACTGACGATGCTCGACAACGCCTCCGACCTGAAGGACCTGTTGTCACCGGCAGGTAATCGGCTGGAGAAGCTGAAAGGGGATCGTGCGGGACAGCACAGCATCAGGGTCAACGATCAGTGGCGGATCTGTTTTGTCTGGATGTCTGATGGTCCCCATGATGTCGAGATCACAGATTATCACTGAGCGAGGTAACACCATGGGCAAAAATGGCATGCGGCCAGTTCATCCTGGGGAAATTCTGTTAGAGGAGTTCATGAAGCCGGCAGTTCCTCTGATCAATGCCAATATGCTCGCAAAGGCCCTCGATGTGCCGGCGAATCGGATCACAGCAATTCTCAAAGGACAGCGAGGCATTACGGGCGATACTGCTGTTCGTCTAGCGGCATTTTTCGACACCACCGCTGAATTTTGGATGAACCTGCAGAAGACCTACGAGCTGCGTCTTGCAGAAGAAGCCATGTCGAGCAAGGTGAGGAAACACATTGAGCAAAGCAGGGAGTCACTTGTATCGGCCTAAGGTCCATGTAAGAGAATAGTAGTATGGTAAACCGCGTTGCATCGATCGACGTAACCAACCGACATCAACAAGAGGTATGGAGATACGGACCAGGTTAGCGCGTAGTGAAAAGTTGGATCTTCGATTAAGTTCTGCAGACAAACGGATACTGGAAGCTGCTGCCTCTGTATCTAATCGTTCCGTGAGTGAGTTTGTCCGGGAGAGTGCCTTGTCTCGTGCTCATGAAATGCTGTCTGATCGTCGCACGTTCCTATTGAGTCAGTCCAAGTGGGCTGAATTTCAAGCCGCTCTGGATGCTCCAACTCACTACAACCCCCGTATGCAGCGTCTCTTGACCGAGCCGGGATTCTTTGACGCTGATCCTTCTTCATGCTTCTGAAAGACGCTCGTAGAATTGTCTCCTGAATCTCATCATCGCTCGATAGTCAAAATCGGAAAAGCAAGACTCAGAGAAGAAAGCCCCCAGAGGGCCTGAGGCTTCCCTTAGATTACGCTCAGCGCTTCAGTGTGCAAACGGTCATCCACTCCTTCGCCTCAAAGGTCGTTGTGGAGAATGAGCCCTTCCTGCTGACGTTATCCTAGATCACCGAGCAGAAGCGCAATGCGCTTAATAGGCATGGATAAAAATGCACGCACTTACAACCAAATGCAAACGCTATTATCCAGGCACGGACCACTGCCGGGCAGCTCGAATCACGGTTCCTTGATGCCATGCTATCTAATGACCTACTGCTGATCCCACACCAGCCCATTCCTCGTCGAGTTTCAATGGCACGGGATGTCCAGCGAAGAGGTCTGCACTGCACGCTTGACCATTCACGCTGTCGGAATTGCCCTGAAGGCTTCACTGAGCGGAGACTCTTCCAATCAGGCCTCTGAGGCACCGCCTCCGGAGACGCCGTGCCAGGTGGAGTTCGGCACCGTCGTGCCGCACAATGCGACTCGACCGTGCCAAGAGAACAGCCGTTGCCCATTAAGGGGTGTGGCAGGCCCGTGGTAACCGCGCCACCGCGAACGGTGTCACGCCTGCAGCCGTGCGTAGCCACATACATAGAGATTCTGTTGCGCCCCGATGTAGGTGAGGGGCGCAACAATGTGTAGAAAAGGAGTTGGTGCGCCTGTCCGATGTTTGAGTCCGTTCATGCTCCGCTCGGCTCATCGAGAGTGATCGAGGAGTAGAGTGAGAGGCAGCATCGTTGGGGAGAGGAACGGAGCGTGTCGCGTGGTCCGGCAAGTCCGTGCCACGTGAGAAAGAGGGCGGTGCTGTATGCGTACGGCGACGTCCTTGTGCGAAGTGGTGAATAGCCAATTCTCGTGGCATTTATTCTTCCCGACAATGAGTTCGCACATCGACCTTTGCGCACCGGGTGGGATACATGGCAAAATTGAGACGACGGGTGGCAACACATAGGGGCACGTCAATTTGCTTCCCACGTTGGCTGAGTTCACATGATTAGGTGATTCTTCGCAGGTTGAAGAAGGCTTGTAAGGTAGCGGTTTTCTGTATGTACAGCAGACCGGTTGGATGAGAACTGCATTGAAATCATTCCGAATGACGAAGGAGGTTTCGTATGATTCGTATGCTATGCGCGCTGCCGCTTGCTCTTCTGGCGGGTGCCGTAATCGCTGGTTGTGCCGATGATTCTTTGTCGGGTCGGCAACGACCCGCGCCTGGTTATGACAACGTGCATATGGGATCGTCGCAGCCGGGTCAACAGCATCGTTACGACGAACCTCCGCCGGCTGCACAACGTGATCCTTATAGCCGGAGCCAGCCTGGATACTATTAGCAGCACGCCCTGACCCTTGGGGTTGTGATGCGCTGACTTGTCAGTGTCCGATAAGAAACGAGAGGAGATATGAGTTCTCAGGAATGACAGGAACGTCCGGTTCTTCTCCAGGAGCGTGATCACCTTCGCAAGAGAACGCTCCGTGATTGCGGTAGCGCCAGCATCAGATATCCGATGCGAGCGGAGGCTGGCCGAACCTTGATTTCAATATCATAGCCGAGCCGGTTGAGGCACTCCATCAGTTTGCGTTCGGACACATTGGAGAAGTCCCCACGCATCATGCTGGAGACCTTCGGTTGGGTGAGCCTCATCCGTGTGGCCGCGGCTTGCTGGGTGAGCCCTTGTTGACGAATTGCTCTCCGGATCTCGATCACGAGCCCGGCCTTGATCTGGAGCATCTCAGCATCTGGCAGCTCCAAGTCTGCGAAGACATTGCCAGACCCGCGAGAGACCTCGATCCCTTCATGGGCTCGTTTTTTCATGCCGCTGCTCTTTCGTTACGCCGCGGGCGGCCGCCGACGCTTTGTGGCGCGTGGTCGCCGAGGCCCCTTATGCTCCATTGCCGCACGGAGAATATAGTTGAGCCGTGCCTGGTAGCCCTTGCCGGAGGCCTTCAGCCAGCGGAGCACATCCGCATCGAGACGTACAGTCACTTGCCGCTTCACCGGCGGCCAGGCGACCATCGTGGCCTTCTTGAACAATGCGTCATCTAATGGCGGGATATCGGAGTAGTCGATATCCCGATCCTTCAGACGGTCAAGTCTCGCCACGTCGCCATTGATAGATTTTCTGCTCACTTTGGTTCGCCTTTCTCAAGGGGATCATGCGCGTCACCTCGTGCCCGTGCGGGGCATGATCCATCACCACGATGATTGCTGTGGTTCTTGGCTTCATCCCACTCATCGCGCACGTTCGACTGTAGCTGCTTGAGTCGTGCTACGCAAGGCAATCATGCGACCGGTTGCCTCCGGGAATCTCGTCATGAGCGAAGACGTCGGTAGGGAAGGAGGACTGAGAGAGAAGCCTGCACATGCCGAAGCCGCCTAGTGTAGTGCTGCATAAGTCTCTTGACGTATCAAGATCCGTGGCTATCGCCGTCTCACGGAGG
>CAYSFU010000158.1:0-4210 GCA_964430555.1 uncultured Nitrospira sp. | reverse complement strand
GATTATGGAAAACCAAAGGAGAGAGAGATGAAAGCCAAGCGATGGGCTGGGACAATTGCGGCGCTGTTGGGAGTAATGCTGATAGGATCGGCGCAGGCGAACATACCGAGCGTACCGAACGAACTGTATGAAGCGCTGAATCTGGATCGCGAGAAGGCGACGCCGAAGGAAGTATACGAAGCGGTAGTTAAGCGTTACAAGGATCCTGCGCATGGAGCGGGACCTGGAACGATGGCGAAGTATTGGGAGCCGATTCCATATGGAATATATTTGGATCCTGCGACATTTTACAAATCACCGACTTCGAATAAAGAAATAGCGAGTCGGAAGGAATGCGTAGAATGCCACACAGATGAATCGCCGGTATGGGTGCAGGCATGGAAGCGTAGCAGCCATGCGAACTTAGACAAAGTTCGTAATCTTAAGCCGGATGATCCTACTTTTTACAAGAAAGCCAAACTTGAGGACGTAGAAAAGAATTTGCGCTCTTTGGGTAAGTTGGCGGAAGGTGAGAACCTGAAAGAAGTTGGCTGTATTGACTGTCACGTAGACGTCAATACGAAGAATAAAGCGGATCACGCCAAAGACATTATAATGCCAACAGCAGATGTATGCGGTAAGTGCCATTTGCAAGAATTTGTGGAACGTGAATCGGAACGTGACACGATGATTTGGCCGCACGGGCAATGGCCTGACGGGCGTCCTTCACACGCGCTGGACTATACGGCCAACGTAGAGACCACTGTTTGGGCGGCGATGCCACAACGCGAAGTGGCTGAAGGCTGCTCGATGTGTCACACCAATCAAAACAAATGTGACTCATGCCATACGCGCCATGAATTCTCGGCTGCGGAATCGCGCAAACCGGAAGCCTGCGCAACGTGCCATAGCGGTGTAGACCACAACAACTGGGAAGCCTACTCCATGTCCAAGCACGGCAAGATGGTGTCGATGCTGGGAGACAAATGGAATTGGGAAGTGCAACTGAAAGACGCGTATGAAATAGGTAAACAAAATGCGCCGACGTGTGCGGGTTGTCATATGGAATACGAAGGCGAATACAGCCACAACATGGTAAGAAAGATTCGCTGGGCGAACTATCCATTTGTTCCAGGCATAGCGGAAAATATTACGAGCGACTGGTCGGAAGAACGCCTGGACTCATGGGTAATTACCTGCACGCAATGTCACTCAGAGCGTTTTGCGCGTTCATACCTGGACTTGATGGACAAAGGCACGCTGGAAGGATTGGCTAAATACCAGGAAGCGAATGAGATCGTGCATACACTGTATAAGGAAGGCTTGCTGACGGGTCAAAAAACCAATCGTCCAGCGCCACCGCCACCAGAGAAAGAAGGCTATGCGTATTTTGCGCAGCTGTTCTGGTCGAAAGGCAACAGCCCTGCTGCGATTGAATTGAAAGTGCTGGAAATGCATGAAAATGACCTAGCTAAGATGCACGTAGGATTGGCGCACGTAAATCCGGGTGGATGGACCTACACTGAAGGTTGGGGGCCGATCAACCGTGCATATGTTGAAATTCAAGACGAAAATACTCGAATCCGCGAGATGATTGCGCTGCAAGAACGAGTGAAGAATCTTGAATCCAAGCGTACCAGCCTACTCGACCTGGACGGCACAGCTGAGAAGATCTCGCTGGGTGGTTTAGGAGGTGGCATGCTGCTAGCCGGAACACTGGCATTGGCGGGTTGGCGCAAACGTAAGCAAAGTGAAACTTGATAGGCACTGACACGACAGATCGCACTACCCAGCGGGTAGTGCGATCAGGAAACAAGCTCCTCCCGTCACTAGGAATTTTTCTGGTGACGGGAGGATTGCTTTTGTTGGGCTGGTTTGCGTACCTTTGGTTTAAACCGATACCGGCGCCGTATCAATATCAACTGATAGAGGAAGGAGATAGCAGCAAGTTTAGTAAGATGGATCTGGAAGGTTGGCCGGAGCTGAAGCTTGGTCAATACAAAGTGCAAGCGAATGGAGTGGATAAGCCAATCGCTGAATTCATTGTTGCAAGACAAAATGATGGAGCACCCGTACTGATTTATTGGAAGAATAGCACCAATGAAGTACTCTATAATTTTGACAGAAAGCCATCGGAACTCACTACCTTGGCTGAAGCGATCAGCAAGTATGCCCCGAAGGACGCGTTGATACTATCCTGGTGGGATACCTCCCGGCAAATCAAGCTGCTGACAGGACACGAAACGCTTTTTACCAATCATTTGAACGAACCCTTGATGATACCGTCGCCCTGGCTGGAACGCAGCAAGGAGATTCAGGCCTATGAAAATCGATTCTGGCAAAGCCAGGCAGATCAAGCGGAATTGGATCGATTTAAACACTTCAGTGAAGCACTGGCAGCGCCAGCGGAAGATGGCATTAAACAACTGCGGCAACTGATTGGTTCTGACCGCGAAACCTACTTGATTGTGCACGTGACTGATCTCTATAAACTAGGGCTAATGCATCCAGAAAGCATAGGTGTTGCCTATCAGAATTTTCCGATGACGGGAAATATGCACGGCATGATCAATCAAATGAAAGTGCAAGTTAAGGAAAACAATTTTGACACCTACACGCTTCAATCAGTATCAGACAATGAGATCAGAGTATTTTTCCTGAGTGATGAAGAAAGCAGCCAGACGTTACTGGCAAGAATGCTGCCATTTGTAGATAAGGCTGCGCCGACAGAACTGGAACTGGCGCAATTGATTTACCAACAAGGTGGCTATTGGGTCTATAAGTTGCCTTAGAATAAAAAGGAACGACTCTGAGAGCAACAAAAACTCTCAAGGCAGGCACATAATCATTTACACAAAACGACGATAGCGTACAATACGAACCCATAATTTGAATTAAAAGAAATATAAAGGAGGAGAAATGAAACACCTGATAACCCATATATTGGCTATACTGGCGATGACTGCATTTTTCTCGGGAACGGTGCTGGCATCATCAGAGACCTATGAGGGGCGCAAGAAATGCAGCTCCTGTCACAAATCACAAGCTAAATCATGGCGCGACACTGCACATGGCAAAGCGATGGAATCATTAAAGCCTGGTACACGCAAAGAAGCCAAGGTTAAAGCTAATTTAGATCCGGATAAAGACTACACGCAAGACAAGGATTGTGTGGGCTGCCACGTTGATGGTTGGGGCAAGAAAGGCGGCTATACGGTTGAATCGCCCAAAAGCCAGTTGGCAGCAGTTGGATGCGAATCCTGCCACGGACCTGGTCGCGCCTATCGTGGTGACCATCGCAAGGGGGGAGAAGCTTTTGAAAAGAGGGGCACAACCACGCAACGCAAGGTATTGGCAGACAAAGGGCAAGACTTCGAATTTGAAGAAGCGTGCAATGCCTGCCATCTGAACTACGAAGGCTCGCCGTGGAAAGGTGCGAAAGCTCCTTATACGCCATTTACGCCGGAAGTTGATGCGAAGTACACATTTGACTTTGACAAGATGGTGAAAGATGTTGAGGCGATGCACGAACATTACAAGCTTGACGGTGCATTTGTAGGAGAGCCGAAGTTCAAGTATCACGATGAATTTCAGGCCAGCGCGAAGGAAGGTGAGAAAGAAGGCAAAAAAGGAAAAGGAAAAGACTGATGAGCGGCTTACAGAAAGGTGCGATAGGGACACTGCTGACAGGCGGGCTATTAGGAATATTGCTGGTAGCGGTGGTATTTGGAGGAGAAGCGGCGTTATCTACTGAAGAATTCTGCACTAGCTGTCACTCGATGACCTATACGCAGACGGAACTCAAGGAATCGACCCACTATGGAGCATTAGGTGCCAATCCTGGATGTAAGGATTGTCATATACCGCAAGGATTCAAGAATTTTCATTTAGCGTTATATACGCACGCGGTAGATGGAGCGAGAGAGCTTTACTTGGAGCTGATGAATGATTATTCGACGCTGGAGAAGTTTAATGAGCGCCGGTTGATTATGGCGCACGATGCGCGGATGAACTTGAAGAAGTGGGACAGTGTAACTTGTCGGGATTGTCATAGGGATCCGAATCCGCCTGGAGCGGACGCTCAGGAAGCGCACGAGAAGATGAAAACGGAAGGAGCGACGTGTATAGATTGTCATCAGAATCTGGTGCATGAGGAAGCACCGATGACGGATCTGAATGCGAGTCTGGCTGCGGGCAAGATGGTGTTAAAGCCGGATGAGGACGATGACGA
>CAYSFU010000157.1:0-4236 GCA_964430555.1 uncultured Nitrospira sp. | reverse complement strand
ACACCTCGGAGACTGGCACGTATCAGGTCCCTCCAGGTTGACATTGTCAGAGGTAGGTTAAGGTCGCTGGGCGAGCTACGGGACTGATCCTGATGAGCAATCAGCCCGGAGAGTAGGCGAGTATGATGAGAGCATGCTATACTGCGTCGCGCGGGAACAGAAGAGGGCCGCAATGAAAGCCGTGAAACAGACAAGAAGATCCGGGGTGGTCATTCCCTCGGCATGGGTCAAGAGCTGGGGCAAACCCGTTGTCGCCTATCGTGGGGCCGAGATCTTGATCTTGGAATCCCCTGCCCGTGCCGCCAGTCGCAAACGGCTCGCTCGCATGGTCAGCAAATTGCGCCGCGCCACGCGTGCGCTCGGCATCACCCCCGATCAGATCACCGCCGAGGTCAAGGCGGTACGGCGCGAGCGTGCGCGTCGTTCTTGATACGAACATTTTCGTCTCCGGCCTGTTGTCTGCCGTGGGGCCTCCCGCACGGATTGTGCGTGCGATTTTGCAGCGCCGCCTGATTCCGATCATGAGTTCGGCCACCTTCGCCGAACTGGAAATGGTCGTCCACCGTCCGAAACTCCAACCGGCCTTTGCCCGAGCTGGCGTGAATCCCACAAACTTCTTAGCCACCGTGCGAGCTGAAACACACTTCGTCGATCCCATTCCCATTAGTACGCCTATCCGTGACGAACGGGATCGCCCGTTTCTTGCGCTGCTGGCCACGATCCCCCCACCACAGTACTTTGTGACCGGAGACAAAGATTTCGACGCGACACACTACAGCGGCGTCCCGGTGATCTCGGCCGCGGAATTCGTCCGCCTGCTCACGCGAACCTGACCAGTCCCTCTCGCCCAATCCACACAGCAAAAAGGAGTAGCCATGGAAGACGCTTGGGCTGGTTTCAGCGCCATGGTCCAACAAGTCTGGCTGTGGTTCACTCAGTGGTGGTGGCGCTGGCGGGGTGAAGGACGCCGACTACGATACCGGTCGATCCTGGTGGACCGTCCGTCACCACGGCACCCGATTCACCCGAAGCCGAAGTGGGTGAAGCAGGAAGTGATTCGCTTAAAGGCCCTGCTGCCTCACGCGGGCTGTCGGACCATCGCGCATCATTTCAACCGGCGGTGGGTCGCCAAGAGACAGATGACGGTGAGTAAGACCTATGTGGCGGACACCTGTCGGCGACACCAGTATCTCATTTATGAGGCGCGCCGAAAGCTGAAGCATCGCGTGCCGCGTCCGATTCCACGCAATCGCATCTGGGGGTGCGAGCTCTTAACGAAGACGGATCAGCAGGGGCAGCCGCATGTGGCTCTCGCGCTCGTGGATCATGGGAGCCGAGCCTGCCTGCCTGCGGCTGCAATCCCTCACGAACAAGTCATCGATGCGATTGTTGCAGGAACTTGCACAAGCCGTGAGGCGCTATGGCCGACCAACATTCATACGCACCGACAATGAGGCCGTGTTCGTCTCCCGTTGGTTTCGACTCGGTCTCTGGCTCCTGGGTATCCGTCACCAACGGACGGAACCGGGTTGTCCCTGGCAGAATGGACGCGTTGAGCGGTTCATCGGCACAGTGAAGCGGAAATTGGCGAGAGGATCCATCGCAGACGGGAACGAATTGAGTATGGCGTTACGGGATGTGCGCACCTGGTACAACCACGATCGGCCGCACGATCACTTACAGGGGCGAACACCGGCCGAAGTCTGGGCGGGCATTGATGTCTTCGCGTCAGGGGCGAGAACCGAGCAGAGCATCCACCCGCAGGAGTCAGGCTGACGAGAGGGACTGCCGGGAAAACTGTGCGATGAAGGTGCCGTCCGTGAGAATCATGGACGAGTCTGCTCATACGGCACCGGATGTGGTGAAAAACAGGAGCAGCTGCCAAAAGTTTCGGTCAGAAGGAAGAGAAATTCAGGTCACGAAGCGGTGATGTGACTCGATTCGGAGGATAATCCGCTTTCGAATCTTCCCGAAATCCCAGACGGACAGGCGGACGGGACACCTTTGCGGGCAACGAGGGGGAATACAATCGCAGTTTGAAATATTGTTCTCTGATCCCCTTTTACTCCGGCCCTTTCTTACAAAATCACATCCCTCTTTGTCTCATATAGCTGCACCGAAACCTTGAGGTCTTGCAGCGATCGTTCTAGCGTGGTGGCTGGCCTATTACGCAGCTCGACCCAGTTGAT
Organism: uncultured Nitrospira sp.; assembly: GCA_964430555.1. Taxonomy (GTDB): domain Bacteria; phylum Nitrospirota; class Nitrospiria; order Nitrospirales; family Nitrospiraceae; genus Nitrospira_D. Next base: position 2,047 of record CAYSFU010000157.1, on the reverse strand, counting down.
AGGAAAATCAATGCCCGTTACATGATTCATGCATTGCCAAACATGTTCTGGTTTGAAGCGGTCAGGTTTTCGCGGCAGTGTGTAGTTGATAACTTGTTCGCACTCCAAGGGAGATCCCTCTTGAAAGAATACCCACCTATTACCATCCTCATAGCAGTGAATAATTCGACGGTTGGACCCATCAACGTAGTAATTGAACTGTCTCCCTCGATTGTGCCCGACTGCGGAGATTGCCTCACATTTGAGGTGTTGACTCAAACCGACTATATGGGAATCACAATCCGAAAGGCGCATGTCACAGGTAAGCAAGCTCCATTCTCCAAGTTGAACCGTTAAATACCGTGTCACAAAGGACTTGATCGGGAGGATATATTCTAGCGCCTTCCGGAAATCTGAAAATTCCTGCTTCTGAACGGGGCCAAATCTGGAAAGCTGTCTTGCAAGAGTGGCGGCCACAGCCTCCTCGGGAGACTTCACAACATGGTAAACCTTCAAGTGCTCACTCAGCAGCTCCTCCTCTGCAGAATTCAGGAAGTGAGTCATTAGGGTCGTACTCCTACATTTCTGGCAGCCGGATCATTTCCATTTAACTCATTAAGATGTCTTCTACTATTGGCAGCAGAGTTATCAACCTCAATATTTACTCGCTGTCCAGTCCTTGGATTAATGCCCGAAATATCGGGGCGGTTATTGCCCACGACGTTGCCATTCTTGTCTACCTGTACTTGGTTCTTCCGAATATCATTCCAGTTATTTTGTTGCATTCTTTTAGCTATGGAATCGATCCGGCTATTGTGCGGATCGCCTCCATGAGGGTTTGAAATGCCTCTATTAGCCTTGGGCGCTTTTCGTCCTATTCCTCCCACCACTTTTATCGCGCTTGCGGTCTTATTCAGCCCCCCTGTCAAGCACGCTTGCCCGGCTCCGCGCACGTCGAGTTCAATCTTTCTTCCGGAGAGCGCACTCGCACCGACGTCCTGCGCCACGCTCTGCCCGGCTCCCCGCAGACATATCAGCACAAGGGCCGGAATGATCTGACCGGACGGATCGGTGTAGTTGGTGGGATTGTTACGCACATAGGCATACAAATTCGCATCCCCTGCGCCAAACTCTAGCGGGTCTTCACTCAAGAACCGGCTGTGCGACGGGCTGTAATAGCGGGCGCGATAGTAGTAGAGGCCCGTCCCGTCATTTTCCCGCCCCGTGAATTGAAAGGGATTGGTGGACGAGCCAGTGACCGTCGTCGAGCCGAACGGTCCATACGTGTAGCGGGTGGTGACGGTCCCGGCGTCGTCGCTCAGGGCCATCGTCGAGCCGAGGTCATCGGTCTGGTAATACTCATTCCCACTGGGGGTTTGGCGAACCAGCGGCTCGTCGATATTCAACGTACTCAAGTAGCTGGCATTTGAGGCCCCGGCTTCCGTCACGATATCGACGCCGTCATACAGATAGGTGGTCGTGGCGCCGTTGATGGTCTTGCTGATGCGGCGATCCAGGGCATCGTAGCTGAACGTGGCGGTGGTCCCGCCGCTGATGCCGACCAAGCGATCGCGAGCATCCCAGGTGTAGGTCGTGGGACCAGCGCTCGTGAGATTACCGTTGTTGTCATAGCCCAGTGTCGCACTCGCGAATTGCGTCTGTTGATTGAGGGCGTTGTAGGCCGCGGTGACAGCGGGCGGCAACGCGATCGCACTGTGAATGAGCTGCGTCACCTGGGTCTTGTTATCCGCCGGGTCGAATCCATGTGTCAGCTGCTCAAGGACCGTGCTCCCTTTGGCATGGGTGAGGCCTAGCAGACGCGAGGCTGGATCATAGGTGTAGGTCGTGGTGACGCCGTTGGACCGTTGCAACTGGGTGCGTCGGCCTACCGCATCGTGCGTCACGGTCGCCGACAGCGGGCCCTGCGTCACCTGCGAGAGCTGGGAATTGGCATCGTACCCATAGGTGATGGGCTGCTGCGCGTTGGCCCGCAGGGTGAGCCGCCGACTGAGGGCATCGTATCGGGTATGACAACGGGAGCACGGCGTTGAATTCCGTGCCCGTGCAG
>CAYSFU010000156.1:0-4267 GCA_964430555.1 uncultured Nitrospira sp. | reverse complement strand
TGAGCGGTCTCGAGAAACTGCCCCAGATGTTCATGTCTATCCTGCATAGAATCAACGAGAGTACGGATGACATCAAGAGCCACAAAATTTTCAGAGCGACCCTCATCCGTGCCGCTATTCCACAACGGGTAGACCGTAATTTCACTATCTTTCTCATCGACTCGTTGATTGAGCGCATACCAAGATATTTTGACAGGAACACGAAATGCTCCGTCATCATCTGGCTTGAGGCGCTTACTCTGCATTGATTTCTTCAAATATGCGCTGACCATCTGCGAATGGCAGATCGCTTCTAGCGCTTCCGCCTCGTTGGCATCTGAAGAACCCTGCCAGGCGATGAACGGCTGGCCGCGGCCAGTGACAAAACGAATCTTCACCGTAATCTCTGAGGAGCGCGGTATATCGACATTAAAAAACATGTTTCACCCTGCCCGACAAAGGGCCGCCTGAAGTGTTTTATGGGTTTTCTCAGAGCGGACAAAGATCTCTGCACACCGCCCTTGATAAGGGCGCAAAGCGCGCCCGAGCATCTGGAGTGCGAAAATCTCAGACCCCGTCTCCCGTGAAATCCATACGCGCTTGACCTCGGGCTGGTCAAACCCTTCGGTCAGCATGCGGTTCACGACGATCGTTCCCAAGGCCCCGAAACGAAAGCGAGAAATCGTCGCACGCGGGTCTTTCTCTTGGTACACCGCGTAATCCGACGGAGCAATCCGCGTACACATAAGTTTGATCTCATCCAAGTTAGAGCAATAGATAATTTGATATTTCCCCGGTGTCGGGTCAATCCACGGGCGAATCGAAAATGCGCAGCAAATTTTCTCCTCAATAGATTGGCTTAGAGGATACATGTGTATGCGATTCTCAAAAAACTCCATGCACCCCTCAGACCAAGGAGTCGCCGAAAAGCCAATTGCATAGTCAAAAATACTGGCGATTTTCAAATTTGAAGGCGCGTCAAAGTTAACATGGTGGCATTCATCAAGGAGCACTAGGGACTTAGGCTTTCTGTGGTTCTCGTACCGTCGCCACATAGTATTGAAGGACCCAATAACGAGTCGAGCGAACCGACTCGCGTGCAGCTCCGCCCTCTCGATTACCGGGCATAGGCCAAGCAGAATCGCCAGTAGCTGAAGCTGGCTAATTACTTCCTCTGAGGGAGCCAAGACAGTGACATTGCCGCCCAGACGGAGCCACTCCCGTGCTATGCAAAGGGCAACATAGGATTTGCCTGATCCAGTAGGCATTTGCACCACACCACGACCTTTGCAGTCAGTCAAGAGTTCTAGCGCCCACTTGATCGCTTCTACCTGATGCTTGCGTGGTGTCATAAAAGACAGCTTAATGCGCGTAGCTTTCACCGCAAGAGGATTTTCCTTCTCGACGGAAACCGAAATTGCGATATATCTTCAAATTGAAATTTGGCCATGTTGAGAATCTTTAGTTACGCATTTCTGATTTCTTTAAGAAATCGACCAGCGCGCAATGTGGCTGATTAGATTGAGAATTTTAATTCTCACATAAGAACACATTGAGCGCAATCAAGAGAAGGCATATATTCACTTGCCTACATTGCCGAATTTCAAAAAAGGAGACAATGTAGGACAATTGCGGCTTTGCGTAGCGCGTGAGATTCCGGTTTACGAATGAAGGCTTAGACACCAAGCAAAATTTCTTCTGTACTGGCTTGGTTGCGAAGTTTGGTCGCACCCGCTCCAAGTTGGGAGGTTGTCGACGCAGATTTACCGATTTCTTTCCGATTTCTCGGCGGCCTGGTGATTTTGGGGATAAGTCTCTGGAAAAACTCAGAAAAGAAATCCCCTTCTGGTACCAGAAAGAAAAGGGAGACTGAGTGGCCAAGTGCTCAGCGTGACCGCCGGTCTGGGCAGTCCTGATGATTCCGAAGATCTCCAGCAGGGGCCGCTGGTTAAGTAACCTGGCGGGCATAGCTCTCCCTGGCGTGCCCAGACCGGAGTCCTGGCGCGCGAGCGATCGGTCAAGTGGTGGAAAGGCGATCGGCAGTACGGACGTACCGCGCTACAGGTGCGTAGCTGCACCTACATGGTCCGGTCCGTCCGTCTGGTAGCCACGGCAGGGTGGCGCTGGATGGGTCCCGGTTTCTCTAGAGAGAAACTAGCAGGGCGGCATTCGGTAAAGGTGAGTCAAGCAGCTGGTAAAGTAGATTTCTGGCTTTACCGAAGGGCCGCGACGAGCGCGAGCGGGCGGACGCCGCGTAGATGTAAGCTCACAGCCGCCTCGGGATACTTCAGCGACGGTGAAGCTGTCCAGGGCGGTCGGCCCATGCCGCCGCGGCCGTGCCGAGCCGGCCCCGCTCGGCGAGCTCAAAGTCGGTAAAGTGCCCGCGCAGCGTTACCAATTGAGAGCCCTAAATGGCCCCTCAGCGACAGGTAAAGGCTGTGCAGCCAGCAGCGTGGCTAGTAGGGCCGCGACGATGAAGCCAGCTTGCGAAACAGGAGCAGCGACGCCACGGGGTTGGCGGGGTCGGGGCCGTAAGGGTCCTCCGCCTCGAGCGCCCAGCCTAGGTGGCGCATCATCTCGGCCAGCCGCTTGGGGTCGTATCGCTTGAAGCGGTGCAGAGCAAACCGCCGGTGGCGACGGTCGCGGAGCTCGACCGTCGCGATCACGTCAATGGCGTAGCTGCCCGGCACCGTGCAAGGTCCCCCCAGAACATACTTGAGGTCCACGCTTTGCAGATCCTGGCAGTAGCGCATCAGCGGCCCGGTGAGCCACGTCCTATGCTCGGGAGTAGGCCCGCTCGCGAAAGCAGGGTCTTTGCGCTGTACTTCGTCGGGGTTCTGCGGGTCAGCAGCGGCATTGAGTACGTCGAGCAGCAGCAGATCGTCGGGGGCGAGCCCGACGAGAGTGTGCTGGAAGAATCGCGCCTCGTTCTCGAGGTTGCCGATGGTAAAGCCGATCAGGCTGATCAGCCGTCGACGGTGCCCACGCTCGGCTGTACGGTGCAGCTGCGTGTAGCGCGGCCAGTGATGGAAGTTGCCCTGGATGGTCTGCACCAAGACGCCGCGGCGGCGGCCCACAGTCTCGGCGGCGTGCTGGTAGGCGGCGCTGAGCAAGGGTTGGCTCACGTCGAGCAGGTACAGACGCAGGTCGGCGGCTCGCTTGGCCTCATCCGCCCAGTCGAGCAGGTGCTCGACCAGCCGCGACTCTTGCTTGCCGTCGCCCGAGCCCAGGCCGATGACATCCAGCCGGCCGTGTCCAGAGCTCTCCAAGATGCGGCGCGCCATGGCATCCAGCGGCAGCCGTGCTCGGTACTTGGAGGCGTAGAACGACTGGTTACACAGCTCGTACCAGTTCACCGCGCTCTGGTGGTCGAGGTAAACAAAGGTCTGCTCGACGGTGCCGCCAGGTCCGTTGAGGACCTCGAACAGCTCGTTGAACAGCTTGAGCGGCTCGTACCCCGGAGCGATCCAGCAGTTCGGGGCCGAGCCGAAATCGGACACGCTTTCTTGCTGCCAGGGTACCTGCTCGCTCGACAGGCCGAGCTCCTTGACCGAGAGCAGGCGCAGCACAGTCGCATGAGTCGGCACGTTGCTGCCGTCCTCGACGTTCCAGATCGTCTTCTCGGACAGCCCCGTGCGGCGTGACAGCTCGCGGCGGCTGAGCCCCGCAGCGGTTCGCAAAGAGGCGACCAGATGACCGAACTCCTTGACGCGCGCCGGGTCAAGCGCCTCGTCGCCGGGCATGGGCTCCGTCGGCAGCGTCTCGCTAGAACCGGATTTGTGAACCATGCGCAGCGTCGTCTGCAAATGGCCGAGCGCCCGCTCCCACTTGGCCCGCTCGCCGTCCGGCTGGCTCTGGACAAAGCGCTGCATCAGCTGAGTCGAGGCCAGCAGATGCGCCTGCAGGGCTGTGGCGAGCTTATCGGCGGCAACCTCGGCGAGAGCCTCGGGCAGCGGGACTGACCCGGGCGAGCTGACAGCAGAAGCTGGCGGAGCCGTAGCGGCCCGCTTGGTCGCTGGGGGGATTCGCGCTCGACTTGGGCGGCTTGGACTTCCAGGCATCCCGGCCACTCTACTTGACCGACCCAGAGAATCAATCCGGCGGGCTCCCTTGTCGACGCCGCGAGACGAAACCCGCGGGTGGTCTGACCACTGACCGCCCTGGACCGCCCTGGATGGGCATCATGCAGCTTGAGCCTACAGCCTGAAGGTTGACGCGGAACGGCAGCGCGTTCCGCTCAGCCGCGATCCCCGCACCAGACAGACGCTCGGCGCGGCCGGCGTGCCCT
>CAYSFU010000155.1:0-4272 GCA_964430555.1 uncultured Nitrospira sp. | reverse complement strand
GAGGTGCTGACTATCCTTGGACCCCGGACGCTCGTCAGTCGCCCCCCTCTGCCCAGGCGCATGTCAGCTCCAAGGAGGGGGAGCAGCACGGACTGCGATTCCGGCCCAAGGCCGCCAACATCGAGGAGCAGAAGAGTGCCCTTCCGTGCCAGCATGAGCGCACTTCCAGCGGCCGGCTCGTTTGGCGTGCCAGCCCCAAGCAGCAGCTGCCGGAGCTCCGCCGCACTGCTAAGCCCCGTGCACCTGATGGAGGCCAGGGTCGGTTTGCCGGATACCAAGTGGATTGCAAATCCCAGGGTCTGCTTGCCGGTGCCGTTCTCACCCACCAGAAGGATAGGTGTCTGCGTGCGGCTCGTAGGACCAAGCAAACCGAAGGTCTTGGCCATCAGGGCTGACCCCGAAACCAGGGGACCAAGCGAGTAGGGGACCTCCGCCGACCTCACGGTTACGCGACCTTGTCGGCCGGGGGCGCTTCTTGCCGGGCCTTGGCACCCTTGCGGCCAATTTCCGCCATGTGCCCAGGGACAGAGGCTATCTTTTTGCCGCCCCGCCGACCGGCCGCGCTTGCTTCTGCGCTGGTAAATTCATGGGCCACCCCCAATCTATGCGCCTCCCGCCCGCCCAGGCTGGCGATTGCCTTCTGCATGTCTGGGGCCATGGCTGCAAAGCCGCGCGGCTTGCCACCGCTCGCACCGGACGCCGGCTCGACGGCCTGCCCTTCACTTCCGTTCTTCGGCTCGACGGCCTGCACTTCATTTCGCTTCTTCATCTTGACCATGCTTCACCTCCAATGGACTTGCCATTCATGGGTCCGCTGGACAGGCTGGGCAGCCCGTCCAAGCGGCGCGTTACGCCCTCGCTGGCGGTGAGACACCAGCGAGGGCAACTCCTCACTTCAGCCGCTTACCCGACACGCGCGACTAGAAGCCAGAGATCGCGCCATCTGCAGCGCCCGCTAGCCTGGCGCGATACTTGACGCTGCAGGTCGCTACTTCCCTGTAGCTTTGGCCTGCTCAGCCGCCGTCAGTGCGGCGTCAATCTGGCTGACGGTGGCCTCGTTGACGCGATGATACCCTCGCTCAAGATGCGTTAGCGCCGTCGAGGATACCCCTGCCTCCTCACAGAATTGATCGAATGGAATGCCGAGGCTAACCCGGCGCCTCCAATACGTCAGTCCCGAGAAGGCTAGTTCCAGCTTGCGCTCTGCTGACAGCTTGCGTTTGTCCGGCGGCTCCGCGTTGCCGCCGGCCATCAGGCCGTTACCAGTGCGCCGGGCATGCTTCGCTGCCCGTTCTGCCGCAAGTCGACGGCGCGCTGCCGGTCTCCGGCTCCTCCATCAGCAGGGCCGCCCGCATAGACCGCCAGCCCGCCACCTCCGGCGCTCTTGGCAGTGCGCATGCTCGCTTCCGCGTTCGCAAGGAGCGCCCGCCGACGCACCCGGTCGTGGGCATCGCAGCAATCCAGGCCGATCGATGCCGTCACGCCTGCACTCTTCAGCGCCGCGAACAAGCGGCAACCGAGCGCGGCAGCGTCCGCCGTTCCTCGGAACAGCACCACAAACTCGTCACCAGCGTTGTAACGGCGAAATGCTTCGTCGTATCCGCCGCGGGCGACCGATTGGATCGCTGCTGCGGCCCGCTGAATCATACGATCGCCCGCATCATGGCCGAGCCCGTTGTTCAGCGCTCGGAGACCGTCCAGATCGATGAACGCAACGGTTAGCGCCACGGTCGTGTCTCGCAGGGCTAGCGGCCAGCGCTCGGAGTCGAAATACCGTTGGCTGCCGAGGCCCGTCAGAGAATCGGTCCTTGAGCTGGCGCGCACCCGCTCGAGCTCCTGCTCGGACCGTCGCAGTCGCTGCTGCAGCCAGCCGATCCAAAGTGCAACCGATGAGAAACCCGCGGTGGTGGCCATCCACCCAAGCTCAGACCACGAGAGTTGCAACGACGACAGGTTCGACCAGAACATATCCATGGGGGCTCTCCGAGGTGCTTGCAAATCACCATCGGCCCCGATTAGGCTTGCGCCGTCTCACCGGGGCTCTCGGTGTGGACACGCCCCTCGCCGTGGTACCAACACGGCGAGGGGCAACAATTCAGCTCAGCTCATCTCAGATCATCGACGGATTCACGCAGAACCAGACCCAGAAAGAATGCCGATAAAAGGCATTTACGCCGGAGGGTATGATTTGTCAACAGGCAAAGTGCGCGCATCCCGCGCGATTCTCAGGGGAGCACGCCACACCCTCGGACTCGACCAAGATGAGCTTGCCGAGCTAGCAGGGCTTGCCGTGAAGACCGTTGGCAACTTCGAGCGATCGGCGAGCCGCGCCCTCGAGCGAACGCGCGCGGCCATCCAGTCGGCGCTGGAGGCGCAAGGCGCCGTATTCACGAACGGCGACAAACCGGGCTTCTGGATCGATACGGCCAGAGCAGGCAAGGCCAAAGCCGCCCGCATGCGCCTTGCCGAAGCACGACCAACGGACACAAAGTGAGCTTGAAGCGGGCTGCTGCATCGGTCCTCCTGCTTCTATATTGATTCAGCACTCCTGTGCGCTCGCTTCAATCTTTCACACAGCGAGCGCGGCCATGGCCCGTCCTGTGATGTTGCCAGCCACCCGGCTGGATGCTAGAAGCCGGGCATGCCTACAAATCAAAATATCGGGACTGACCTTGCCGAGCTGAACGCTGATACCGAACGCCTAATCGCATGTGCGGAGCGTGTGTTACAGCGCCACAAGAGCGCCACAACCGTCGAGACGTTCATCCGCAAACTCGGCGACGCGCATCGCTCGCTGACATTTGCGGACCCGGCTATTGATGCGAGTCAGGTTGACCTATTGTCCTTCGGTGAGGTGCTTCGGGAACGCCGGGACAACGCGAAGATGTCGCAGAAGGAGATCGCAGCCCTTGCCGGGGTCTCGACCTCCATGATCAGGGCGATCGAGCACGGCGAGCGCCGGCCTGGTCTGAGAGTCTTGATGCGCCTGCTGTCTATCCCCAGGCTCGAGCTCGACTTGGAGGACCTGGCAGGAAATACCCCGGGCGGCATGCAGCCCGCGATCTGGTTGGCCCCGGAGTATGACCCCCGCGAGCTGCTCCGCGACCTATGCGCGAAACTTGGCGGCTCGGGATGCTCGCTGGAACAGTCGTTTGCTTACCTTGATACCCAAAGCGCGACCGACTATCTAGCGCTAGCCAATCAACCGGCTTATCAAGTGCCGGCGTTCGACAAGACTCAGCCCCTGGACCAGCTTGCCCGGCAGATCGCCACGGAATGCCGAGCAAGCCAGATCGATATTGTTGCGCTGGGCTGTGGCGACGCCAAGAAGGAAACGCAACTAGCCGAATCGCTTGTGCGGTATTCGTCGGGGCGCTTCAAGGTGCGCCTGCTCTTGCTCGACATTAGCCATGCCTTGCTAACGGAAGGCTACAAACATGCCCGCGCGACGCTCCAGCGCTCGGTAACAATAATTGCGCTGCAGGGCAATTTTCACGATATCGCTCAATACCCAATCTTTCACGCCGGCGGCGACAATAGACGCTGCCGCGTTCTAACGATGCTTGGCAACACCCTAGCGAACCTTGACAATGAACTCCGATTCTTTCGCGACAATCTGGCGGGCGCAAGCCTTGGGGATTACTTCTTGCTCGACTACACGAGCGCCTTTGCAGACCCGGGAAGGCCGAGCGACATCCGCCGGCTCGACCCTGCCCTTGAACGAGTCCGAGAAACGCATCGGACTTGGCTAACGGGAATTTTCCGGCGATATTGTGCTGGCCTCAAGCACGTCGACATTGAGATCGAGCTCAATCTGGATACGAACGTGCGCGGCAGCTACGAGCTGGCCTACGTGGCGAACGTGCAGCTAGGGGACTCGCGACCGGCGCGCCGATTTGTCGTGCTGCGCATTCGGCGATATGAGGGCGACTTGCTGGACGAAAGCCTTGGACGTTGCGGGTGGAGCGCCGTTGCGCGCCTCCCATATGGTGCGAAGGGCTCCAACCGCCTTCAGCTCATGTTATTGCAGCGTAACGATGGAATAGCGAAGAGGTCCGATCGCGAGCCAATAGTCCCTTACCGCGGCCCTTCAGTCACCCAGCCTTTACAACCTCAGCCTTAATCCCTTCGAGCTCGCTGACTGCATATTGCGGAACTATCCGCCCCGCCATGTTTCTAGTCCCATCGGGAAGCCGCACGATTCTTTCGTTGTCCCGGTCCTCAAAATCCAGCTTCTCGGTGACTAGGTTTACCGGAAAGTAACGGTGCAGA
>CAYSFU010000154.1:0-4301 GCA_964430555.1 uncultured Nitrospira sp. | reverse complement strand
GTCGTGAATCCTTTAGGAAACAACTGTTGCGCTTCTGCATCACCCACTGCGGGAGTAATGATGCAGTCTTCACCGTCCTTCCAGTTGGCCGGAGTAGCCACCTTGTATTTTGACGTAAGCTGCAACGAATCGATCACGCGCAACAGTTCATCAAAGTTCCGCCCACAGGAGGCCGGGTACGTCAACGTCAGTTTCACCTTCTTGTCGGGACCGACGATGAAGACCGAGCGTACCGTCATATTGTCGATCGCATTCGGATGAATCATGTCATAGAGTGTCGCAACTTTTTTATCTGGGTCGGCAATGATGGGATAGTTCATCGTCGTCTTTTGCGTCTCGTTGATATCGTTGATCCACCCTTTATGGGAGTCCATCGGATCCACACTCACGGCAATCACCTTCACTCCGCGTTTTTTGAATTCCGGAGAGATTTTGGCGACTGTGCCTAACTCTGTCGTACACACAGGTGTGTAGTCCTTGGGATGGGAAAATAGAATGCCCCACCCCTGCCCCAACCATTCATGAAAATTAATTGTCCCCTCTGTCGTCTCTGCCGTAAAGTTCGGCGCATCATCGCCCAATCGAATCGCCATTCTGACACCTCCTTAGGATCGTATCGTCACAACAGACAGCCCATCTGACTACGTCTCGTTACCATACTGTGTCGTAACGGACGAGTTCAAGGGGTGGCAAGAGAGAACAAACACCCATCCTTCTCCCGCTTACGATAGCGGCCCCCACCCCACACTCAAGTTTTTTTATTCCAAACCGATACGGTTCCTGAGACCCCTTACAGGGAATAGACTCATGGATCCGGACTCCTCACGCACAAGGCTCCGTATTTCGAAGGATTCGATGTACTTGCTGCTCCGTGAAGGATGCATCAAGGAATTCAATGCCAAGAAAGCCGCAGGAGACAAATGCGATCTCCGAGGATGCGACCTGCGGGGACTTGATCTTCGGGGGCTTGATGCCGACGGGCTGGATTTCCGCGATTGCTATTTCCGACAATCTGATCTACGTGGAATCGATTTGAGCAAGACCAACTTGGACGGAGCCAGCATCAACGCCTGCAAGATTTCAGGAGTGCTCTTCCCGCCAGAACTCAGCGCCTCAGAAATTGAGCTTTCGCTCCTCCATGGAACACGCATGCGATACCGCATCATAAAGTAGCCGCCAGCGCCCCAACCTAACGGCCACGTATCCTCCCCAACATATGATGTTACGAAGCGGCGGCGAGAGCCAATTGCGTGCGTACCTTCTCATGACCAGACTCAGCGACTCCCGAATCCAATAGGGTCACTCGCGATTCCGTCAGTCGCCCACTTTCTAAGAGTCGCTTACGAACCGCCTCAGCGCGTTGTCGCGCCAATGCCTGGAACTCGGCATCAGACACCACCATGGCTGCCGCCACTCGCTGTTTCATGTCTTCTACGGTCGGCTGGACAGATTCTGTCGTAGTCGATGGATCGGGCAGAGGGAGTTTGGCATACAATTTCTCTATCAGTCGTTGTTCGTCCTTGGGGGAGAGCCCCTCACCTGTTGCAACACGTGGCTTTCCACTCATCTCCAAGAGTTGTTCACGGAGTTTCATCGTCTGAATGGCTGTCCGATCCAAGGCCGCATCGAACGTTCCTTTGATATCCAATCGGAGCCCGGCTCGCTCATCGAGCACGGTCTCCAATATCTCAAGCTTTTTCCCATCCTCATCGGTCAACAACGTGCTACCGGGTGGGAATTCGATAAACTGCAGGTCTTCCCCATTCTCTCCACCACCTGGCACCAGCTTACCCATTAACGAAAACGGCGACGCAACGACCTTGGTCAAGAGGTTGAGTAACGTTGAGACCAGCACCTTGCCGTACTTAAAATCAGGGTCGTTGAGATCACCTCGAATCGGCATATCGATCTCAATCTGTCCCTTGCGATCCTTCAGCAGCCCCACAACCAGTGGAACAGGCAGCGACGTCGCGTCCGGACTATTCGTTTCCTCACCGAACGTGAGTTGATCGACATGGACAAGATTTTCGGCTTCTAATATTTTTTGTGACACCTTGTACTTCAAGTCAATCGACAATTTCCCTTTCGACAACTCGTACCCCACGTACTTTCCGCTGTACGGACCGGTCGGTCTGAGATCCATACCGGCAAGAGTGATGTCCAAATCCGTGAAGGCGTCCTCGCTCAATGGATTGATTTTCCCGACGATCTTGAACGGAGCGCTTCGTCCGACTTTCCCGGCCAGATCGACGTCGGCCTTCTTGAGCTGCTTGGATGACAGCCCTTTAATGATCCCACCGAAATCCGTGAGACCGGTTTTGACCGTTGGTTCAATCGACTGATCCTCAAACGTCGCCGATAGTTTCACCAACTTGACCTGGTCCACCGTGACAGGCACGGGTTCCGTCGGTTTGGCTTGCGCTTTGGCGGCTTCAGCCTCTTTCTTGGCCGGTGCGTGCTCAGTCGGCGGAGGCGAAGCAGTTAGCCGTGAAAAATTAAGCTTCCCGTCGGCGCCAATCACAATCTGTGCGCTCGGTTCTTGCCAGACAATTTCCGCGATCTTCACCGTCGTCGGCTCGACATCCAGCGCGATACGATTGATGTTCAAGGCTTTCCACGCCACGGCATCGGTGAGAATGTTTCGCTCAGCAACCGCCAGCTGATTCACACCCAGATTGCCCTGAAAATGCAGCATCGGCTCATGCGCAGGTTCTTGTGCAAAACGTACTACACCCTTGAGGTCAATCGCCCCATCTCGAATATCGGCATTCAGAAACTGGTCGAGGTAGGCTTGAAACGGTCGAATTTCCACATGCGCAATATCGAGATCCGCATCGGCTGTCAGTGGCTCAACCTGTACCATGCCCTGTACGCCGATAGCCCCTGTCCCATTCAGCTTGAACGATAGCTGTACTGGTAATGGTTTCTTGAACGGTACGTTCACATTCTTGACGGTGAGATTCATCGCCGCAACATCGATGTGCCCTGGGCTTTTCAGTCTTCGATCCTCAAACGACGCTCGGTAGTTCTTCAATCCGACTTCGTCGACGGTCACAGTCCACGGTTTGGCTGGCTCGTCAGGTTTGGAGTGTTTTGAAGACGACGGCGTTGATGCTGGCGTAGGCTCAATCGGGGTAAAGAGACGTTGATAATTCAATACACCATCCGGCCCCGTCCAGGCATCAAATCGAGCATCGGCCGAATGCACCTTTGTGACGTCGACACGATGTTTTTCCAGATCCACTTGAACGCCTTCGATGTCAAACTGCGGAATAGACATGACTGGTTCGATTTCACCTCGCTCTGCGATGGCGAGATTCCGGATCGAGAACCTGCCGTTCATCACCGTGACTTGCGGGGATGGCCCCGATAGGTCAAGGTGGTACAGCCCGGACAAACCCACCTCACCTTGATGAAGATCAAATTGAAATTGGTCCTGGACGGCTTGATACAACGTTTGAAGCTTGACACCGGACAATATCACCCGCCCGTCCGATTTCACAGGATTGAGAGAAAACGTCCCTTCCCAATCCACCACTTCACCCTTTCCACTCTCCGCTGTGAAGGCATAGGCATTCTCTCCTTCACGTTGAATCGTACTGAAGTTTCGGAGCACAACTTGAAACGGGACGATGTCGAACACAACCGGTGTTGGTTTGGACTCATCTCGGTACTCAACGATCCCCTGCGTGATCTCCAGCAGTTCGATCTCAACCGGCATCATGCTCTGCTTCGGCTCATTCGGCGACGGAGAGGACGTCGGCACGGTCTCATCCGGAGGTGGAGCCAGTCCCGACAAATTCAACCTTCCCAAAGGATCAATCTTGGCCGCGACAAAGGGCATGACAAGACGGATCTCGTCGAACGCCACCTTCTGAAAAAACAGCGTCACCACATGGAGATCTACAAACAGCTCCTCGAACCCCACCATCGGGGCCTCGTTCTGTTCACGCACTTCCAAACCCGTCAGACGAAGGGCCAGGGTAAAGGGATTGAATGCCGCCTCGCGAAGTACGACAGGATGCTTGATTTGTTCTGAGGCGCTGGGAATGACGTACGATTTGATCATGTAAGGAATCAGAATGAATCCGAAGCAGGCGTACAACGCGATGAGACCAACGACCGTGCCGATGACAACACGTGGACGAAGCAGCCGATGCATACCAGACCAACCTCTTGAAGTACGTGGCAGTGAGAAGAAAACTATAGGGGACGAGCCATTCGAATGTCTACTGGTGAAACACCTCTTGAGTTCAAACTCCAAGTGCAACACGACCAGCCCAGATGGGCTAGGGTGTTGC
>CAYSFU010000153.1:0-4345 GCA_964430555.1 uncultured Nitrospira sp. | reverse complement strand
AAGTTCGTCACGAACTTCTTGTTCTGCGGCGTGTCCACGCTCTGATAGTAATTCCAGGCCGCCAAGTGTCCCACGAGAGCGCTGGTATCCATACCGCGAAGTTCGTCCTCCGCAACACTGAAGGCCATGATCGGGGCGTCTTCCGCCCGCAGGCCCTGATTACCGAATTCCTTATAGAACGGGACGTTGCTGTCGCCGTTGATGGTGCTGATGACGGCCGCGCCGCCGCCGGCGGCAAACTTCTTAATCTTGCCGCAGATGGTTTGATAGTCCTGGTGATGGAACGGGGTATACTCTTCCTCAATATTGGAGGCGGGCACTTTTTTCGCCAGCAACATCGCACGCAGGATTTTGTTGGTCGTGCGAGGATAAACATAGTCCGTGCCGAGCAAATAGAATTTCTTGTATCCGCCTCCCTCCGGACTCATCAAATATTCGACCGCCGGCGCCGCCTGCTGATTCACGGCAGCCCCAGTATAGAACACATTTCGAGAGCATTCCTCTCCTTCGTATTGGACCGGATAGAAGAGCAAGCCATTATTTTTTTCAAAGACCGGCAGCACGGATTTTCTGCTGACCGATGTCCAACAGCCGAACACGACCGATACTTTATCTTCAAGGAGCAGCTGCTTGGCTTTTTCCGCAAAGAGATCCCAGTTCGAGGCAGGATCGACGACTTTGGCCTCCACCTGCCGTCCCATCACGCCGCCCGCCTTGTTGATCTCTTCCACCGCCATCAACACGACGTCGCGAAGCGAGACTTCACTGATCGCCATCGTGCCGCTCAGCGAATGCAGCACACCAATCTTGATCGGAGGCCCACCCGCTGCATAGGACAGCGCATAGTGGCCCAGGTTCCCTAAGAGCGCCGCCACACCGACTCCCGTCGCGACCTTCCCGCTTTGCTCAAGGAATTCTCTTCTTGATGGTCCGGTCACTTCGGTGGGGGCAGCTGTGTTTTTGGCGCTTGAGACGTCGTGAGGCCTGTTCTTGTTCATCATTGCATCACTCCTTCATTTGTATCCGTGAGTTGCAAACTTTCGGTGGATGCCGATCCCCTCAAACTCTGTCCAGACCAGTCCTCCGCACAAGCGCCAATAGTTCGTCCATGAGTCTTTCTCAACAGCGTTCGGGCACAGACGAAACTACCCTACTTGCCCCATATGCTCAGACGCGTTCCCTCCTTTCGCAACAGAGTCCGGACGATGACGGAACCCAGATGACATGTGCACAGAAACATAAAGGAGATAGCCTTGTACTCACTGTCACACGACATCAACAAGCTGACTTACTTAAAAAATATTAACAATTATAGTTGAATCAAGATCATATCGTTCGATTTTCTGATTGGATTCCGGATTGTATACATTGCATCTTTGTGGCGTCAAGGGCTTTTCCTTAGCCGATGGACCAGATCCCTCCCTGCAAGCCCAGACTGGACACCCACTCCAGACAATACACATAATTTTGACTTCCTTAATGTCAGCATGTCACAGCGGTGTATAAACAGTTGTCGTAGAAACTGCTCATGAACCATGCAGGCTCGTGATCGTGAGCACCAGGAATTTTTGTTTTTACCGAGTCTTCCTGCTACACTGCGTAGCGGTTTTCACATGCGAGTCGGCAACCCTATGAGTCACACACCACTCAGATTTTTCACGTTGCGATTGGCGCTCCTGATACTGGGTTGCCTGCCCCTCTTGCTAGCCGGGTGCGCCGGCTCACGCCCAACCACGCTGATTCATGAGGCTCCCCTTGGAACAGTTTTCCTCGAGCCTGTTTCGGACAGCTCCTTTCAGGCTTCGCATCCCATTAAACTGTCAGAAACGACTATTGAAGATATCTTGCGGGGCATCCACACCAAAGAAAAAGCCGGATTCCTGTTACTGTTAGGCAAAGCCGCGAAATCGACAAACTTGAGCGATATTCGGACATTCTCAGAGGATGATATTGTGTTCCTGGCTCCACATATCGCCACTGCCCTGGCTCAAGCCACTTCCACGCAACGAGTCGGGTTCCGCATCTATGCCACATCGCATATCACGCCATCCGCCAAGGCTCCCCAGCGAGAGACGACGGCGGGCTACCTGTTTGCAGACGGTCTATCTCTCCATGTCACCTTGACGCAATACCGCCACTACTCGGGGAAACGATCCACCACCAATCAAAAGGAACCTCGCCCGCTCCCGGACACCGATGGTCTCCGAGACCGAGAGGTGACGTTCGTGCCGGAGGGAGCGATTCGTTCCGATGTGTATGATCGATCGAGTTGGATTGGGAAATCAGAAGATCGGTCGCTCGCCATCGACTATCAACTCTTGGCGAGACTGCTCACGCCGCCAGCTCCACAACCAGCCCCAGTGTTAGCGACACCGCCTCTACCATCACAAGCCATTTCGCCTCAAACACCACCGGTCGTAAGGCAAGACACCGAGCTGCAGGAGTTTAAGGAAGAGATGAAGGCGCTGCGAAAGAAAGTGGACGAGCAGGAAGCCGAACTGCAACGATTGAAGAATCCCCCGCTCAAGAAAAAATCAACTCCATAGCCGACTGTGTCACACTGAGTCGAAGAACATGGCCATGGCTCAGAAATCTCTCATCAGAAATACACCTGCTTACCGAACTGTAGGTAGATCGTGCTTCAGGAGTGGGGAGTTGAGGAAGAATCTACGACCTCTTCAAGGGAAACTGCCGTGTGAAGCTCGCCGTTCGCCGATGGTTCCGCATCAGCGTCGACCGTCACAATCTCCCCGTCTGCAGACTGACTCTCGCTCCCGTCCATCGGCAAGAGAGCCTGTTCAGCGTCGCCGAGTTCTTTGAACTCACGCAGAGGCGGTAATTGCGAGAGATCGCTCAAACCGAAATGCTCCAGAAAGAACTTGGTCGTCCCATACATGATCGGGCGACCCGGGACTTCCTTGCGCCCAACGATTCGCACGAGCTTGCGCTCCAGCAGCGTACGCAAGACGCCGGAAGTTTCCACCCCTCGAATTTCTTCGATCTCTCCCCGCACGAGCGGCTGCTTGTAAGCGATGATCGCCAACGACTCCAGGGCGGATCGTGATAGTTTTGCCGCTGCCTTGGCTTTGTCCAACCGTTTCACCCATGGAGCATAATCCTGCTTGGTCACCAGGCGATAGCCACCAGCAACCGCCACCAATCGCACTCCGCGCCCTTCGTGATCGAGCGCCCGACCGAGATGGTGCAAGGCTTCTTCGACTTCCCCCTTTGATACCGTCCCCATCACGGCAGCAAGGCGAGTCACAGACAGCGGCTCTACCGAGACAAAGAGCAGTGCCTCCAGAATGGCTTGGAACTCGACCATGCTTTGGGGTCGATCATCATTGAAACGCTCCGAATGTGAGGCTCCGTTCACCTCTTCTCTGTTCACCAGATCTTCCGTGTTTGCCGCATTCACGACCTCAGTATCCGGCACATCCATTTCATGAACCACATCCGCCGTCAGTGGCGTCATGCTCCCCTCCATTCCGCATCAACATCATCCAGCTCTGCAGGGTCGGGCACCAGCGAGAACATCCGCGAGACCAGAATCGGTCCGAAGGTTTCAGCTTGGAACACGCGGGCGACTCGCAGCCGCATCAATTCCAGCAAAGCCAAAAACGTCACGACCACCACCATCCGATGGATTGATCCTTCGAACAGCGCCGCAAACGAGACCGAGTCTTTGCCTTCAAGCGTTTCCAGAATGAGATTCATCCGTTCCCGAACCGTAAGATTGTCGGGCATGATTTCGATGAGCCGGCTGTCCGGATTGCGATCAAGCACTTCCTTGAGCGCATCGACGAGATCGAACAATGAAACGTTTTCAAGGGGAAGATCCTCTTCCGCGACGGCTTCGACCGGCAATGCGTCCTCACGCCAAAAAATCTCACGCCACATTTTCTCTTGATCATCGAGCTGACGCGCCGCCTCCTTGTAGGCTTTGTATTCAAGCAACCGACGGACCAGCTCTTCCCGTGGATCCGGCCCATCCTCTTCGTCGTCGATTGCCTCATCCGCAGGCAGCAACATCTTCGACTTGATCTGCAACAACGTCGCCGCCATCACTAGGAAATCCCCCGCGACATTGAGATTGAGTTCCTCCATCGCCTCCAGGTACTCGATGTACTGCTGGGTGATCATCGCGACCGGGATATCGTAGATATTGATCTCGTTTTTTTTGATGAGATGGAGCAGGAGGTCCAGCGGTCCCTCGAAATTTTCGATGCGGACCTTATACGGCAGCTCTGTTTGCTCAAACCCGTCGGCCTGTGATTCCACGGCCTGGTTATATCAACTTATGGGGAGGTGGGCAAGTCTGATTCTATATATTGGGGATAAACAA
>CAYSFU010000152.1:3802-4377 GCA_964430555.1 uncultured Nitrospira sp. | reverse complement strand
CTTTTTGTGGAGCTGTTTCATTATTTTGGGTAAAATTTTCGTGTATAAACAGGGAACCAGGAAAGGAGTATCCACAGTGTTGGTACTAGATTTCGGTAGAATTGAGAGATAAACAACGTTTAAAGGATAGATTTACTTCCAGTGGAAATTGTTGGATTATTTGGAGTAAATTTTTCGTGTATAAACAGAATTTTCAGGACCCCCTAAAAGAGAGTGCCAGGATCCGGGAGAGATTAAAAATTTAAAAGAAGAGAAGTGTGATGTGCTGTGAAGAGTGACTGTAAAGAGTGTAAAGAGTGACTGTAAAGGGTGTAAGGAGTGACTGTAAGGAGTGGAGAGTGATTGTAAAGAATTTATTTAAACAAAAGGAGCTTATAATGAGCAAAATGCATGCGTAGAATGATTGTGATGATCAGAATATTAAAAGCCACGGCGATCTTCATGAAATTGCTGCTTGCGGGCGATAGCAATCAGAGAACAGTGATAAAAACAGGTGATAATGATGATGGTACGAGCACCAGCTGATGCCGAAAAGTATAAAAAGATGTATAGAAAGATGTATAAAAAGATGTATA
>CAYSFU010000152.1:0-3702 GCA_964430555.1 uncultured Nitrospira sp. | reverse complement strand
GAAAGATGTATAGAAAGATGTATAGAAAGATGTATAGAAAGATGTATAGAAAGATGTATAGAAAGATTCAGATCGACAATGACGATGAAAATAAAACGATGATGATGGGGCAGGCACCGGCTGGCAAACAGACTGATGATAGTATTATTGAGAGTATTATTGAGAGTGGGGTGGATTTGAAGGATTCACAAGTCGGGGAGGAGTGTTTGGAGCTATTGAAATTGAGGTATTCCGATGTGTATAAGCACACTGAGGAGTATAATAAAGAAACTGATTGCTACTGTGTGATCTCAGTTGAGAGCTGCTGTCGGGACTGGAGAGGACGTATTTGGATTCTGGCAAGGAAAGGAGCAGCTGTTTGGAAATGCGAATCCGCGAAAGTGGTATATTACTGCGAGTGTGTGAAGAATACATGACAGATCAGAAAAGAAGGAAAGAGGAGTTCATCGGAACGGCATATTAAAGCGAATACGGAAGGTGAAAAGACGCTCTTTGGCAATCTCTGTTCATTAAGGATGCGATACTGGACAAAAAGATTGATTCCAGGAGTAGTGATGATATGTTTTAAGAAGATATTAATGACGAGAGAGTGCTGCTTCTGCTAGAGGACCTTATGAAGACGGTTCTCAAGAGGGTTCTGGCTGACCTCGGGATTGAATTCAGCATTATTGAGGAGAATTTGAATATTTATCCAAGCGACTGGTGCAACAAGAGGGATGAGTTGAAGGTGTGAATAATAAGGATTCTACAAAGAACGTTGTTGTGAAGAGATTCTACAAGATAATGCGAAGATTGGGATGACCAGAACGGGGAGGAACATGATATCAGCAGAGTGCAGAAAATGGGTCGACAAATGCCTGCACGGGTTTGGGAGCGGCAACTTCGACAGAGTGCGACTCGAGCACGGTTAGTAGAATTATCTGAACCGTGCTCAGCCTGGTTAATGGTTAATACAAACCAAAACTTGGTGGGGGTGACCGAACTGACGAGTCGGATGGGGCTGGAGGATGCATTCGGAGATGCACTGCGGCAATTGATAAGGTGGAAATGGGCGTTGTTTTGGCAGCTACGATGCCCTGCTCATAAGATCGCTTCTGGATGCGGCAAGTAATGGCATCATCTGCATAAAAAATCTCCAGCTTGTAAAGGGTACGGAATGCCTTAATGCGGTCAATTGCCTGCAATAGACAGGTTGAGAGGCTAGAGCTGCATAATTGCAGGATGACACTGGAGTCGTTCTCAGTTTGCTGAAGAGAAAGTTGAAGGCACTGGGCGTGTCTGCCATCGGCAACCTAAGAAATATCAAAAGAAGGGAATTTCTGGGGGGTCTGGGATTGCAAAGACAAGTGATGTAAAGACAAGTGATGATGAGACTGATAATATGACTGATAATATGATTGATAATATGATTGATATTATGATATATGACTGATAATATGACTGATAATATGATATATGATTGATAATATGACTGATAATATGACTGATAATATGATATATGATTGATAATATGACTGATGATGAGACCGATGGGCGCGCATAGTTGCGGGTGAAGGATTTAGGCATCTTATTTTCAGCAATATGAACGAGACAAACACCCAAATAATAGTCGGTCTATGGAATAGACTGAGGAAAGCGGGCGCACGGCAATGGCCGATCATTATAACGGACTATGAGCCCGTCAACATCGGAGAAGAGAGCTATTTGCATGCCAAATGGCCCTTTTACGCGATCCATCTGGATGGATGCTAATATTAGGATGCTGCTGTTATAATGATCGTTCTCTATCTACACAGGTGTTTGTTGTTAAGCACTTATGCAGATAGGATCAGTTAAGTGGCCGCTAGACCATTTACGTGAAATGAATAATGAAATTATCAGCTAGGGCGAGTGAATAAATTTCTCTATCACCATCATCGGCTAGTCTGAATAAATTAGTCTTTCATGAGTAAAAATTTCCCGAAGAATATTACAGCTGGGCGAAAATTTTACCCCAAATGAAGAAAGTACTGCTCAGATTTATTGCAAGTTTTATTGCGAGTTTTATAGGACTTGCAGCCTGCAACGGGAAACAGACGGAGGTGGACGAATTAGAGAAGATAGCACGAGGTAAGTGCAAATACACGCTGAACTATAACAGTGAGTTATCATCTAATCAGAGAGAGTACTGTAAAATGCCAGAGGAGTACTTCGAGATGTTCTTTCTGCTGCATGCAAGAAAAGTGTCGCAGGCGTGAAGATGATAATACGAGAATTGTTGGATTAAAGTATCTCTGTGGCAGTGACAGTCCGAGATTGAGTACGTCATTTTCTACTCGTTTGAGAAGAGACTCCTGGACATTACTGATGACAAGCTATTTACAGGAATTGCACTCGCAGTACTACAATATAACGGGTAAGCATAGAGAATTGTTGATCGACAATCTGTTTGAGCTGTATATTAAGAGGACGATCCTTTGGAGTGGTAAAACCAGCTTTTACAGCAGGATCTACAGAGCTAGTGATGATGAAGAGGAACTGACTCTTCTGGAAGAGGTAATGAAGGCGGTGCTATTGGATGTTCTCAAAAAATACAAGGTGCCGTTCAGCTACGATGACAGAACCCGCAATTTAAACATATACAACGATGATCTGTATGATCTTGAAGATTGGTGTAACAAGAGGGAATCATTAGTAAAGAGCGGGGACTGACACCTTTCAGCAATGTTGTGATGATGAAGACAAGAGGAGAATTCTTCTTACGCTGATCGGGATGGCCACAGAAACAACATGTCATGAAAGGGAAAGAGCTCGATTTCAACGAGGTGCTTGAACTGGTCAATGGGAATCTTGCGAGCCTCGTAGGGGTAGCTGAATAGCTGCATGGTGATTGATATAAAGAGATCAGTTGACGTATCTGGAGATAGAGTTTATGAATAGGGGCAATTATGGCGAGATAATCAAGTCCATAAACAACCTGGAAAACAGGATAGACATCGATGCCACATTTCGTGAATTCTCACCAGTGTGTGCTACAGTGCAGAAACTATTAGACAGCAGGAAAGTCAAGAATATTCTTAAGCTCAAGCTGCAAAGTCGATGGACCGATAGCGAGTTCAAATCCAGTCTCTGTGATCCGAAGATCCACGAGTTGGAGCTGTATAACTGTGATGTGTCGTTGGAGGCGCTTCTTTTAGACGATGATTTTAAGGGCTTAAAAAACAAGGTGAGTATGCTGGAGGTGTCGAGCGTTGGCAACATTGATGGAAGAATTGCTGATGCCGATTTAAAGGACCTTAGAATAGAAAGATTACTCATTATTTTTAATGGTATTCATCCCGAGAACATGCAGAGAATTGTCGATCTGCTAAGAGAACAGGCAAGAGCGATGATATTGAGGAACTTCGAGCCGTCAGTGAGTACTGAGAATGTGGATTATTTGGGTATTTGCGGCGGGTACTTTTACGAGCTGCATTACAATGAGTAAGAGTGAGCATAGTGAACTAGATGATGCTTATACTGAAAGAGGTATTCATACTGAAAGAGGTATTCATACTGAAAGGCACTGAGGCAGCTGAATGCGTCTCGGAATATGATGGGTTGATGGGCACTGGCGACGACAACAGCAATAATGCCAAGAGCATGATATTCATTATTGTCAATTACATATCATTTAGAGTGATTAGATCATTTAGAGTGATTAGATCATTTAGAGTGATTAGA
>CAYSFU010000151.1:0-4436 GCA_964430555.1 uncultured Nitrospira sp. | reverse complement strand
ATGGATGCGATCATCGAGCTGGATCACCAGTTCCACATCACACGCGTGAACCCTGCGACCGAAAAGACATTTCAATGCCGCACGGAGAAGATGCTCGGTCGAGACTTTCGATCTTTTGTATGCCCTGAGGATGCCGATCGGTTGATCGCGCTGACAGAGGAGCTGGACGGTCGCTCCGAGGGGCAGCGATCGTTGTGGATTCCCGGAGGGCTCACGGCCTGTTGTCCTGGAGGTCGATCATTTCCTGCGGAGGCGACGCTGTCCCGGTTCGAATTGGATCGGAAAAAATTCACGACTCTCATTCTTCGTAATATTCATGATCGGGTGGAAGCGGAAGAGAAGATCCAGTCGCTCACGGCAGAAACGGAACGGTTACAGGAAGAATTGCGGATAGCTCATCAGCCTGAAGGCTTGATCGGCGAGAGTTCGGCATTTCGAAAAGTCTTGCACGATATCGCCCAGGTGGCTGAGACCGACGCCACGGTGTTGATCCTGGGCGAGACGGGGACCGGTAAGGAATTGGTCGCTCGAGCCATTCATGCGGCAAGTACACGCAGGGAGCA
Source organism: uncultured Nitrospira sp. (assembly GCA_964430555.1). GTDB lineage: Bacteria > Nitrospirota > Nitrospiria > Nitrospirales > Nitrospiraceae > Nitrospira_D. Next base: position 3,873 of record CAYSFU010000151.1, on the reverse strand, counting down.
TGCCTTAGTGACAGTGAATTGTGCGGCAATTCCCGCGACACTCATCGAAAGTGAGCTGTTCGGGCATGAAGCGGGAGCCTTTACAGGCGCGACCAAGAAGCGTGAAGGTCGGTTTTCCCTGGCGGACAACGGCACTGTCTTTCTCGACGAAATCGGTGAGTTGCCGCTTGAATTACAAGGGAAATTGCTCCGCGTGCTACAAGAAGGCGAGTTCGATCCTGTCGGCGGTTCAAAGACCAAGACCGTCAACGTGCGGGTCCTTGTGGCAACCAATCGCGACCTTGCTGCCGCAGTCACGCGAGGCACGTTTCGAGAGGACCTCTACTATCGGCTGAATGTGTTTCCGATCCGGTTGCCGGCGCTATGCGAGCGGGGCGACGATGTCGTGCGCCTTGCGTCCGTCTTTGCCCAACGGTTTGCGATGAAGATGGGACGGACGCTTTCGCCGCTGACTGCCGGTGATGCTCATCGACTTCAAGCCTATCATTGGCCGGGGAACGTCCGGGAGCTTCAAAATGTCATTGAGCGAGCGGTCATCACTGCCAACAACGGCTGCCTCAACCTGGATCGGGCTTTGCCGGAAGTGTTGCCGATAAAGGTTTCCAGCGTCGACATGATTCCCTTCGTGCGGGGTCGTATCTTGTCGGCCAAGGAGCTGGAGGAATTGGAACATGCCAATATCTTGCGCGCGCTTGATGCCGCCAAATGGAAAGTATCCGGTGAAAAAGGGGCTGCCGCATTACTGGGTCTTCCTGCATCCACCCTCTCATCCCGTATGAAAGTGTTGAAGATTCAGAAGGCCCGCCAGAGCCAAGCCCATGATCACTGATCCTCTGAGACAGCGTCCGCGCCAGCAAGGTCTGTCACGGTAGCCGTTGAGTCCTCATCCGCCCGTGCTGCTCCGGTAGTTACCGCCCAGTCAACTCCGTTGTCTTGCCCTGGCATTTCGGTCTCTGCGAAAGCGCCAGTTTGCTCAACATGCGGAGGTGCCACCATGGCCAAACAATCCCCAACCGACTTCCTGTTCCACGCTTTATTCCGCAGTAGCGGATCACGCTCGTATCTGAGAGTGGCCATACCGCTTTCTCCGGTCTTCTTTGCAATTCTCCTGCGGTGCTGCGTCCATGCTTTGATGGGCTTGATTGCGAACAGTTCTTTGTCTGTTGTCTTCATGCCAAGAATGCCAGTATCGGTGTGAATATCGTCTCGGTTGGGTCGTTCACATTCAGCTTGTACGTGTTCAAAGCGGCCATCCTCCTCAACACCTGTGCGATCATTACTATGCACAATATCATCCGTCCGGAGATTCCACGTCGAGCCCTGAGGATGGTACGCTCACTACACGCCTGCTGGAAGCTGGAGACTTACCGGGCATCCGGTTGCTCGACCATCTGATTCTCGGTGACGACCGACTCTATAGTTTCGCAGATCAGGGCTGGCCGCTGTGAGGAGATAGCGAACGTCCCGTCGCACGTCTTGTTGATAATCCTTTTGAGAACGTATACAGGTCAAGTGCTCATCACTTGACCTAATCTATTTGTATATGCAATATTATGGGATGGCGCCAACAGAAACAAATACACGAATGAATCAAGGCAACTGTACGATTGATCAGATCGCGTGTGAGTGCCTGCTGGCGCGCGCCCGAAAACTTGATCGTGTGCTCACCCGCATCTACGATGCTGAACTCCACCCGTTCGGCCTGAAAGCAAGCCAGCTGAGTCTTCTAGTTCTTGTGGCAAAAGCCGGCCCCATTCGGCGTACCGAGATTGGGAAGTGTCTGTACCTCGACCCATCCACGTTGACGCGGAATCTGAAGATCATGCTGACCAATGGATGGATTCAAGAGATTGACGATGGAGAGGACGGCCGGGGCCTTCCTGTGCAGATCACAGCCCAAGGTCGTGACCTCTTGAATCAAATCGGTCCGGCTTGGCGAAAGGCCCAAACTCGCACGGAGAAGTTTCTTGGGGAGGACGGCGCAGCCTTGGTACGAAAGCTGGCTGCAAATAAGATGGAAGTGCCGTCAGCGTAGAGCTTTTTTTTGATCATGTACTTGCATATGCAAATATATTAATGCCATGCGAGCCGCATTCTCCCTCACTCATTCTCATAAGGAGAACGTCATGAAACTCCCTCGATTCAGCCGTATACCCCTCGCCGCATGTTTCGTCGGCATCCTCCTCATCGCACTGATGCCAACCCTGGGGTGCAACCATCAAGAGGAGCAACCCCAGCAGATTGTTCGGCCCGTGAAAGTTTTCCGAATCGCGGATCAGGCGAACAGTGTCATGAGTTTCGCTGGGGACGTCCAAGCTCGCTATGAGACGACATTGTCCTTCCGTGTGGCTGGCAAGTTGGTGACCCGACAGGTCGACGTGGGTGACCGCGTGCGCAAGGGGCAAGTGCTGGCACGTATGGATCAGAACGACTACCGTCTTGCCGTACAAGACCTTCAAGCTCAACTGGCATCCGCGGTCGCCAATCGGGACTTCTTACAGGACGATGTCGCGAGATACCGTGAGCTGTTGGCGCAACAGGTTACCAGCCCACCAGAATTTGATCGACACCAAACCGCCTATACCACGGCGCGAGAACGGGCGGTGGCCCTCGAAGCCCAATTGGGGCACGCGGTCAATCAGTTGGCCTACACCGAGTTGTTAGCCGACCGGGACGGGGTAGTGACGGCACTGGAAGTGGAGAAAGGACAGGTCGTCAGTGCAGGTCAAGCTGTCGTCAAGCTGGCTCAACTCGATGAAAAGGACATCCATTTTGATGTCCCCGAGCATCGTCTGCCGGAACTCACACGTCGGCAGGTCGTCAACATCACGCTGTGGGCCGATCACGAAAGACGTCTGAAGGGCCACATCCGTGAGATTGCTTCGGCAGCTGACCCGGCTACCCGCACGTATCGTGTCAAAGCCGCATTGCTTGAACGCCAGGACGCCGCGCAATTAGGCATGACGGCGACAGTGTGGGTTTCTTCGAACAGGCCTGCTCGAATCACTGTTCCGCTCTCGGCCGTGTTTACCCCGCAGAACAAGCCGGGGCAACCGCATGTATGGCTGGTGGATGAGACGTCCGGCACGGTCAGGTCCGTACCGGTTCAGGTCGGAGAACCTCTTGATGGTGAACATATTGGCGTAACCGGACTCGCATCCGGGCAGTTGCTGGTCAGCGCCGGTGTCCAGCGACTCGCCGAAGGACAGACCGTGCGTTGGACGGACAAGATCGTGTTGGCCATGAATGGAAGGCGTCAGCCATGAAAGACTTCAATCTGACCGAATGGGTGCTCACGCACCGCGCGTTCACGGGTTTTGTGATGGTGTTGGTGCTGCTGGGTGGGGTATTCGCCTATTTTCAGCTGCGACAGCGGGAAGACCCGGAGTTCACGTTTCGTGTGATGGTCGTCAAAACCATGTATCCCGGCGCCACCGCGCTGGAAGTGGAACAACAAGTGACCGACCGGCTGGAGAAGAAAATTCAAGAATTGCCGAACCTGGACTTCTTGCGCAGCTACTCGAAACCCGGCGAATCAGTCATTTTTGTTACGCCTCGTGAGGATACGCCGCCCAAAGACATTCCCGAACTCTGGTATCAAGTGCGCAAGAAAGTGGGCGACATCCGCATGGCGCTGCCGCCCGGCATCGTCGGACCGTTTTTCAATGACGAGTTCGGCGATACCTACAGTTTTCTGTACGCGCTTTCCGGCGAGGGCTATAGCTATGCCGAGCTCAAACAGGCGGTTGATTCGATCCGTCAGCAAATCCTGCGTGTGAAGAATATCGAGAAAGTCGATCTCATCGGCGTCCAGGACGAAAAGATTTTTGTCGAGTTTTCCGACAAGAAGCTGGCCGAACTGGGACTGGACGC
>CAYSFU010000150.1:0-4463 GCA_964430555.1 uncultured Nitrospira sp. | reverse complement strand
CCCCGCCGAGTCCGGCCCTGCCGGCGAGCGGCTCGGCCCCTCCGGCCTAGCCCTTTTCACCTCGCCCCGTTTCGCGCTAAGCATCGAGCCGCTCTGTGGCCGGCCAGCCCGGCCCCGGTTTACTTTTGCAAAGGTGTGTTCATGTCGCTGAAAGAGGCCCAGCGCAGCGCGATTAGCGAGGCGCAGGCGATCCGCAACGCCACCCGCCGGCCGACCGTGGAGGCGCTGGAGGAGGTCCTTTTAGAGCCGACCGCGGTGCTCGACCACGGCTTTGTCCGCGTCATCGACTATATGGGCGACGACGCGGCGATCGTCCAGGCGGCGCGCGTCTCGTACGGGCGGGGCACCACCCAGCTGCGCGACGATCGCGGGCTCATCCGGTACCTGGTCCGCCACCACCACAATACGCCCCTTGAGATGTGCGAGCTCAAGCTCCACGTCAAGCTGCCGATCTTCGTCGCCCGGCAGTGGATCCGCCACCGCATGGCCAACGTCAACGAGTACTCGGCGCGCTACTCGATCCTCGACCGCGAGTTCTACCTGCCCGAGCCGGCGCACCTGGCGGTGCAGTCGAGCACCAACCGCCAGGGGCGGGCGCAGCCGCTCGCCCCCGAGCAGGCCCGCGCCGTGCTGGAGCTCCTGCGCTCCGACGCCCAGCGCTGCTACGACCACTACGAAGAGCTGCTCAACGAGGGCGACGACCAGAAGCCCGCCCGGCCCGACGAGCCGCAGCTGGCGCGCGAGCTGGCGCGGATGAACCTGACGCTGAACTTCTACACCCAGTGGTACTGGAAGATCGACCTGCACAACCTGCTGCACTTCCTCGCCCTGCGCCTGGACGCGCACGCCCAGTACGAGATCCGCGTCTACGCCGAGGCGATCGGCCAGCTGGTGCAGCGCTGGGTGCCGCAGGCCTGGGAGGCGTTCTGCGACTACCGCCTGCACGCGGCGACGCTGTCGCGACAGGAGCTGCTGGCGGTCCAGGCGTTGCTGCGCGGCGAGTCGCCCGACTACCGCGCCCTCGGCCTGTCCGCGCGTGAGCAGCGCGAGCTGTGCCAGAAGCTCGCGCTGCCCGCCCCGCCGCCGGTCGCGTAGGGGGCGCTCAGCGGGCGCCGGTGCCGAGCAGGACGACCTTGACCGTATCGAGCAGGATCGACAGGTCGAACGCCAGCGACATGTTCTTCTGGTAGTACAGGTCGTACTTGAGGCGCTCGCGCGCCTCGTCGTTGTTGGTCGCCGCGCCGTAGCGCACCTGGCCGAGGCTGGTGATGCCGGGCTTTATCGCGTGGCGCTGGTCGTAAAAAGGGATCTCCTTGCGCTGCTGCTCGACCGAGTACAGGACCTCGGGGCGCGGACCGACCAGGCTCATGTCGCCGAGGACGACGTTGAAGAACTGCGGCAGCTCGTCGATGCGGTGCAGCCGGATGAAGCGGCCGACCCGGGTGACCCGGCTGTCGTTGCGGTCGGTGAGCCGCTCTTTTTCGCCGGGCCTGCTGACCTGCATCGAGCGAAACTTGTAGATCATGAACAGCTTGCCGCCGCGGCCGACCCGCTGCTGGACGTACAGGACCGGCCCCGCCGACTCCAGGCGGATCGCCAGCGCGGTCAGCAGCATCAGCGGGCCGACCAGGAGCAGCGCCAGCACGCTCAGCACCACGTCGGCCAGGCGCTTGACGGTCAGCATGAAGCTCGACGGCTGAAAGCCCGGATCGAAGGCGACTACCGACGGCCGCAAGAGCTCCACCGGCAGGCAGTGGAGCAGCGCCTCGATGAACTGCTGCGCCGTGTGCACGCCGATGCCGCGGAGCTTCACCGCGATGAGCTGCAGCATCAGCCAGTCCAGGCCCCGCTGCTCGTCGGGGGCGAAGACCACGTCCTCGATCTGGTGGCGCTCGACCACGCCCTTGAGCTCGTGCAGGGTGCCGAGCAGCGGCCGCCCGAGCAGGGTCGCGCCCGGCTCGGGCGCCGTGCGCGAGAGGAACCCGGCCAGCTCGAAGCCCGAGCCGGGGTGGGCGAGCAGCTCGCGGGCGATGCGCTGCGCCAGCGAGCCGGTGCCGAGCAGCAGCACCCGCCGTCGCCACGAGCCCGAGTACAGGATCTCCTCGAAGTGAAAGCGCAGCGAGAACAGGAGCCAGGTGCTGATCGTCATCGTCATCGCCAGCGCCAGCCGCTGCACCCGATACTGCGGCACCAGGTAGTAAACGAGCGCCAGCGCCCCGCCGGCGATCAGGTGGGCCATGAGCAGGCGCACGAGCAGCTGCGTCCGGCTGGCCAGCGGCGAGCTCGTGTACAAGTCCAGGTAGTACATGCCAAGCTGCACCGCCACCGGGATGGTCACCCCGGCGATGCAGGCCTGCAGCCAGTAGGGCCACTCATCGGTGGCCGACGGATCGTCCGGGGTGAAGCCGAGGCCGATGCGCAGCCGCACGCTGAGCACGGCGACGAGCAGGATCAGCATGGTCTCGCAGAGAAAGAGCCGGCGAAGCCGCGCTGAGCGGAAGATCTCGAACATGTCTAACTAAAGTGCGAGTGTACGCTAAAAGCGGCTCAGCCGTAGTGCCGCCCCCGTCGACCGCATCCGGCGCGGTGCCGCACTGCAAGCCATAACCAGCAACTGGCCCGGTGGCCGGGCCAAGAGCGGGCCAAGCGCCGGCCAGGCGTCCGCCAAGCACTGGCCAAGCACTGGCCAAACACTGAAACGACGCGCATGCAGATCGCTGTGCTGCCGTTTGCGCAGCTGCAAACGCCCGCCAGGGGGCCCGGCCCGGCAACTCCTTGCACGATCGAAGTCCTTGAATTTCGCGGACTTAGCAGTTTTTGTTAGCACTCGCGCACGGCTAGTGCTTGACAATTGAAGCCCTAGGATTAGGTTCACCCACGATTTCGGAAGGACCCGTCATGCCGACCTACGAGTACCAATGCCAGGCCTGCGGCCACCAGCTGGAAGCGTTTCAGCGGATCACCGAGCCAGCCCTCAAGGACTGTCCTGCCTGCAGCAAGCCCAACTTGGAGCGCCTTATTTCCGGAGGGGCCTTCCACCTCAAGGGGGGGGGCTGGTACAAGGATGGCTACGGCAGCCAGACCGCCAAGAAGCCGCGCACCGAAAACGACCGCATCGACAAGCTGACCAAGACGCTCGATGAGGACAAGAAGAAGACCGCCGAGGCGGAGACCAGCAAGGCCGAGAGCAGCAGCGGCGAGACCGCGGGCGCGACCGCGCCGAGCTCCGGCAGCGCGCCAACCACCTCATCGTCAACGTCGTCCTAGACGCCCGGGCGGCGGCCAAAGTGCCCATACGCCCCACCACGCACAGTCTGAAGGAGGAAGGGAATGAAAATTCGGCCCCTACACGATCGAATCCTGCTAAAGCGCAAGACCGAGGAAGAGCGCACCGCTGGCGGCCTGTATATCCCCGACAGCGCCAAGGAGCGCGCGACCCAGGCCACTGTCGTCGCAGTCGGCAAGGGCCGCATCCTGCAGGACGGGACCGTGGTCTCGCTGAAGGTCAAGCCCGGCGACACCGTGCTGTTCGGCAAGTACGCCGGCAACGAGATCAAGCTTGACGGTGAGGAGCTCATGCTCATGCGCGAGGACGAGATCCTCGCCGTGATCGAAGGCTAGCTCCGGTCGGGCTCCGGGGCGCGGCTCCGGGTCCAGCGCTCAGGCCGTAGCTGCCGGGTCGACGGGGCTTGCCCCGCGACCTGGCCACAGCCACCTATCCAAAAACTCACCACGAAAAACACTCCCACTTCGAGGATAAAGCATGGCTGCCAAAGACATTATTTTTAGCCAGACGGCGCGCAGCGAGATTGCGCACGGCCTTAACGCTCTCGCCAACGCGGTCAAGGTGACCCTGGGCCCGCGCGGGCGCAACGTCGTCATCGAGAAGTCCTGGGGCTCGCCGACCGTCACCAAGGACGGCGTCACCGTCGCCAAGGAAGTCGAGCTCGAGAACAAGTTCGCCAACATGGGTGCCCAGATGGTTAAAGAGGTCGCCAGCAAGACCTCGGACATCGCCGGCGACGGCACCACCACCGCCACCGTGCTCGCCCAGGCGATCTACACCGAGGGCGCCAAGATGGTCGTCGCCGGGCACAACCCGATGGACATCAAGCGCGGCATCGACGAGGCCGTCGCGGTGGTCATCGCCGAGCTGAAGGCGATGTCCAAGCCGACCAAGGGCCACAAGGAGATCGCGCAGGTCGGCACGATCTCGGCCAACGGCGACACCGTGATCGGCGACCTCATCGCCTCGGCGATGGAGAAGGTCGGCAAGGAGGGCGTCATCACGGTCGAAGAGGCCAAGGCCATGGAGACGACGCTCACCGTCGTCGAGGGCATGGAGTTCGACCGCGGCTACCTGTCGCCGTACTTCGTGACCGACAGCGAGCGCATGGAAGCGGTGCTCGAGGATCCGTTCATCCTCATCTGCGAGAAGAAGATCTCCAGCATGAAGGACCTCA
>CAYSFU010000149.1:0-4639 GCA_964430555.1 uncultured Nitrospira sp. | reverse complement strand
CCGGTCTGCCGGCGACCCCGGCCGGTCAGGCCGCGCCGCCGACCGGCGCGCTGGGCGCCCCCGGCGAAGCCAAGGGGGACGCTGCGAAATGAGCGCCGTTTGTCGGACGCTCCTTGTCGGCGTGGTGGCGGTCGCGGCCGGGGCTCTTCTGAGCAACGCCGGGGTCGCCCATGCTGCCGACGAGACGGTGCCGCCGGAGCTGCGCGGCATCGAGATCGAGGAGCGCCTGGGCAAGACGGTCCCGCTGGACATCCCGCTTACCGATCAGAACGGCGCCCAGGTGATGCTCAAGGATTACTTCCAGCCCAAGCGGCCGGTGATCCTGGCGCTGAACTACTATCGCTGCGCGACCCTGTGCTCGTTTGTGCTAAACGGTCTGACCGATGGCATGCGGGCCCTGGAGTTCACCCCGGGCAATCACTACCAGGTGGTGACGGTCTCGTTTGATCCGCGCGACGGCACGGACGTGGCGAAGAAGAAGCGCGAGGCCTACCTGGAGAGCCTGGGCCGCGGGATGGCGGACAACGCCAAGGACTGGCCGTTCCTCATTGGCGCCGAGGCGGCGGTGGCGCGGCTGGCGCAGGCGGTGGGCTTCCACTATCGCTATGACCCGGAGAGCAAGCAGTATGCGCACGCCGCCGGGATCTTCGTCCTGACCCCCGACGGGCGGGTCTCGCGGACCCTGTATGGAATCCAGTTCCCGGCGCGCGACCTCCGGCTGGCGCTGGTGGAGGCCTCGCAGGGCGGCATCGGCTCGCCGGTGGATCGCCTCCTTCTGTATTGTTACCACTATGACCCGGAGACGCGTCGCTATGGCCTGACCCCGATGGCGGTAATGCGCATCGGCGGGGTACTGACCATGGTGTTCTTGGGATTGTTCCTTTTTACTGCGTGGCGTCGGAGTGCCGCGCTTCGGTGAACGATGATGCAGCCAAGTACCCCTTCTTTCTTGCTCCCGCCGCAGGCCTCGACGTTGGCCCCGGGCTACGACTTGCTCTTCAACTCGCTCACGGCGCTGCTCGTGTTCTGCCTGGTGCTGATCATGGGCGCGATGGTGTACTTCGTCTGGAAGTACCGCTATCGCGGCGGGGCGCACAACGCGGTCGAGATCTCGCACAACACCGCCCTCGAGGTGGCGTGGAGCGTGATCCCGCTGTTCGTCGTCATCGGGCTCTTCGCCTGGGGCTTCAAGAACTACCTGGACATGGTGATCCCGCCCAAGGACGCCATCGAGGTCCGGGTGACCGGCCAGAAGTGGAGCTGGTCGTTCGAGTATGACAACGGCGCCACCAGCAGCAACGAGATGGCAGTGCCCATCAACAAGCCGGTCAAGCTCATCATGACCTCGAACGACGTGCTGCACGCGTTCTTCATCCCGAGCTTCCGGGTGAAGATGGACGTCGTCCCCAAGAAGTTCAACACCCTGTGGTTCCAGGCGACGCAGTACGGGTCGCAGCAGGTGTTCTGCGCCGAGTACTGCGGCACCGATCACTCGAAAATGCTGGCCAAGATCCGGGTCATGGATCAGGCCGACTACGACCGCTGGCTGGAGGCCCACAACTCGCCGGGCAAGACCCCGGCGGAGCGCGGCGCGAAGCTGTTCGCCCTGAAGGGCTGCAACGCCTGCCACGCCGTGCAGCCGGACTCGGTCGGTGGCCAGCCGACGATCGGTCCGCGGCTGTGGAACTCCTTCGGCCGCACCGAGACGATGTCCGATGGCGTCACCGTGACCATCGACGAGAACTACATCCGCGAGTCCATCGAGTACCCCAATAAGAAGACCGTCGCCAACTTCCCCGCCGGCCAGATGCCGACCTTCAAGGGTCTGCTCTCCGACGCTCAGATCGGCGATCTCATCGGCTACATAAAGAGCCTGAAGTAATCGAGGTTTTGACATGACCCAGTTCAGCCCACCTACACCGCTTGCGCAGGACGACCGGCCGCGCCCGCCGTCGTTCTACAAAGCCGCCTCCGGGCTCAAGTCGTGGTTGTACACGCTCGATCACAAGCGGATCGGCATCATGTACTTGGTCTCCGTGCTCACGTTCTTCCTGGTCGGCGGCGTGTTCGCGCTGCTCGTGCGCACCGAGCTTCTTACCCCGGGCCACACCATCGTCGACGCCAACACCTACAATCGCCTGTTCACCCTGCACGGCGCGGTGATGGTCTTCCTGGTGATCATTCCATCGGTGCCGGCGTCGCTCGGTAACCTCATCCTGCCGCTGCAGCTCGGCGCCAAGGACGTTGCCTTCCCGCGCCTGAACCTCATGAGCTACTACGTGTACGTGTGCGGAGCGCTGTTCGCCCTGTACTCGATCGTGACCGGCGCGGTGGACACCGGCTGGACGTTCTATACGCCGTACTCGACGACCAGCCAGACCAGCGTGATCTCGATGACGCTGGCGGTGTTCATCCTGGGCTTCTCGTCGATCTTCACCGGGCTGAACTTCATCGCCACCACCCACTCGCTGCGCGCCCCGGGCATGACGTTCTTCCGCATGCCGCTGTTCGTGTGGGCGCTGTATGCGACCAGCGTGATCCAGGTGCTGGCGACGCCGGTGCTGGCGATCACGCTCCTGCTCCTTATCGCCGAGCGCGTGCTGCACGTGGGCATCTTCGATCCGGCGATCGGCGGCGATCCGGTGCTGTTCCAGCACTTCTTCTGGTTCTACAGCCACCCCGCCGTGTACATCATGATCGTCCCCGGCTTCGGCATCATCAGCGACATCATCAGCTGCTTTGCCCGCAAGGCGATCTTCGGCTACCGGGCGATCGCGATGTCCTCGATCAGCATCGCCATCATCGGGTTCCTCGTCTGGGGCCACCACATGTTCACCTCGGGCCAGTCGGAGCTGGCGGGGATGATCTTCTCGTTCTTGACCTTCCTTGTGGCCATCCCGACGGCGATCAAGGTGCTCAACTGGGTCGCTACGCTGTACAAGGGCTCGATCGTCCTGCGCACCCCGATGTGGTACACGCTCGGCTTCCTGTTCCTGTTCACCATCGGTGGCCTCACCGGGCTGTACCTGGGCACGATGTCGATCGACCTGCATCTGCACGACACCTACTTCGTCGTCGCCCACTTCCACTACGTGATGATGGGCGGGACGATGTTCGCCTTCATCGGCGGCCTGCACTACTGGTGGCCCAAGATCACCGGCCGCATGTACAACGAGACGCTGGGCAACATCGCCTGCCTCACCGCGTTCATCGGCTTCAACATGACGTTCATGAGCCAGTTCGTGCTCGGAACCCAGGGGATGCCGCGACGCTACTACTCGTACCTCGATCAGTTCCAGCCGCTGCACGCCTTCTCGTCGGTCGGGTCCTATGTCCTGGGCCTGGGCTTCCTGATGACGGCGATCTGCCTGATAAGCTCCCTGAAGTCGGGGGCCAAGGCGTCGGACAACCCGTGGGGTGGAACCACGCTGGAGTGGAAGACCTCGTCGCCGCCGCCGCTGGAGAACTTTGAGGAGCCGCCGGTGGTGACCGCCGGTCCTTACGATCGCGCTCCGGCGCAACACTAAACCCCTGGAAAGCAGACGAGCCCTATGAGCACCGCCACGCTATCCAATAATCGCGAGTACCACCAAGCGCACCACTTCCCGACCGCTCGGCTCGAGTCAGAGACGAGCAAGCTGGGAATGTGGATCTTCCTGGCCACGGAAATTCTGCTCTTTTCCGGCCTGTTCATGGCGTACTCCGCCTACCGCTACACCCACGCCGAGATGTTCAAGGCGGCGCACCAGCTCCTGGACTGGAAGCTCGGCGCGGTCAACACGATGGTGCTGATCTTCTCGTCGCTGACCATGGCGCTCGGGGTGCGCTCGGCGCAGACCAACAAGCGCGGCGCGACGATCGGCTATCTGCTGGTGACGCTTTTGTGCGCCTGCGCCTTCTTGGTCGTCAAATACTTCGAGTACAGCCACAAGCTGCACGTCGGCACCCTGCCCGGCGGCGAGCCCGGTCACTGGTTCAGCTACACGTACAAGGGACTGGAAGGGTATGAGCAGCCGTGGACGTTCTTTGGCTGCTACTTCCTTATGACCGGCCTGCACGGACTGCACGTGGTCATCGGCATGATCGCCATCCTGTGGGCGATGTTCCGGTCGATCCGCGGCGACTTCCACTCGAAGTACTACTTTCCGGTCGAGCTGGTCGGGCTGTACTGGCACCTGGTCGACTTGATCTGGATCTACCTGTTCCCCTTGCTTTACTTGGTGGGCTAGCCATGACCCAAGCGGACGCATACTCAAGCAATTCTCAAGGTTCCCACGGCCATGGGCACGGCGGTGACGAGCCTCATGTGCTGCCCCTGTCGGTCTACTTCGGGGTGTGGGCGGCGCTGGTCGTCCTTACCGCGATCACGGTGGCGGTGTCGCGGTTCGACTTCGGCTCGGCCAACACGGTCATCGCGATGTTCGTGGCGACCGTCAAGGGCTCGCTGGTCGCGCTGTTCTTCATGCATCTTTTCTACGACAACAAGCTGAACCTCATCATCCTGGTCGCCAGCCTGGTGTTCGTGAGCATCTTCTTTACCCCGGTGCTCATCGATCTGGGTTCGCGCGGCGCGCTGGACTCCGTCAAGACGCGGGCCGGCTACAAGCTGGCGACCACGCCGCCGTCGCTGCAGCCGATG
>CAYSFU010000148.1:0-4811 GCA_964430555.1 uncultured Nitrospira sp. | reverse complement strand
TCGATGAGGAAGTCCAGGAGCGCTTCGTATTTCATCAGGCGGTAGACTTCATCGACGACGATGATGCGCGGGATTTCATCCATCAGGCTGTCGTGGCGCATGGCGGACAGCACCTGGGTATAGGCGAGTGCCAAAAGGATCGGGGCGTCGGCCATTTCGTTGAACATGAACACCCGTGGTGGAATCCACGTTCGTCCGTGCCACGACAGGTCGACATTGGTTTCCCCGTTCAGGAACCGTGACCACGGCCCGCTGCCACAGCACAGCGACGAAATCTCGTCCGCGAGTTCCTGCGCCAGTTGACGTTTGCGGTCATTCTCGCCCAGCCCGGACAGCACATCACAGACATCTTCGACCAGCGGCACCTGATGCGGCTCAACTTGGTTTAGGTCCGAGAAACCCTGATAGAGCATTTCGAGCGCCCGTCCCAGTAGGCCGCGTTCCATGTTTTCTTTTTGCCCACCCGTGAGCGAACGACCCAGCACCGTTTCGTACAGCCGGGTGACATGGCTTTTCTGGTCGAGCAGCGTCGAAAACACGATGTCCTGCGGATTGAGGGTGGTCGTGCGTGAACTCAACGAAAAGGGTGCAATCCCAATCGCCTGCGCCAGATGTTTACCGTGCCCCATCGGTTCGAGCAGGTCGAAGGCAATGCCATTTTCGGCATATTCGCGCATCAGGTAGCAGTTGTTGAAAAACGTCTTGCCGAACCCCGTCGTGCCCACCCAGACCTCGTGGGTGGCGCGTTTGTCCTTCCACGAGTTGTGGAAAACCGGGTAGTTGCCCTCAATGGCTTCACCACGCATGATGCCTTCGGTACTGGCGAGTTTGGGATAACCGAGCGGCGCGAGCATCAACGCCAGTTCCCGACTGGTGACCCGCCAACTGGTATCGGGCAGATGCGCCTGATTGGTGCGTTGCCCGGCGAACAGGCTGACCGACTTATCCAGCAATTCGCCCGTCTCCTGCCGCAGCAGGAAGTGGGAGCGGGTCAGGGTTTTCACGAAGGCGACTCGTTCCCTGAGCAGTCTCAAATCAGGTGCTGCCAAGGCAATGGTGATCTGGACTTTATGAAGCAGGTCGCCGTCGTTCATCTCTTGTAACGCACGTTGACAGTCCTGCACGCGCTGCACCGCGCGACTGTCTTCGGCACCGCGCAGTTGCGCCAGATGCACCATGTACGCGGTGATATTCGCTCAATCGCTTCGATGCCCTCCGTCCGTTCCCACGTATAGGGAATATCGACACACAGGGCGAATGGAAAGTTGAGCGACATCAGCGGTTTCGTGGGTTTGAAGAAATTCCACTGCGCGGGCAGGAATTCATAACTGTTGAGCACTGCCCAGTACAACCGTCCACCGGGGCGACCGACCGGAGCCAGATGACCGAAGGGCAGGGTCTTGATCTGATACTTACCCTCAAACAGCGACGGCCAGCGCGCTTCGAGCGTGAAGGTGTCCAGCGCATTGGTCAGACTCTTGCTGATGGCACGCGGGTTTTCCTCCGTCCAGAGCGCCATCCCACAGACGGAACGCTGGTAGTTGGCGGAGTCCTGAAGGACTTCGTAAGCCCGTCGATATTCTTCCAGCAGTTCCGCCCGCATCGGGTCGGCGGCACCTACTTCCAGTGCGGTGCGGCTGAGGCGGGCGATCTTATCATCCAGCGTCGCGGGCATCAGCCATGCCACGAAGCGTCCGGGACAATCCAGCGCCCGCAGCCAGTGAGTGAATCGGGATTGCAGCGCGGCGACACCTGTCTCAGTGCTATGCATCCCGATGTCGAACGGCTCTATCAGGAAGGTACGACGGGGCGCGTGTGGCGTGCGTCCTTTGAGGAGAGTCATGACGCACCGCCGTGCAGCGACAAGCCCGGCGTAGCGCTCAGAGCTAGTCCTTTACCGTGTCCCGCGTCGATGGGTCGGGTGAACGACACCCAATCTGTGAGTTTCGTGCGCGGCGCGGCTTCCTCCAGGTGTGTAAAGAGGGTGGCCGCATCGATGGTCAGGGCATCGATGGGCAAATGCAACAGACTGGCGAACTGTCCGACCACACCTTCCGGCGCGAGTGCAGCAGTTGATACGATGCGCCAGCGGGTGCTGTACCAGACTTGTCGCCAGCGTGGGATGCCCTGCCGGGGTTGGGTAAAGATGAGCAGCAGTAAGAGACTGACCGCTCCAATGAGCACCGACCACTCCGGGAAAATTGGCTTAATCCCGGTCATCAGGCCGCCCGCGCCCAGCCCACAACCGAGCAGTCGCTTGAAGGGAATGCCCAGCAACCCCTTTTCATCGCGCCGGAGTACATGACTTTTGAAATCTGCATATCCATACATAGGGATGGGTTCCTGAAGAAAATAAGGAAGTGCAGCACCAGACCACACTTCCTCAGCGGACGAATCAGGCGAACACGATGAGCGAGGACACCGTACCAGCCGCCAGCAGCACCGCCATCCCGATGAACATGTTGTTCATCAGGTCCGGGTTGTCGCGTTTCATCTTGCCGATGACCGACCACGACGACCCCAGGTAGATGATGCCCGCGCCTATCAGCCCGATGAAGGCACAGATAGGCGCGATGATTTTGAGGATGTCCTTGATGTCGTTGAAGAACGTTTCGAGCTGCGTTTTCAGGTCCAAGGGAGACTCCTTCTCCAGCGTTCGACGGCAACGAGTGCCGCGTGCGAATAATGGAGCGGATTGTAGGAAGGGGCAGACCCGCCTCGCAAAGCGCAGCGGGACAGAAACAGAGTATTTTTGGCATCGAAATGGAAGGAGACGAATAAGGCAGGGGGATTTAGCGAACAGATGGAAAGGGTTTGACCGGGCCTTCGGCGGTACCCACCCCGCATTTTCAGGAATAGCAACGTGCCCTTTTCAGGGCCAAACGACCCTCACTGGATTTTGACCCCAAAAATACTCCTTTTCTGTCCCGTTGCGGTTTGAAGCCAGCACCATCTTCCGGCAACAATCTTTTCAACAAGGTTTTGACAAGGTGGACGATGACGACTCCAAAGACGAAAGAAAATGCAGCACAAGCGTCTCAAACGATGCTCCTCCGGGTGCTGGCGGTGGCTAATTTGCTCCTCAGCGACCCGGATGAAGGTGCGGCGGCAACCGTTGCGGACGAAAACCGATGCCTAGGCGAGGCGATCCAGATCCCCTTGCCAAAAACACAGGGTGCCTCTGCCGATGTATAGTTGGGATACTTTCCACTTTTCGTTTCAGGGGTGCTGACGATGCCCAAACCAAAAATCAAGCGGGTGAATGCGGTCTCTGGTTTTGTGTGCTATTTGCGAACCAGTGATGAGGATGCCCAGGCACCCGAGCGTCCACAGGCGGCCCAGCGGCGCGACATCGAAGCGCGCTTACTTAAAACCTACCCGTTGCCGAAGCTGGACGAATATGTCGATAACTTTACGGGCACCTCGGCGGACCGAAAGCATTATCAGCAACTGCTGACGGATGCGCGGGCAGGTCGCTTCTCGCATGTCTTCGCGGCAGTCCCGGACCGCTTCGGACGGGACGATGTGGAAGCGCTGCGCGCCATTGATGAAATGACGAAGCTCGGTATTGTGGTGCGTTTTGCCTCGCACCCGGACCTTGATCCTGCGGATGAAGATGACCGGTTGTACCTTAATATCCTGTTCGGAATGGCGAAACGCGAAGCGGCGGTTATTGCGCGACGCACACGCGGTGGCATGGTCTCGAAAGTGATGATGGGCGGTTGGTCATGGCGTGCGCCGGATGGCTACGTCCACAAAGAAATCCGCCTGACGGAACTAGGGACTGAGGAACAACTCAAACACGCCAGGTACAAACGCTGGGTCGAGCTTGATCCCGACCAGGGCATGGTGTGGCGGTTGGCTTGGGAGCTGTTGCTCACGGATCGCTATTCGCTCGAAGACATCTGTGAGCACTTGCACGCGCAAGGCTACCACATGATGAGCGGGCGACCCTTTGTGGAAATCAAGAAAAGTCGTAAACATCCTGAAGGTATTCATCTTGCGCATGACCAGATTCTGTCGCGGGCATTCCATAATTGGTTTTATGCAGGCTGGGCTGTTGTCCAAAATGACTGGATAAACATCCCTCCGAAAACAGTGAAAGGCGAATGGGAGGCCGTCGTTTCCACCGAAGACTTTGAACGCGGTCTGGCTATCCTGGCGGGACGGAATCATAAGCCGATGCCGACCAAGAAGCATTTTTACTTGCTACAAGGACTGGTCTATCTCGAAGACGAGGATGGTTTGCACAAACTGACCTGTGGCAAGCCGAATGCCAACCGTGCGCGGGGCGGCGTTTCGTACTACTGCGTGCCGAGCAGTGCCAATAACTTCCTGTGTTCTCAAATTGACCCGCAAATCGGGACGCAGCTGGCAACCATCCACGTGAGTCCAGAACACTTGCCAAAAATCCGAAAGGTGTATCTGAGCGACGTCACGCGCTACACCAAAGACAATGCGCGAGAACGCAAGGTGCTGGAAACCCGCAAACGGAAACTGGAGGAAAAGGAACTCAACTTATGGCGCGCTTTCACCGACCATGGGATGCGTCCCCTCATTTACGAGCAGCTTGCCAAAGAATGTCAGGAGGAACGCGACAAATTGACGGCCCTCATGGAAGCACTCCAGGCAGAACGCGCCGAGCAAATCGAAAACCTGGATGCCGCCTTGCGGATTGTGGCGGAAATCGGCAGTCGCTTTGACAAAAAGTCGAATGAACAGCAACGTGCTATACTGTTACAAATGGTTGAGCGGGTTGTCATCAACCCTGAGGGCCAGATGGTCCGTGTCGAATGGAAAGCCCCTTTCAG
>CAYSFU010000147.1:0-4831 GCA_964430555.1 uncultured Nitrospira sp. | reverse complement strand
ACCCCTGCGTCCCGAACGCAGTGCGCTACCGGGCTGCGCTACGCCCCGACAAGACTGAGCCGTGAATCGAAGGGGGATTGTCTTACAAAAGAGGGGTAAAAGGCAACCCATGTGATTCTGCCACCCCAGCATGCGTCACTTTCCCCTCTTTCACGTTGACTCCGCGAGCCAACCCCGGATCGGAATGAATCGCTCGCTCGACTCCCTCATCGGCAAGGCGAATCAGGTACGGCATGGTCGCATTGGTCAGCGCATAGGTGGATGTGCGTGGAACGATTCCAGGCATATTGGCCACACAATAATGGATCACTCCGTCCACCAGATACACAGGAGCAGAATGGGTCGTGGGTCTGGTGGTCTCAACACAACCGCCCTGATCGACCGAGACATCAACGATCACGGAGCCTGGTCGCATCTTGGAGACCAGGCCACGCGACACCACCTTGGGTGCCTTGGCCCCTGGGACAAGCACGGCGCCGATCACGAGATCCGCCGAACACACGGCTTCTTCAATCGCAGTGGAACTTGCGGCGCGGGTGACGATGCGTCCGTGATACTGATCATCAAGAACATGCAACCGTTCAATATCCAGATTGATCACTGAGACCTGTGCGCCTAACCCCACAGCCATTCGAACGGCAGATGCGCCGACAACTCCGGCTCCTAATACCACCACCCGACCCGGTTCCACCCCTGGAACCCCGCCCAACAAGACGCCACGTCCTCCGTGAATTTTTTCAAGATAGTGGGCACCGATCTGGACCGACATCCGACCTGCGATTTCACTCATCGGCTTGAGCATGGGAAGACTCCCATCCTTGGCTTCAGTCGTCTCATAGGCAATGGCCGTCACATTGCGACCGAGCAGTTCTTTGGTGACATCCGGAACGGCTGCGAGATGCAAATACGTAAAGAGGACGTGACCGGAGCGAAACAGCCCACATTCAGAAAGCAGCGGCTCCTTGACCTTCAGAATCAGCTCAGCTTTTTCAAACACCTCACCCTTCGAACCGGCAATCATGGCGCCGGCGTGACGGTATTCCTCATCCCGAAATCCACTCCCCATCCCGGCTGAGGCTTCGACCCAGACTTCGTGTCCTTTCTGGACCAAGCTCGCGGCACAATCCGGCGTCAAGCTGACACGATACTCGTGATCCTTGATTTCCTTTGGAACGCCAACCACCATACTGGCTTCTCCTCTCTTCGGCCAGACACCACGACACCCATCACCAGTATACCTCAGATGTCTACACCATCGTTCTGGATCAAGCGCTGTGGATTGAAGTCCTCCCCGACGATGGACAGTCCAGAAAGTCCTGTTGTAAGATGCGCCATTGCCGTGGTGAGGAGATAGAATGGATACCTGGAATCACTCATGTCAGGCCTGTGGATCCTCGAGTAGCCCACTGACGAAGTTGTCGCTGGGAAAAGATTTTTTTGGACGCCCCTATGATCGTTTATCTCCCTCATCGGATCAGAACCCGAGGTGGTATTGCACATCCTGTTCGTTACACAAAGACTTCCAGCGAGACTTCCGTGATATCCTCTCTGAATTCGATAAGTTGCGATCCGGGTTTATCTCTGAACTGTCCAAGGCCGATGCATTCCGGCGAGCCTCTCTGCGATTACATGAAATCATGGCGATTCTGAGCGTGCCTCAGCAGACCTCCTTATTCCTCACCAACCGCGACGTCACAGTCCTGATGGAGCGACTCAATACCTTGACAATGCCCGTCTAACCACCCCATCCATGCCACCATTTCAGAGACATATTTTCGTATGTACCAACCAGCGCCCAAAGGATGATCCGCGTGGTAGCTGTGCAAATTTAGGCTCTGAAAAACTTCATGCCCACTTCAAGAGCGAAGCCAAACGGCTTAATCTGAAAGATGTCGTCCGGGCCAACAAGGCAGGCTGCCTTGATCATTGTGAACTCGGCCCGAGTGTGGTGATCTACCCTGAAGGAGTCTGGTATTGGATCGGCACAGAAGCTGATGTGACTGAAATCATGGAGCGCCACGTCCTAAGAGGGGAGATCGTGTCTCGCTTGCTCATGCCGGACCATCCGGTTCCGGCACAACTCATTCCGCTCAAACAGCCGTAGAACAGCCTCTGTCACTTTTATGCCTACCGAAGACAAATGGAAGGCCAACATGGAGAAAGTGGCTTTCACTCAACAATTTCCTGGACTCACACTGGACTGGACAGTCTGCGAACGTAAAACGATTGAAGCCGTAGTCCCGCTGACCGGGAAATCAGGTACGTCGGTACTCGTGTTTACCGACGGTTCCTTTACTGTCGCTCTCCGACCGGCTCCGGAGCCATGGGAGTTGGGCCAAGCCCTCCGCGATGGCAGACCGCACCTGGAATCCAAACACCGAGAGGCGTACGAGGAATTTGACCGTCTGGCGAAGAAAGACAAGGAAGCGCTTCGCTCGGCTCGGCTCGAAAAAATCATCGGGGCCATTCAGAATAATGTGGAGCAGATTCCTGAGCTAAAAGATCGGATTAAAGCCCTTGTGAAAGAATGGACATGAGCAGTTTGCCCAACAAAAACATGTTTGAGATCTTCTCGCAAGGTCTCTTTGAAGGAGTGAAGCCCATGCTGGTCATTCGTGATCATCTCGTGCGTCATCCAGACCGCTGTACCCACCAGGCCGTCTGTGTCCCGATCTGCCCGACTAGCGCCTGGCTCTCAACGCCTCCTTACAAGTTCGATCCATCGCGCTGCCTGGAAAGCTGCCGACTTTGCCTGGATGCCTGCCCTTCGCAGGCAATTTATGCCGTCTTCAAGAAGGGCGACAAACTGTTGGAGCCTCAGAAAAAGACGGGGTAAGCCGGGTCGTGCTGCAGCAGCGCGCGAGGGGAGCCGCCCTCCGGCGGCATACCGACACTCACACCAGCTGTTTGCGCAGATGTCCCCAATACGCGGTCCCAGCATATCCACAAGCGACAGTCCCCGTGGTCATGGCCATGATTTGATAGACCCTGCTTCGAGGGATTTTGACTTTTACGGCGGGGTTCAAGAGCTCCGGAGCATGCATGACCAGCTTCAGCGACTCTCCGGCGGAGAGAATCGGCCACATACAGGCAAGTCGTAACCGTGTTTCATGGCGCGGTATCGCCATCGTATAGGCCCAGCCTTGATCTAAGTGCTCCACCGCCATGCGAATCAGTGCGTTCAACACAGGCCGTAATTGCGGCAAGCACTGCTGCGCGAGCAAGTCCCGTGGCGTGAGCCCGACTTCGGTCAGCATCGTTTCAGGAATGTAACATCGCCCTTTCTGAAGATCATGGGCGATATCTTTGACGATGTTCGTCAACTGCAGCCCCTTCCCAAATCGCACCCCCCGCTCGGACATCTGCTGCACATCCCAATTGGCAAGAGCCTTGCGATGGGCACACATCAACGTCGTCCAAAATTCGCCGACACAACCGGCCACTGAATAGGTATAGCGGTCGAGATCCTCAATGGTCTTCATCGCGGCAAGATCCGCCGTGGAGGCACCAGGAAACGTGCTCAGATCCGTTTCCATACCCTGCGTCAAGATCATCATGACCTGCTGAATCTTCAGCCTGTCGGCCGGCGACAATTCAAGAAGTACCGCAAAGCATTCATCCAGCCGTTCAAGCAACACTCGCTCAGCGGAATCTCGTTGAAGCGGCCCTACGGCCTCTTGGATGGTTCGAATCTGTTCCCAATCGATCCGACCACCGACAAACTGTTCTCGGAGGCGATGGAGCAAGCCCAAACGGCGTGGACGGTCAATCAGTTCCGTGTCGGCGATCGTATCGGCGGCTCTGGCAAAAAGATAGGCTACGCCCACTTGTTCGCGGACATCCGACGGCACAACGACCAACGTCGTGTAAAACAGGCGTGAGACCTGTTTCAGGAGGTCTCGAAGCAAGGTGACTTTATTGGATGGGATATGAGCGGAAGCCGATGGCATTGCTCTAACTCTTTTTAAGCCATTCACCCCAGCGGAAGGACATGAGCCACACGCGCCCATCCTCACAGAGAAGAACCCCATATCTCGATGGCAGCCCTTGCACTTCATTCATAAGAACTTTCTAACAGGAACAGCAAGAAATGGTCAACTTTGTCTCGTACTTTCAGATACTTCCCTCATCTTGACTTTCAAGAAAGTGTACTTATTTGATTGAATCAATGACGTCCGAAGGCTGCAACTCGCAAGAATGATTTGTGTATAATAGTAGCGGTTTCGTCTTGTGTTCTGTGCGTAGGCGAAAGCTTATCGCGAAGGAGGGTTTTCATGAAATGGCTCAAAGGGATCGGCTTGTTCCTGATTGCAAATTTTCTCATTTATATCACTCTGTCCGTGACGGCCAGTTTGTTGGTCAACGTTGTCTTGCCCGCATTTGGCATCGACGTGCGGGGAATCTATAACCAGCAGCTGCTGGTCTGGGCCTTGGTGATCGGGTTTGGCGGCGCCTTTATCAGCTTGGCCTTTTCCAAACAAATGGCGCGAGCCATGCTCAACTGTGAGCAAATCACTCATCCTCGATCGCATGCTGAGCAGGTGATCTATGGATCGGTTCAGGAGATCGCCCAACGGCTCCACATCACCATGCCGGAAGTGTGGATCTATGACTCCCCTGACCCCAATGCGTTTGCAACCGGCCCAAGCAAAAATAATTCGATGGTTGCCGTCTCGACCGGGCTTCTGCAGAACCTCAGAGAGGATGAGGTGAAGGCCGTCCTTGCCCATGAGATGGGCCATGTCTATAACGGCGATATGTTTACCACCACTGTGCTCTCCGGATTGATGAACACCTTCGTCTTTTACATCAGCAACTTTCTCTCGCAACT
>CAYSFU010000146.1:0-4877 GCA_964430555.1 uncultured Nitrospira sp. | reverse complement strand
CGGCTTCTTCCGCTCGTATTTCGCCTTCGCCATACCCTACTCCCTCCCTGATTCACTAAGCACTATTTCTTAATGATGGCTTCCGCAATATTCTTCGGAACCTGGTCGTAGCGATCAAACTCCATGCTGTACGTTGCGCGCCCTTGAGTCCGAGACCGAAGATCCGTCGCGTAGCCGAACATCTCCATGAGCGGAACAACCGCGTCGATCGCCTGAGCTCCGGCTCGGACCTTCATGCCCTGAACCTTCCCCCTTCGGCCATTCAAGTTACCAATGACATCACCCATGAACTCCTGAGGCACCAATACCTCAACCTTCATAATCGGTTCAAGCAACACAGGATCCGCCTTTTTACACGCGTCGGAAAATCCCATCGAGGCTGCAATCTTAAAGGCCATTTCATTCGAGTCAACATCGTGATATGACCCGTCGATAACCGTAACCTTCACATCTCTAAGCGGATACCCAGCAACCACACCTGTTTCCATTCTCTCCCGAACACCCTTTTCAATTGCCGGGATATACTCCTTAGGAATTGCTCCACCCACAACCTTATTAACGAACTCCAAACCCTTGCCAGACTCTGACGGCTCAACCGTCAGGACAACGTGACCATATTGCCCACGTCCTCCGGTTTGCTTAATGTATTTTGATTCCGCCTCAGCTTTACGCCTGATTGTTTCCCTGAATGCCACTTCAGGCTTTCCGACATTGGCCTCGACTTTAAACTCACGCAACATTCGATCGACAATAATCTCAAGGTGCAACTCACCCATTCCGGCAATGATCGTCTGAGCCGTTTCTTCATCTGTCCGCACACGAAAGGACGGATCCTCCTGCGCCAGTTTCTGAAGCGCAAATCCCATTTTTTCCTGATCCTGCTTGGTCTTCGGCTCGATCGCCATAGCAATAACCGGCTCAGGAAACTTCATGATTTCAAGCAACACCGGCTGTTTTTCATCTGCCAGGGTATCTCCGGTCGTGGCCCCCTTGAGTCCCACTGCTGCAACAATATCTCCGGCATGAACCTCGTCAATCTCTTCTCTCTTGTTCGCATGCATTTTCAGGAGACGACCAATCCGATCCTTCGCGCCCTTCGTGACATTAAGGACCGGCGTGCCCGTCTTAAGCGTTCCTGAATAAACACGGAAATATGTCAACTGACCCGCAAATGGGTCGGACATAATCTTGAAAGCCAGTGCGGCAAATGGCGCACTGTCATCAGGCTTTCGCTCTACCTCTTTGCCGCTATTCGGATCAATCCCAATAACAGGAGGAATATCCAGCGGAGACGGAAGATAATCGACCACACCATCCAGTAGCTGCTGCACTCCCTTATTCTTAAAGGCCGAGCCACAAAGCACAGGCGTGACCTTCATTGAGATAGTCGCCGCACGAATTGCGCGCATGACTTCCTCTTCCGTCAACGGATGACCATTCAGATACTTCTCCATTACCTGATCATCAAATTCAGCCACGGCATCAAGCATCTTCTCTCGATATTCTTTGGCTTGGGCAAGAAGGTCCGACGGAATCTCATCAACCTTGTACTTCGCACCAAGCGTCTCATCGTCGTAAAAGTACCCCTTCATCCTCACCAAGTCGATGGAACCACGAAACTCAGCCTCACGGCCAATAGGGATCTGAATGGGCACCGGCTTTGCCCCAAGCCGATCGATGATGGACTGAACACTGCCATAAAAATCTGCTCCAATTCGATCCATCTTGTTCATAAAGGCAATACGAGGAACATGATACTTATCAGCCTGACGCCACACCGTCTCAGATTGAGGCTCAACCCCTTGCACGGAGTCAAATGCAGCCACCGCCCCATCAAGCACTCGGAGAGAGCGCTCCACTTCAATCGTAAAATCCACATGTCCAGGCGTATCAATAATATTAATCCGATGGTCCCGCCAGAAACAGGTTGTCGCAGCAGCCGTAATGGTAATTCCTCGCTCCCGCTCCTGCTCCATCCAATCCATCGTAGCGGCACCCTCATGAACCTCACCCAACTTATGAGTCAGACCCGTATAATAGAGGATTCGCTCGGTGGTCGTAGTCTTTCCCGCATCAATGTGGGCCATGATGCCAATATTTCTTGTGTGATCCAAGGACGTTTGACGAGCCACTTCTACACCTCTAAAAACAAATGTGCCGCATATCAAGCCGTATCATACTGCTGCGACGTACGAGCACCCCGATCTGCGAATCGCAGCACGGCTCAACTGCAGCACAGAACGACGTTACCAGCGATAATGAGCGAAGGCCTTATTTGCCTCAGCCATGCGATGCACGTCTTCCCGCTTCTTCACCGCAGCTCCAGTATTATTCGACGCATCGATCAATTCAGCTGCGAGCTTTTCACGCATGCTCTTCCCACCGCGCGTTCGAGCAAACTGAGACAACCAGCGTAATGCCAAAGAAACACGACGAGCCGGCCTAATCTCAACAGGAACTTGATAGGAAGCCCCTCCAACTCGCCGAGACTTCACCTCAACGATCGGCTTCACATTATCCACCGCCGCCTTAAACACTTTAAGCGGATCACCACCGGTCTTCTCTTGAATCACATCGAAAGCCCCATAGCATATACGCTCAGTGGTACTCTTTTTCCCGCTACTCATCAGCGCATTAATAAACTTCCCCACTAACTTGTCTCGATAGCGAACATCCGGCAACACTTCTCGTTGGCCCAAAAATCTACTGCGTGGCATAATGACCTATCCGATATCTAGATTAAACACAATACAACAATACGCTTACTTTGGACGCTTGGCCCCATACTTCGAACGACTCTGCTTTCGACCTGCCACCCCAACGGCATCCAATGCGCCACGAACCAAGTGATAACGAACACCCGGGAGGTCCTTGACACGACCGCCTCGCACAAGCACGATGGAGTGCTCTTGGAGGTTATGCCCTACACCAGGAATATAGGTCGTTACCTCCATCCCATTCGTCAGGCGCACACGCGCAACTTTCCTCAACGCCGAATTTGGCTTCTTCGGAGTCGTTGTATAAACGCGAAGACAGACTCCTCTTTTTTGCGGACAAGACCGTAGAGCAGGGCTTTTTGTCTTAGACTTGACAAACGCTCTCCCCTTTCGAACCAACTGATTGATCGTAGGCATTACGTTCAGATCCTCTTCAATCCATCAAACACGTTCCATCACCTGCAAAGCCGCCGGATTATAGTGATGGGATCATCAACTGTCAAGTGGTGATCGATCACAACTTTATCAAGGTCGAGTATTTTCTCCTGACGTGGCTGACACAACTGTTTCTGACGACAGCGCAACAGCTGGTGTTCCAGCGCCAACAGATAGACTTTCTGACTTTTCACTCATCACGAACGTATCTCGATACTCCTCAAAGCCTGACCCGGCAGGGATGAGGCGTCCGACAATGACATTCTCCTTCAACCCTAAGAGATTATCCTCGCGACCATTGATGGCTGCTTCCGTCAAGACCCGCGTCGTCTCCTGGAAAGAAGCCGCCGAAATAAAGCTATCGGTCGTCAAGGCAGCCTTCGTAATGCCCAACAACACAGGTTTCCCTAGGGCTGGCTTTCCATCCTTCGAAAGCACGCGCTCGTTTTCCTTCTCAAAAACACCCTTGCTCACCTGGCTACCAGGCAAAAACTGAGTGTCGCCTGGATCTTCAACGCGCACCTTGCGTAGCATCTGCCTCACGATGATTTCGATGTGCTTGTCATTGATGGACACCCCCTGCAATCGATAGACGTCCTGAACTTCATCCACCAAATACTTCTGCAGCTCGTTAGGCCCAAGAACGTCCAGAATATCATGCGGGTTCGCCGACCCGTCCATGAGAGGTTCACCAGCACGCACCCAGTCCCCCTCATGCACGTTCACGTGCTTCCCTTTGGGGATAAAGTACTCTTTCACATCACCCATCTTATTATCGACCAGCACCTTGCGTTGCCCCTTCACAAACCCGCCGTAAGAGACCTCGCCATCGATCTCCGTGATGACGGCCTGCTCTTTCGGTTTTCGAGCTTCGAAGAGCTCCACGACCCGCGGAAGACCTCCGGTAATATCTTTCGTTTTCGTCGTCTCTCGAGGAATCTTTGCCAAAACGTCTCCGGGGAATACCGTCGCCCCCTTTTCAACGAAGATATGCGCCCCAACCGGCAGCAAATACCGCGCAACGGCATTCGAACCGCCCGGCACCTTAGCCGTCTTACCAGTCTCGTCCTTGATCGACACACGAGGACGAAGCGTCTGCCCGGTATGCTCAATGATCACCTTGCGTGACAAACCCGTCACTTCATCGAACTCGTCTTTCATCGTGACGCCTTCGACGATGTCTCCGTACGCCACTCTTCCCCCGACCTCAGTCAAGATCGTGAGTGAATAGGGATCCCACTCCACCAATTTTTGCCCGACGACAACGGGATCGCCGTCTTTGATTTTAATCTTTGCTCCGTACACGACAGGGTACTTCTCTCGCTCTCGCCCACTGTCATCCACGATCGCAATTTTCGTATTGCGATTCATCACCACCCACTCACCATCTTTATTGCGGACAGCAATCCCGGCATTGTGAATGTCGGCGTTCTTCTTCGCATCAAAACTCATGAACTTGATCCGTCCGGCGTGTTTGGCCTCGAGCACCGTTTGCTCCACCACCTTGCTGGCAGTACCACCGATGTGGAACGTCCGCATGGTAAGCTGGGTTCCAGGCTCTCCGATTGACTGTGCCGCAATGACCCCGACGGGTTCACCTTTTTCGACCAGGCGACCACGCGCCAAGTCGCGCCCATAACAAGCCCGACACACCCCTCGCGGCGCTTGACACGTCAGAACGGATCGAATTTTGACACGGTCCACTCCGGCTTCAACGACCGACTT
>CAYSFU010000145.1:0-4962 GCA_964430555.1 uncultured Nitrospira sp. | reverse complement strand
TCACGAATACTACACGCCTTCAAGGGTGGCCAAAGCCATCGCAACAGCGCTCAGATCCCGGTTGCCGCTGCTGCGTGATGAGCGCGGTCTAATCGAAGCGCTTGAGCCCTCGGCGGGCATAGGCAGGATGATCAATGCCTTCAGGGGCGATGGATTTGATGGCATCTCATGGCACGCGGTCGAATACTCCCACGTTTCGGCAGCCCTACTTAAGGCAGTGCGACCTGATGTCACGGTCTCTGAGGGACCATTTGAAGGCTGGGTAGAGGAGCATCCCGAGCTAGAGGGCCGTATAGACCTAGTCGTGAGCAATCCTCCCTATGGGGAGCGGGGCAAGGCTCAGTTTCTAGACCCAGACCGCAGCTACCGTGTGAAACGAGCGTATCTCTATCAAATGCTGCGGGCCACAGACTACTTGGCGCCGCACGGCATCGGCGTGTTTCTGATCCCAGCCGGCTTCATGACTGGCACGGGTGCCGCGGCAATTGAGAATCGGCGTCGGATACTAGCTCGCAACCACTTGATGGCAGCGTTTCGATTGCCATCGGAGAGCGAGAGCGGCGAGCCACTTTTCCCCGGTGCCCTCTTGGTGGTGGACTTGGTGTTCCTACGCGCCCGCGGCGGCGAGCTCGTTGACACAGCGGAGGAGGACGAGCAGATCGCGCTTGGGAACTACTTCAGAGATTTCCCGTCGCATATACTCGGCAGAGAAGTAGGCAAGGAAGCCGGCGATGACGTGACGGGGAAAAAGCCGAGATTCGGCTATCAGGTCGTGGGTACTTTCGACGTTCTACCCGACTTTAACGAGCGCCCCGATTGCAGGGAGTGCCCGCTGGTGGCCATTAAACGGCCGCAGCGGGTAGCCAAGAAAACGGTCGAACTGCCCGAGCCCGTGAAGGAAGCGGTCAAGCTCGCCAAGGTGGTCAGCGGCTATCTGGCCGATATTGCCAGAAACGAGCCGGAGTCAGTCAGGAGAGCTGCAGAAGTCCAGCCAGAGCTCAAGGAGGCGCTTACAGCGTGGAGTGGGCAGGCACCGGCCGACAGGCTGCTCGTAGCGTCCTACGCGAAGGCCGCGCCCGAACTGCAGACTCTTCTTACGGCGCTTGGTCCCAGCGGCACCGGGCTAATCGCCGCGATCGATAACCCTCCGCAATATGAGCGGCGCTTCATTGGCGATGCTGCGGACGTTGGCGCTATTGCGGAATTTCTGCATGGGTCCGCCAAGAATGCCAGCGTCTCCGCAGTCGTCGCGCTGCATCGCGAGCTTGGCGGGACTGACTCAGCCGCAGAGGTTAAGACCGCACTGATCAAGGCTGGGTTCGCGTTTGATGGCGAAAGGGCGATACCCGCCGCTGAATACTACACCGGCCTGCTTTGGCCGAAGTATGACGCGGCCAAGGCAGCAAGCGACCATGACCCGCTCGCCGCATCGCAGGCGGCCACGCTATTACAGGCCATCAAACCCGCCAGTTATGCGGAGATCGCGGTGGAGCCCAGGCTGGGCTGGCTAAGAGCCTCTGTGCTTTCAGAGTTCTTTTCCTATCATCTCAACGCTACCTCCAATGACAGCGCCCGCTACACCCTCGATCGGGATGGCGCGATCTTGACCCTCAGCGGTGTCCCATATGAGGACGTGGCGCTCTCGCTGAGCAAGGACGGGCTACAACTGCTCGGCTATCTGAACCACGACATGGTCTATTTCCGGCCAAAGGTAAAGAGGACCAAGGATGAAGACCTTGAAAAGGTAAGAATCGCGCTCGCCAAGCAGTACAAAGAAGCATTCGTCAACTGGCTTGAGACTCGCCCCGATCTTCAGCGAATCGTTGCTGACGATTTCAACCGGCTGTTTCGTGGTTGGGTTGAGCCAAAGTACGCGACGGACCCGCTTTCGATTTATCGCTGGAATAAGAAGTTTCCACTCTATCCCTATCAGACTTCGGGAGCGCGACGACTACTGGCGAACCACGGAGGGGGGCTATTCTTCGACGTGGGGCTTGGCAAGACCAGGACCATGATGGCGACGCTTGCCGCGGCCCGCCAGCAAGGCTGGGCTCGTCGGCCCGCAATCGTAGTGCCGATCTCGGTCAGCTTCAATTGGCTAGCTGAGTTTGAGCGATGTCTCCCCGACTACCGCATAGTGGTGATTGGGGTAAAGCGCAAGATAGTGCAGCGCGGCGACCGCAAGGGAACGGTCGAGAGTGAAGCCGACACCCCGCGTGAGCGAGCGGCGAAGTGGGAGCGCTTCAAGGCAGGCTTATATGATGTCGCACTCATCACATACTCCGCGCTTGGCCGAACCAAGATCCGATACGAAAGTCTTGTCGAGGTCGTCCGCCAGACGCCTGCTTTGCAGAGAGAAATCGGCTTCAAGCTCCGCAACATTGAGATGCGGATCAAGCAGCTACAGGACAAGGGATTCAGAAAGACCGAAACGGAGCGGGACGAGCTCGCTGAGCTCACGGCGAAATACGGCGGCAAGAAGATTAGCGAGCGGCGTGAGGCAGTGGAGCGCGAGCAGGAGGAAGCGTTCGTTGGCAACCTCCTAGAGCTGCCGAAGGGCCAGGAATTTGATCCCGGCATCGAGTGGGAAGACCTCGGCATAGACTGGCTAGCGTTTGACGAGGCCCATACCGGCAAGAACCTGTGGACAGTCGGCGCGCGTGAGGGCGGAGTCCCTAAGTTCCTGGGGGCGCCGCAGGAGGCCAGCGCAATTGCCTTCCAGATGTTTTTCCGGGCTGCCCTTGTCAGGAAGCGAGCCGGCGGCGCCGGGATCTTCCTAGCTGACGCTACACCAGCAAAAAACTCACCGCTCGAGTTTCTGAGTTTGCTGAGCTACCTGGATGCCGGCCTGTGGCAACGCCTGGGGATTTACGATGCCGAGCAGTATCTCACCCAATACCTGCGCATCGAAATTCAGCTAATTCTCGATTCGGACCTGAGCCCGGCTGAATTGCCTTGTGTCGTAGGTTTCCAAAACCTAGACCAGCTGCGCGAGGTGCTATTTCGCTACGGGGAATTTCAGACGGCCAAGGGAGTCGGGCTAAAGATTCCCGAGCCCAAGAGCGAGACCATCACGCTAGAGCTGGATGAGGTGCAGGAGGAGAAGTACCGCGAGTATTTGAGCCAATATACAGCCGCGATTGCCGATGCGGGCCGCTCGGCGGACGCGAGGTTCAAAGCCTTGGGCCTATTGCAGCGGATGAGCCTTGTGGCGGTGCACGGTGAGCTGGACGAGGGATGGACCTTCGCCACTGCGGGGGGAGCCAAGAGCTACACCAGCCCCAAGATCGAAGCGATCGCGAAACTGGTAGCGAAACGCAAGGACTGCGGACACCTCATATTCTTCGAGAACAACCCGGCCCACTTCTGGATGCGGGAGCGACTGGTAGCCCACGGCATCCCGCGAGAACGAATCGCGGTGCTAAATGGCGATACGACGCCCAATGCACTAGCACGGCAGCAGGTGGCGGACGGATTCACCGCCGACCAGGCGCTATTCGACGTGGTGATCGCGAACAAGATCGCCTATGAGGGCTTGAATCTTCAAAACCGAACCTGCGCGATCTACCACGGCGATCTGCCCTACGAGCCGGCTACTCTGCAGCAACGAAACGGTCGCGGGGTTCGACAGGGCAACCGATACGACATTATCAACATCTACTACATGCTTTGTAGCCGAAGCATGGACATGGGCCGCTTCCAGCTTATCCAGGGTAAGAGGGAGTGGCTAACCCAGATTCTTGAGAGCTCCGCCTCGGAGACCAACAACCCAGGCGCTCAAACCAACTGGTCCCCTGAAGAGTGGCTTATCTACCTGTCCCGCGATAAGAGCGCCACTGAAGCATTGATCCTCGAAAAGCGCGCGAAAGAGGTAGAGGCCCAGAACGCGAAGCTGGTCAAGCTGGCCTGGTCAAACGTCCGGGGAATCGCTCTGCGGCACCGAGATATGGTCAGTGCCGATCTGTTGCTACGGACACAGCTGAGCGAGGGAATATCTGAGCTAGCGGAGGAGCTGGACCGCATAGATCCAGACGTTTGGCCGTGGAAATTCATGATACCGGCGATCATGGTGAATCCAGTATTGTCGTTCGCCCCGAGCGGTGACGGCGCGGTTTGGGAGACGGCGAAGTATCTGCGACGCGACAGCAATGGAACGCCGATAGATGGTGTCGAGTTCGGCCGGGTAGTCTATCAGCCCTTATCGATCGGCTTCCGCAGACAGGGCGATTTTGCGTGGGCGAACCTGGCTCTCAGCGACGCTAGGGAAAAGTGGGAGCTGACACGCCCGGCTGACTGGCAGCAAGAATGGCCGCAAGCCCTCGGGGATGAGATCGCCGAGAGTGCCGAGATCTTCATTAAGCGGCTGTCCTACTCCGGGGTCTACGTGTTCAGGGAGGCCCGGCTTGACCTGGCCACCGAGGATTTCCGCGCGGTAGCGTGGGACCGCTTCGGCCTGAAGATCGTCCAAGCGATCGCCAACTCTCGATACAACTTTCAGGCGCGAGTGCCGTATCTGATCGGCTCGGCTCTTAGCGGGGATGGGCAGAGGCTGTCCGCGGCAACAGAGCTCTTTCCCTTCACAACGGCCGGCTATCAACAGTTCTTGATATCCGCGCAACGCAGTACGGATTTGAAGTGGTCGGAACTTGACGCAATTGCTGAGTGGTGGTGGGGGCGGGGCATACCCCGCAGCCTGCTCGCGCTGAACAGAGACAAACAAGCAGCTTGACGGGAGGCACACGTGGCAGACGACCTGAAAACGACGGAAAAGAAGCTACAAGATATGGTGAAGGCGGCGAGCGGGCAGACGGCGGCGTTGGAGCGCCGAATGGACGAGCGGAACGCCCGAGTCGCACAGCTGGAACAGCGTGTCGCTTCCCAGAAGGCGATGGCGATGAAGGCTGTTGCAAAGCCAACGAAGATCGCGATCGACCTGGGAGGAGGTGTATTAGCTCAAGTCAG
>CAYSFU010000144.1:0-5058 GCA_964430555.1 uncultured Nitrospira sp. | reverse complement strand
TACTGCGGCGCTCCTACCGCGGGCGCAGGCAGGCGTCCAGACCGGAGCGCCAGGGCAGCCGCGGCTGTGCCCTCGGTGCGGGCGGTCGAGGGCTCGGCGGCAGCGGCTCGCGTGTTTGAAGCAGATCTGAGCTGAAGGTTACTGCGAGAGGTCCTGTAGGCAGGCCCAGATGCGGACAGCTGCACCAGCTCTGGTGGCTGGGTGGCACTTGGGCTGGTGGCTTTCTTGTAAGGCGATGCGTAGGTGGTAGCTGCGGTTACAGTGTGCTGCGAGCTGTGTGCGGGCGACAGCTCGCTTGATGCCGCAGCCTCGCCGGAGGCAGCGAGCAGGCGGAGCGGTTCGGGTCTGCCGCGTGGAACGCCGTGCTCCTGACCTGTGCCAGCGGTGGCCCATAGAGCCCGAGCAACCGCGTGGTAGATACCAGCGCTGGTGGCATCTGGATACCAGCGCTGGTGGCATGCTGGTGCGACACTGCGGCGCGCGGCGCCTTGGCCATAGAAGCACAAGTTGGACGTCCACCTGACGTCCGGCCAGGTCCGCGCCGGTTCCAGCGTCACCGCTGGTCTGCCCGGCGGCGTGGCGCTCGGAGCGGACGGCTGTTGGACGTCACCGTGGACGTCTAATTGACGTCCAGCTCTGGACGTCTGCGTGACACACAGGTCCCGGTTGGCAGCGGCCGACGATCGGCATCTAAAGGAGAGGCGGCTTGTCCATCGCGAGTGCAGCGGCGCACGGAGACATATGGTCTGGTGCGTCGCCGGTGGGAGCGTAGGTCCTCGGTGCGTGGATTCCCTGTGATATCCGTTGCTTGGCAGGCTTGGACAGGGACTCCGAGTGGAGTCGTGGACACCGAGCCAGTGGGGTTCGAAGAGGGGGTTTAGTCCGCGAGAAGGAGATCCATGCACGCAACGATGGGATATCTACGAATATTGTCCGCCATCGGGTCTTCTCGGAGCGGGGAGCGGGTACCGGCTGTACTATCGGATAGGCTGAACCATATCGGTCCACGCAACAAGGGTCGCCTTATTGAAAGGGCCGTGCGATGCCAGCGTCAGTGACATCCGGGCGGCGCGCCGCCACACCCAACCCGACTCCAACCGCAACGCATGCCGTCGCCACACCGACCACCGTCCACAGCCACCACCTCTTATAGAGCGGTGTTTGCTGAGTGAAGTATTTTGCATCCGGCAAGGTGCTCGCCGCGGGTGCCCCAGCCCGGGCTGTGGGGGTAAGGAACTGCTGTGTGGCTGCCTCGCTACGTGCCTGATTCAGGTATTGCTGGGCTTTCTGGCGCTGCTCCTCGCTGCCCTCAGCTCCTGCGTCTAAGTAGTGCTGATAATATCCTACAGCCTCAGTAGGCTGGCCAGCCTTCTGACAAACACGTCCTAGATTGTAAAGAAGCTTTGGATCTTTGCGCCGTGCATAGGCAGCCTCATAGGATCGCCGTGCTTTCTGCAACCTGCCCGCCTGCAGGTGTTCATAGCCCTCGTCGGCTAACCGGCTGCACTCAGCGTCGCCATCGCATGAGGAGGAAACATCCGGCGGAGCAGCCAGCACTAGCGCGTGCGCCGACCCGCCTCCCCAAAGCACTAAGCCCAGAAGAAGTAATAACCAGCCAGGATGGAGAAGAGAGCGCATAAGTCCTAGTCTACGTATTTGACGGGTCGTTTCACTGCGCCCCTGGTGGGAGCCGGTGAGTTGCGCTGGCTCATCGAACTTGCGGAGGCGCCTAGACCTGTGGCCATCGCTGGCTTTGCAGTAGGGGGCACAGCTGGTGGGGGGGGCTCCGGCGCTGGTTTGCCGCTGGCTGGATCGGCAGTCGGCCGGGGCGTGGGTGATGGCGTGCCTGCAGATCTGGCCTGAATAGTTCCGGTCGCGGCCGGCGTGGCTACCATCGCCGGCAAGGTCGCTCTTAGAGTGACTTCAGCAGTCTGAGTTGGCTGGCCTGCGGCAATCACGGGTACCGCTGGCGACGCCGGTTTTCCCGACCTTTCAAACGTTCCAGTCCTCATCGCCGTCGTTGCGGGCATCGTGATAGTTGGTGCTGGTCCAGCCAAAAATCTCATATGGAGGAGCCAAGCACAGAGAATCATTGCTGCCGCTGCGATGGCCATAGCCCGTTTACGCTGGGGACCCCAGTGTCGGCTTAGCGTCTGCCCCGATGAACTGCCCAGAGTAGACGGTGGTCCTCGCCGCGTGAGCTGTCGACTCGCCAGGTAATTGTCAAGAGCTGGCCGCGTATTCGCTGGCAGCATAGTCAGCGCCGGATGCGAGTCGGTCCCGGTAGAGACCATGAGACGCAGCTCGGTGCCTACAGTGCTCATAGACGGGCGGTTGCGCTTGTCCTTGATGAGGAGGCGGTGTACAAGTGCCACAAGTTCCGGCGGGGCCAGTGGGGCTAGCGGGGCTAGCGGCGGTGGCGCTACGAAAGCGTGCTGTCCCATGTACTCAAGCGGCGTTTCAGCCCTGAACGGCGGCTGTCCCGCGAGCATTTCGTACAGTAAGACCCCGAGCGCATAGACATCCGTTCTGTCATCGACACCGCCTGAGCCTGCGCACTGCTCAGGCGACATATACTGCGGCGTGCCCATAATCGCTTGGGTTGACGTGTGCTGACCATGTCCATGCATTAGCTTGGCGATGCCGAAGTCGAGGATTTTGGCTCGTGAACCTCCTGGCACCGCCGAATCGAGCACCAGCATCACATTGCTTGGCTTCAGGTCACGATGGATGATGCCCTTGTCATGGGCCGCCGCAAGGGCATCGGCAAGCTGCGCCGCTATCTGCGCCGCCGTGACCGCAGGCAGGCGCTGACCGGCACCGTGCAGCGACTCCAGCCGACTGCTGAGCACCTCGCCGCGCAGCAGTTCCATCACCAGGTACGCTGTCCCATCGGGCGCATGCCCATAGTCCGAGACCTGCACGATGCTCGGGTGCTCGATGAGGTTAACCGCCCGCGCCTCGTTGAAGAAGCGACTTACCGCATCGCGGTTCTGGGCGTGCTGCGGCAGCAGCACTTTCAGTGCCACCCGCCGCCCGATAGGCTCCTGAATCGCCTCGAACACCGACCCCATACCGCCCTCAGCAATCGCTTTCACGATGCGATAGGGACCGATTTGTGGCGGCGGCGACATTTAGGGACCTACCACCCAGAATAGCCGCCTTCGCTGCCGAGGACAAGTCAGCAATGTGGTGGCGGCGGCGGTTGGGCTGGCTTGCTCATAGTCTACGTCTGATGACTGTGCCATTGTAGCCCACGAAATAGATATTATCGCGATCGAAGCCCCAGAGTGCAGTCAGCGGCTGCGTCATATCTATGGTTAATGGGTTACAGGCGTCCGATTCTGCGGAGCAGCGTAGAACAGGACCGCCGTTCCCCAATACGTAGACATTGTTAGTGTCGCTCCCCCAAATAGATCTCAAGTTTCGGGTCGAACTCGCGGTTATGTCGGTGCAAGAGCTCGATCCAGCGGAGCAGCGCAGAACCACGCCGCTGCCGTCGAATGCCCCGCCTACGACGTATACGTTGCTAGCATTGTTTCCCCAGATGGCGGAAATTGTCGGTGTCGCACTTACCCTTCCTGGGGTCAGTACAGTGCAAGAATCCGAGGTGGCCTGGCACCGTACGATGCTGCCGCCGCTGCCGGCCGCATAGACATTGTTGGCGTCGCTGCCCCAAACAGCTTGGAATGGCAGGGCCGTGCCCGAGGCCAAGACTGTACAATAATTTTTGTTGGCCGAGCAGCGCAAAATGGTGCCACCTTGACCTACTGCATAGACGTTGTCAGCGTCGCTTCCCCAGACCTTGGTCAGATAGCTTGTTGTGTTGGACGTCAGTTGAGTACATGAGTTTGGGTTGCAGCGCACGATAGTACCGCTGCTCCCCACGACGTAGACGTTGTTGGCGTCGCTTCCCCATACGCTAGAAAGGCTCGGAGGTGTCGTTGGCACCGGGCTCCAAGTCAGCGGGGCGCACGAGTTCGGGTTGGCCGAGCAACGGATGATGGTATTACTGGCGCCTACTATGTAGACGTTGTTGGCGTCGCTTCCCCATACGCTAGAAAGGCTCGGAGGTGTCATTGGCACCGGGCTCCAAGTCAGCGAAGCGCATGAGTTCGAGTTGGTCGAGCAACGGATGATGGCACTACTGGCACCTACCGCGTAGACGTTGTTGGCGTCGCTTCCCCAAACGGCGGACAGACTGGCAGTTGTGGCCGAGGTCAACTTGGAAAAAGTAGGACGTGGTTGGTCCAGCGCGTAGAGGGATACTTTGCTTTGCGTCGAGTGATTGAGGCCCCCTGGGACCGCCTCGCTCAAGCTCGTCTGCGCAAGCACTCGTTCGCTCGCGTCCATGGCATACAGGTCTGCCTGTACCTGACCACTGACACCATCGGTCAGATAAACAGCGAGACGGCGTCTATCCCCTTCAAACCATAGCTCATTACCGTCTATGCCGTTGAGCCGCGTCCGCAGTAGCAGCTTCGTGGTGGCCGCTGGGACACTCACCGGATCAATGTTCAGGACCCAGAGCGGCTCACCGCAGTGAACCAGTGCGAGTGCTAGCAGCGAAGTTATCGTGACTAAGGAAAGATTATGAAATCGTGTGTGCATAAACAAGGTCACGTCACTTTTGTAGAAGACTTCGTGGCTCTAGCAACTCTAGCACGAGAGGGGGGCACCAGTGATGCGGGAGACAGGAACATCACCTTCCTTCGCCGTCTTGGGATGTTGCAGCCAAGCGGGGGGCATTCGCATTGCGGTCGGCGTCTAGCGCTCGTCAGGGCGCAGGCGGAAGGGTGGCTAGGTTCCTCACCAGTGGTAGCCATGTCAGTGCGCTAGCAGTAGTTCGGGCGGAGCGATGCGTGGTTCGGCAGTGCTCCTACGGCAGGCCGGTACCACCCTCCCCGGTAACAAATCCCGGACACTTTTCACTCGTGTGCCAAGTGTTCCCCAAGACCAGCAATCGTTCATCTTGTCGACGGGAATTTTTCAATGCTGCATTGAGAACAGTAAGGTCAGATCGGTGGGCATGGGTATCCCCAATGCGCGTACTGGCGC
>CAYSFU010000143.1:0-5244 GCA_964430555.1 uncultured Nitrospira sp. | reverse complement strand
CCTTTTTCTCCCAGGGGGCAACGTATTGGTCGATCTCCTTGGCTAGCACTTCCTGGGTGGCCGAAACTCCCGCAACGGCGACTCCGACGACGGCGCCAGCCAACGGGTTTATGGCCGTCACAACCGCCGTCACCGCTCCCTCGATTACTTCGGCAGCCTTTAGGATGTCCTTCTGCCTCTTGTAGTCCTCAAAACGTCTAAGCTGTTCCGGGGTCGGCTGGGCCTCCAGGATCAGCGCCTTGAGATAGTCAGGCACCAGCTTCAGGAATGCAGCGCGGCATCGCTTCTTGACATTGACGACGATCTGCTCGTCCGAGGCTCTAGAAGGTTGAGCGTTCACTGCCGCCAGCGCGGTCGGCCTTGCAGCGATCTCGTGGATCGAGTTCCCAGCTGGGCCTTCCAGCAACCGCTTGACCTGTGCGCTGGGCCATCCCATGTCCCGCAGATGATCGGCAACGATCAGGGCTGGCCCTTCTAGCGGCGGTTTCCCGCTGGATGTGTCAGCTACCACGCCGCGAGTTCTCGCTACGCCCACGTCGAAAGCCAGCTTGCCGGAGCTCTTCACCGTTTCGCGAGTCCCGGGCGGCGCCGTCGTGCTGGTAGAAGCAGCACGGGCCTTCCCCCTCGCTTCGAAGTCCGATCGGTCGAAGTCGCGCGCCACTAGGCACCCCCTGGTTGATCGTTCTTGCGTCTGAACTCAGCCGCGGCTACGCCGGCCTTCCGCAGATGGTACGACAACATCGATCGCTGAGTGCCTAGCATCCGTGCCGCCTCCGCGATGTTGCCTGCGGTGGCCCCCAGCGCCGCCCTCAGCATCTCCACTGGAAACACGAACGTCCCACCGATCGGCCCTTCGGCGGGCGGCAATGGCATGCGCTTCTTCGCTCTTGCCGGCTCCGGTGCCGAGCCTGGCAGATGGACAACGATCGTGCCCTTGCTCGCCAGCTCCCTACCGCCGTGGCCCACATAAAGGACCGTGAAGTGGTCTTCAAAGGGCACTCGGGGAAATTCGTAGTCGGGCAGGATGGCGAACGCATCGCTCATACGGCGGAACCCCTCAAAAGAGAGGTGGGACGCGGCGCCCGGTCGTGGAAAAAAAGCCTCGCCCTTGGGCAGCTTGATCGCCAGCCGATAGCCAGTTGCACCCCTTGGCGCGTGTCTAAGAATCTGGGCAAGCGCATCCTCGGTCATGCACTGCCGACGGCCGCCCACTTCGACGCGGTTTTTCGATGACCTTTTTTGGGCGACCCACTCCTTTCCACGTAGAAGCCATGCGGCTCGGCAACAGTCATCGCTGCAGTATTTTTGGTTGGCCCTAGCCTTCACGGGTAGGTACATCTCGCACGGTCGGTACTGGCAGATCCGCATGGTTTTAGCTTCGCTCGGACTAACATAACCTGTCAATCACAATCCCTTTTCCGGTTTACCTTGCGGGCACTCCTTTCGGCCTTCTGTTCGCACTCCGGTTCACCCATCCGTTCGTCGGTTCGGCCATCAACAATTTGGATAATCGGTTGGCGCATCGGTTCCCTTCGCCAGCAGAGCCCTCGCCCCCCTGTCC
Organism: uncultured Nitrospira sp.; assembly: GCA_964430555.1. Classification (GTDB taxonomy): domain Bacteria; phylum Nitrospirota; class Nitrospiria; order Nitrospirales; family Nitrospiraceae; genus Nitrospira_D. The sequence goes on along the minus strand of CAYSFU010000143.1, from coordinate 3,683 downwards.
AGAGAATTGACTCTCAGTGCGCACCTCAGTGCTGAAATAGGAGGACATGCTTGCCAGTCAGCGTCGGCGGCGCGGAGGACTGCGAGCAACACTGAGCGTAGGGTCGCAAACCACTGCGAAACGGGTGATGGACCGTGGCGCCGCGACTGACCCCGAGGAATTGGGGAAACGAGCGTCGAAAGGATGCGGGAAACGATTGACGAAGAGTGAAATCGTGAGGTCGCTGCAACGATTAGGGAAACGATAGCCGGCCTTATGACCCGTAAGACATGTCGCGAGGACAAGTGAATGGGAACCATCGTTCCCATGTCCGATGACATGCGACTCGTGGAATTTGTTTGGGATTCTCCTTAATGAATTGACGAGGCGCGTAGCGGCGAAATACGATCGAGCCATGGGGGATCTTCCCGATCAGTTTGTTAGGCGGCTCCTAGATGATCTGTGTCATGCAAGGCCGCCTGAAGCGGAGTTCTACGCGCTTGTCGGATGCGTCAATGTGCGCCGCTACCCCGAAAAAGGGAGCTTCCGGCTCTATCCATCGAGCGGCTTTGAGCCTCCCTATGGTGTGCCGTCGGGTGAATACCTCGTGTCCTTCTACCGGCAGCAACTGGACAACACAATGCTGCCCTACTTAAAGACGCATCCCAGCTTCCGGCTCTCACTGCGCTGGCCCGGCGAGGGGAATCACCAGGCCCAACACCGGCCGGAAGCAGCGCTTGCAGTGACTCCCGCTGTGACCCTGGACCCTGATCCCGAGCTACGGGCGGTTCAGATTGAGTTTGAGAAGCACAAGATGGCTGTGGCCATGCAGCGCGATACACACAGGCTGGTCAGATCGGCGGCTCACGCGCGAGACGCGGGAGAATCGTACTCGGTCGTTGCCGCGTATCGACAGGACTCCTACCTCAGCGCTGAGTCCTACTCCGCTCTAAATCGCCGAATGACCGAAAGCCTGAGCAAGATTCAGGAGACACACATCGCACTGGTGCAGTCAATCGAGCCGACGATCACAGCGATCAAGAAGGCTTCCGAGCTGCTGGCTGTGCCGCCCGCGCCGGTCGATTACACCCCCGTCCTGGCTGAGCTCGTCCAGGTAGGCGGCTCCATGATCACGCGACTCCTTGATCATGACCGCAGGCGGCGACCCAAGGGGGAGCCGAGGGAGCTGGGCGAGGCTCGGGCGGTAGCCAGCGCAACCGGACAAGGGAAGGCAACAACGCCGGAGGACCAGAGCTCCGCGCCGCCGCCACGTTCACCCGACCCAGCCCCGACCCCGACAGTTCCAAATCCGGTGTCCGCACAGCTGCCTACGGAGCAGCCAGCTCGCGCCGTGCCTGCCTCAGCGCCGCCGCCTGCCTCAGCGCCGCCGCCTGCCTCAGCGCCGCCGCCTGCCGCCTTACCACCGCCTGCTACAAGCTCGCCTTCGGTTGACCCGGAACTGGCGGAGCAGGAGCGACTTGTCAATGAGCTCGCGGACCCCTCGCTGGGTGCTTCTGTGCAACTACCCGTAGCTGTCCCGCCGCAGAAGCGTCCCGTCATTGACCGACTCACTGACCCGCAGCGGCCCGAGCTCGCCGCAGCAACCCAAGAGTTTCTAAGACAATTCGACTCCGCGGAGGAACTACAGGAGCACCTTCAGCTTGTCATGGCGGCGTTCGACCCCCGATTGCTCCACGCCCCCGACAGTGGGGCTGAAAAATGAAGAATCTCTATGGAACGCTCGGGGTCGGAAAATCCGCAAGCGACGAAGAGATCAAAGCTGCCTTCCGGCGGCTTGCGCGCGAGCACCATCCCGACACCTCGGGTCAAGACGGGTCGGAGTTTACGCGCGTCCGCGAAGCATTTGAGATTTTGAGCGACAGCCGGGAGCGAGCACTCTACGACATAGAATGGGGAAGCTGGCTGACTGCTTCGGGGCTCATAGCCTGCCCGCGCTGTGGCTGGGCGAACGCAACGGGGCGCGTGCCACCGGGCCAAAAGTCTGTCTGCTGCCATTGCGCAGCCGCCCTACCTACTCAGGCAATCCCGAGCAGCGGGCGCAAAGGAAGGCTGCCGAAAAACCTCGCTGAAGCCCTGGTGGCGGTCGTGAGCGAAGTGCAAGCCCAGGCCCCTGATCTCGCCAGCGATCTAGTCCGAATGGGCTTTCAATCGCTGCGCCGGAAAATTTCCAAGGCAACGAAAGGATAGCGCCCATGGGCATTTGGAAGAGCCGCGCCGACAAGGAACCACCCGCCGCTTTTTTCGCTGAGGTTGTGGCATACCTCGACCGATCGTACCCAAGGGCAGCGCTTGACCGCGATGTCATGGAATCGCTAAAACCCTTCCTGGCGCGGGAGTGGCGGAGCGGACAATCAGCCCACGACGCGGCGAAAGCGACGTGCGCCTGCGATGGCCTTTCAATCGTGCCAAGTCCGGCGACCGCCATCGAGCTCGGTCGTCGCGCCGTGCGTCCGCCGAAGGGTGCGACCCGTGGGTCCGTCTTTGGACTCGCTGACGTTCGCGAACCGGCAGCACTCGCTAGGGCGCGCGTGGACGTGGAGGTCGCCCGGCGGCATGCCGAGCACTACACGGCTATTGCCGACAAGCTCCAGTCAGCATCGCCGAAGACCGAGCGCGCAAGGTCCTCGCAAGAGGTCAAACTCATCCAAGCCCGCCAAGAGGCGGCGAAGTGGGCGATCGAGGTCACAGACCGAATCTCTAAACTGCGCGATCTGACGGCGCTAGCGACCTGGACTCAGCGCGATGAGCTTGTTCAGAAACCCGCGCCAAGGCGCGCCAAGAGCAGGGGCGCGGCCCTTGACTACACCCCGCGAGCCTTTCCCGCACGGCCGACAAGTTCCCCCGATGAGGGCGGGAGCTCGGCAACCGCGGGCGCGGCTGAGGCCACCAACATGGCGAAGCCACGCAAGCTGCCCAAGGTCGCCAAGCCGCCCAAGGCCGCCAAGCCGCCCAAGGCCGCCAAGCCGCCCAAGGCCGCCAAGCCGCCCAAGGCACCCTGCGCGGCGTGCAAGCCTGCCAGCGATGACGATCTCGACGCGCTTGTCGCGGAGCTCGCAGACGCCGAGCTGACTGATCTGACCAACGAGGGCAGGAGCTAGCTGGCGTGGCAATAGAGAATCCAGACGCCGTGCTGGCGAAGGTACAAGAGCGGATCGTCGCGCAATCCGCGGCGAGGGGTCGCGACGTGAGCGGCTGGTTCCGCCAAAACGCCGCAGGGCTCAGCCTCGTGGCGAGACTACTCGCCAACCTCGCCAATCGTGCTGGTTACGATTTATCCGGCCCTGCGTCCGCGTCGAGCACGGCCACAGCGCTCCTTGCCAACGCCGAGAAACTTGTTGCTGCGAGAAATCCCGCAAAAGGTGAATGGTTCGCGCGGAACCGGAAGTTCCTAGCGCTAGTCGCGACAATGCTGTTCAGCCGACCAATCGGGCCAGCGAGCGCGCGACGGACTGAGACAAGTAAGGATTCCCCGCCCGACTCCCCAACGTCCAGCCTCTCCCCAGACCTCGGGTCTGATCTGGACGAGAGTGATCCAAGCCGAAGTGCTGAGCGGACCGCTGCTAACCTTGAGGCCCTCCAGGTTCTGTGGCGACTCCTCTCGGAAGGCCGAATCGCAACGCCTGATGAGATAGCCACGATCCTCCGCTATACCGGCTGGGGCGGCTTGTCTCTGAAACGGGTGG
>CAYSFU010000142.1:0-5291 GCA_964430555.1 uncultured Nitrospira sp. | reverse complement strand
GCTCGGCTCGTCCTTGAGCGGTCTGAGGATGGAGCCGTTCAGATCGAGCCCGAGCTCGCGCAGCGCGCCGACGATGTTCTCATGATCCAGGAAGGCCGGGCTCGCCGCCTCGCGCAGCGCCGCCGCCAGCTCGGCCGCGGTGCTCGGCCGGCCCTCCCGATCCTTGGACAGGAGCCGCGCCGCCAGCTCGGACAGCGCCGGCGATGCCTCTGGGCAGAGGCTGCGCAGCGGCGGGGCCTCCTGGGTCATGACCGCGAGCAGGGTGGCGGCAGTGGTCTCCCTGCGGAAGGGACTCGCGCCCGTGCACAGCTCGTACAGGGCGACGCCCACCGAGAACAGATCCGAGCGGCGATCGATGTTCTGCGGCGTCCGGATCTGCTCGGGCGACATGTAGGGCGGACAGCCGGTCATCTTGCCGCCCTCGGTGAAGCTGGCGCCGACGCGGTTTTTTGCCTGCGCGACGCCGAAGTCGATCACCTTCACGCTCTCGGGCATGATCATGATGTTGTTGGGCGACACGTCGCGGTGCACCACCTGGATGGGCAGCTGGTGCGCGGAGTGCAGCCCCAGGCAGGCCTGGCGCAGGATGCCCGCCGCCACCGCCGGCGCGAGCTTCAGCCCGCGGGCACCCAGCTGCTTGACGATCTGGTTCAGCGTCAAGCCGCGGATGTATTCCATGGCGATAAACAGGAGCCCCGCTTCTTCCCCGATCTCGTAAATGCGCACGATGTTGGGGTGCTCCAGCTGCGAGACGATGCGCGCCTCGTTGAGCAGCATGCGCTCGGCGTCTTCGAGCTCGTCGAGCACGCTCTTGCGCAGGAGCTTGAGGGCGACCAGGCGCCCGAGCCGCGAGTCCCAGCCGACGTAGACCTCGCCCATACCGCCTTCGCCGAGCTTGCCGACCAGCAGATAGGGTCCAAAGGGAATCGCGGCCCCCAGGCTGATGTGGAAGATGGGACCGTTCGCCCCGAGGCGGATGTCGCGCCCCTCGCCGAGCTGGAGGTCCAGCTGCTCGGTGCGCTCGCGGCTGCCGGCTACATACACGCCGTGCGTGCTGCCGACGTCAAGGAGGCTGAGCCGAGAGTCCTTATAGTGAAGCTCTGCGTGGTTGCGCGACACCATACTCTCGTCATCCCCCAGGGGGCGGATGTGGGCGTCTGGGTGACGACCGAGGCGCAGCGGCGCCGGCAGCGGCGCGAGCTCGGGCTCGATGTAGGAGTAGAGCTGTCCGGCCAGGCTCCCCGAGCGACACTTGAGCTGGATAAAGACGTTCCGCGTCATCAATGTTCTTGTTCAGGCTGTGGGCAGCGACGGCTCCCTATATGGAGCCGCAGGCGGCGGCGCACCTTTTAGAGCTTATCGTCTATCGTATATGACAGACTAAGAAGATCATACAATTTTTGGTCGCCGCCCCGCGCCTTATCGCAGCGACGGCGAGCTACCTGCCCGCGCGGCCGAAACCCCGTCCGCATCGCAATAATACACTTGATCGTCCTTTACGTGCGGGCTCGATTATCGGATGACGGGTCTCTGAGTCCTGGGAGTCCTGGGAGTCCTGGGAGTCCTGGGAGTCCCGGGAGTCCTGGGAGGCCTGGCGGCAGGCAGGGAGGCGCAGCTCTCGTCGGCAGCCTCCCGTGGAGGGGACAGCAGACGAGCTGGCACGCTGGTTGCTCGAAAGCCACGCGCGCCACCTGCGGCGCCGGCTGGGACCCTGGCGCCTGGTGCCGGGTGCCGGGTGCCGGGTGCCGGGTGCCGGGTGCTGACGAGACCAGCTGGAATCGAATCGAAGCCAATGAAGTCAATCATGGAGTGCTGTCATGAAAGAACTGTTTTGCGGAGTTGCGCTTTCAATCCTCTCGCTCCTCTCGGCCTGTGGAGCGGCAACCAACGCAGTACCCGCTCCGGACTCTCCGCATACCCAATGCGCCGTGGTCTTCTTGGATACGGGGACCGTCGGCCCAAGCTGTGTTGCCGCCGATATCTGCGAGCTGCTGACTTGCGGCACGGGCAGCTGTGTCGTGCTCGATAGTGACCCGGCGCAGGTGACCTGCGGAAGATAGCAACACCTGGAGATGATTTTTTGCCAGTCCCAGAGGCGAATTGCGTATTATGGAACTAGTATGAAGCTGATTATCGAGAGACCCTTGGAGCCCGATCCTGCATCACGGCGGCGGCGCTCTTTGTCATCTGATCTGCGTGCCCATTCCAGGGGGCTCGCGGCGTTCGTTTGGGTTGTCTTGCAGACGGGATGCCAAGACTTTTGGCTCGCCTATGGGCGAGATAACCCGGCCAACTGTGTCCAGGTCCCAGCTGCGTGCGACGATACTCAGGTTTGTAACAGCCAGACCGAAGTCTGCGTGCCACGGCTCGACTTGGATGCGGTCTCGCCGGCATTTGGGCCCAGCAGCGGCGGAATCGAGCTGCGCGGTACAGGTCGCGGCTTCACATCCGGAATGACTCTGTCACTAGGAATGCCGAGCAGGCTGGTCACCCCCCTGAATCTGGATTCACAGAGCGAGCTTCGCGCCAGCTTGCCTGCTCGACCAGCTGCCTGTGGTCCGCAGCTGATTACCATAACCCGGCCCGATGGCATCACGGTCAGCCGCGCTGATTTGTTCTCCTACTATGTAGGAAATGTGGCGTTTGCTTCGGGACAGCCGGTGGCTCAGCCAGCGCTCAGTACCTCCACGGTATACCTAATCAGCGCCGATCTCAATCGCGATGGCAAGGCGGATATCGTTTCCACGGCCTATAATCATGCTGGCATTGATGTGCTGCTGGGGAATGGCTCTGGGGCCTTCGTCTCGTCGCAGCGTATCCCAACTGGCGCTGGGCCTTATCACCTGGCCGTCGCGGACGTGGATGGGAATGGCTGGCCGGATCTCGCAGTCAGTAATAATAGCGGAAATACAGTCAGCATTCTACTAGGCTCGGGGGGCGGGACGTTTTCGACAGCAGTAAACCTCATGAACACGAGCCCGCTGTCTGCTCATTTCATCGATATGGATGCGGATGGCAAGCTAGACCTTGCTGTCTTGGCGAACGGCAGACTGCGCCTGTGGGCCGGCACTGGACAGGGCACGTTTTCCTTTAAGAACGAGATCAATGTAGACTCGGGTGCAGCGCTTAGCACTGCTGCCGATGTAGACGGTGATGGCCGCTCCGATCTGATCGTACAGGCTAATTCAGGAGCATTCCTATCGGTGTTTCGCAACAATGGAGACGGGACATTTCGCCAGACAAGAACGAATCCGTTGACCTCTGCCGCAACCTCATGTGCCAGCGCTGACTTTAACGAGGACGGCAAGCTGGATCTGGTCGCTGCGGAGTACGCGGCCGGGCTGGTCAGCGTACTGCCCGGCCGCGGAGACGGCACCTTTGATCCACCGCGCAGTATTGCAAGCCGTGCCGGGAGTCGCATCCTTGCGCTAGGAGATCTCAATTGCGATGGACACGTCGATGTGGCAGTCAGTCACCTGGGGACTGCGCAGGTAGGCGTGCTGCTCGGCCGTGGAGACGGCAGCTTCGATAGCAACACCCTGACGGTCGCCGCCCCGGGAGCAACATCGGCGCTGGGGGTTGCCATTGGCGATCTCGATGGCGATGGCCGCCCCGATCTGATGATTGGTGTGGACGGTACATCCCCCTCGGTGCAAGTCGCTCTCAACACGTCCCAGTAGTCCTGCACAATCCCCGCGGTGCAGTCCTCGCCCTTCTGGGTCAGGACTCGTGCCCTACCCTCCAGCACCGCGAAGCCGTCGCCACCGTCCGCGCCTGGGCGCCTGATGCCGCCGGCGCTCTATCGCAGCGCCCTGAAGCAGCTGAAGACTATCGATAGATTACGATCGTCCAGGCGACAGGAAGCCGTTTGAAACTACGTCGCGACAAGAACTAGGTTATAATCATCGGGACGTTTCAGCGCCGCTCGGGTAGGGGTGCGACATTCCCAGGCGGGCCACGGGGGATGGGAATGAATGGGTTGCAGAACTATTCCAACCTAGAGAAGTTTCATGACGGCAGCAACAATCAGGTCTACCGCGCGCTGCGCGTCTCCGATCAAGCTCCGGTAGTCATCAAGATCCCGCGCAGCGAATACCCGAGCAGCCGCGAGCTGGCGCGCCTGTATAACGAATACCACCTGCTTGGTCAGCTGCAGCTTCCGGGGATCCCCCGCGTCTATGGGCTGGAGAAGTTCGGCCGCACGGTGGCGCTGGTCATGGAGAGCCTTTCCGGACAGTCCCTCCACAGCCTGCTGAGCACCCGCCAGCTCACCATCAGCGAGTGCCTGAGCCTGGCCATCAAGCTCACCCACATCCTCGAAGCGGTACACGCCCGCCAGATCGTCCATCGCGACATCAAGCCGAGCAACATCTTCGTCGATCCGTCGCTGGAGGAGCTCCATCTGATCGACTTCGGCCTGGCCACGCCCGTGCTGAGAGACGGGCAGGTCCCCGCCAGCCCCGCCGTGCTGGAAGGCACGCTCGCCTACCTCGCTCCCGAGCAGACTGGGCGCATGAACCGGGGGATCGACGAGCGCACCGATCTATATTCACTGGGCGCGACCCTGTTCGAGATGCTCACCGGCACCTTGCCGTTTCCGGTATCCGATCCGGTGGAGCTCATCCACAGCCACATCGCGCGGATGCCGCCGCCGCCGCGTACCCTGCGCGCCGCGGTGCCCGAGGTGCTGTCGGACATCGTCCTCAAGCTGCTGAACAAGATGGCCGAGGATCGCTACCAGAGCGCTCGCGGCCTGCGCGCCGATCTGGAAGCCTGCCTGCGGAGCTGGCGCAGCGAGCACCAGATCGCGCCGTTTCCCCTGGGCACCCAGGATCGCCCGACCGAGCTGCGGCTGCCGCGCAAGCTGTACGGACGGCAAGCCGAGCTCACCCAGCTGCACGCCGCCCTGGAGCGCGTGCGCAGCGGCGCGCTCGAGCTGGCGCTCATAACCGGACCCGCCAACATCGGCAAGACGGAGCTGGTCAGCGAGCTGGCGCGCTCGCTCGCCCAGCACGGCGGCTATCTGGCCCGCGCCCGCTTCGAGCAGCAGCACCAGGCCATTCCCTACGGTCCGCTGCTGCGCGCCTGTCGCGAGCTGCTGCGCCTCCTTCTGACCGAGCCCGCCCACGCCGTGCTGGTCTGGCGGCAGCGCTTCCTCACTGCTCTTGGCGACAGCGGGCAGCTGATGATCGAGCTCTTGCCGGAGCTGGAGCTTATCATCGGTCCGCAGCCGGCGGTACCCCAGCTGCCGCCGCAGGAGGCAAAGAACCGCTTCGGCCTGCTGTTCCAGA
>CAYSFU010000141.1:0-5328 GCA_964430555.1 uncultured Nitrospira sp. | reverse complement strand
GCCCATCGGTATGACCTTGTGAATCCAGAAAATCAATTGATGACACGCCCTAGTAGGGTCCAGAAAAGAAAAGGGGATAGCTACTTTCGAACAGTCTTTGAGACCACTTAAAAAATAGCCTGTCCCCTTTTCTCCAGTCGGGGTTGGAAACCAGTACGGCCATCCCGACGCAGAGGTTACGCGGCTGTTTGCTGGCCATGCGGAGCATTACTACTCCACCAACCACGGCAATGGACAGTCGTTGAGAACGGTTGTCTCATCGATGGAAGTGAAGACTTATAAGTTCACGGCCTAGGACTGAGCGCATAGAGTAGGACCAGAAAGAGCGGCCTGACACCTAACAGCACGCTGCCCTTGAGGGCCTCAAAGTTGGGCCTTGAGGTACCCCAGCGGAGCTCAGTTAGCGTGGGCGTAGACGTCACCAAGACTCGTAACCTCACGATTACAGAGAGAATAAAGATGCCATGTCAGCTTGAGACCGATCCAAACACAATTCTTGAGGCCGCACGTGCAGCTCGTAACATCTACTCAACACGCCATGGTGACGACTTCGTATACCGACGAAGCGTAGAGCAGTTCAGCCTACTCACGGGTGAATTGCTAGCAGGTGTTCGCTACCTGGACGAAGGGCGCACGGCAGTCGTGGCCGTGCGAGGCACATCTCTCATTGGTAACTGGATTTTCACCAATCTACAGGCGCATTTTACTCAGTTCAGCATTGTTGATGAAAGCCTACACGCTGCACCATCGACCAGATATCAAGGCAGCGCCTATCGCACCCCGATTGCAGGAGCATTGCATCAGGGATTCTTTCGGGCATTCAGTTGGCTGTGGTATGGAACTGAGCCGATACTAGGAAGCATTGAGAGATCCAAGCGGATGGGAATCCTTCGTCTTCGCCGTTACGTTACTCTGTTTTTTCTACTTCCAGCCGTTCTCTGCTTCGTATCCCTTCCACTTTCAATTGCTACCTGCATCGCATTGGTGATCGCGTTTATCTTCGTAGCAACTGAAAATGGGGTATGGGAGGATGCGTTTCGTCTGAACCCAAAGATATCTGGAGAACATCCATTCAAACTGCTTCCTACACTTAATTCTTGCGAGAAAGTGGTGTTTACTGGCCATAGCCTTGGTGGCGCAATTGCCTCAATCGCATTCTCCATGTATCGCACGTGGTGCAAAGGCGATGAGACTCGCAAGGACAATGCACTTCTAGTCACGTTTGGCGCACCGCGCCTAGGTGATGGCGAATTCATGGAGAACTTTAGCTACACTCACAAAGATCGTTACTGTCATGTTATTCATCCCGGGGACCCGGTACCAGAACTTCCACCAAATGGCCTGTTTGAAGTTTGGCATCGACGACTTTGGCGACGTGGATTCATTGGCGCAGGTGTAGTGCTTTTATTCCCTGTTTGGGCAGCCATCGGTAAACTTTATGTCGCAAACCGCGCTGCGAGGTGGACCGCGGGCGGGCTTTGTGTGCTACCAGGTTCACCAACCCTGAAGATCGAGAATCACAATATGGACACCTGTTATTACAGGTGGGCAAGCGTGCTCCCTTCCCCTTAATAACGCTTGACTCTCATGCCCAATGCGCCCAGGGTGATGCTATGACGTACTGAGCCACGCCGACCGTCCTATCCTCGCGCGTCACTGTCTCTCCCTCCCTTGTCCTGCGCGACCGATTCCCTGGTCTCCGCCGCTTTTGAGCCGCATGTTCCTCAAAATACGTGTACGTATGACCTTCGGATTCAATCAATCCACTGTTACCAGGCATAGGCTTCCGGTGCGGTACCACCGGGACCGGGGAACAGATCGTCCAGCTGCTTCATAGTTTCCTGACTCAGCATGAGAGTGAGTGCTCGCATTGCCCCATCGAGCTGTTCCATGGTGCGTGGTCCAATAATCGGCGCCGTGACGGATTTTTGATGTAGCAGCCACGCTAACGCGACGTCCGCCGGGCGTTCACCAATCCCTGCGCACAGGGTTTCATAAGCTTCTAGTTTGGTGCGCGACTTCGCGATCTCTTTCTTCAGGTCTTCGTCCGCACGGCGCCCACTATCGGCGGATTGCAAGCCCCCAGCCAAGAGCCCCCGCCCCAGCGGGCTCCAGGGGATCAGCCCGATACCATAGGCCTCACAGGCAGGAATGACTTCCAGTTCAATCGTGCGCTCATTGAGGTTATACAGACTCTGCTCCGACACCAGCCCCATGAAGTGACGACCGCGTGCCACTTCCTGAGCCTGAGCTACGTGCCATCCGGCGAAATTGCTGCTGCCGACATAGACCACTTTGCCTTCACGAACTAGCTGCTCCATCGCCTGCCAAATCTCTTCCCACGGAGTCTCCCGATCAACGTGATGCATCTGATACAGGTCGATCCAGTCGGTTTGAAGGCGGCGCAGACTCGCGTCACACGCTTGTTTGATATGACGGGCAGAAAGGCGAGACTGGTTCGGCCATTCTCCCATACGACCGAATACTTTGGTGGCCAGCACCACCTTGTCCCGACGACCTCCACCTTGCGCAAGCCACCGTCCAATGATCTGTTCCGTCCAACCTTCGCCGAGTTTCCACCCATAGACATCGGCCGTATCGAAAAAGTTGATGCCCTGCTCTAAGGCTCGATCCATGATGGCGAAGCTGTCCTGCTCACTCGTCTGGGGTCCGAAATTCATCGTCCCGAGACAGAGCCGACTGACTTTGAGCCCTGAGCGACCGAGGTGGCAGTATTCCATAGGCAACCGATCTTCTTCAGGAGCAGCTAGAGAGAGGACTCACTCGGGAGAATGGAAACTCACTCACCATAAAAAACTCCCATCAACTCTGGCCAGCTATTGAAATCCTTTCTGGCATCACAGCACTAGGCTGCATCAGACGGTGCCGGAAACAGCCGACAGGATGTTCAAAAAGGCCGTCCAGCGCGGAGGCGAAGCATAGACTGTTTTCACCCGCCCACCCATCGCCTGTATGAACAAGCGTTTGCCCAGGCTGTACGTTGAGCCTCTAAGCGATGCGAGAACAAAGCTGGCGGACTTTTTCAACATCCTGCTAATACCCCCGTCCCGTACTCCCCCCACGCCCCATTCGATCGAGCGGAAGCGCCTCGTAACGCTGCTTGAGATCGGGATGCTCGCTCAGGTACTGCTTGACAGCCGCATCATCCGCAAAGACTTCGGAGCTCCGTTTCCGATATTCGTCGAGCGTCAGACCATGCTTAGCCAGAACCGCAGTCAGTTTCGTATTGATCTCGTCGCGCATCTTGTTCATCTGCTCAGGAGACGGCCGCTGTCCGTTACCATACCCCGCTCCGCCCTGAAAATAGTTCGTCATCATCTCGCCGATCTCAATGCGGGAGTTGACGAACTTCTCAACGTCCGCTGGTTCCGCAGCTAAAGCCACACCTGCAAACAACACGGTACTCCATAGGAAACTCAGACAAGACGACACCTGCTTCTTCGCCATAGTTCTCTCCTTCTCAGCGAGGTAAAAACATCCGTTGATCAATAACCACCCGGAAAGATACTATCACCCTCGATTCATGACTTATAAGCCCACATCAACACAGTTCAGTCCAGCGGGTCACCTACCATAGAACCTCTTAACACAACATACACACCTCCATACTCATGCGAGTATCGCGATTCTCTTAAGACAAGAAAGAGATCGCAGGCGTTTGACGGTCGTCAGACAACAGTCCCGTCTAGGCCCTGGGCGAAGCCGCTTCAACCACGATCTATCACCTCCACCCATCACACCTCCCAGACTCATCGATCGAGTCTAATTTGATCCACCGACTGAATCCAATTTGATTCACCAACCGTATCTTTTTCAATTCACTCTCGTCATCGAGCAAAAAGACCTGGCGCAGATCAAACTCAACTGGCTATCGCGCATATAGTATTTAATCCTTATAATTAGGATTTAATTGAAAATTAATAGTGCGCGCTCACACGGCAGGCACCAGATTTGCTTGGCACTCGATCATGGTTGAGACATGAACCAATTTCACGATGCATGAGCCTGGTCGACTCCGATACCACCTCCATGCCGAACCTATGGCTGATGCTGTAGGGAGCAGTGATAACCATGCCGCACCCAGGCGTCGCCCCGAAGAGCGTGCCTTTTAAACGTCGGCTGTAGGATTTGGGCCGAATCTGAGAAACCCATTGGCAGAAAAAGAGAGGAGGTGTACAGCCGAGGGAGTAAGACAACAGAAAGAAAACACCGCGCACCGACCATGAAGTAACGAGAGGGATAAGACCAATACGCAATCCATTCCCTCTCGGAGAGCCTGGTCACAAAAGTCTGGTTAGGAGCACTAAACCGATTAGAGGAGGGTATTGTGGCGATCATAAACGGAACAGCGGCGAATGACATTCTTAGGGGCACACTCAGCGCGGATGAAATAAATGGGTTCGCTGGGAATGACCAGCTTTTTGGAGGGCGAGGTAGTGACACCCTCAATGGCGGCGACGGTAACGACACACTCGACAGCGGCAGCGGCAACGACTTACTGAATGGAGGAGTTGGAGCTGACAACCTCGACGGCGGCACCGGCGACGACCGACTGAACGGGGAAGCCGGAGTCGACATCTTGAACGGCGGAGACGGTTTCGACACGCTGGACGGGGGAATAGACGCTGACATCATGAACGGAGGCGACGGGAGTGATCTTTACATTGTGGACAATGTGGGCGATGTAACGATGGAGTTATTTGACGATGAGGAGGGTGGATTTGACCGCGTAGATGCGTCCGTGACCCATACCATAGGCTTCGGGATCGAGGATCTCAATCTCACCGGTTTTGCTGCCATCAATGGCAGTGGCAACGCGATGAACAATTTTATGACTGGCAATGACAACAACAATGTGCTCTCGGGACTGGCTGGCAATGACACCCTAAACGGCTGGTCGGGCAACGACCGGTTGAACGGAGGGATTGGTGATGACTTCCTCAACGGCGGCAGCGGCAACGACGTCTTGAACGGTGGAGTCGGGGCTGACTCGATGAACGGGGACGATGGGAGCGATACCTACATCGTCGACAACGAGCAAGATATGGTGCAGGAGTTTTTTGACGTCGTGGGTGAGGTGGATCAAATACAGGCATCCGTAACCTATACCCTGGGCACTGGGATCGAGAACTTGGTCTTGACGGGCGCAGCCACCATCAATGGTACCGGCAACGGGAACAATAATGTCATAACCGGTAATAATGCCAACAACGTGCTCTCCGGCTTGGATGGTAACGATAAACTCAGCGGTGGCAGCGGCGATGACCTGCTCAACGGCGACAATGGCAATGACCTGTTAACCGGTGG
>CAYSFU010000140.1:0-5333 GCA_964430555.1 uncultured Nitrospira sp. | reverse complement strand
CGCCATCTATCTCGCCGCTTCACTCACGTGGCTTAATTGATGACACGCCCTAGTTCTCCATTTTTTCCCAACCTGGTGAATAGGCTCCAAGGCTCCCCAATGCTCATGTGAACCTAAATCAAATATTCGGGTTTCTCCAAAAATTATTTTACCCTTATGGTCTCGCCAGAACTGGGTCGAATAGTCCTCAGCTGGCCTTCTGCAATACCTACTTGAACTTGCAGCGCTTTCTTGCGGTGAGGTGATTCACTTGGTCTAATCCCTTTCTTTACCTCTTCTACAGTTCCCTCCCAAAACTCATTGATCATTATTATGGCAACCGCACCGGTTTGTTCCACATGGAGCGCAAGCCGGCGACGTCACCCCCATATTGAGTAGCGCAACGATGTAGAGTCCAATCCCCTCATAGAAAGGAGATTGGAGATGAAGAAGCGGTTTTCAGAGGCCCAGAGTATCGGGGTTCTGTGGGAGGCGGATGCGGGCGTGGCCGTGCAGGAGCTCTGTCGGCGGCATGGGTTCTCAGACGCGAGCTATTACCGCTGGTGGCGCAAATTTGGCGGCCTGGAAGTGTCAGACGCCAAGCGGTTGAAAATACTAGAACAGGAGAACGCCCGGCTGAAGAAGTTACTGGCGGAGGCGCTGCTGGAGCAGGCCGTGACCCACGAGGTGCTCAGAAAAAAGTGGTAGGCGCACCGGCTCGTCGCGAGGTGGTGCGCTGGATGTGTGGCCGAGGCCTCACGGAGCGCCAGGCCTTGAAGGTGATCGGGATGAGTGCGAGCAGCTTGCGGTACCAACCCGCGCCGGACCGGAATGCCGATCTGTGGGATGCCATTGTTACCCTCGCCTATCGCCATCGGCGGTACGGGGCAGGCATGATTTCCCTGACGTTGCGTCAGCAGGGCCGCATAGTGAATCACAAGCGAATTGAACGGCTCTACGCGGAGACTCAGTTGCAGGTGCGCTGCCGTACACGCAAAAAGGTGCCGGTGGGTGAGCGGCAGCCACTGGTGAGGCCTGAGGCCGTGAACCAAGTCTGGTCCATGGATTTCGTCTTTGATCGCAGTGCGGAAGGCCGGGCCATCAAGTGTCTGACGATCGTGGATGATGCGACGCATGAGGCGGTCGCCATTGTACCGGAGCGAGCCATCAACGGGCAGCACGTCACACGGATACTCGATCACTTAGCCGCGACCCGCGGCCTGCCCCAGGTAATTCGAACTGATAATGGGAGGGAATTTTGCGGACACGCCAGGCTGACATGGGCCCATGCACACACCGTGACGCTGCGGGTGATTGAACCGGGCAAGCCCAACCAGAATGCGTACATCGAGTCATTCAACGGGCG
Source organism: uncultured Nitrospira sp. (assembly GCA_964430555.1). GTDB lineage: Bacteria > Nitrospirota > Nitrospiria > Nitrospirales > Nitrospiraceae > Nitrospira_D. Next base: position 3,988 of record CAYSFU010000140.1, on the reverse strand, counting down.
CCTCCGTGACGAGTGCTTGAACGAGCATTGGGTTCTGAATCTCGCCCATGCCCAAGCCATCATTGAAGCGTGGCGGCGCGAGTATAACGAGGAGCGACCAAAAAAAGGATTGGGCGGACTGACGCCAGCCGCCTATGCGAAACAATGAGCCAGAAAATCGGCTACAGTAGTACCCGGACTCTAAACGTGGCTGCTACTCAAGCCGGGGGGCCGTCGGTCGAGGTGCTCGACCGCGCCGACGGCATCTTGCAAGCCATGGAGAAGCAAGAAGCGGCGATTGCCATCGATTCCCATCTCAGTCCTCTCGGCAAACAGGAACAAACAGGCAAACTGGCGAAGGAGTTTCACGGGAAGTTGTCCTTCGTCAAAGGTGACGCGACGACGCGGAAGAGTGCTGCCGAGCAGCTTCAGCGCACCTTCGCGGCGGTGCCGAAATCCCAGAGCAATGAAACGGTAGACTTTCTGATTTCCAGTGAGATCCGGGGAAGATTGGCGAAGCTGCCAATGTCCGAACGGATGAAGCTCCTACAGGATGGCAACGCCCAAGTGCTCCGAGCGATCCTGACGGACCCTCTCAACGAAGCACTCGTGGATCGCACGTTTCTCGACCGCCTCCAGAACGATCAAGCCAAAGCGACTGATAACGGCAAGGAATGGCTGAGGAAGGAGAGTCTCGTGTTCGTCGCCGAGCGACTTGACCAACTGGCAACGGCGATTGATCTCCAGTTACTCAATTACAACACACTCCCAGCATTTCCTGGCCAACCGCCACGCACGACGGATTTGGGCTACACAGACACCCAAGCGCCGCCACCGAAAGGTCCGGCAGATCAGCCCCCCAGTGGGCAGACGACGTTTCAATAAAGGTGGGCCGGGGCGCCCCCTCCCCGGCAGGACGGAGCTATGCGTTTTAGGGTTGTCGCATGGCTCCGCTTGCTGGCGGTGAAGGAGATCGAACCCATGATGTGTAGTCGGTGCCAAGGGTGGCTGTGGTTGGAACGGGCGCAAACCGCTGAAGGGTGGTTGGACATGCTGCGGTGTATCGTGTGCGGTCAACGGTTCGAGAAGCTCATCAATCAACATCGACGGACGCGGCCCGAACCAGCTCGGCAGATTCCGACCACGCGAGCCAAACGGCTCCGCGTCCCCCCAGGCTGAGGGTCGGGCTGTGTGGAGATCGTTGCTCATATTCGATCCTAGAGAGTCGAATTTGATATGACGCGGCTCGGAGAGGGCAGTGATGCGCACTTCGGCAGTCATTTTATTCTGAGAATCGGAAAGTTTTCGGAATCAAGAAGATGCAGGGATGGTAACGTGATTGGAATCTCATGAAAGACAAGGTAAAACGAAAGGTAATTAGGGCGTTTCGTAACCATGGGGTAAGCTGGAGGCCTTATGGTTGCTGGACAAAGCCGGGGGTTTGGGTGCGCGGCCAACTTGTTACGTGGTAAGAAGTGTGTGTTCTGTGGGTCGTTCACGGTTAACCGAACGCAGCGCGGCTATGTGAAGTGCCGGAAGTGCGGCAAGCAAAAGAGCCTCGCCAAACTGCGCCGTGAGATCGCGATCATCCAGGGATTTTATCAGCAAGTGCCGGCCTATCGGTTGGCACATGACCTGGCCGTTGACGCCAAGGTCATCAGTCGGGTGTATCAGAAACTACGCGCCGTCATCTTCCATGTGGCCGAGCTGGAGGCAATGGAAAGCAAACTCTCCGGTGAGATTGAGATGGACGAGGCGTATTTCGGCGGACGGCGAAAAGGCCAGCGCGGCAGGGGCGCTGCCGGAAAAAGCGTGGTGTTTGGCCTCTTAGAGCGTGATGGCCGGGTCTATACCAAGGTCGTGGAGAATGTGTCCGCCGACACGCTCATGACCCACATCCGTGCCAAGACCCGCAAGGGATCGGTTTATTACACCGACGCGTTCAAAGGCTATCAGTCGCTCAAGCGGTACAGCAAGCACCATACCGTCAACCACAGCAAGAGCCTGGTTGATCGTCGTACGAAGAACCATATCAACGGGATTGAAGGCTTTTGGTCTTTCGGCAAACACATCCTCTATAACTACAGAGGCGTTTCCAAATATCACTTCCCGATGTATCTTAAGGAAATCGAGTTCCGGTTTAATCACCGCAGGGACAATCTCTTCAAACTGTTCCTGCAGACCTTCTTTGGTTACGTTTCGCCCTAATTACCAAACGAAATGTCGGTATGGAGCGACCCGCGTTGTGGATGGACTATACCAAGAAAAAATATCGCTCTTTAGATGGCGCTTGCAGGGGGAACTTCATTTGTGACAACTCTCTTGTTCTCCTGGTACCACTCCTCGTGAGCTGAATTCAATTTCTGAAGACGATCGGTAAGGTCATTTATCCGTTCAATCAGCGGGTTGGTCTGCGGGTTAGCCGCAAGATAGGCATCGTAATATCCCTCCGCAGCAGCCAGGACGAACATGCAAATGGGAGCAAGAATGCGTGAGTCTACGGAAAGTTCTTCCAACTTGGGAGTAAAGCCGCCATCTTGTTCTCTCAGGTGGTGCATAGCTAAATCAGCCCAGGTTCCGTGGATCGCGTGGGAAGGAACACGTTGGACCATGGAATATGAGTCCTGGAGACCGAGCGCCTCAAGCCGCTTCCGCATAGTTCCACCCCATTCAGCGTGCTTGGGAGGTACCTCTTCTATTCTTAGACCGGAAACCGTACACAGCCGTTCAATTGAAGCCAGCATTCGTAGCTCAACAGGGAGAGGCTGTCCACCTCGTGCGGCGACATTTTTTGAAATCGTGTCGTATAGCTCACGTTCGGGTCCTAAGGAGACTTTCACAAATTGATCAAATAGTGAGGGATCATTCTTTAGCATGAGAAAACGGGCATTGACTGCTGATTCTCCGATACAGCGCAGGAGCCCCAGGATGACCTCTCCTAGCTCATCTCCATGTGAAAGTATCGCCAGGATTGCTTTCATGAATTTTACGATTCGGATGAGCAACCCGATGCAAATGGCTTGGTTCCGTCTAAAAACGAACTTTTCTAGGTCCTCATAGCTGACGAGGATGTGGGCGCATGCAATCAAAACACCGGCAGTCTCCTTGAATAGTTCGAATGACAATTCGTCCAGATTGCGACCTGCTGATTTAGAACGATCGGCAAGGATTTCAGTAGGCAACTCCACACGTGTTGGAAGCATGCCCAACGCAGGACTCTCCTGGGGCACCTCCTCTGGCATGCTGGAAGGATGGTCTGTCATGTGAGCGGCTCTACTTGCTCTTTGGCAAGATGTCTTTCGGTTCCAACTCCTGGAGGCGAGATCCGATCCACTCGAACCAGAAGTCCTTCATGGTGTTGAATTAGAACTGGCCTCATGAGTCTCAAAGAGAAACGTGACCAATGTAGCTGCGCAGCCGACGGCGAGACGAGCATGGCGTGGGGACAGGCCCTCAAATTCACCATGCTTTCCATGTCCTGTACCGTATAGGCCTCGAAGCTCTGCGAGATTGTTTCCGATGGTGCCGAGACTTTGCAGAAGTCGCCTCAGCACGTCCGCTCCGCGTGTGGCTTCATGGACGCCCTCTGGAACAAGGTTCAACTCTCGAAGGGTGTTCTTCGTCAGCGTGGGAATGTCCGGTGTGCCGGAAACGGGCTTCCCACGTTCAGCGAGGATTGTCTTGCAACAGGTCTCAATCAGTTCCTTCGCGCTTCCTATCGCCAACGCTGGGTCCGATTCAATGGACCCTTCAATCCGGTGGATCTGTTCACGGAGATGCCTGGCATCGAAGCAGGCGGTTGCTCTCTTGAGGTGCCCTAGATCGACCTTCCCCGCTGTCAGGCGAGAGGCAATGGCTTTGCAGTCGCGAATCAGTACCATCCTATCATCCTCACTGATAAGGTCGAAAGGATGGGGGTTGTCTTCGACATGCTTTACGAGCGCCGCTATGGTTTGAGCTGCTGCCGGTTTCAAAGACACCGAGTTAGGTGTATGAATGAAACCGGAGG
>CAYSFU010000139.1:0-5384 GCA_964430555.1 uncultured Nitrospira sp. | reverse complement strand
CAAATTCCATCGACGAAAGCTTGCTGTTTGCCGATGAACTGCTGACGGCGAGTGCAGAATGGGACAAATTCCATGCGCTATACCCAGCAATTTCCTTTGCACTGTCATACCTCATCAACTATCACAGTGATTCTGACATCATCCGAAAAATTGCATTGACCAACCTGAAAGATGGCGCAGACATCTGGACGAAAGATTTGTGGCTACAACGAAGAGCTATGATTGCCTGTGTGAAACGAACCGGGCTTCCGTTTATCGGAGATAACCTAAGCCAGATCAGATATGAACTGATCTACTATGTTTTATTGAAGGTCACAATCAATCCGGCAGAACTATCCGTATTGAAAGCAACCATCCGCTCGGAACAAGGCGATCGCCTGATTGGGACGGTGGAACGGGAACATCTCTTTGAACTGATGGATCAACTAGCCGCATAATGATCAGAATGCACTGCTGAACAATTGCCGAAAGTAGTCCTTTCCGCTTACTCGCTTGTTATCGCTCTCCAGGCCATTGCCGCTCCCGCAATGCCTCATAAAGCTTTGCGGGCCCCAGCAATATATCCTTCAAACCGCTGCGTACCCGCTCCGAATCCAGTGCCTGCTTGCTCATCGTGCTATGTGCTGCAAAAGCATCTATGATGGCGTTCATGATTTCTTTGGAAAGATCGGGTGAGTTTGAGAATTGCTCCTTGGTGTTATTAATGGCCTGTTGTTTCAGAATTTCCGATTCCAGCAATTTGCCTTTTAGCACATTATTGACATAAACCAGCCGGTCATCATCGGTCAGATCGCCCTCGAACAGATCATTGACCTTGGCGATGATCTCAGTGATCAGCGCTTTTTCCTTTTCCTGCACCTCACCGCTGCCGGGGCCAAGCGGTTTGAGCTTTGGCGCATCCCCATCATTGAGCGGCATGGCTTGTTTACCCCGGCTCTTGAGGTTGTGATGGGTCAGGATGATCTTAGATAGATCGATGCCTTCACGCTCACGGCCAAATTCCAGCAATGGCAGCAAGCGTTTATAGAAAATGAAGCGTTTCTCAATAGCCGTGTTGCCGTAATCAAAAATCTGCGCCAAAAACGCATACATGCGCTGAAACGTTCCCATATCCCGTTTGAACAGGATGAGTGCATTCAATTCGTTCTGGGCTTCTTCTGCATCCTTGCTATTGCTCCGGTCTTTGGCGATTTTGAGTTGTTCCCGAGCCGTTTTGTATCGATGCAGCAGGCGTGAAGCCACGGGTTCCAACGCCGCAAACAGGTCGCCTTGCTTGGCATTTTCTTTGAATTCCACCGCCACCACGCGATCCACCTCAAAATCATCATAGTATCCAGCCGCATCCAGCTTCATGCGCAGATCAAACACCAGATTCGGGTCGGTAATGTTTTCCAGTTCCGCTGTGGTGTGATACGTCTTGAATGCAGCCAGGATTTCTTCGCCGTCATTCGCGAAATCCACCACATAAGTCGTGTCCTTACCGGGATAGGCACGATTGAGCCGCGATAACGTTTGGACTGCCTGAATACCTGCTAACCGCTTATCCACATACATGCCGCACAATAAAGGTTGATCAAAACCGGTCTGGAATTTGTTGGCAACCAGCAGGATTTGATAGTCTTCGGTTTTGAACGCTTCGCGCATATCGCGGCCGCGTAAATTGGGGTTCAGCATCGCGCTGTTTTCCGTGAATGGCTCCGGGCCGGATTCCCTGTCATTCACTTCGCCCGAAAAAGCAACCAGCGTGCCGATCTTGTAGTTCTGATCCTTGATATATTTTTCAATGGCCAGTTTCCAGCGCACAGCCTCCAGGCGGCTGCCTACCACCACCATCGCTTTGGCTTGGCCATCCAGTAAGGGCGCAACATTCTCGCGAAAATGCTCCACTACGATCTGCACCTTCTGCGAAATGTTGTAGGGATGCAGCTTCACCCAGCGCATGATGTGTTTCATTGCTTCGCTGCGCTCAACTTCCTTCTCGCTCATCTCCTTGCCGTTGTGAGCAAGCTTGAATGCGAGTTTGTACGGCGTGTAGTTCTGCAATACGTCAAGAATAAAACCTTCCTCGATGGCCTGCCGCATGGAATAAACATGGAAGGGTGCGGGCAGATTATCCGCACTGGCTGGCAGATCGGGGTTAGGCCGCCGCCCGAACAGTTGCAATGTCTTGGTCTTTGGGGTAGCGGTAAAGGCCACATAAGTGATGCCTTGCTCGGATGCGCGTACCGCCATTTGCGTTGCCAAAATATCCTCGGTGCTGATTTCGCCGCCATCCTCAAATTCTTTGAGTTCTTCCGCGGAGAGTACAGCCTTCAGTTTGGCCGCTGCCTCACCGGTTTGCGATGAATGCGCCTCATCGGCAATCACCGCAAAGTGTTTCCCTTGCGCACCTGCCAGTTCTTGCACCGCTTTCAGCGCAAATGGAAAAGTCTGAATGGTGCAAACCACGATCTTCTTATTGCCCGATAGCGCCTTGGCCAATTCACCGCTTTTGCTGGCGCTCTCGCCGGTAATGGTTGCCACCACCCCGGCCGTGCGCTCAAAGTCAAAAATCGCTTCCTGCAACTGTGAATCGATGACATTGCGATCCGACACCACCAATACGGAGTCGAATAGCTTTTCATGCTGGGCATTGTGCAGATCGGCGAGGAAATGGGCTAACCAGGCGATCGAATTGGTTTTGCCGGAACCGGCGGAGTGCTGGATCAGGTATTTACCGCCCGGCCCCTCATTCAATACTGCTGCCGCTAATTTGCGCGTTGCATCCAACTGATGAAAACGCGGGAAGATGATGGTGTTGATCTGTTTCTTGCTGTCCTTCTGCGCAACCAGATAACGCCCCAGAATTTCCAGCCAGCTTTCTCGCGCCCAGACGTCTTCCCACAAATAAGCAGTGCGGTGTCCGCCTTTCTCATTGACAGGATTACCCGCTGCGCCATGGTCACCCAGATTAAATGGCAGGAATTTTGTCGCCGGGCCAGCCAGCCGGGTGGTCATGCGTACTTCCAGATTACTGACTGCGAAATGAACCAGTGCGCCGTTGGGAAACGACAATAGCGGTTCGGCTGATTGTCCTTTGGGCTTGGGGTGACGGTCGAAGCGATATTGATCGATCGCATCTTCTATCGATTGCGTGAAATCGGTTTTCAGTTCGCAGGTGGCAACGGGGATGCCGTTGAGGAACAGCACCAGATCGATGGAATTCTCGTTATGCAGCGAATAGCGCACCTGCCGCACGATGCGCAATCGATTGGCGGCATACTTGGTCAAAATATCCGGATTCATGGCCAAGGCCGGTTTGAACTGGGCCAGTGTAAGGGATTCACGCAGCCCGATCATTTCTACCCCGTGACGCAACACAGCCAAGGTGCCACGCTGGTCGATCGAATCACGCAAGCGTTGCAGCAGAATTTCAGTTGCTTGCGTGCCGTGGTTCTTGGTCAACGCCTCCCATGCCTTGGGTTGGGTATCCTGAATCCAACCGATGACGTCCGCCGGAAATAATGCCCGGGCCCGGTCGTAATCCTTGGCATCGCCTTCGGAATACAGCCAGCCATTCGCAGCCAGATAGCTACAGATTTCAGTCTCGAAACTGATTTCGTGATAAAGGCCCACCCGATCTCCTTTATTTATAGGGCAAACGCTCTTGCAGCAGTTCCGGCAAATGCTCAAATTCCGGGTCTTTATGCACCAGCGTTATCTCCAGTTCCAGTGCCGTCGCTGCTATCCAGGCATCGGCTACCGATAGCGGATGGGTGGCTTTAATCACGGCAGCCCGTTGCAGAATCTCCGAAGACTCATGAATCCAAACCATCGGCAAAGCAAAACAATCAGCGTACGCTTCACGTCCGGCAGCTTCGCCTTCATCTTTCCAAACCCGGTAAAACACTTCCATCAAAGTCATGAAAGAGCCATAGCAAGGCGAACCATCGCTCAACAGCTCACTGATCCGGTTCGCTCCCTGTTCATTATCCCGCAGGGCCAGTAAAGCAGATGTATCCAGCAAGAAGCCGCTCATTCTTCCCGTTCGCGATCAGCCCTGCGATCTTCCAATAGCCGCTCGACCGCGCCGCCTTTGCCTTTGCCGCGAAAAGCCGCAACCGCTGCTTTGGCTTTTTCGATGTCAACCTGGCTTTGATTGATGGCTAACCGTTTGGTTAACTCATCGTATTCCTGTTGTGAAACCACATAAACCACCGGGCGGCCGCGCCGGGTAATGGTGACCGGTTCGCGTTGCGCCGCATCGATGAGTTCCCCAAAATGGTTTTGGGCTTCGACAGATGTCATGATTCTCATGATTAAATCCTCCAAATAGCTAATTCAGCCATTATAGGTGTTTTGATGCGCATGACAATACGGATGATGGAAATGGGATTGCAAGGCGCAAATTGCTCACGTGGCTTATTCCATTGACAGTTTGCCCGGTACCAGACCGCGCACGTCAATTTTTCCGGTGACGGCGGCGGATATGAGGGCGGTACGTCGTTCTTGCAGCAGGGTGATAGCTCGTTCAGCTGTAGCAGTAAGTAAACCAAACTGTTCAGCTATTTCTTTAATCTGTTGAGTAATCGATTGTTGCTCATTTAAGGGTGGCAGTCCGAATCGCAGATCCTTCACGATATCGGTATTCAGGTTGGGTTGTCCCGATCCCTGTTTAATTTTTTCGCGAATATAATCAGTGATTGAGGAAAGGTAATGATAAAGAAATTCAGCGTGCACTTTACTGTCGAGATTCAAGAAAGCAACGACACCATCATTTGCACAAGCATCGATGCGTAGAATCTTTGGCACTCCGAGCGTTGCACCACTGTTTGAGTAGATTAGTGTCCCATATCGAAATAGATTGCTGTGTGCTGCTCCTTCCTGAGTTAGAAAATTCTCGGTCTCAGTCAAGTAAACAGCATCATCTTTAGTAATTTCGGCCACTGTTACCCATGCTACAGTATCTCCCCCGAAGTATTTTGGATCGCCTGCCGGACGTGGCGATGCGCCGCGTACAATATTTGCAATCATCCTCATCGGTATCACTAGCCAATGTTCCGGCACTTCTTCCGGCACTTCTCCCAGCCACTCAACACCAGAATCCTTCATCGGCACATCCGGGTTTAGCCCTTTGGTGATAGCATGAGAGATAACCGCCTGGCGCTTTTCTTTCAGCAATTCAATCAGCCGTTGCTGCTCGGCTACCAGCGCATCAATTTTGGCGGTTTCGCGGTCGAGGAAGGTGGCGATGATGGATTGTTCTATATAGGGAGGAAAAGGTATTTCTAAGTTGTTTAAAGCATACTGCCCAAGTCCTACGCGGGTAAGCCCGTTAGCCAATACATTAAAGTGTAAGAAATCTCAGGGTTGTTTACAGAGAGGTTGATTGAAATAAGCGAAGA
>CAYSFU010000138.1:0-5475 GCA_964430555.1 uncultured Nitrospira sp. | reverse complement strand
CAACACCGACCAAGGGTGTCAGTTCACCAGCCAGGAGTTCGCGGGACTCTTGAAATGTTTAGTCCCGCAGTGTGCTGGTGTAATATACAGCCAGTTACGAAGGGATGATTTATGGGATAGATACTGCACGGAAGCGCCCGCACGACAGAGGCGGTGCGTCGAGCGATACAACATAGTCAAGAGAGCTTGAAGGTTCTTGCCGAACGCCACGGGATCAATCCGAAGACCGTGGCGAAGTGGAAGAAGCGGACCTTCGTTCACGATGAGCGGATGGGTCCGAAGGAGCCTGCATCAACCGTTCTGACGAAAGAAGAGGAGGCCATGATTGTGGCCTTCCGCCAGCACACGTTGCTGCCTCTGGATGATTGCCTGTATGCGCTTCAACCGACGATTCCGCACCTGACAAGATCAAGCTTGCACCGCTGCCTGCAAAGGCATGACATCTCTCGTTTACCCGATGTTGACGGCGACAAGCCTACGAAGAAGAAGTTTAAAAAATATCCCATCGGCTACTTCCATATCGACATTGCCGAAGTGCGGACCGAGGAAGGGAAGCTCTATCTTTTCGTGGGTATCGACCGTACATCGAAGTTCGCCTATGCGGAACTGCACGATAAATCGGACAGGAAAATATCAACGGCGTTCCTGCGCAACCTGGCTCGGGCTGTGCCTTATAAAATCCATACAGTCCTGACAGACAACGGTAGCCAGTTCTGCCACGCGCCTCGTTACCGCAACGGGCCAACGGCGCAATGGATCACGCATATGTTCGATCTGTGCTGTAACGAACACGGCATCGAACACAGGCTCACGAAACCAAAGCATCCCTGGACGAACGGACAGGTGGAACGCATGAACAGGACCATCAAGGAAGCGACGGTGAAACGGTATTACTACAACTCGCACGACCAGTTGAAAGCGCATATGCACAGCTTCCTCATGGCCTACAACTTCGCCAGAAGACTCAAAACATTGAAGGGACTCACGCCTTACGAATACATCGGCAAAATATGGACAACAGAACCAGAACGATTTAACATTGACCCATTCCAGCACACTGCGGGACTAAACACCTAGAAAATACTCTAACGGTAGAAAGTAGCAACAGCCTCAACCACTTCGGCTTGTTGCTCCACGGTCAACTCTGGATAGATCGGAAGAGCAATCGTCTCTTTGGCCGCCCGTTCGGACTCAGGGAAATCTCCTTCCTTGTATCCCAAGCACCTAAAACACTCTTGTAAGTGGAAGGGAACAGGGTAGTAGATTTCCACTCCAATCTCATTCTGCTTAAGGAATGCTACCAGTGCATCTCGTCGATCCACACGAAGCACGAATTGATTATAGATGTGGTAATGCCGAGCACCTGACTCTCGATAAACCGATGCTGGCAACCGTACGGTTGCCCTATCCAGGAGTCCGCTCCGTTTAAAGAGCTCTCCGTACCGGATCGCGTTTTCCTGACGCTTTCTCGTCCATTCATCCAAATGATTGAGCTTGATATTGAGAACCGCGGCCTGAATCGTATCTAAGCGAAAATTTCCACCGATCAGCTTATGGTAGTATTTTGGCTTGCTCCCGTGGACTCGCAAGATTCGCATCCGCTCCGCAAGCTCAGGATCACTGGTCACAGTCATCCCCCCATCACCTAAGCAACCCAGGTTTTTACTTGGGAAGAACGACAAACAGCCGATAGTCCCCATACTGCAAGCTCGACGACCATCGCGGTATTCTGAGCCGATTGCTTGTGCTGCATCTTCAATGATACTCAGTTTGTACTGTTTGGCTACCTCCAGGATCGGCTCCATATCAGCGCATTGCCCATAGAGATGGACTGGTATGATAGCTTTGGTTTTGGTCGTCACAACCTGGCTGATCTTGGCAGGATCGATATTGTAGGTTGTAGGATCAATATCGACAAAAACCGGCCTCGCGCCAAGACGAACAACGACTCCAGCCGTCGCAAAAAACGAATACGGCGTGGTGATCACCTCATCCCCAGGACCAATCCCAAGAGCCATAAGCGCAATCAACAGTGCATCGGTCCCAGACGTGACTCCGACTCCGTATTGTGATTGGCAGTAAGCCGCGATCCTCTCTTCCAACCTCTCCACCTCGGGGCCCAAGATAAACGCCTGACTCTTAAAGATCTGTTCCAACGCCACCATGATTTCCTGCTGAAGTGGCTCATGATGTGCTTTGAGATCAAGTAAAGGAACTCCCATGCAATTCTCCCTCCTTTGTGGAACACGGGTTCTACCCCATTTCCACGGACAGTTCAGTGAAGAGTTTCTCCCCCTGCTGCTGAAACGCCAATCTCCGTCGCTGGCGGGGATTATGCCAGCGTTCGATGTAGTCGAAGATATCCGCTCGCGCTTCGGCTCTCGTCCGATACTGCCGTCGATTCACCCGCTCGCGTTTGAGCACGCCGAAGAAACTCTCGGCCGCCGCATTATCGGCACAACTGCCCACCGCACTCATGCTGCAGGGAATGTGGTGCGCCGCCAAGAATTGTTGATATTCGTCGGACGTAAACTGACACCCGCGATCGGAATGGAGAATGACGGGCGTCCGGGTCGGTCGCTGCCACACCGCCTGCATGACGAGGTGCCGGTCCTGTCGTGGACTCATCGACCAACCCACGACCACCCCCGAATACAAATCCAGCACGATACCGAGATAGAGCCAGTGTTCGGCGGTGCGGATGTACGTGATGTCGGTGACCCATTTGGTAGTGGGCGCCGTGGCCGTGAAGTCCCGCTCCAGATGATTGCGGGTTCCCGCCGGCGGTGTCCCTGACGGCTTGGTCCGCCAGCGTCGCCGCTGCGGCACGCCACGCAAGCCAGCCCGGCGCATCAGACGGGCCACTCGGTGGCGCCCACATCGCTCCCCGGCGTAGCGCAGATCCTCCCAGATCTGCGGACGGCCGATAACACCGTCGGAATCAGCATGGAGCTGCCAAATCCGGGTGAGGAGCCGAGCGTTCTCCTGGCTCCGCGCACTCGGCACCCGCCCCGCCCAGTTGTAATACCCGCTGGCCGACACCCGTAAACACCGACACATCAATCGGATGGGAAACGCGTCGCGGCATCGTTGGATCATCCGAAACTTCACTTCGACGCTCTCGCGAGGCACGCGGCCGCTTCTCGCAAAAAATCCCGCTCCTTTGTCACACAGGCCAACTCGCGACGGAGCTGACTCACCTCTTCATCACGGGATCGTCCGGGGCCTCCCAAAGCCTGCTCGGCGTCCTGACGCAACTCGCGCCGCCACCGTCCCAGGACCGTTGATCCGACGCCCAGGTCTGCGGCGATCTGGCTCACCGGTACTCCTGGTGCCTCCAACATCGCCCCCGCTTCACGTTTGTATTCGGCTGAAAACTTCCGTCGTGCTCCCATGACACTCCTCCTGGCTTATTATGAGCCTATGCTAGGTGTCCGTGAAAGCGGGGCAGAACCCTCATAGAGTATATGGAAATATTGGACAACAGTCATCGGCGGTGTTTCCAGCTCTGGAATTGTTCCCCAGTAGCATTTGAGCTGTAGCGAGTTCGTCAACTGCTGGCAGCGGGAGGCTGCAATTCATGGCGTCCACTATTGACAACCGATGTCACGTTACATAATCTTGGTCTCATCTAATTTTAGATAAAGCAAGATCATGTAACGGAGTAATTGTCAAGCAGGAAGACGTACTCTAAGGAAAGTCTAATTCATTCGGAGTTTCGATTAGAAACCAGTAAGCTCTTCCAATATCTTGAGAGATAATCGGCCCAAAGTCAGAATTAATCAGGCCTTTACTAACTATGGAATTTGATTCGAGGAGAGCGAACGGGGAATGAAAGTGCCAACCATCTGTCACATTTGTTCATATGGGCCGGAGTATGGAGGGACATTTATCGAATCGCTTGTATTTTTGAGTAGGCATTGCCGTGATAACTTGCAGCTTGCCACATTTTGCATATTTCCAGAAAAGGCCAAGGATAGATCTTGGTTGTCGAAGCTGGATAATGAGGGGATAGGATACGGCTTTGTCCCAAATAAGAGGAGTGTTGTGCGAGAGGTTCGTAACCTTCTTTCCAGTTGTGAGCCAGTCGTTATCCATACTCATTTTTTCCTGTTTGACATAACCGCCATTATTATTAAGTGCACAACCTTCATGAATGCAACGGTGGTATGGCACTATCACTCACAACCTGCATCAACGCGCCGCCAGAAATTCAAAGATTTTGTTAAGCTTGGACTAATTTTGAGGATGTTTGGTGATCGCTGTATTGCGGTGGGGGATGGGATATATAAAGGCCTACAAAACGTTGCTGCTCTTGGTGACAAGGCAGTGCTCATTAGAAATGCGATCAACGCGAGACGCTTTTCTCCATGCCCTGACGTTCGGTCAAGAGTAAGACAATCGTTAGGGGTTCAAGATGAGACAGTGCTATACCTTTTATTAGGATATGCGCCAATAATAAAGGGAGTGGATCTCTTTATCAGGGCTGCAGCTCAAGTGGTAAAAACTCATGAGCTAAAAGCTCGATTTTTGATCGTTGGGAGAGAGAAAACGAGGATATTCGTAGCGGAACAACCTGATAGCGTCAGCGTTAAAGATGTGCTTACGGTGATTGATCCGGTCGAAGACTTTTCATATATACTGAATGCGGTTGATGTACTTGTATCAGCAAGTAGAACCGAAGGGTTAGCGTTTTCGGTTCTTGAGGCTATGAGTGCAGAAAAGCCAATACTATCGTCAGATATATCTTCTGTTCGGGAAACCTATGGTAGGTCAGAAGGTGTTTGGCTATTCCCCTCTGAGGATTGGACGATGCTTGGGGATCTCATGTTAAAAATTGGGCGACTGCAGCCTGCCGGGCGCCTATCTCTCGGTCGAATGAACAGTCAGTATGTAATGGAGAATCACTCGATTGAGCAATGGAGTGAGCAAGTTGGGCAGGTTTATGCAGAACTTCTTGGTAGGCACAACCTGCTTCCTGTAACTTCTCCGAGACAAAAATAAGGTAATTAGGGCGAAACGTAATCAAAGAAATATCGCAAGAAGAGCTTGAAGAGGTTCTCTTTGAGGTGGGTCAGGCTTGTTTGGACAGAATCTTTCATGTGTGTGATTCACACACATTGTTTCACGTAAACTGCCTGAATGGATGCTGACATGCGCAAGCGACGACATTGGTACAGCTCTATCAGGAAACGGGAGATGCCGGGTTCGTATGTCGTCGATGCGGGATCTCCTATCTGACACTTCGTAAGTGGGTGCGCCAGTACTGAGAAACCGGTGAGGCCGGCCTTGTCAATCGCAGCCGCCATCCCGCCCGATCTCCAGCCCGACGTGTCTTCGAGCGCGAGCGTGCCTTGCTTCTCAGCTTGCGGAGAGAGCGGCAGTTAGGGGCTCGCCGGATCCAAAATGAACTGCGGCGCCAGAGGGGGCTCCGGAAATTCGGACAGGGTGGTAAGTGGTAGCCTGGCTTCACCA
>CAYSFU010000137.1:0-5544 GCA_964430555.1 uncultured Nitrospira sp. | reverse complement strand
GGGGTCCGTGAGTTTTCAGCCAGCCTCGGCAGAGGCTTCTTGGATTGGAACTAGCCAGCGCGCAAGCTGGCCAAGCATCGCCAGTCGGCAGCGAGCACGATGTACGCTGGCCCTGCCAGCCGGGATGGGGTGGCCGGGTTCCATCGGTTTGATAGGGAGCGGGGCATCGAGCGCGGCGGCGTCTCCCTGGCGACAAGCGCCAGCACGACCAGGCCCGCGCAGCGCTAGTATCGGCCAGCAGCCTGCTATGATCTTGCAGGGTCCACCGTCGCAAATCGATGCCCACTGGCTGCGCAACCTTTCCGTACCCAGTCAAGTGGCCGGAGCTCGCGAGCAGCCAAAGACCAGCCAGCGACACCATGACCACGGCCGACTATTATCGGGCACAGCGAACGCGAGCCAGTTCACAGCTGATAAGGGAACCTAGCGGGGCCGGGGCTTGATGCTCGCCCGCGAGCTGTACGGGGTTATCTAACGGGGCAGCGCTTGGTGGCGCGGTGCCGCGGTTAACGCCGCCGAGGTTGGCGGCGGGGGTCTACCCGACCCTCGCAAGCCCACACCCTGCTGCCGCGCTGGCCCGCACTGGGTCTACCAGCCCCATCGCGCATCAGGGGCCAGCCGGGCCCTTCCAAGGAGAGCTACCGCGCAAGGGTAGAGACGTGCATGCTGACCTTCTGCTTGCCAATATCGCCGCCGACGGATAGCGAGGTACGCGGCCTTCCGCACGACCGGCGGAGCCGTTTCTGAAAGCTTGGTTGGCGACGAGCGATGGCGCAGAGCCCTTGGGGAACGGGGAGCCCGCCGAGTGCGCCGATTGTACCTACGGACCGATCTGCTACCGCTTGGCTCTTGTCTCGCTTACCCCAGTCCGTTCGCCCAAGCTCCGTAGATACTCGTCTTATCGTCGGAGATCGTGCCGTGTGCCCTTCACAACAGCGAGGATGATGCCGTCGATGAACTGGGGCAATCGTTCCCGCGCCTTGGTAAGTCCATGCTGAACAAGACGTGCACCATCGGCCCGTGCGCGAGCCAACCGGCGGTCGATCGAAGTCGAAGCGCTGGCGTCTGGCCGGCGCGCAGCTGCGGGATAGCAGTTCCTCCCGTGCCTGCGCTCACTGGCAACGAAACAGACGTTCGCCTAAGTGGCGGGTTCGTGTCAGGCTCCTACTCCTGCTCGTATTGAATCGGGTGCAGCCGGAACCAGATCAACGCTGAGTTCGGATAGATACAGAGGGCACCAGGCAAGAGAAGAAGCAAAACTCCGTCGGAAATGGCCCCAACGAGGGGGCACGGAACGGAATGGTCCCGGTCGCCAAACGGCGGGTCATCGAGTAGACCTCCAAGATATCCCGTCCAAGAGGTACCCGATGCCCGCCGTATTGAACCTACTTCCTCCTTCGCTCCACCGCAAGGCAGCGGCCGAGCCTTCCCACGCCCCCACGCCGGTGGAGCTGGAAAGCACCCTCCGGGCGGCCTTCGAGCAGGTGCTGCACGGCGCGACGCACAGCGACGAGGCGACGTTTATGGCCGACGAGTCGACTCTGCTGGCGCAGGTGCGACAGCTGGGTCAGCTGCTGCTGATGCTGTTCCTCTGTGTCCGGGAGCAGCGCTGGCGCGCGCAAACATCGCCGACGGTGGTGGTGCAGGACAAGACCTATACGCTGCGACCGGCTCAGCCTCGCAACCTCAGTACGCTCTTTGGCCCGATTCGCTACTGGCGCAGCTACCTGCGAGGACCGGCGGGCCAGGGCTTCCATCCGCTGGATGCGGAGCTGGGCCTGACCACCGACCGGCTCAGCATGAACTTGCTCAGCCTGGCCAGCCGCTTGGCGACGATGCTCAGCTATGCCAAGGTTCATACCACGCTGCTGTGGTTTCTGGGCAGCGCGCCCTCGACCGAAGTGCTCGAACAGACGGTGTTGGGTCTGGGCCGGCGCACCGCCCAGTGGTTCGAGCAGACCCCGGCCCCGCCGGGCGACGGGGAGGTGCTGATCATCGAGGTCGATAGCAAGGGCGCTCCCATGGCCACCGAACCCGAGCTGCAGAGGCGGCGGGGCAAGCGGCGACCCAACCCCCATCCCGAGTCCGCTCGCCACCGCGGCCGCGCCCAACGGGCGCTGTATGGCAGGAAACCCCGACGGAAAAAGGGCGATAAGTCCAAACATGCGCGCCTTGCCACGATGCTGGTGATGTACACGCTCCGACGCTCTGCCGATGGGACCAAGCTCCTGGGGCCGCTGAACAAGCGCGTCTATGCCTCCTTTGCTCCCAAGCGGCATGTCTTCGCCATCGCTCGGCGAGAAGCGGACAAGCGCGGATTCACCAAGGACTCTGGCAAGCTGGTCCAGCTGCTGACCGACGGAGATGAAGACTTGGCAAGCTATGCGCAGCAGGACTTCCCAGAGGCCATCCACACCGTGGATGTCGTGCACGTCCTTGAGTACATCTACCAAGCCGGGGAGTGTCTGTACAAAGAAGGGAGCGCGGAGCTCCAAGGCTGGGTCAATGACCAGAAGGACCTGCTTTACAACGGCAAGGAATCGCTGATCGTGGCCCGGTGCAAGCGACTGTATCATGCGCTGCCCGCCACCGGCCCCGGCAACAAAGGCCGACGCGAGCGCTTGGGGTCCTCCCTGCGCTACCTGGAAAAGCGCCTGCCGCTGATGAACTACAAGGACCTGATGGACCTGGATCTCGAGCTTGGCACCGGCATGGTGGAAGGCGGGGTCAAAAACCTCATCGGCGCTCGCTTCGACTTCGGCGGCAGCCGGTGGATCCGCGAGCGAGCCGAGGCCCTGCTGCAGCTACGCTGCATCGAGTTTAACGGCCAGTGGGATGCCTTCATCGCCTGGCTCCACGACGACCACCTCCACCGCGCTCGCCACCACGGCGAGCGCATTCGCATTCAGCATCCATCCCCGGGCCCTCTGCCTACACTGGGGCTGGCTGCATGACCTGGATCGATCTGCACCCTATTGAATTATTGAATCTCCGCTTCATATCGGCCAATGGCCTTGGGATACCGCTGCCGCAACTGGCGTAGAATCTGGGTTCTGTCGGCGCACAGAAGCAGCAGGTTGCGCTTGGTTTCGCGATCCATTCCGCTGGAGAACTGTCGATATACGTCGATAAAGTAGTCAAGGCAGAATGCGTCCTGCTCTGCATCGCTGATCAAGAGCAGCCCCAGGAGCTTGCGAAGGGAACCGCGGGTCGGAACCAGGCCAGCGAGCGAGTCTTGGGCTTGGCCGCTTGCGGGAGGCTGCGGGTCGGGCGCCGGTGTCGCCGCAGGCGAAGACTCGTGGACGAGCGGACGCTGGAGAGTCGCTACGAGCCGCTCGATTCCCCGGTCCCAGTCTTCCGGATCGCTCAGATCCAGGGTCGTGAGCAGGTCAATGCCTAGGCGCGGCTCGCAGGGCTCTCGCTTGAGAGCCAAGAGGCGGTAGCCGCGCTGCTCGGTGCCCAGGTGCTGGGCCATGAGCGCAGCGTCGAGCTGAACGATGCCAGGCTCGGCGTCGTCGCCCTGTCCGCCATCGCCATCACCTATTTCGGATTCGGCCAGGCCGAGCAGGGGCTGGCGGCCCTGGAACAAGGCATCGCCACCGCGCAACGGGCCGGCGATGCGGAATCGAGCCGCGAACTGTCTGAGTATGCCGCCCAGATGCGAGCACAGATGAATTGACCGCGACCTGCAGCCTGTCGGCGACGGCCGATCTCAGCAAGCTGCTACATCTCAGTTGCGCCGATTACAGGCTGACAGCGGGACCCACATCTCCAGCGGGGTTTAGGCCGGCGGGCCGGTGCAGGGGCAGTTGTGCCGGTTGCTGGCCAGCGCTGGCGAATTGCAGTCGTGCCGACTTAAGCGAATCGGCTGGAGCAGCAGTCTCAGAGGTAGGGGAAACCAGAGCGCCGCCGTAGGGCGCGGCCGGCTGGCTCAGCTCTTTCCATCAAGACGCGTGCCGGCCAGGAGCTGCTTCGTGAAGGCCTGGGCTACAGGGTTGCTGGTCATGCCCGCGAAGCGCTCGAACAGGTGCCGGCTCTGGGCGCTGAGGATGCCGCCGATGATGCGCGGCATCTGGGTGTAGGGGAGCCGCGGCGGGCTCACCCGCTCCGTACCACCGTCGGCCGGCGCCGGCAGGCCGTAGAGGATCGTGTCGATGCCGAGCTCCATGGCCGCGCCGGTGCACATCACGCAGGGCTCCAGCGTGCTGACCAGAATGTAGTCGCGCTGCCCGGGCAGGAGCTTGCCGGCGGCGTTGCGGATGGCGACGATCTCGGCGTGGGCGCTCAGATCGCCCGAGCTCATCATCTGGTTGTAGCCGCGGGAGAGCACTTCGCCGCTGCCGCTGGCCAGAATGCAACCTATGGGCGCCTGGCCGTTCTCCAAGCCGCGGCTGGCCTCTGCCAGCGCCTCCCGCATCAGGCCTTCCAGGACCTCAGTGCCCAGCCGGATGGCGCACGGTGAGGCGAGCTGCAGCATCTCGTCCAGCCTGGCCAGCAGCTCAGCGGTGTCGGCATAGACCGCGCGCGCGCCGCTGCGCAACAGCTGCTCCGCGGACTCATGACCGGTTAGGACGCCCAGGCAGATGACTCCCGCTCGCGTGCCGGCCTTCATGTCAGCGATCTTATCACCGACCAGAGCGCACAGCGCCGGAGAGCGATCGAGCTTGCGTAGTGCCGCCGTCACAGCGTCCGGGGCTGGATGGACGCCAGCAGTGTCTTCGCGGGTGACGATGAGATCCGCGGTCTTTTGGAGGTCAACGCCCGCTGCGGTCTGCAGGATCTGCAGTTGCTCCTGCGTGTCCGAGGTTGCCAGCACCACCAGGATCCGCCGCTCGTGGACTGCCGCAAGCAGTTCCCGCGCCGCCGGAAAAAGCCGGAGCCCACGCTCTTTGACGATCCGCGCAAACAGGGCCGACTCCGTTCGCCGCAGCGACTCGCCGGAATGGGACTCTGCGTGTTGTCCGAGGACCGCGGACACGAGCTGCTCGCCGCCTTTGTCGATCTCAGACTCCAGGCGATCGGGGGGGATGAGGAATCCGGACGCCGCGAGCGCTTGCTCCCACGCTTCGACATGCGCGGCGCGGGTGTCGAACAGGGTCCCCTCAACGTCGAATATCAGAACTTCGATGGTCATGCCAATTCCTTCGGCTGAATGCTGCCAGCAATCGGCACGCTCGTTAATACTGACGGCATGCCTTCTCATAATGTTACCACTCAGCTCAAGCGGCGCCGCACAAGACTTATGCGCGTTGCCCGCCAGGCCACGGCAAAACACTGCCGTTTGCGAATTGTGAAGACCCGCTGTCGCACTGGAATGGATGGGAGCACAATAGATAAGCGGGCGACGCAACGCGAAGGGGACGATTTGGTCACAAGCACGCTCGATGATCTTGGCCGCTCGCACCGACGCTATGCGCGTAGACGGTGTGGTCGTGTTGCCCCTCGCGTGGCGCGGCGCGAATCGTGCTACCGAGTCCCCGCTTGGCCTTGGCCGTGGCTATTGAGCCGCCGCCGTCTACCGATCGGATCGACCATCGCCGCGGG
>CAYSFU010000136.1:0-5614 GCA_964430555.1 uncultured Nitrospira sp. | reverse complement strand
GCATTTGGCGGGAACTCAGAAGAATCAGCGATGCGCCCGAAGGCATTCTGGAACAGGCAAGACAATCGGCTGATCAGGGGCACTGGTGGCAATTCATTCAATTAATGGGCGGCACTACCGCCAAACGCAAAGACAACCCCATTAAACTGATGAAAATTGACTCGAAAGAGCGGGGCAAGTACGGCGACCCAATCGGCAAGAAAATCTGCGGCGTTGAAACCGGCACGATTCAACTACCGACGCGACTGCATCAATGGCAGATTCAAAAAGCAATTGTTGATACAGAACCAACTGAAAAGCAAGCCGCAAAGCGCCCGAGCGGGAGCGACAGCGGCAGCAACCGCGAGGCCGCATTTGCGGCGCAGCCGCCTTGGAGTTCGAGTTCTGTTAATAACTGTACGCGAAATAATAACCTCGATTATTTGATTTTGATTTGATATGTATTCCTTCAAAAAGAAAGAATAAGCCATGCCCTCTTTGGGGGATTGTGGATATTCGGCAGATTCGATATTCTGCTGCCATTATTTGAAATAGTTAGTTTATTCTTCCCCTTTTATAAGGAAATAGATAATGTATTTAAATCTGAATTATTTGAGCAATCGCATCAAAGCTGAATTAAAAAAAACAAAAAAAAGTGTCATTGCGATGCTGGTTATTGCATTATCGTTTCCAGCCATATCACAGGCGACCATAATTAACTATGTCGCCACATCGCTCGGAGGCGATGTTTGGCGATACGACTATGTGATCGAGAACAACACCCTTAGTGACCCGATTGCAGAACTCACTGTTTATTTTCCGGAATCTTTATATGAAAACTTGGTGGTATTATCTTCCCCGGCTGACTGGGATTCCATCGTAGTCCAACCTGATCCAGGTCTGCCTGCCGATGGCTTCTTTGATGCTTTGTCTTTATCTTCCGGATTGATGCCCGGCGCATTGGATGGCGTGTTCTCCGCAACATTTAACTATCTGGGAAGCAGCATTCCTGGCATTCAACCATTTAACGTATACGATAATAGCTTCAACTTGCTTGATAGTGGCTTCACTCTACCAGCGAGTCCCGTGCCTGAACCTGATACCTTTGTCATGATGATGCTCGGACTCGCTCTGTTGATGGGTTTTAAAGCTAAACGCAGCACGCTGAGCAGCTAAAAGCCATTTTATTCTTAGGCAACCCAAGATATACGCTTTACTCCGTCGATTAAATACATAGGGTCTGAAAGATGAACCGGAAGATTATTCACGCTTCTTTAGCTGCCATTTTGCTTGCAGGATGGATGACAAGGGCCGCATGGGCTGATCCAACTGTAACTGACATTGCTCTCGTGAGCGAGAAACGCATTAGCAGAACCGTCTTTGAGTATACATATAAGGCGACGATCACCAATGACGGCACCGCGCGCAAAAACGTTCAAGCAACACTCAGTGGAGCAGGTACCGGCACCACTATCACTGAAGGTGCCATCAATGTGGGCGATCTTGCCGTCAATCAAGTTATCACACCAACGGATACCTTTACGATCCGGCAAGACAGAACTTATGCATTTAATCGTGCTGCTTTGGTTTGGAGTTTTTCAGGAGAGACTGAAATCATTCCAGATGCACCGGGCAATTTAGGTGAACTAGTAATTTTTCCCCAAGTGATACCGACGGGGCGTGATACGAAAGTCACGGTGATGGTAAAAATCGACAATCCCATTGTATTTAGCGGAAATCCCAAGCTTGACCGGCTCGACAACTCTGGCAACGTGCAATCGTCCCTGGGCAACTTATTGGATGACGGCACCGCAGGCGATACCGTTGCCGGAGATCGCTGGTATACCTTGCAAGGAATCGTCAATGAAGCAACGCCCGGTACGATCTTAATCCGCGCCGCTGCAATGTCTAAAGCAACGGGCGAAGAAATTGTATCTCCTATTGGAATTGTTGAGGTTGAAGCAGGAGCGGATGCTTCCGGGCCCTTTGCTACGCAACAAACTGACAAACTGGTATTTCGAAATGCCGATGGCAGCATTGCTTCCGAGGTAAACCTTGCTCCGGCACCAGAACCATACTCGGACGATACTGGAAATTATTTTATCGTCAACAATCTTTTTGCGATTCCCACCAAAAATCAGAAACGTGTTGGCATAGTAACCATAACCTCTCTGGTACCCGATCAATCGCCTCAAGAAACAGAAACCGATACGCCTCATGGCAGCAGTTTTGTTTTTCGCGATGCCGATGCCGTACTCTGGAGCAAATCACTACCCGCCGACTCAGATACTCAGTTTTACGTACCCGATTCCGACGATGGCCCTAACGCGATGTTCTCAGCCGATGGCAACCGTATCCTGTTAATTGTAGTCAACGATCAAAATGGTAGCCCAAAGACGCAAATTTATGATGCCAGCGGTTCACTTATACAAGAATTTACTTCGAAACTTCAAGCACTGATTACTTCCCGGATTTCCGCAAATGGGCGCTATGTGCTCCTTGAGGGCACTTTCCCCCTTTCCGATTTCGGCAGTTATGGATTTGAAGCATTTAATATCGATACCGGAGAGAGCATAACTCAACTTCTTGACCTGGAAGCAATTGATTCCTACGATGTCGTGGAAGACGGCGATGGAAAATTCAAAATATGGGCTGACGGCGCCACGCTCTATCAATTGCCCTAGTTGAATGCGGAGAAAACATCAATGAAGAAAAAAATAATCAAAAACATACTGTTTATCTTATTGGCATTAGTGCTTATCCTGCCGTTTACAAGCGCAAAGATCTTGCTCGCTTCGGGTATACATGAACCAACCCTTAAACCTTTCCCCAGCGATTGGCAAATCGTCAGTTTATTTGGTCCTCGTTATTTAAGCGGAGCAGGCACCAAGTTTCATGAAGGAATCGATTTCAGTCCTCTGAAAGAAAATAAAGATTTAGGCTATATGATTAAATCTCGTACCAATGGAACAATTATTAACTTCGTTAAAGGTACGTCTGGTGGATGGAAGCTTCAGGTGCAACCGCCTAGTGATATTAGGTCATTACATGGGGCTAATGACTTTTTTTATATGCACTTGTTTCAAAACGATGGCACAGTACCAAGCATACAAAAAACAAAAGCCGGTTACACAAAAGTGGAAGTAGTAACAGTTAGTAAAACCAAAAAGATTGATGGAAAAAATATTACGCGCAATTGTAAGGGCATCGCTTTTTGGTCCGACGACGTTACACTTGACAAGGTCTTAACCCGAAAGAGGTGTAATGGCTTTATTTATAGGTCGCATACTGACAAGCCTGCAAAGTCAAAAGTAGAGATTGATGAAGAAATTGCGCCGATGGGAAATTCTGGTACAGAAGAAGCTCATCTGCATTTTGGCATGAATTTTGGTGCTGGAATTGGCAATCGGGATAATCCGTTTTATGCATTAAAAAGAACTGATGCCCCCCCGGGAGAATGGTATTTTGATGCTGATATCTTGAAAGACTCAGCCGATTCATCTAAATTGCTTTCCAAATCCGGTTTCTGGATCGACGTATATACACAAAACGAATACAGTCTCGATAAAGTTGATTTGAAGCTAATAAAATCAGATGGAGCAATGGAATCTTTGCCAGGATTTAGTTTTGGAGGAAGGCCGGGAGAATCCAGAGTTAATCTCACCGATGATCCGATTAGAAAACCGTCAGATCCGGCATGTGAATCACTTCCAACAGAGAGTTATTCGGAGCCTATTACCCAAGCATGCAAATGGTCTGGCACACCAAATCAAAGAAAATGGCGATTTTTTGTGCCGTATGACATTGCAAGCCTGCCATCAGGAGAGCATAAGCTTTGTACAAAAATGACTTCAGTCAATGGATATGCGAATACTGCGGATACTTGTGAGTCTTTTATAATCAATGATTGTCCTGATCCCGATAACCCTAAAATTGGCGATAAATGTCATGGCGGAATAGTGTTTTATGTGGATGGAACTGGAAAACATGGATTAGTTGCTGCGACGAATGATATCGGCATTCAAATGCCATGGGAACCAGGTCCTTGTTGCTTTTTCGCATTGATTGGAACAACAGATGGTATCGGAGCAGGTAAAACAAATACGGATACAATTATCGCTGCGTTCGGATCTGGAAGTGCCGCATATGCTGCAAGAAATTATAATGGCGGCGGTTATACGGACTGGTACCTACCTTCCAAGTACGAACTAAACTTGTTATACCTGCATAAAGGCGTTCTAGGCGGTTTATGGGGGTACGGCTATTGGAGTTCTACGGAGTATGTCTCCGAATTCGAGTGGAGTAAATACTACGCGTGGATCCAGGATCTGAGCAGTGGCGGCCAGGAGTTCGGCTATAAACTCTACAAAGGTAGAGTGCGAGCAGTTCGAGCTTTTTAATTATGTTAGCACTTTAACTATTTGGTTTTCCGCGAAGCGGAGATTTTTTTTGCAGGGGTATGGCGCTTTATTACGACTTGCCGGTTTACCGGGATACTTATCTTTTGGTGCTTAAGATTTTTGAGGTGTCCAAAGATTTTTCGAAGGAATACAAGCACACCCTGGGGCAAGATATGAAGCGCGATGCCTTGCGCTGGTCAGAAGTATTTACCGCGCTAATTTGGCCGTGTTGATGAACGGCATCACATCCAAGGTTTCTTTATGCGCATTGATAAATCAATTTTTCTTACAAAATTGATTTATTTTACAAAGAGTTATTGACAATACTTTGTCAAAAATAATTTTGGGTCTTAGGAAGTTAAGCACTTATTAAAGTGTGTTAACTTACTGAGATGAATATTAAGAACAGATACTATTTTCGTTCTCAAATTGGAGAAGCTAAATTCAGGCAACTTATTCGCTGCTTTGCTCTGGATTTCACTGCGACAAGTACCGCGCAATTGACCGATATTTCTATACGGTTTGTTAATACGATTTACCTCAAAGTTAGGCAAAGAATAGCTCAGTGTTGCGAACTTGAATCGCCTTTTCAAGGTGCTGTGGAAGTCGATGAGTCTTATTTTGGTGCGCAACGCATCAGGGGTAAAAGAGGTCGATGCGCTTATGGCAAAACAATCGTTTTTGGTGTTTTGAAGCGTCAGGGAAAAGTATATACGGAGATTGTTCCAGATTGCTCCAAAACCACAATGCAAGCCATTATCCGTGGGCATGTCGCACCAGATACCATCACTCATTCCGATGGATGTCGTGGCTATGACGGATTGGTCGATATCGGTTTTGATAAGCACTTCAGGGTTTACCATGGTGACAATGAATTTACCATTGGTGAGCGGCATATTAAATGGTATCGAGTCTTTCTGGAGTTTCGCTAAAAGACATTTGGCTAAATTCAATGGTGTGCCCAAACATCCTTTCTATTTGCACTTTAAAGAAACCGAATTCGTTTTAATCATCGTCGTGATAATCTTTATCATCAGATTCTCAAATTATTTCGTTTAAACCTGCTTTAACTTTCTGAGATCCATTTTTACAAAACTTATATTAGCTAATTTAATTTCTATTGTCTACATTATGTCTACATGAAAAATTCATTTAAAATTAGCTTTCTATAAGTCATTGTTTTTATGGTGCCGACACCAAGAATCGAACTCGGGACCTTCTGATTACAAAACTTA
>CAYSFU010000135.1:0-5638 GCA_964430555.1 uncultured Nitrospira sp. | reverse complement strand
TTGGCGGCAGCTCTCCCTATCTCCACGGGTACACCGCGGAAGATAGTATGTTGGACGCCCAGCGCCAGTAGTTGAACGAGCCTGTTTGCTAGGGAGTGAGGCCCGCTCTTCATCCAAAGAGCGGGCTTTTTTGTTTCTGTATGGCTCGAATCGGCTCAAATCGTGCTATTGTTTCGCCTGATGCAGCCATTCTTGAGGTCGATCCGATACTGGGTCTTGGCCGGCTTGCTCGTGTCAATGGGGCTCACCCTGGGATGCGCGGGATCAGATGCCCCTGTGCGGCCTCCACTCCCTCCCTCCAAGAGCGATCTTGTGCTCTTGGCTTCGACGGCCCTCTGTGAGCACAAGGCCGACTTCTTGCTCAAACATTCCTCCGCGTCGCAGCGCTCGAGAGACTGGGGAAGCGGTCAGGAACTCACCATTGCTGGGGAGCGCAGTGCCTCGCACGGAGACGAATCCTATTTTTTCGATGAAGATGGTGTATTGGTTGGAGCACTCTTCACGTTTCCTCGAGGCCTCGACTTGGCCCCCTATTCGGTGCTCCGTGATACGCTCTCCCGGCTGAAACCTGCCCTTGAGTTCTATTTGAACGTGGCCCAATTGGAAACAAGAACGAACATGGAAAGCAGCTCGCTTCTGGAGACCGGTGATGAAAAAAGCACCACGCAATATCTCGTGACAGGATTGCACGACCATCCGATCCTGCTCCAGGCCTCCTTTACTATCGATCCCTATGTGCGACTCTTTTCTCCCTACCGACGAGAATTTCTGGACCGACTTCGTCAGCCGGCTGGAGGGGGGGCCGGAGGCCAGATTATGGAGAGTCAGGGGACTGAGGATAAGGAACCGTTCCCCTCATTGCAGCAATTCGCACGGGGGCAAACGGCGCAACTTGCCTACTGTGGTGAGAAGAACTATGACATTGCTGCGGATGCCTACCGGCGAGCCATTGAGAGTGGGTTCACGAATAAGGTCTGGTTGGCCGAAGCTCGGCATAAACTTGGTGTGGCCTTGCTGATCAAGGGGCAGGTAGAACAGGCGAAAGCCGAGTTACTCCAGTCACTTGCACTCAGACCAAATGTTCCGGAAGTGCTCAATAATCTTGGTACGGTTCAGGTCAAACTTGGCGACAAGGCTGCTGGCTTGAGTTTGTTTGAGCGAGCAATCGTCCTGCGCCCTAACTATGCGTTGGCCCGCTACAACTTGGCCGAGGCTTCTGAGGCAACAAATCCCAAACGTGCACTCTCGGAATACGAAACCTATGTCGCGATTGTCGAAGGCATTCCAGAGGAAGCGGACCGGATTATTCATGCCAAAGAACGCATCGAGGCCTTGAAGCGGTAGGGGTGGTTTCGCTGGCGAGCAGTTTCATAAGTCATGAAACGGGTTGTCGGTTATAGAGAGGAGAGAAATAGCGAGTTCAGCCTCGAGCTTGTTCTTCCCGTTCTTGAACGGTCTTGCACTCGATGCACAAAGTGGTGACCGGGCGAGCTTTGAGCCGCTTGTACGGAATCTCTCCACCGCACCCTTCACAAATCCCATAGGTCTCGGTCGTCATTCGTTCCAGCGCCTCGTCGATTTTCTTCAACAGCTTCCGTTCTCGGTCACGAATTCGCATGGAGAAGCCCTGATCGACCTCGGCGGAGGCTTGATCGCTGACATCGGGGAATGCTTCGGGGTTCTCGCGGTGTGTCAGTACCTCACCCGTCTCACTGAGGATTGCCGCTCGTTGGCGTTCAAGGTCCTGACGGATATCGGGATACTTTCCGTTCGCGGAACTGGGTTCTCGGCTTGCGGCTGAAGCAGGTCGCTTTTTGGAGGGAGGTGTTTTCATGACAAGGGCTCCCTGTGGGGTGATTTCTGAATGCAGAAACTATAGCAATCTTGATGAGAGGGGGTCAACGAGAGTTGGAAGGTCGCCTGAGGTCTATAAATCTCGTCGCCCTTCGATCGACTTCAGCAAGGTCACTTCGTCTGCATACTCGATATCCATGCCCACCGGAATGCCATAGGCGATACGAGACACGCGGACACCGAACGGCTTGAGCATTTTGGTGAGATAGATAGCCGTGGCTTCTCCTTCGATGGTGGGATTCGTAGCCAGGATGACTTCTGCGACCTCGCCAAGCTTGACCCGCTCGATGAGTTCTTCGGCTCGGATGTCTCCTGGCCCTACCCCATCCAGCGGAGAGAGCGCACCTAACAAGACATGATAGAGTCCGCGATAGGCCCCGGCCCGTTCAACGGCATAGAGGGTACTGGGTTCCTCAACCACGAAAATCTTGCTCCGATCGCGTTTTGGATCACGGCAAAATTCGCACAGCTCCCCTTCAGCGATATTTCGGCATTGGTTACAAAACGCCAACCCGTCTTTGACCGCTCGTATGGCATCGGCAAGCCGTACGGCATCCTCTCGCTCCATTTTCATGAGGTGAAAGGCCAGCCGTTGTGCGCTCTTGTGACCAATCCCGGGGAGGCGAACCAGCTCTTTGATGAGTCGCGCTAACAGGCCCTGCTGATCGACGGCCATCGCTAGAACAGACCTGGGATCTTCATCCCGCCTGTCAATGCCTTCATCTCGCCTTCCATCAATTCTTTGGCTTTACGCAGAGCCTCATTCGTGGCGGCTACGACCAGATCCTGAAGCATGTCGACGTCGCCGCTCTTGACGACCTCTGGGTCAATGGCCACACCGACGATCTGCATGGCTCCATTCGCTGTGACGGTGACGATCCCACCGCCTGCCGTTCCGCTGGCGGTTTTGGATGCGGCCTGTTCTTGGATTTTGGCCATCTGCTCCTGCATGGCCTGAGCTTGTTTAAGGATGTTGTTCATATTGCCGAAGGGGTTCTTCATTCGCTTGCCTCCTGTTGGGCGATGGTGCGGACCTCTGCTAACTCCACTCCGAATATCTCCAGGGCTTGCTTCACAGTCGGATTCGTTTTGGCTTGTTCAAACAAGGCCGCCCGATGTTCTTGTTCCTTGGCCGCCCGTGCTTCGGCCATCGTCGGTCCTTGAGGGTGCGTCTCCGTCAACTCGATGATACGAATACGGATGGGTTGTCCCAGCTGCCGCTCACATAACTGTGAGATCACCTTGGTATTCTCTTCCTTTTCAAGTCGAGCCCTGGCTACTGTGGCCTGCTTGGCAAAACCGATTGTGACAACACCGCTCTCTAATCCAATGAACCGACCGGCTTCGAGGAACGGAGCAATGTTGGGAAATGCCGCTGCAATCTCTTCCTGGACTAACTCCCACTTCAATGTCAGTAGATGAGTGGAAGATGGAGGGGGCACCATGGTGGATGGGGTGACTGCCGCCAAATCGCTAATAGGGCTCGGAGATGGCTCAGGAATGGGTGTTGATCGTTCACTCTTTCCGGCTTTAGCCGCAGGAAGAGGTTGATTGGTTGGTTTCCCGGCCGGTGAAACAGGTGGTGCCGCTTTCTGTCTTTCTGGTTCGGGCAAGGGCCTGTGGCTCGGGGCTGGAGACATTTGTCGTGGAGGAGCGGTATCAGCTGGCTGTGCGCGCAACAGCCGTGTGGCTCGCACTGCCGCCGTCTCCATCACAAAACGGGGATGGGTGCTGAATCGTAATGAATCCTCTGCTTGAATGAAGAGAGCCAGTAGTTCCTGGAGTTGTTCAGGCGTCATGGTCTTGGCATCCGACGAAAGCTGATTGAGGTCTTCTTCCGACGTTTCAATCAAACCCCTGAGCTCGGTTGTGCCGGGAACGACTGCTGCCACGAGCAGGTTGCGGATATGTTCCACGACATCCGTACAGAACGCCCGCAAGTCATGACCCCTATCGAGCAGACTGGCCAAGCTGGCGAGAGCTCCGGGGCTGTCTTGGGTCAGAATGGCTCTCATGAGGCCCTGGACCAATTCTTGAGGGACAGCCCCCAATAGCAGCTCGAGATCCGCATGACTGATGGTCTTACCGCTGTACGCGATCGCTTGATCAAGCAAGCTCAAGGCATCACGCATACTCCCTTCACTGGCACGTGCCAGGGCCAGAAAGCTTCGTTCCTCCAGTGTCAACTGATCTTGGGCTGCCACGTGTCGCAGTCGTTGGACGATTTCGGATCTGGCAATCCGGCGGAAGTTGTAGTGCTGGCACCGGGAAAGGATGGTCACGGGAATTTTGTGGATTTCTGTTGTTGCAAAGATGAATACCGCGTGAGCTGGCGGTTCTTCGAGTGTTTTCAGCAGGGCATTGAAAGCAGAATTGGAAAGCATGTGGACTTCATCGATAATATAGACCCGAAACTGACCACGAAACGGTGCGAACTTCACATTCTCGCGAATCTCTCGTACATCGTCCACGCTCGTGTTAGACGCGCCGTCGATCTCAATGACATCCACTGAATTTCCTAGCGCTATCTCACGGCAATTCTCACAGGTGTCACAGGGGTGACTGGTGGGTCCTTGTGCACAATTGAGTGCTTTGGCAAAGATTCGGGCCACGGTCGTTTTTCCGACGCCTCGTGTGCCGGAAAATAGGTATGCGTGTGCCACTCGCTTGGTGGAGACCGCGTTCATGAGCGTTTGAACAACGTGAGACTGTCCGATCACATCGTCAAATGTGCCGGGTCGATATTTTCTTGCGGAGACTTGGTAATCCACCGGATGCGTATGCTCCTGCTGCGAGTGTTCAGACTAAACTGTCAAAACGATAATCCCCAAGACACCTATGGGCTGCGTTTTGCCACACATAGAAAAGTGGGGCCAGGTGATCCTGCGGCACACAGAACTGACTGCTTACCGTTGCTTCCTTCCGGATCTAGCGGGGTTCACAGGGTTCCATTGCACAGGGCCCAGCCCCTGTTCTCGAATCTGAATCCACTAATAACAGCCCGAGCCCGAGGTGTGCCTGTTCGCCCTCCATTCATCTACCCATTTAAGGAGCGACCGGTACACATGAGGTGCGGTATGGCGGAGAGGGTGGGATTCGAACCCACGGTCCCGTTGCCGGGACGCATGCTTTCCAAGCATGTCGATTCGTCCACTCTCGCACCTCTCCGCATCAAGAAGCGCAAAGGTGCGCATTTTAGCATGCGTGCCCAACAGCAGCAAGGCGACTATACAGCACTCCACATGACATCAGTATTACTTGATGGGTCGCCCAGTGGGTGCTGTGCCCAATCAAGGAGGATGTTGATGCCTCAGCTCATAGCTGCGAATACCCCACTGCCGATCGACATCGATACCCAGGTTGATTTGACGCTCATCTCCGCCCACGACGGAGTGCCGTTGGTGATCGAACTGTTTCGCCGCATGGAAGCCGCGCTGGTCACCCTTATGGACTATGAGTTACCCACTCCTACCACGATACGGGCCGTACGGGTTTCGGCTCAGTACGCTTACCTATACCTACAATCTGCTCCGTGCACCGAAGCGGTTTCGGTGTGTGGTGTTCAGTACGGTCGAAAAGGTCGTGCAGCATACGCGTCGTGCGCTGTGATGCTCATCACAGCATCGCCATTATTCAATGCGATATTTAGGAGGGTGAGTCATAAAGGAAATGGATAGAGCATCATAATTATCGGATCGGGCCATTCATACTAGGTATGGAATACCCTCGGTCGTATGGGTTGACACTTGCATGGGTCCGACGGTACAACGCTATACAACATCGC
>CAYSFU010000134.1:0-5721 GCA_964430555.1 uncultured Nitrospira sp. | reverse complement strand
ACGCTCGAAGTTCGGAGCGCGGATGGGTCAGTCCACAGGCTGGAGCCCCCACAGGATGAACGTTCTTGCATCAGCTGAACCGAGGCTTGCCAGTGGAGGTTCAGTTTCCGCAATTACAGCGGAGTCACATTATTACAAGAAGGTTTGTAGTAGGAAAACACTGCGTGCAGCATGGAGAGTTGTTTATTCGAACGGTATTAATTCCGATAGCGAGGAGACAAGAAGACTAGTAAAAGAGTTCAGCATTGGCATTGAAACGCATCTTGAGCGGATCTATCGACATCTGCTCAAAGGTAAATTTCGTTTCCCGCCATCAGAAGGGGTTACCATACCACGAAAAGGCAAGAAGCCTCGACCGCTTGTAAAGTCCCCTATCCAAAGCCGTATCGTCCAGCGTGCAATCCTAGAAGTCCTTCAATCAGCCCCAGCATTAGAGCCCTACTACAAAAATTCCACAAGCTTTGGAGGAATTAGGGGGAAGGGGCTCGGCGTTCCTGGCGCCGTGAGGACTGTTTATGCTGCGATCGAAGCTGGGGCAAAACATTATATCAGGTCGGACATCGACTCCTTCTTCACTAAGATTCCCCGGAAAATTGTCCTTGAAAAAATTTCTGCAGTGATATCCGACCACAAATTTCAATCCCTGCTTGAGAAAGCGACCGACGTTGAGCTGGATAATTTGTCTTGGCTAGGATCATCCGCTTTGCTTTTTCCAACCTACGAAATAGGAGTCGCTCAAGGTTGTTGCCTTTCGCCTCTTTTGGGGAACATTCTACTTGAAGATTTCGATAGGGAGTTGAACGACCGTGGTGTTACATGCATCCGATACATAGACGATTTCGTCCTTCTGGGACAAGATAAGCACAAAGTGGAAAGGGCATTTAAAAGTGGTATGCGGATTCTGGCCGGGCATGGACTTACGGCGTACGATCCAAGGATTTCTACAGAAAAGGCGGGTCTGGGGGAGATACGGCATGGGTTCGAGTTTTTAGGTTGTAACATCCGTCCAGGTATGATCAGTCCAGCACGCAAAGCACGAGGGCGCATTATTAAGGCTGTGAAGGGTGTATTGGACAGGAGCCTTGTGATGTTGGATCAGCCTGAACTATTGAAGCGAAATGGCCTGGGAGCAGTGGACACGCTTGCTAGTGTAGCCAACATCCTCGAAGGGTGGGGAAACCAGTATGCCTTCTGCAACGATCGTGAGGTGTTGAAACACCTCGACTCGGAAGCGAACGGACTCATTGAAAATTACTTGAGGGCAATCTCACGGATGTACGCCAAGTTTATGACTGGTAAAAATTTAGTAGACTCCCGCAAAGTTCTTGGCGTGCATCTCCTGGTAGATAGCAAATTCAGGCCTATTATCACGTCGAGATAGTAAATCGGTTACTTTTCGCATGTGGGATACGTGTAAGGCGTGCATGCTTCATGGAGTGATGGCAGGGTTGTGATATTTCCTGCCGTAGGAGGCCCACCAGCAATGACAGCCATCCCTGCGCAGTGCTGGCAGATTGCTGCCGGAGACACCAACAGAAACTACGCAGACCTCTGTTTGCGTCATAGCGCGATTATCATGGGGCCTGGATCTTCTGGCTCCTGGAATAACAATCTAAGTCGAAAAACTTTGATGGCTGAGGGGTGGTCCTCACGAAAAGTGACCACTCTCGACCTCTTCTGCAATTCGATTAAGCCAGGAGACCTGGTCGTCCTGCGGCTCGGTACCAGCGAAGTTCATGGCGTAGGAATAGTCCGGGGCCCTTACGAGCACAGCGAGTTCTTTGCCGACGTCGATGGATGGGACTTAAATCACTATTTCCGCGTGGAATGGATATGGGGTAAGCCGAATGGGAAACCCGAGATCTTTAAAGGTGCGCTAAAGTTCGGTGATACCACGCAGCGGTTGTCACGGGGTGAAAAAACCGAAGGCTTATTTCAGTGGATTGAGAGTTTGCCAGATCCGCTGGGCTCGCCTCTGCCCGATCTGAAGCAGTCTGGGGATCTCATAACACCAGAAGTTATAAGTCGAAGATTGTTCGACTATGGTGTGGGTTCCAGCTCTCTGTCCTGTTTAGCGAGCAGCATTAAAGATCTCTGTTCATTGGCTCAATGGTATCAGAGGTATCAGATTGACCCTTCTGAGAGAGAGACAGTCGCTCACCTAGTTGTGCCTCTACTCACAGCACTCGGATGGACACCACAGACAATTAAGTTGGAATTACCCTTGAAGGGCATTGGAAGCGCGGACGTGGCACTCTATGCTAATGGAAATCGCAGAGACTATGAACCGATCGTAATCATTGAGGCGAAAAAGTTTGGATCTTCCTGCCTGACTGCCGACACCCAAGCTCGTACGTATGCTGCAAGGTTGCGCGATGTTCGCCGTTTAATCGTTACAGACGGCATTCGTTATGGCATTTTCATCTCGGACCAAACTCAACGAACATTCGGCATCGATCCCAATGCATACCTTAATCTTGCCGAGCCACGAGATTGCTACCCTGCATATGGAAATTGCCAAGGAGGCGATGAAGCAATGTTGTATATGAGCTCCGCATGGAATCAAAGTTTTAGTCATCCTGCTATACGGCCGGCAAGCGAGAAAATGCCTGAAGAAGTGTGAGACCTGATACCTTAAAGCCGCGCTCACGCTTTAGGCGAATGGCCAGAATGGTTACCCACCTTATTCTGAGCATCGAAGAGGAAAACCTACGACCATGATACTTAACGCGTATGATTTTGGTGCTCACACAATTCAAGATCCCATACACGGTGGCATAACCTTCGGGCCGATAGAGAAGGGCATCATCGATCATCCTTCTTTTCAGCGATTACATGGGCTTCGCCAGAATGCGCTACTCTATTTGATATTTCCATCCGCCAATCACACTAGATTCGATCATAGCGTTGGCGTCATGTTTCTTGCTGACAGGCTGCTTGAATCACTTTTGGCGAATCAGCGCCGGATTTGTGCTAGGGCTAACGCCCGGGCCAGCTTCCAAGATTTATATCGGGTAGACGATAAAACAATTGAGAAGACAATAGAGATTCTCAATGGGGATAAATACTACAAACTTATCCTTCGCATTGCCGCTTTGTTTCACGATATCGGCCATGGACCTCT
Source organism: uncultured Nitrospira sp. (assembly GCA_964430555.1). GTDB lineage: Bacteria > Nitrospirota > Nitrospiria > Nitrospirales > Nitrospiraceae > Nitrospira_D. The sequence goes on along the minus strand of CAYSFU010000134.1, from coordinate 2,597 downwards.
AAGCCATCTGTTTGATGAGTTTTTCCCGACCCCACTGTGGATTGCCTCGCTGCCGGAAGAAGTCGGTTACAAGCATATAAATGAAAGAGTTCGATCTATATCTAATCAGGACCATCCCATACGCCATGAAATCATGTCATGTGCGGTCGCGACTTCTACTCTCTTGCAATGCCGCGAGGCGATTGAGTCGTATCATATTGACATCCATAAGCTCATTGCAGATGTTTGTGCAATCATCGATGAGAAAGTGAAGCCCAGTTCTTATTTAGAATCGGCTCCTTACGGGCTGCAGAAATTGCTGCACGACGTCCTTTCTAGTAATCTGGATGTAGATCGAATGGACTATCTATTGAGAGACTCCCACATGGCTGGGGTTAAATACGGAATATATGATCCCAGTAGGATTTTCAAAAGCATGTGTTTTTACGCGCGACTTGATAGCAATGATCTTAGATTGGCAGTTAGGCACAGTGGGATTGGCGCTTTGGAGGACCTACTCATTGCTCGCTATGAGATGCACTCTCAGATTTATGGCCACAAGACGAACCGCGCATGCAGCGCGATGTTGACCGCCATAGAGCGCAAGCTCAAGGCTGCGGGTTGGACGTGGTATAAGGACTGCCAGACGCTCAGCGCGTTGATAGCAGAGTTCGGGCGGTTAGACGATCAAACCTTTATCCATCTTCTCCTGGAAGAAGAAGCAGATAACGGTAAGGTTAAGGAAATAGCACAAAAACTATTTCTCGAAAGAAAGCTTATCAAAAGGGTATTTGAAGAGCGAGTAGATGCTCAATCCTCGGTTGAGGTGGAAGAACGATGGAATCAGCATAAGACGCTTTTGGATCAAAATGGTATTAGTGCTGAGCGAGATATATTTAAAAATAAGGGGCCGAGACTCAATACTAAGGATTACTATCTGAAGGTGCTTAGAAAGAATCCGCACACGAACTACTATATGGTCGAAGAGCTGCAGGTACACTCAACTGTCGCCAGATTTCTTCCACAACTCGAATACATTTATAGAATCTACTGTAAGACTCCATATGTTCAGAAAGCCAAGAGTCTGCTCCCAGCATAGCTGCGCTCTTATAGCCCCCGAGCTTTAGTAGAACCCCGTTGACAACCTAGATCCTCATCTAGGGTAACACTCATGCCTCACTCAGAATTGGATGAAATTTCAACGAAAGGCGACTCCTTGGTTTGCCTCTTAGGAGTCGATCACCAGGTACAACACAGCGGTCTACCCATGACCCCCGAGAGGGATAAAGAGACTCGTGACTTCTGCGCGTTTCTTAAGTCAATGGTTAAAGATTTGAACATTTCAATGTTGGCAGAAGAGTTTAACGAAGACGCCTTACGTATGAACAACGTGTCTATCTCGATTGTTAAGAATGTAGCCGAAGGCGTTGAATTAAAGCATCTTTACTGCGACCCCACCCGTCAAGAGAGAAAAGCGCTTGGCATTGACAATGATCTAGAGCGACGTGAGCAATTTTGGCTATCGCGTCTGGAACCTCACCTCAACGGCGAGCGCATTTTACTTGTCTGTGGGGCTAGTCACTTAGAAAGTTTCCAGAGAAGATTGCTGGATAAAGGCGTTAAAGCCGAAGTCCTTCCTGCGCAGTTTGGAGTAGGTTTGCCACCGCTTGGAACAACGGAAATGTTCGGTACATTTTTAGATCTTTAAGAGGATGTGGCACGAGACCTTCCGCTAGTACCTATCTATTCCTCTGCATAAAAATAGAAATCCAGTCTCATCATGTGCACTTGTCCCACTCGACTTGTTTGAAGGTCTCCAGGTCCTCAGGCGAAGCAATTTCCATAGCAGAAACAGAATTTCGCATTAACTCATAACTGATCCCATATTTCACTACATCATAGACGCGCGTCACTCTTTGTTGGCCCGACCACGGCCCCTCTTGCTTATCTTGAATTCGGCACAATATCCGTACCTCTTTATCAAACCTTGCAATAATTTTGTCGCCGCTGTCGCCACAGATAATGCCATTCAAAGATGTGAAGTCAGTTTTGTTTTCCATGCATGAATAAGAAACGCGCACTATTTTGCCGTTTCGTAGTGTCGCCTGTACGTGATAGGGCTTGAAGGAATATGTTTCTTCTTTGTGCGTGGGCGATTCAAGCACAAATCGACCAGGATTTCCGAGCTTGAATGTTGCGTCGGAAAGACTTTCGCCAAGCTTTAGCTCTTTGAATTCAGTTATTACTTTCGGCAATCCGTGATAGTGGCGGTTCATGAAAAATCCAACGATTGAAAATAGCCCCAACAGGACAACTACGACTAAAGTAACGAATGTGACTTTGCTTACCTTTGTCCAATTCCATCTATCCATAGTTTGAGTGTAAAGATAGATTACTCCACAGGAGAACACTCCCAGAAAAATTCCTAATCCTATGCTCATAGTGAACCGGCCAGAATGTTGGAGGTACCTATCAAGCGCGAGCAAATCATGGTCTCAATTACTTTCCCTTCCTTAAAATCCATTCCCGAAGACCAAGGCTAGGCCAGCCATGAAAATGTGTCAATGCGTATTCCGACCCAAGCCGGCCACTGATTCCGACGCAAGTCGGCCACCCAT
>CAYSFU010000133.1:0-5768 GCA_964430555.1 uncultured Nitrospira sp. | reverse complement strand
ACCACCACGCGGTCCTGCTCAAACCCTTGCGTCGAAAATATCGCGCCGTGCTTACGGGTTCTACCCCGTTCGTCTGAGTGGCCCTGAACGCCAGCACCTCGAGCAGTGGGCGCGTGAGCGACGAACGCCTGCGCGACGGGTGCTCCACGCCAAGATTGTGTTATTGGCGGCCGAGGGCCACGACAATCACCAGATTGCCGCTGCCGTCGCCACGAGCCGGCAAACCGTGGGGCTCTGGCGACAGCGCTTCGTGACCCAGCGCGTGCGCGGCCTTGCCCAGGATGCCCCTCGCGGAGGGCGGCCCCCCAAGGCACGCCGGACTCTGACCGCGCGCATCCTGAAGACGACGACGCACACGAAACCACCTGCCGCCACCCACTGGTCTACCCGCACCTTGGCGCGACACCTGCGGACGAATCCCACGTTCGTGCAGCGGGTCTGGGCTGCACATGGGCTGCACCCCCATCGGGTCCGCGCCTTCAAGCTTAGTCAGGATCCCCACTTCCAGGAAAAATTGGAGGATGTGGTGGGGCGCTATCTCCATCCGCCAGCGCATGCGGTGGTTCTGGCCGTCGATGAGAAAAGCCAACTCCAAGCGCTCAATCGCACCCAGCCGGGTCTCCCGTTGAAGAAAGGCCGGTGTGGGACGATGACCCATGACGACAAGCGCCACGGCACGACCACGCTCTTTGCTGCCCTCAACGTCGCGGAGGGCTCCTTGATCTCCACCTGCTTGCCCCGCCATCGGCACCAGGAATGGCTACGGTTCTTACGGCTGATTGATCGGCAGATTCCTCAGGACAAAGCCCTGCATCTGATCGCCGATAACTATGCCACCCACAAACACCCCACAGTCCAACGGTGGTTGACACGGCACCCCCGCATCCACATGCATTTCACCCTGACGAGTGGCTCGTGGCTCAATCTTGTGGAGCGTGTCTTTGGCGACCTGACGACCAAACAGCTACAGCGCGGTGTGGTGTTCCGGAGCGTCCCCGCGCTAATTGCGGCCATTGACGCGTACATGACCCAGCGCAATGCCCAGCCTAAACCGTTTGTGTGGACCAAATCCGCCCAGGAGATCCTGACAAAAGTGAATCGAGCCACGATCGCCCTGAATAAGACAAGAACAGCATGAATCACCACACTAGATGTATGTATATGTAATAGAGGGAGGTAGGAATGTTCACTGCAAATAGACAACCTCGTCAGCTTCGATATGGACGAGAGCGGCTTGCTGAATGAGGTGGGTACGGATCACAATGGCATGGTGATTAGATTTTCTCACGAGCTGTCCGCGAAGGCCGGTTAGTGGGCCTCGTATGACTTCCACCCATGAACCTTCCGTCAAGTAATCGCATGGTTCGATTATGCGGTTGACGGAGCATGCCTGCTGAATTGCTGAAATCTCTTCAACTGGAATAGGTTCTGGCTTTGGGGTACCAACGAGACGGATAACCCCCGGTGTTCGAAGAACGGCAAGACTGTTGTCTAACACAAGCTTCGCAAAACAATAGCCAGCAAAAAGTGGGAGATTCATCCAGACTTTGCGGTCAGACCACTGACGATATTGTTTACTTAACGGAAGCAAGAGTTCGAATCCTATTGCCAGCAGCCGATCCCGTACCTGTTTCTCGTGACGAAAATGAGTCTGAATGGCATACCACTCGTCTGGTGCCTTGAGTGTTAGCCTCTCCTCTTGTTTCAGGAATGTTTCTTGGTCTTGGCCTAGGATTGTTCTCATCGTTTAGTCCTGTGAATACGGTCTTCTTCTGTCATAGTACATGCTCGATATACAGCTTCGCCCCGCAAGTCACAATTCCACTCAAATCAGGGTCATTTGGCACTATTGTATAATTAGTCTGTTTGGCAAGATGATATAGTGCAAAAGATGGAGTATCTAAGGCCTCAAGGAGTTGGAGCGAGAATAACCCCCTACTTCAGAGGGGGTCTGGTATAGGAGTTGTTAGGGCATGTCATCAATTAAGCCATGCCATTGACGCGGCGAGATAGATCTCGCCGAGGAAGTTGGCCGTACATTTGTCATAGCGTGTCGCAATAGCCAGGAATTGTTTCAGTCTGGCGAAGAAGTTCTCAAGCAGGTGCCGCGCCTTGTACAAGTCTTTATCGTACTCGCGTGAGATTGCTCTGTTGAATTTAGGTGGGATGACGATGACTTTCCATATCGTTCGCAACGGTTCGATCACCTGTTCATCGACATCAAAAGCCGTATTGGCAATGAATGATCGTGTCTGTACTAAGGCTCGGGGGCAGGGCATCAGCTCCGTCAAACCCTGGAACAGGCGCATGACCTTGATGAACTCCCGTGGGATTGCCCAGTGCATCGCAGGTGACATGGATTTTCGTAGTTAGACCATCCGTGCTGCGTCCGATGGCTTCCTGTGTTTCGTTCCCCCTTGTGCCCCAGCGCTCTGTTGGTGGGCACGGACGATGGTGGAATGGCGTATTCATTGTCAGGATCATCAGCCAGACACTCGAACACCCGCTTCAAGATGTCGCGGTGATTTCAGCGTGTATGGCGTGTGTGATTCACGAGAACTCGCATTTGGATGCCCCGCCCTCCCGGGCGGGCGGGGTTCTTTACTCGGAAACTTCCGAACCGCCCCTGCAAATCTCGCCATGAGGTCCCTGCGCGATACCGATACAGCACCGCTTCGACAAATAACCGGTTATCCTTCGTCATCACCCCTGCCGTGCCTCCACATCCAGACAAATGATATCATGCTTATGGGGGGTAAACATTTCAGAGGGAGGCACTCAGATTTGCATGGTAGCAACTAGGTGTTTAGTCCCACGATATAATGGCATATGATACAGCCGTATACGGAGGTATAGCCTATGGGACAGGTATTACACAGCCGCGCCACGACGACAGAGGCAGTGCGTCGAGCGATACAACATAGTCAAGAGAGCATAGCGGCTCTGGCCGAGAAGCACGGGATCAACCCGAAGACGGTGCAGAAGTGGAAGAAGCGTCGGTTCGTGAGCGACGCGCCGATGGGGCCGAAGAACGTGCGCTCGACGGTGTTGACGCCGGAGGAAGAAGCCGCCGTGGTTGCCTTCCGCAGGTACACGCTGCTGCCGCTGGATGACTGTTGATACGCCCTGCAAAGTAGTATCCCGCACCTGACGCACTCCCCCCTGCATCGCTGCTTCCAACGGCACGATATCTCCCGCCTGCCGGAGGTCGCGGGCGACACGCCTGCGAAGAAGAAGTTTAAGGCGTACCCGAATAGGCTACTTCCACGTCGATATCGCCGAAGTGCAGACGGAGGAAGGAAAGCTGTACCTGTTCGTCGCCATCGACCGCACGTCGAAGTTCGCCTTCGCCGAGCTGCACGAGAGGGCGACACGCGCGAATGCCACGGAGTTCCTGCGCCGCGTGATCGCCACCGTTCCCTATAAATCCACACTGTGCTGACTGACAACGGCATCCAGTTCACGACTCAGGCGCGCCAGAAGATGGCCTTCCATCACACCTTCGACCACGTCTGCGACGAGCATGGCATCGAGCACCGGCTCACGAAGATCACCCACCCCTGGACGAACGGGCAGGGTGAACGCATGAACAGGACGCTGAAGAAAGCAACGGTCAAGCGGTACTCTTACCGCTCACATGACAAGCTGAAAAAACACCTGCACACGTTCCTGATGGCCTACACCTTCGCCAAGCGGCTCAAAACTCTGAAAGGCCTGACCGCCTACGAATACATCTGCAAAATATGGACAACAGAACCAGAACGATTCAAAATTAACCCTATCCAGCACATCGTGGGACTAAACATCTAGCTTTGGATACTCTGAAGGATGATTTGAAAGGCTGTCCGGCAAAACCGAAGCGAGTGAAGAGGCGAGGCGTACGATTCAGGATCTCTGAGTATTACGGAAACATTGCTGGCGATTATTTTGTCAACAGTCTGCTCAATACAGTACGGATGCTACCATCTATGTCCCATGGCATATTCGATTCTGCTGAGTCTCAGATGTTCCAAGATCTGACGTCGTTGGATATGGAGGGGTATGAATGGTGGCGTATGCCTAAGTGCTGGTTGAGATTATTGCTTGTGAGTATTTTCCTGACGTCAATTAGCAGCCCTATCAATGCTGAGTGGATAGCCCTTGAGGATTGGTATCAGTCGCACTCCTTGCAAAAGGTCTACATTGATCCAGCCAGTATTCATCAAGAAAGCAATCTGGTAGAGGTGGCTCCGGTTGGTTGGACAGCTTCCGGCAGTTCATCAGTGGTACCTGGCGGATGAGGCCTACGCGGCGGTGGGCCGTGCAGGCCGGTTGTCACAGTACACGCGATCGGGCGTGCGTCCGTCAAGCGCGCGATGCGGCCTGATCTGATTATAAAAGGTCATGTAGCGGGCCACCCCAACCTGAGCGTCATGGACAGTCTCATAGGCATGGAGATAGACCTCCTCATATGTGAGACTTCGCCACAACCGCTCGACGAAGACATTGTCCCGCCACCGCCCGGCTCCATCCATGCTGATCTGAATGTCATGGGTTTTTAGAAGCCCCGTAAACTCCTGGCTTGTGAACTGGGCGGATTCAACCGGTCGACGCAACACTGGGTTGTCCGGCGAATTGTAGGTACGTGGTTAGGGCTTCGGCTGATGTCTTCCACCCAAGCGTCTTCCGCGGTCTGGTGTTGAGCGTGTGGGCTACGGCCTGGATTTCTTGGTCACTCCAACGAGACAGGTCGGTGCCTTTGAGGAAGTATTGGCGCAGAAGTCCGTTCGTGTTCTCGTTCGTGCCGCGCTGCCAGGGACTATGAGGGTCAGCAAAGAAGACATTCACCCCTGACTCGACGGTGAACCGGGCGGGATCGGATAGTTCTTTGCCACGATCCCACGTCAATGCTTGCCACAGCTGGGCAGGTAGGGTTGTCACCGTTCTCTTGAGCGCATTGGCCATGGTGATGGCTCCGTAGTCAGCCAGCGCGGGGCCGTTCTTCGTGCGGGGGATCAGCCCATAGCCCTTCTCGCGAGGCCGGTGAACCAGCATGGTGAAGCGGCTTGATCGCTCCACCAGCGTCTCGATCGCAGACCGGTTCAGGCCGATGATCAGGTCCCCCTCCCAATGCCCAGGCACGGCGCGGTCTTGCGCCTCTGCAGGACGGCTGGAGATCATGACCTCCTCGCTGACGTGCGCCCACGCCTTGGCCTGTGCTCTGGCCCGTGGCATGCGCAACGCCCGCCCGGTACGAAGGCCGCTCACCAACTCGCGTTTGAGAGCGCCTCTGCCTTGAATGTACAACGCCTGGGCAATGGCTTCGTGAGAGATTCGCATCGATTCATCGTTCGGGAAGTCGATCGGCAGCCGGCGGGCAATCTGCTCTGGCGACCAGCCAGTGCCCCATTGCGGTCGCCGCGATGAGGCGTGTTCCGCCCCTTGAACGGTGCCGGTCGAGGGCCAGCCATCTCACGTCCAGCCACGTCACGGATCTTGCCTTCCAGGCGGTCTTGCACATAGTGGCGCAGCTGCGGGTGAATCACAAGCGTTGCCGGCTTCGGCCTTCTGGCCACCATCTCTGCCTTCCACTGCGCGACCGAAGCCCGATACTCGCCGTGGGCCACCACGAGTGGCCGCGTTGCGTGTCAGCTCGCGGGAGACCGTTGAGGGGGAGCGCCCAGTACGGCGAGCGATCTCCCGCACACTGACGTCTTGAGCCCGCAGCAGCCCGGGGCGTGTAAGATTAACTGTGTAACTGGTTATCATGCTTCTTCTAGAGAGGAGGG
>CAYSFU010000132.1:0-5815 GCA_964430555.1 uncultured Nitrospira sp. | reverse complement strand
GCCTGGGAACGAAAGCAAGGGAGCCGTGATCCACGTAAATGGACAGGCTCTCTCTCGCAGACAACCGACCAACCCCATGCGTATGCCGATAAAAGCTTGAGCAAAGGGATTGAGGGCAATTCCGGACGGGATGCCCTCCTATCACTTGAGGAAATTCTTCGCTCCCGTCGACCGGTCTCCTCCCCTTCACAGACAACGGCACCAAAAGCAAGTTCAGCCGGTTAACTTCAGTCAATGGTCACGAGACAGGGCCGCGGTCCTACTTGCCGATGACTGGTAACCAGTGACTTTTGGCTTGCTCCGCGTCTTGCATTCCAGTTTAGGCCGATGCTATCATTCCTCTTCCCTAGAGGCTGGTGCAGCGCGTCAATTATCTGTTTTTTCAGTCCATTACGCTCCTGAACCTCGCTTTAATTTGCGCCTTAAGGAGGCGCCTCCATGTATAAGACAATCTATATTCCGGTCGATAATTCCGACCATTCCAATACAGCGGTGGATGTCGGTGTCCACCTGGCCAAAACCTTCGGCTCCAAAATTGTGGGAAGCCATGTCTATGCCGCAAAAATGCATGACAAACGCTTCAAGCAGATGGAAGCCGGCTTGCCGGAGGAATACCACGATGAAACAGAGCTCGACCGCCAACGTCAGATTCATGATTCACTGATCACGCGGGGCCTCCAGATCATCACCGATTCGTATCTCGATTATGTCGACAAGAAGTGTAATGAGGCCAACCTGCCGATCGAACGCCGATCGCTTGAGGGACGAAACTGGAAGGTCTTGTCAGAAGACATCAATACCAACGGGTACGATCTCGTCATCATGGGCGCATTGGGCGTCGGAGCCGTCAAGGATAGCGTGATCGGGAGTAATACCGAACGGGTCGTTCGCCGTGTTCGCAACTCCGATATGCTCATCATCAAAAACACCCAACCGATCACGGGCGGCAAAATTGTCGTGGCCGTTGACGGAAGTCCTTATTCGTTCGGCGGATTGATGACCGGTCTCGCGATCGGCAAGGCACTCAACATCCCAGTTGAGGCGATCTCGGCCTTTGATCCCTACTTCCACTACGCCGCCTTCCACAGTATTTCCGGCGTGCTCAATGAAGAAGCCGGCAAGGTCTTCCGTTTCAAGGAACAAGAAAAGCTGCACGAGGAGATTATCGATAGCGGACTGGCAAAGATCTATCAATCCCATCTGGATATCTCCCGTGAAATTGCACAGGCCGAACAGACCGACCTCAAGACCACACTTCTCGACGGCAAGGCATTTGAAAAAATCATTCAGTACGTCCGAAAGGATGTCCCGGCCTTGCTGATCGTCGGACGCATCGGTGTCCACAGCGATGAGGATATGGACGTCGGCAGCAACACCGAGAATCTGTTGCGCAGTGCGCCCTGCAATGTCCTGATTTCCAACCGTAAATATGTTCCTCCGATCGATACACAGGCCGAATACACCATCGCCTGGACGGAAGAAGCGTTGCGGCGGATGGAAAAGATTCCCGTCTTTGCTCGTGGCGTGGCCAAAACCGCCATTCATCGATATGCCATTGAGAAGGGACACACGATTATCAGCAATACGGTAGTAGATGCTGCGGTGGGGCACATTCTTCCGAAAGGCGCCATGGACGCAATGCGAGCGCTTGGCGGAAGCTTGGATGCCGCAGGGATTGATCGCGATAGGATGCAGGCCGACGAGGCAGTAACCCAAGACCTCATGGGTCCGACCTTGAGCGGAATCATGACCCAAATCGTGGAAGAAAAACCAAAGGAAGTCAGCGCATCGACGCAGGCTTACCTGGACCGTATGGCACAGACCTATTTCGTGTGTGACGGGTGCGGATACATCGGAAAAGGTGACACGCCCGTTAGATGCCCCGTATGCAGTGCCGATGGGGCCAAATTCAAACAAGTCGACAAGAAAATTTTTGAAGTGGCGGCAACCACGGAAGGGGAGCTGGAAACAGACGTCGCCTACGACGATGTGCCGATGCAATGGACCAAGGATGCCAAAGAGTCGATCCGTGCCGTCCCGGCTGGTTTTCAGCGAAGGCGAGCCAAAGCGAGAATTGAAAAGACCGCGCGAAAACTGGGAATGACGACCATCACCCTCGAATACGCGGCTCCAATGATCAAAGAAGCGGCAGATGAAGACTACACACCGATTTTCTCCAACAAGGGCACCGGCACCGCCCCTGCTGCGCAAGAGGTGCTGACGTCGGCCAATGAGAATGGGAATGGAACGAACGGCCACGAAGAAAGCTCGTCACCTTATACCTGGACGAGCGACGCACAGGCCAGATTAGATCGGGCTCCGGAAGGCTTCATGCGTGATTGCACGAAAGCCCTGATTCTCAAGCATGCCGAGAAAATCGGTGCGACCGTGATCACGCTCGAGGTTGCAAACGAAGGCATTGAGCAAGCGAAAGACTATATGGCGGAAGCGATGAAGACCGGCAATCTCAAAGATATGATCGCTGACCTCACCGGAAAGGGACGCGCATAAGTTTTGCGTGCTGAGCTTGTGGTGCTGCCCCTCGGCGCCTTTTTCTGACGGATCTTCAGTCTCAGCACCACGCGCACAATGCCATGGGTAAATCGCTCCCAATTTTTAACGGCATTTCAGAAACTCTGGGTTCCTTGCCACAACAAGTCACCCGCTTCTTTCCCCCGACTCTCAACACGAGTGACGCCCCCCTCGATGGGCGAACCGTCGATGACTTCAAACCCTACCTCGTCGCACTCAATCTCACCAAGCGCTGCAACCTGAAATGCGATCACTGTTATCTCGATGCCACAACAAAAGCCGCAGGTGGTGACGACGAACTCACCACCGAAGAATGCTACCGGCTGATTGATCAGATCGCCCAAGTCAATAAAGGGTGCCTCTTGGTTATTACCGGCGGAGAGCCGCTGGTCCGTCCCGATATTCTCGACATTGCACGCTACGCCGTGAAACTCGGGTTTATGGTGGTCTTTGGTACGAACGGCATGCTGATCAACGATCAGATGGCCAAGACTCTGGTAGAGATCGGCGTCATGGGCGTTGGGATCAGCATTGATTCGCTGGACGCCGCCAAACATAACGCCTTTCGCGGTGTCCCTGGCGCCTGGGAAGCTGCGGTTGCGGGTATTGAAGCGAGTAAACGGAACGGCCTGCAGTTCCAAGTCCATTTCAGCGCACAGCCGATGAATTACAAGGAGCTGCCGGACGTCATCGCCTGGGCTCACCAACTCGGAGCCCTGGTACTCAACGTCTTCTTTATGGTGTGCACAGGCCGAGGTGAAGAACTCACCGACATCACCCCTGCCCAGTATGAAGAGGTGCTCGGCTATCTGATCGACTGCCAGGATAATTACAACGGCATGCTGGTCCGTGCCCGTTGTGCCCCGCACTTTAAACGGCTCGCCTACGAGAAAGATCCCAACTCTCCGATCACGAAGGCAACCGGATACATGGGAGGCGGATGTCTGGCCGGGACGAATTACGCCCGAGTGACGCCGAACGGCGAACTTACGCCATGCCCCTATATGCCGTTATCAGCAGGAAATCTTCGTGAACAGAGCTTCGTCGACCTTTGGGAACAGTCAGACATCTTCAATTCATTTCGATACCCCCAACTGAAGGGGAAATGCGGAGACTGTGAATACAGCGACATCTGCGGCGGTTGCCGCGCCCGTCCTTATGTGGACCATGGCGACTGGCTTGATGAGGATCAGTGGTGCTTGTACGAACCCAAGGGCGGTGAAAAGATCAAAGTGGCGTTCAACGTCGCAGAAGAGACCGAAGTGGTGTGGGACGAAGCCTCCGCACTCAGATTGAGCCGTATTCCGTACTTTCTCCGTGCCATGGTGAAGAAAGGCGTTGAGAAGCACGCGCGTGAGCATAACGTACAGACGATCACCGTTGATTTGATGGAGGAACTGCGAAAAAAGCGGTTCGGCAACGACGCACCGGTTTTCAAATTCTAGCGGTCTCTCGTCGCTCGTACCACGTGTTACACAAGACAGAGTTATGAACGTTCACCACAGAGGTTCACACGCTTCACGAATAACGACACTATGGATACCCTCGAAAGTATTGCGACCGATCTCAATATCCTGATTCCGATCATCAACCATTGGTTTCATTTGCTTTCCGCGATCATTTGGATCGGCGGCCTGGCCTTTCTCGTGATGGCAGTCACCCCAGGTCTGGAGAAGGCTGTACCAAAAGATTACATTAAGCCCATCACGGACGTTTTTTATCGATACTATAAAAAAGTCGCCGGTATTTTACTCGTCGTCCTCCTGTTCACGGGAGGAGTCAATCTTCACTACGTCAATCAGGTCCTGATTTCGCAAACGGGTAACGGAGTACAGCATCATTCCAAATATCTCATGGTCTTCATGATCAAACTACTCCTCGTACTTGGTCTCCTGACGCTGTTTCTCTACACCGTGATTTTCAAGTCAGATGACGAGGCGGAAGAGGGAGAGTCCTATGAGGCCATCCCCTTTCAGCGAGCGGCCCTCTGGATGGGATTCTTTATCGTCCTGTGTGCAGCCGCAATGAAACATCTACATCAGTAGCCCTCCCGAACCAATTCTCATTCATCTGAGACAACTCCCCTGTCTCATATGAGACAGCCCTTGCGTCAGTCCGATACAGTCTTGTCTATCACCCCAACGGCTGGATCATCCGACACAAAGAAGAATCAGGCACTTAGCATGTGGGTATCGACTTTTATCCTGGGAATGGAGATTGCTTGATAGATCAAGAAACAGCGCATAGTTTCAGTTCAGCCCTAGGCTCAATCCATGAAATGGAGCACAATATGACGATGGCGGTCACTGAAGCAGAGCCGAGGAAGACGATCTATCTTGAATCCCGTTATCTCGACGCAACAACGAGTCCGTCACATGCGGCATCTGGCGATGCGCAAGAGCCCGTTCACTCTACAAATGAAAGGGGAAAACACAGGACGGCGCATTCCGCCTTAGTTGTCGAGGATGATCCTGATATCTCATTGGCTCTTCAAGATTTACTGGAATTCGAAGGATGTCAGGTCAAGTGCGTGCCGACTTGTCGTCAAGCCTTTGCCGCAATTACACAGACGACCTACGACGTGGTTCTGCTTGATCTCGGACTCCCTGACGGAGACGGCCGCTCGATCTTGGACAATCTCCGCGTCTCCCATCCCACACTTCCCGTAATCGTCCTAACAGCCTCGGATCGAGAGCTTGGAGCATTAACCGCATTCGCCCGTGTCACAAAACCATGGGTGAAACGAGACCTCTGCGGCATCCTCCACCGAGCTCTCAAGACGACATGACCAGAGGATGTGCAATGAATCAGGGAAAATGAACAGGCTACGGGTGATATACCATCACTTGGATCGGTCCAGCCCCAGCGCTCGCTTGAAGACCGCGGCAAAGCCGAAATAGCCGAAGGAGTCTTTGAGGTTTGAGTACAACCGCTTGACAGTCCCCATCTCAGGGTTCGTGACATATTCCATCGTCAATGCAATTCGCTCTTCACCCTCTCCAAGCGGAGTCACCGCATGCCAGAGCTTATCCCCGTTGAAAATCACCATATCCCCGGGTTCAGTGATCAACTCAAGATGACGCGATTGCTGGCTCGGATGATCTTTGAAGAGCTCACAGACGAGCTTGCATTGCGTTGATCGATCCACCAGCCCCATGAGAATGGTATAGCGTGCGCCTTTATAGTAGGACGTATCGTAATGAAAGCCGATATGATCGCCTGGCTCAGTATAGTAGTAGAGAGCACAGGAGTGCGGATCGTTGTCCGGACAGAACATCAGCTT
>CAYSFU010000131.1:0-5884 GCA_964430555.1 uncultured Nitrospira sp. | reverse complement strand
TGGCCGCGCAGGGGAAAGTGCTGCGATGCAAGGTTGATGATATCCGAGAAATCGGCCGGAATACTCAGGGTGTTCGGATTCTCGATCTCGATGACGAAGGAGACCGAGTCGTCGCAGTGGCCAGATTGGCAGACGCCGCCGAGCGAGAGGACACCGCATCGGAAGACGCGCCCGAGAACTAATCGGATCAAGCCACCGATCGTTCCATGTCCAAATCGTCCTCTTCTTGTATGCTCCCGAGTGACCCAAAGACGAAGAAGCCCTTCGACATTGTCGTCAAGTTCGCGCTTGGCGTCTTTATCGGGTCGTTCGTCTTGATCTGGGGGGGCATGTATCTGAGCCGTCCCGATCGATCGATCCCTCCTTATACCGTCGGCGCACAATCAGGCGTACTCGTCACGACGGACGTTCCTCGCGGTACAACCGATGAAGAGGTTGAGGCGTTGGTCAAGCGCTTTCGAAAGGTCGGTCATCACACGCATGATTTTGCTCGGATGAAGATCTATCCGACAACGCCCGGTGATCCTGGTGGGCCTTACAAGCAGATCGTAATTTACGTCTTTGATGATCATGGCTGGACCGATCCGGATGTCCTCGCCAAGTATCTGGCTGGGGACGAGGACGTTGTGAAAGACTATCGAACATCCATGCGTGGATATTATCGATTATTGGATCAAGAAGAAGACGGTGGTCTGGGCCTTATGCCACAGGACGGACGTATGTCCGGCGAGACACGGGTCTTGTTTAAGGGGCGCGTGACGGACCCCTTGCCGGTTGAGGCGGAACCTGAACGGGGTATCGCGATATCACCTCTCTAAATCGCTCACGAAGGGAGGGGTCTTGGATGATCGTGGTATGGGTGACGACCTCAGCCCAAGAGCCCTCGGATTGCGCCGATCGGACGTCGGGACTGAGATCGACAGCGGGCGACTCCATATCGTTCGGAAGCTCTCCGACGCGCCCGACGATGTCAGCGACGAGTTCCGGACCTGCGTCTGCCTGTAGTTTCGCGACCAGAGCCGGTTTGAGAAAGGTCAATTGCTGAAGCCAGACGGAATTCCTGACGATCAAATATAACTTTTTGAAGCGAATCTGGGCAGGCCAGGTGTGGGACGCCATGGGTTCACCAACGATCTCGCGCCATTGATGCTGCAAGCGCAGTTCCACTAGTCGCGATTCAAGACCAAGCCGTTTGGATAGACCGGATAGAATCGTGCCGAAGGAATCGAGGGTCCCGGGGCGAGCCATGTGGCATCATAGGCGTTCGCGAAGAGCGAGATCAAGGTAATAAGGTTTGGTGTCGAGGATGGCGAAAGACAAAGAGGATCAGCAGAAGGTCGTGGCCACCAATCGAAAGGCCTACCACGACTACTTTATTGAGGAAAAGTTTGAAGCCGGGATTGTCCTCAAGGGCACGGAGGTGAAATCTCTTCGCGATCGGCGCGTGAACCTCCAGGACAGCTATGCAAGTGTCAAGGAGGGCGAGGTCTTTCTCCACCATTGCCACATCAGTCCCTATAGTCACGGCAATATCATGAATCACGATCCGATGAGGACTCGCAAGCTGCTCCTTCATCGGAAGGAGATCAACAAACTCCTCGGGAAAACTCAGCAAAAAGGGCTCACGCTGATTCCTCTCCGAATCTATTTCTCAGAGCGGGGACAGGCTAAGGTGGAACTCGGATTGGCAAAGGGAAAGAAACAGCATGATCGCCGCGATTCCATCAAAGCCCGTGAGGCAGGACGGGAAGTTGAACGAGCGATCAAGGAAAGAAAGTAACGGGGAGATCGACAGCCGTTGAATCGTGGGACAGTTTCATGATCAGAGTACAGAGAGAGGTTCGGTCATTTGTGGAATGAATTCCACACTCTCCTTTGGGCTTATTCCGAAAGACAACGGCGGCTGCGATCGAGCCACATCCTGCTTTTCAGACAGCACCCCTCTTCACCACTGTCTTTTGCATACCTAGTGTGATCCTGCTGGAAGGTCGAAAGGATTCGTTCCTTACATCGCCTGTCCTCTCCCCAGTGAAACCATTGGTAGGTTTCTGCCAGGTCCTCCAAAGGGAGATAGACCTTCCCACTTCAATACCGAAATCTACCGTCCAGTCAGGGTCACTACCCGCTAACTGGGCGGCTCCGATTACCCTCGCGAGAGCTGCAACATCGTGTACAGCACTCCGAAGATGCTGACCAAGATAAATACTTCAATAAAAGAGATCATGATGGTTGTTCACCCCCTTTTCTTTATCTAAGGTATACGCCTTCAAGATGAAGCCGCCATGAGGAGATCATGAAGAGTTCTTCATTATGCAAGTAGAATTTCAATCCAGAAGGTATCTGTAACTGCTGGGAAATCAACGGAAAACAATCATTCTCTCTCGACGGCCAAGCGATTCGTGACAGAAATACCTGTGAAACAGGGACAATTTTGGGCACATAGGATTGCCTCCCTCGCATGTACCAACCGCTGATATACCGTGAGGCGTTAGGTTCGAAGATATCTAAGTCCTAAGCTGTGAAGGTGTCAAAACCTCATTCTTTGAGAGAGATGGTGCAGGTGGTTGCGAGTCCGGTGGCCAAGCCAACGGTGCGCACAGCGGTCATCGCGCATAGGGATGTGTCGCTAGTCTTGAGGAGACCGCACAAGATCTCGATCTTATGATGCTTGTGTACCGAGGCTTTTTCTTCAGGCTCTTGTGTGGCGGAATGCAGTGACCGACTTCCGCTCTCCAGAGAAAATCCTCAAACGTCATGAATCCTGAGCCTAGGCTTGTACGGCTTGCTGCGCAAGCGCCGGTAGTCTCAGGGTGAAGACGGAACCCTTGTTGACGTCGCTGGTGACGGAAATGCTTCCGCTGTGGGTTTCCATGATTTCCTTCACAATGGGAAGTCCAAGACCAGTCCCGCCGGCGTCTTTCGCCCGCGCCCAGTCGGTTCGATAGAAGCGCTCAAAGAGATGCGGAATATTTTCCGGCTCAATGCCATGGCCCGTGTCTTCGACGGCAATGGCAACTTCATGTCCGACTGTGTATAGACGAACGGTCACGGATCCGCCTGTGGGTGTGTACCGTAGCGCGTTGTCTAACAGGTTGATCAGAGCTTGCTTGAGCCACTGTGCATCGCCGAGCACGGAAGGCACTGGGTGAGCCTCGAACGTCAACGTGATCTGATGGTCATCCGCCAAGAGCCTCAATTCATCGATGAGCTCTTGAATCAACGGCTCCAGGGCGAGCGGGACGAGGTTGACGGGAGGCTTACTGCTGGTGAACTTCGCCAGGGTCAATAAGGGGCGGGTTAACGCGATGAGTCGGTCGACCTGCTGGAGGTTATTGAGCAGCACCTCATGATATTCGTCCGTCGTTCGGGCTTTCATGAGTGCCACTTCCAGGTTGCCCTGAAGGATCGTCAGAGGCGTTTTCATTTCGTGGGCGGCGATTTCACAAAAGTTTCGCTGGACTTCACTTCCACGCTGAAAGTGATCCAAGACAGAATTGACCGCCTGGGTGAGTCGCCGAAATTCTCGATAGGGTGAATCGAGCGCCAAGCGTTTTCCGAGGTCGGCTTCCGACATGGTCTCGGCTCCTTTGCACAGCGTCTCGATCGGAGACAGCACTTTTTGGGCCAACCAGAGGCTTCCCACCCAAGCCATAAACAGCGTGGCGCCTGATCCAAGGCTGAGTAAAAACACAAGCCCGCGGAGCGTTTCTTGATGGTGCAGCAAGGATGTTTCCGCCTGCAACACGTATCGAAGGCGACCACCCTGTACGACAAGAGGTAGGAAGAGATGTCGAGCAGGAGTGCCGTCCGGCGCGGTCAGCGTGTCGAAGACGAGGGTTGAAATCCTGACTCGCTCCAACACACGGGGCGACAGGGAATCTTGCGGGGACGCATGGGGGCTGCTCCACAGAAGTCGGCCATCTGTCGAAAAGATCCGAAGGGCGTGCGTGACATCGGGCAACACATGCTGTTCCGTCGGGCTTTGGGTCAATTCATTCGTGGGGGCGATGGCGCGGTCATGCCTTTCGAGGATATCCGGATATTGCTCCACAAACTCGGCCAAAGTCTCCGCCAAGACCAGCAGGCGTCCGTCGACGAACCGTTGCAACAACGTTTCACTGGCGGCATACACGAGTCCGGAAAATAGGAGAAGCCCGGCCATCAAGACGAACGCGGACCAACTGATCAAGCTACGCAACGATTTCATGCGGAGACGTCCGGCTCTTCGAGCATGTATCCGGCGCCGCGAACCGTGGCGATCAAGGGAGGGGAATAATCTCGATCGATCTTGGCACGGAGGGCACGGATATGGGCATCGACGATATTCGTCATCGGATCATAACTGATGTCCCACACATGCTCGATGATGGCCGTTCGAGTGAGCACGCGATTCTTGTTCCTCAGCAGAAACTCGAGAAGCGCATACTCCTTATTGGTGAGAGCAATTTCATGACCGGCGCGCCAGACACGGTGCGCAGCCGGATCTAATCGAAGATCGGCTGCTTGAAGATGAGCAAGTTGTTGGGAGCTGCTTCGCCGCAAGAGGGCCCGGACTCGCGCGAGCAATTCCACGAATGCGAACGGCTTCTCCAAAAATTGATCCGCACCCGTATCATAGGCAGAGACCTTGGTCTCAACGGTGTTGCGCGCCGTCAACAAAAGCACGGGGGTGGAGATAGCTCTGTCACGGATACGGCGGCAGACTGTCAGGCCATCCAGCTTAGGCAGCATGATGTCGAGGATCACGAGATCGTAGGGGTTGTCCAACGCCAGGGTTAAACCCGCTTCGCCGTCGGTGGCCACATCGACCGCGTACTGCTCTTCTTTCAATCCTTTTCGGATGAACTGAGCCAGATCCGCGTCATCTTCAACCAGCAGAATTCTCATCGCCTACCTCATGGCTGGATTCGGATCTTGCAGTATTCATGAGCGTGTCTACTGCAAACGGCGCTACGACAATATCCGTCGCTCGTCGTGTGTGAAGCGTGAAGCGAACGCAACAAAAACGAAGAAAGAGCCCAGATGGTTTTTACCCACGAGTGCGCTCAACGCATTCACGAAATGCACAGCTCAGGAGGCGGCAGCTCAACAGAGGCTGCTTTTGCAATCGGTGACTACCAGGTTCGTCGCCTTTTCATCAGCATCAAGCTCAAGGGTCAACCAGGCGATGCCCACGGCCCGTTCATCTTGATGGGCGCCACTACTGCCTTCCAGCAGGCTGACCACGTAATAGCGGCCGGCGGGAACTTTCGTGAACCAAAAATGACCGGTCGGGTTGGCCCGCGTCACACGCAGATAAGGAAGCAAGCGTTTGTCGGTCAGTAATTGGTCCATGACCGTCCGAAGGCATTCGACGGCTGAGCTCTGAGTCACAGAGGCCTCAGAGGATGACGGCCTACCCTTTGACGGGCAGGAACTTTCTCTCACCTGCTTGTCGAACCACGCGCGCGTATGGGATGAGATGGGGATCAAAAAGATCGATGCACCGGCCTGCGTGACGGCTTT
This sequence comes from uncultured Nitrospira sp., assembly GCA_964430555.1. Classification (GTDB taxonomy): domain Bacteria; phylum Nitrospirota; class Nitrospiria; order Nitrospirales; family Nitrospiraceae; genus Nitrospira_D. The sequence continues at coordinate 379 of CAYSFU010000131.1, read as the reverse complement.
GCCTGAAGCGGCCCGCAAGAACACCTGTCCTGCCGCACTCCCATGCCCTTTGCCTTTGTAGGCGAAGAGCTCTTTTTCATTGAAGGTCGACGGATTCGGAGCGCTCGGCGCAGCAGCCTGTGCTGAGGCCACGAGGGAGCAACTCATCAGCAAGGAGCCGGCAAGCCAGCATCTCAAATCACCATGATGCCGTATCATATCGATGACGCCGTGGCTGATTCGTCCTGGGCAGTGAGAACTGGGAGCGCTTTGTTCTTGAGGGCACGACCTTTGTTAGGACTTGGATCGGTAATCACCCCGTATATCTCGCGACCTTCGTGACCCTCCGGCAAATATTCCGTAATCGGCATCCCATCTTCCCGCACAAACAGCAGGCAGT
>CAYSFU010000130.1:0-5931 GCA_964430555.1 uncultured Nitrospira sp. | reverse complement strand
CTTCTGTGCCATCCCTTCATAGTGCTCAAACGTAATCCCATCGACATCTCGCCCTCGGGATCGATCGCGCGCAATGCCCAGGAACGTAGCAATCCCCCCAATCCGTTTCGATCGGCTCCGCACTCGATCAAGTTCCTCATCGAGAGAAAAATTCTCCCTCTGCACACGGACGAATCGGCTGTCGTCGGTCGGTTCAAGCGTCGATCCTCCTGCAAATGGCGGCAAGAGGGCGACCTCGGCATCATCACTGATCATCGTGTCTTCATGCGCAATGTCCTGATTCACCGACACCAACACCTTCTTTTTTTGAATGAGCTCTCCGATTACGGGGTGGCTGATCTCGATTGCACCGACTAAGTCCTTGACCAACCCACCATTTGCGATATTCAACGACAGGGAGCTTTGATTGCCTGCCAGCATTTTTGTCAGACCAAATAACTTGATCGTCACCATCATTGCGTAACCTTGACCTTAACCTTCCCTGGTGTAGGCGCCTGACTTCCCGCCTGATTTCGACAGGAGACAAACTTCACTCAAACTCATTCCTCGATCGACCGCCTTGCACATATCATACATGGTCAACGCCGCGACCGTTGCAGCTGTCATGGCTTCCATTTCGACTCCCGTCGGACCCGTCGTCTTGGCGGTGGCCGTAATGGTAATGGAACAGCGGCCTGTTGGATCCGGCTGCAGTTCTTCTTTGAAGACGATATCGACGCTGGTAAGCAAGATGGGATGACACATGGGAATGAGATCCGGCGTCTTCTTCGCGCCCATCACACCGGCGACCTGAGCGACAGCCAAGACATCGCCCTTGGCGATCTTGCCTCGTTGAATCCTTTCAAGGGTTTCGGGAAGCAAGAAGACTTTGGCTTGAGCCATGGCTAACCGTTCAGTCTGAGCCTTGGCACTGATGTCGACCATCCGAGCCCGACCCGATTCGTTAAAGTGGGTGAATTCAGCCATTTTTCGCGTTGAAATCAGTGCGTTACAACCAATGGATAGCAGGATTATAGGTGCCGCCTTCAAAGAAGGTCAAGGAAGGCATGACCTCGGTCGGTATGCATATCACGCGTAAAGCCATCCAGAAAGCGGTAGACATCACAACTCAGAATCAAAGAACTCTTCTAAGTAGCTGGATGCCGATCATATTTCGCTTGCTCCTTGGCTCCCTTGTTTTGCAGTCTAGAAAAACCCCACCTGTTTCAGTACACTCTCCCGAAACCTTCACGCCTTTCCTGAAAGGAAAGAGCTGCCCGTCACGACATCAGGATCTTGCTGCGAGGATTTCAATGGGATTTCTCAGTAAGCTGTTCGATATGCCGTCGTTCAATGGCGCGACGAACGCCCTCCTGGTCGAGTTGGCCCTGCTTGAACTCACAGAATCACAACGAGCCCACTTGAAAAACCGAGTCCTTGAACTCTACCGCGTACATCGTGCTTCGACCGAGCCAACCGAAGACACGTTGGTGGAGCTCAATCAAACACCTCGTTTCTTCCAATTGAATCTTGTGGCCCTTGCGATGAAAGATCTTGGGTATAAGCCTCCGCTCAAAAAGGAAAAGCTGCAGAAAGTTCGTGATCCGTTCGATCCCACTCACGCGGATGAACGAGCCCTGAGCGCGGTCGCACGACGATTGAAATGGCAGCACGGAATTGAAATCTGGGTTCGCGAAGAACCCATTAGCTTTGATTCCTGGTAACCGATCATTCGCTTGACAGATTAATTGATCCACAGTTATTCTGCGGATGTTTCTTCGTTTTATTGACCACATACAGGAGACGCTATGTTCATTTCTGCTGTTCGAGCACTCTTTCTTGTCGTGCTGCTTGTTTCCAGTCCTCTCCTCTTTGCTTCATCCAGCCACGCTGCCGAATTTAAGATGGGGGTCGTGGATCCGCAATCGGTATTGGAAAGATCCAAAGCAGGGAAACGGGCGCTTGACGGGCTGAAGGAATATGTGTCGAGCAGACAGAGACTCCTGGGCAAAGATGAAGAAGAGCTCCGCAATACCGAGAAACAGCTGAAGGAACAGGCCCCCAAATGGACCGATACGGAAAAGAAAGACAAAGAGGGGCAATTCCGAACGAAGGTCCAGGATTTCCAGAAACGCGCGCAAGAATTTAATCAGGAACTCCAGAAGAAGCAGAAAGAATTGGTCGATGAGTACATGAAGAAAATCTCCGCCGCAACCCAAACGGTCGCTGAAAAAGGCGGAGTCGCGCTCGTCGTCGATAAAGGCAGCGAGCAGACCGTCAAGATCGTGATCTACAACAAGGATACGATTGATCTCACGGATCAGGTCATTAAGGAGTTTGATCGAGTCAACAAGTAGTCTTGACGAAACAGAGCTTCGTTATTCCAGCGGGAAGCCAGCTTCCCGCCAGGCACGGATCCCTCCATCCATCGAGAACACATTCTCATATCCCATCTGTCGCAACGCGTCGGCAGCCAGCACTGATCGATAGCCTCCTCCACAATACAGCACGATTGAGTCCTGTTTATCGGGAACCTTCGACTCGATATCCCGCTCAAGAATTCCCTTCCCAAGATGTTGAGCCCCTCTGGCGTGGTCCTTGGCAAATTCATAATCCTCACGGACATCAATAAAATGGAACCGCTCACCACGGTCCAGACGTCCCTTCACGTCTACCACACGACATTCCTTCACTCGTTGCTTCGCCTGCTCCACGAGTCGTAAGAAGCCTGGATTATGTTTCATCTACCTCCTCCATATCAAAATAAAGACGGTTGCTCGCGACCTGGCCGGCGGAATGTCAGTGGAATGGAATTCAGACCATCTTCAGAAAATCCCACCTTCCGCTTTGCAAGTTGAAAAAGCTGTTCAATCAATTTCCAATGAGGCCCTTTCCCCTCTCGCCTCTTAAAAAACCGGCTTTCCGTTAACGTTCCGCCTCTCACCTCACGGAGACGATTGGTGATTTTCCCAATCCGTTCCGGGAAGGCCTCTGCAATCCGATCAATGAACACCGACTCCACACTCCCTGACAATCTCAACAGACTGTAGGTGGCCGTACAGGCCCCGGCATGCTGCGCTCGCTCAAGCAAGTCCGGAATATCCTCCTCATTCACAGCGGGAATGACAGGAGCAATCGAGAGACCCGTCGGAATACCGGCTGCTGCCAGCGTGCTCATGGCAGCAAACCGCTTGGTGATCGACGGAGCCTGTGGTTCTATCTTGCGAGCCACCTCATCGGATGAAAATGGAATACTGAAATACACCAGGACCCACGCCTCTCGTTGCAGTCTGACAAGAATATCGAGATCACGAAGGACCAACGCCCCCTTCGTGATAATCACCACCGGATTTCGATACTCGGCACAGATTTCCAGACACGCACGGGTCAATCCATGGCTTGCTTCGAGCGGTTGATAGCAGTCCGTGTTTCCCGAAAACAGAATTTGCTCTCCCTGCCACGACGTTTTCTCAAACGCCTGCCGAAGCAGCCGCGGCGCATCCTCCTTGACCACGAGCTTGTTTTCAAAATCGGTTCCGGCCCCAAACCCCCAATACTCATGGGACGGACGAGCATAGCAATAGGCACAGGCATGAAAGCAGCCACGATAGGGATTGACACTCCAACGAAACGGCAAGTCAGGGCTATCGTTCCGGCTCAAGATCTCTCGACTCTCGTCTGCATAGAGCATCGGCTTGGTGACAGCCGCAGGCTCAAGGAGTTCGCGATGCTGGGTCTCAAAGGGAGTAGGGGGATTGGAAATCCGGCGCATCGCGTCTATCCTCTCCCTCATGCCCGATTGATGTCAAACCTCGTCCCCTGGCAAGGAGCGTCATCAGATGCGGCATCTTGGCCGTTTCGTTGACTCTCGGAAACCTAGATGCTAGATTCCATCCGCTTTTTAAAGGATATCCTGTGCACGACCTCAAACAGCTCCGCGACAATCTTGACCACATCCGCACCGCACTGGGTCGACGCGGAAATGATGTCCAGTGGAATGACATCCAGCAGTTAAGCGATCAACGACGCGCGATCACAACGCAGGTCGAGCAGCTCCGATTCGAACTCAATAAGGGATCTGAAGAAGTCGCCCGTCTACGCCGGGCCAAGGAGCCGGCTGAAACCGCCATGGCTGCGATGAAGCAGGTGGGAGACCGCATCAAAGAGGCCGAAGGAACGTTGCGAACCGTCGAGGAGGCATTGAGCGATGTCGCCCTTCGCATCCCAAACCTCCCACATGCCTCCGTCCCGGTAGGAGCCGATGCATCAGAGAACGTTGAAGTTCGTCGATGGGGAGCTGTACCCTCTTTGTCCTGTTCTCCCAAACCCCATTGGGAAATCGGCGAACACCTCGGCATTCTAGATTTTGATCGAGCCGCAAAGATTACCGGAGCCAGATTTTCCGTCATGATTGGAGCCGGTGCCAGACTTGAGCGTGCATTGATCAACTACATGCTTGATCGACACACGACCCACCATGGGTATCGAGAGGTGATCACGCCACTCATGGTCAATCGACCGACGATGACAGGTACCGGTCAGCTTCCAAAATTTGAGGAGGATCTCTTTCGTCTGAAAGACGAAGACTATTTCCTCATCCCCACCGCAGAGGTACCGGTCACAAATCTGCACCGTGAAGAAACCCTGAGCGGAGACCGGTTACCGCTGCGGTATACCGCCTATACGCCTTGCTTTAGACGAGAGGCAGGATCCTACGGAAAAGATACCAGAGGTCTCATACGCCTCCACCAATTCAACAAGGTGGAACTGGTCGCGTTCACAACGCCCGATCGGTCCTATGAAGAGCTTGAGCGCCTGACAGGACACGCAGAATCGATCTTGCAGGACTTGGTTCTTCCCTATCGTGTGATGGCGCTCTGCTCCGGAGACATGGGATTTTCTGCCGCCAAGACCTATGACCTTGAAGTGTGGCTCCCATCTCAACAACAGTATCGAGAGATTTCGTCCTGCAGCAATTTCGAATCGTTTCAGGCCAGGCGCGCAGGCATCAAATATCGGCCCGCTGGAGGAAAGAAGGAGACGAAGCCAGACTTTGTCCACACACTCAACGGTTCCGGCCTAGCCGTTGGGCGAACCGTGGTAGCAATCCTGGAAAACTTTCAACAACCTGACGGATCGGTGGAAATTCCGTCGGTGTTACGGCCATATATGGGAGGGATGGAACAAATAGCAAAAGAATGAATCGCTCCCACCTCACCCTTGTTATGCCCCCTGGAGTCTGCAAGTACCATCCCGGACAATTTTCAGAGCGGCTCAGGTTCTTCCCACCTTGAATTGGGAGTCCAACTCGTGTACAACCCCCCTCCGCTAAGACACCATCACGGAAAGAACGCATTACAACAAAGGAGCTGAAATGGGAGCACAGTGGTCCCTGAGTCAAGAAGAAGAAGACCTTAATCGCCAGCGTTTGTTTCGAAAGGCGAGAAAGGGCGACGAGAAAGCCAAACAAGAGTTACAAGAAATCTATGGTGTGCGGTTATGGGCGGAGCATGAACGGGCCGAGTTGGTGTACGAAAATCCAAGATACAATGCCAGACGCGGCAATCAGAAGTCTTGAACATCTGGATAGACAAAATATCGAACCACGAGGAAAACTGAACGCTTCTCATTAACGCTCGAGTGAACGATGCATATAGCAGTCTCATTCATTTCTGTCCTCTACCGTTGTTTCCCGTCTTTATATCTCAGAGTTCCCCTCCTTGAGTTTTCCTGCCAGTCCATAATGGAGTGAATAGAACTGCGAGTACCGCTTCTCTCACGAGAGAAGCGGGGTCAATATCAGCCACAGTGCACGGAAAAGGAGTCTCACTCTTCAGTGCGCTTCCCCTGCCGCACTAGCAACCCTGTCCGCGTATCAATGCTCACCAGCAGCTCATGAAGACTGAAGAGCAGGATGGCCCCTTCACACATGATGCGCCAGACCAGATTGCC
>CAYSFU010000129.1:0-5946 GCA_964430555.1 uncultured Nitrospira sp. | reverse complement strand
GAACCTGTGGCCTCTTCCGTGTGAAGGAAGCGCTCTACCACTGAGCTAATCGCCCAAAATCTGAGAAGCGACGAGAAAAGATGGCGAACTCTAGCACTGCGCCCCAGGAGCAGTCAACGCGGGGATTCCAGCACAAGATATCTCACCAAGTGAGTTCGGCGTTCTTACCCGAAGATGAAGATGTAAGGCACTCACACAATCTGAAGCGACGACACTATCACTGCTAACCAAGACTCTACTCAAACTCCTGTGAGTCCATCGAACGCATACGCTTGTGAGAGCGCAGAATTATACGCTACATTACACGCATGATTAGCCAGGAGGTAATACCATGGCCGTGGCCTACAAGAAAGATGAAATTCTCAGTGCATCTCGAGTGGCGCGTTCCTTCGGCAAAATGCTGACTGATTTGAAATCACAGCACCGTCGACGTGTCGTCGTCCTCAAAAACAATCGTGTCGAAGCCGTGATTGTGCCGGTTGATGACTATGAAAAGATGGCAGAGGCGCTCGATCTTTTGGAGCACATGGAGATCCACCGCCTCGTAACACAACGGATACGCAAGAACAAGAAAGGGAAGAAGCCCATCACGCTAGAGACGTTGCTGCAGGAGCAACGTCTTGCGGTATAGCATTGTCCTGACCGCTACAGCGGCGGAGGACTTTCGACAACTCGACGGTTCGCTAAAGGAACCGGTTGCCAAACAGCTCAGAAAACTCGAAACCGCCCCACGGCTTGGCGAGCATCTCGGGAACCGAGCAGGCCTTGACCTCACCGGCTACTACAAACTTTACGCCGCCAAGAAATCGATCCGTATCGTGTATCGGATCCTCGACCAAGAGATCTTGGTTGAAGTCGTCGCCATTGGGAAACGAGAAGATCTCGTCGTCTATCAGGAAGCCCTCAACCGACTGAAGCAACGAGACCGATAGAAGAACGGTTCCTCCAAAGGGTTAAGGAATGTCCTGAACGAGACGAAAACCCAGGCCGTTGGTCCGTCCGTCGGCGTAGTAGGAGGCATCGCGCCGGGAAATACTCGGTGTGTCCACCACGTCGAGGGTCCAGGAACCGCCCCTAATCCTGCCTGTTGCGTCATAGTCGTCACACCAGTTCACACACCAGTTAAAAACGTTTCCATCCATATCCAGCACGCCTTGTTGCGTGGCCCCCTGAGGATACATCCCGACAGCGGTTGTACGATTCAAGTCACTTTCTCCGCTGTTACACCAAGAAATATCACGCTCGCTTTCCCAGGGATACTCGCCTTGTGGGTTTCCTCCTGTCGCCGCCTGCTGCCATTCCGCCTCGGAGGGAAGACGAACGCTGGCCCCGGTCTTGTCACTCAGCCAGCGACAAAAGGCAACCGCTTCATACCAGGAGACTGTCTCGCGTGGACAATTGGCTTCTCGCCAACCGGGTTGAGCAGCTTCTTGGCTCTGTTCCATGTCCTCCCACCACTTCTCATTTTTATAGCCGTCCTCTGCATTAAGAAACACCTCGAACTGTGCATTCGTCACGGGGTATTTGGCGATCTTGAAGGGTTTCACCTGGAACACATGTTTGATACTTCTCAGCATCACCTGCCCACCAGGGATACTGATCCAGGTGATGTCAGGTAGGCCGTCCTTCACACCAACCCCGGGCCTGGTGTCACTAAACTCAGCGAGCTTCTGACCGATGAGAAAACGGTCCTGATGCGAAAGCTGATCATGATCCAATTGTGCAATCAGTACCTCTTGGGGGCGCAAGAATCGTCGGAGCTCCGGAGAGGGATGCTTGCCAAACTGCTCGAGCGCCACGAGAACCTTCTTCGCGCGTGACACAGGCCACAACTCTTGAGGTTTATCGCCACCCTGCTGCTACCTCCGTGCCTCTTCTTCAGCATGGTCGATCTCGCGCAAGTCGTCCTCGGCTTTATAGGGTTCGTTCTTCGATGCCATAAGTACACTTGCTCTACCTACAAGGGTCGACGCGTAAGCCCACATTCTACCCCTTCACCCGATAAAGACAACCCTTCAATAAACTCGTGACAGGTACTTCGACTTGTCAGAACAGACTCGTCGCACAACTCGGAACAGGTCTGTCGGACCAGGAACAAATGAACAACAAGAACGTAAGGGACGCAACACAAATTCATCAGTCATTTGCCTTGACTTCACTAAAACACGATTCCTAGAATGAGCGCCTTTCACTGCAAGGAATGCTGATCATGCGTGACGACATTGTCATCGTCGGCGGAGGGCTGGCTGGGTCGGAAGCCGCATGGCAAGCGGCCAATCGTGGCGCCAAGGTCACGCTCTACGAGATGCGCCCGAAAGAGATGACGAAGGCGCACAAGACCGGAAACCTGGCCGAACTCGTCTGCTCGAATTCGCTCGGTTCGTCAGACCCACTGAACGCACCGGGTATCCTCAAAGAAGAGATGCGCCGGCTGAATTCGCTGATCATCGCCGCTGCCGAGCAAGCTCGGGTACCAGCAGGATCGGCGCTGGCGGTTGACCGTGATGTCTTTTCTCAGCACATCACCCATGCGCTGGAGGGTCATCCAAACATCAGAATTCTTCACGAGGAGATCGCGGAGATCCCCTCTGACTGTTTGTGCATCATCGCGACCGGGCCGTTAACATCAGATACGCTCTCACAGGCTATCCGTGCCGCGACGAAGTCCCAGCATCTCTATTTTTATGACGCGATCTCGCCGATCGTCGATGCCGACTCGATCAACATGGACATTGTTTTTCGTGCCTCGCGTTATGACAAGGGCGGGGATGATTATTTAAATTGCCCCATGACGGCAGAGCAGTACAATGCCTTTTACGATGCCATGATGGCCGCAGAAAAGGTACAGCCGAAGGAATTTGAGAAGACGCCCTATTTCGAGGCCTGTGTACCGATTGAAGTGCTGGCCGAACGCGGTCGCCAGACGATGCAGTTCGGTCCGATGAAACCGGTGGGTCTCAAAGATCCACGGACTGACGTGGAGCCGGCGGCGGTCGTGCAATTGCGGACAGAAAATATCCATCGCACCTGTTACAACTTGGTGGGCTTTCAAACCAAACTCACATACCCGGAACAGAAACGCGTGTTTCGTATGATCCCCGGACTGGAACAAGCCGAATTTCTCCGCTACGGCAGCCTACATCGCAATACCTTCATCAATTCGCCTCACCTGCTGCTCAACACCCTGCAATTCAAGGCTCGCGCCTCCCTCTTCTTTGCGGGGCAATTGGTCGGTGTGGAAGGCTATACCGAATCAGCGGCTATGGGAGGCTTGGCTGGCATCAACGCCGCGCGGGCCCTTGCTGGAGAACCCTTGGTTACACCGCCACCCACGACAGCCCATGGGTGTCTCGTATCCCACGTCGCCTCATCGGATCCTCGTCACTTCCAACCGATGAATACGAATTTTGGTCTCTTTCCACCCTTGTCCAAGCAGACAAAGGACAAGGAGAAGAAGCGTCGTGCGCTAAGTCAGCGAGCCCTTGAGGATTTTGACGCATGGAAGACGCAATCCAGGCTTTCGTAATGTACCTCCAGGTTGAACGCAACGCGTCCCCCGAGACGATCCGCAACTATCGCTCTGACCTTCAGCAGCTCACTGAATTCCTCAGACGAACAAAGAAAGACTCTTCGTCAATTCGCGTCGACCGGATTTCCAGCGACGAGATTCGTGCCCATCTCCACTCCTTAGACCGCCAAGGCGAGAAAGCGGCGTCCCTCGCGAGAAAGCTGGCGAGCCTGCGCAGCTTCTTCCGCTTCCTCCTCCGTGAAGAGCTCGTGAAAACCAATCCGACTGAAACGCTGCGAAGCCCAAAACTGCCTAAGCGTCTCCCTCGCGTGCTCACCAAAGATGATGCGGCAGCCCTGATGACCTTTCCCTCTGGCCTATCCCCCCTCTCTCTCCGTGACCGTGCCCTGCTGGAAACGATGTATTCGACCGGCGCACGTGTGAGCGAAGTCGTCGGGATCAACCTGAACGACCTCGACGAGGCGGACGAGATCGTCAGTGTGAAAGGGAAGGGCCGCAAGGAGCGGCTGGTCCCGATCGGGGATGTGGCACTGCAGGCCATCCGCGAATATCGCCGGTCCTTGAAGCCAACACCTCGCACCCGTCATCCCGCGTCCCCGATGTTCTTGAATCATCGCGGTGGACGACTTACGACGAGAAGTGTCGCCAAGATGGTCGCCCGATACTCCAGTCGTCTCGTGAGCGGAGCGGTCAGTCCCCATGCCCTCCGGCATTCGTACGCGACCCATCTCCTCGACGAAGGCGCTGATCTCCGATCGATCCAGGAATTGCTCGGCCATGCCTCACTGAGCACCACACAAAAATATACGCATGTGGCGATGGACCAACTGCTCGCGGTCTACGACCGGGCCCATCCTCGAGCGCATGCGGCGCGCCCCTCACATGGAAAGGACCACAAGTCATCATGAAAATTCGGTCGACGACCGTGCTCTGTGTCCGCCGCGACGGACGGGTCGCTATGGGCTGTGACGGCCAAGTCACCGTCGGCACCACGGTGATGAAGCACAACGCCAAGAAGATTCGACGCTTGCATCATGACCAGGTTCTGGCCGGATTTGCCGGCGCCACAGCCGATGCATTCACGCTCTTTGAAAAATTTGAGAGCAAACTGGAAGAGTATCGAGGTAATCTCACAAGGGCTGCGGTTGAACTGGCGAAGGATTGGCGGACTGATCGGGTACTTCGCCGTCTGGAAGCCCTCCTGGCTGTCGCCGGACGCGAGCAATCGTTCATCATTACCGGAACCGGTGACGTCGTCGAGCCGGAAGACGGTATTCTGGCGATCGGATCCGGTGGTCCCTATGCACTAGCAGCGGCCAGAGGCTTGCTTCGCCATTCGCAATTGGAGGCCCCGGTGATCGTCACCGAAGCCATGACCATCGCGGGTTCTATCGACATCTACACAAACCAACAGATTCTTGTTGAAGAACTTCGAGGATAATTCACAATGATGAAGCCACCCACGACGGAGCCCGTCGCATTGAACCTCAATAGTCTCACCCCACGTCAAATCGTCGACGAACTGAATCGCTATGTCATCGGCCAAAAAGATGCGAAACGCATGGTCGCCATTGCCCTGCGTAACCGCTGGCGCCGTCAGCAACTGTCACCTGACCTGCGCGATGAGGTCATGCCGAAGAACATCATCATGATCGGGCCGACGGGAGTGGGCAAAACTGAAATTGCCCGACGGCTGGCCAGGCTGGCCGAGGCCCCGTTCATCAAGGTGGAAGCCTCCAAATTCACCGAGGTGGGCTATGTCGGACGAGATGTCGAGTCGATCATTCGCGATCTCACCGAACTTGCCATTAACATGGTCAAGACCCAACGCCTGGCGTTCGTTCAGCAAAAGGCCGAGCAGCAAGCTGAGGAGCGCCTACTCGATCTCCTCTTGCCCCCCCCGCCGCCTCGGCCAGGATTCGTGGACAGCACAACGGAGACGGCCACCCAACCCCCTCCGGACTCCAACGATGCGACTCGGTCGAAACTCCGTCTCCAACTGCGAGAAGGCAAGATGGATGAACGAACCGTTGAAATGGAAGTCAAAGAGCGGGGAGTTCCGGTCGGCGTTATCTCCAATATGGGTGGGTTGGACGATCTCGAAAGCAATCTCCGCGATATGCTGGGTGGCATGTTCCAGGGCAAGAAGAAGAAACGGCTCATGAAGGTACCTGAAGCGCTGAAACACCTGACACAAGAAGAAGCCCAGAAGTTGATCGATATGGACGACACCACACGTGAAGCGATCAACAAGGTGGAACAGACCGGGATCGTGTTTCTCGACGAGATCGATAAGATCGCCGGTCGCGAGCGTTCCAGTGGACCCGATGTGTCCCGAGAGGGTGTGCAACGAGACTTGCTGCCCATCGTAGAAGGCTGCACCGTCAACACGAAACATGGCCCGGTCGTGACCGATC
>CAYSFU010000128.1:0-6298 GCA_964430555.1 uncultured Nitrospira sp. | reverse complement strand
ACGGGCCGCCTGAGCTTGCGCTGGGGTGGGCCGGTGCCCGGGGCACCGCCGCGGCCGGGCTGCGCGTCGGGGTGTTGGTGATCGCCGCCACCGAAGGGATCTGCACCCCTTGTAGATGCCGCCACACCAGGTCGGTGCTGATGCCCAGCGAGCTCGCCAGCCGATCGACGTGCAGCTCCTGCACCGTCTGGTTGCGCAGCGACTTGAGCAGCGGCGCGACCTTGGCCAGCACCTTGGCCTTGCCGGCGACGCTGTCGTGCTCGGCCTGGGCGATCGCCTCATCCAGCACGTAGTCGAGCGCCGGCTTGGCCGCACGCACGCAGCGCGCCAGACCCTCGCGGTCGCGCTGGGCGAAGGTGTCCGGGTCTTCCCCATCGGGCAGCCGGGCGACGCGCACGTCCACGTCCCGCTGCGACAGGAGCGCCACGTCGCTGAGGTTGGCCTGGCTGAACATGAACAGCGCGATGTCCTTCATCGTCGCCGAGCGGCCGGCGCGGTCGCCGTCGAGCATCAGGACGACGTGCCCATCGGGCGCGAGCAGCCGCGACAGCTTCTGGATCTGCGCCTCGGTGAGCGCGGTGCCCATCGGCGCCACCGTGTTCTCGAAGCCGTGCTGGTGCAGCGCCAGCACGTCGAAGTTGCCCTCGACGAGGATCACCTGGCGGCGCTGGCGGATCGGCTCGCGCGCGGCGTGCAGCCCGTACAGGTTGTCGCCCTTCTTATATAGAGGCGTCTCGGGCGAGTTGATGTACTTGGCCCCCTCCGACTTGGCCGCGCCTGCCTCCGGGTGGGCCTCGGGCAGAACGCGACCGCCGAAAGCGATGACGTCGCCCACCACCGGTGCCCCGGCCGCCCGCGCCGCGGGGCCGATGATGGGCACCAGCAGCGGGAACATCACGCGGTCGCGGAAGCGATCGTAGTGGGTGTGGGCGGTGGCCGGCGCGCCGGCGGGCAGCGCCGTCACGCCCTCCTTGCGCAGGACCAGGCCGGCGCTCTCCGCCAGCTCGTGCGGGACCCCCCGCTGCGCCATGACCCGGATGAGCGCGTCCCAGGCCGCCGGCGCGTAGCCGAGGCGGAAGCGGGCCCGGATCTCGGCGCTGATGCCGCGGCTCTCGATGTAGTGCCGGGCGCGCTCGTGCTCGGCGAGCTGCGCCTCGTAGAAGCGGGCCGCCAGCTCGCACAGCTTGAGCAGCCGCGCCCGCTCGCTCTCCTCTCGCAGGCGCTGCGCCCGCCGCTGCGGGCTGGCCTCGGCGGCCTCCTCGGGGATGTCCACCCCGGCCCGCCGCGCCAGGTCGCGCGCGACGTCGGCGAAAGTCCGCCCCTCAAGCTCCATCAGGAAGCGGAACACGTCGCCCGACTTCTGGCAGCCGAAGCAGTAGAAGAACTGCTTGCTCGCGCTGACGTTGAAGCTCGGCGACTTTTCCTGGTGAAACGGGCAGAGGCCCAGGTGGTTCACCCCGGCGCGACGCAAGGGTACGTGCTCGCCGATTATCGCAACAATATCGGTCCGATCGCGGATCTCCGCGATTTTGCTTTCAGGAATCAGACCCAAGTTGCGCTAGTCCGTCGTTCGCCCTGGGGTTCGTCCTGGGCATTGGCCGAGTCGTGCAGCGGCCCAGCAGGGCAGCCCCGGTGTCATTGAATATCGCTCAGGCCGGCGCCGCTTTTGTGACGATGAAGGTGCCCAAGACATTTTGCTGAGGTGCTCAAGATCCCGCAGCCGCCGCGCGGGGGTGTAGGGAGACCTACCAACTAGGCGACATTATGGAGGGTTTACGCCGCGCAAGTCAATTTACCTTCCCTTAACAATAGGATGGATTACGAAGGATTTGGCCCCATCGGCAGGAGCAGCCGCGCGCGGCTGAGCTTGCGCCTGATAAAATTGCCCGCAAGAAGGCCCGTCAGTTTGCCACCCACTTGCCCGAGAACTTATTTACAAAAGGGGCGCAATGTCCACCCACAAGCCCAAAGACGTAGTGCTTCTGTGCAACCCGCAGGCGGGCGGCCGCTGGCGCGCCCTTGCCGATGTCCTTGACAGCGAAGAGGCCAAGTCGGTGCGCCGCATCGTCACCGACGAGATTAAGGACGTGCGCGAGGCGCTGGTCAGCGTCGGCCAGCGCCCCAAGCTCGTGTGCATCTACGGCGGCGACGGCACCATCTATCACGTCATCAACGAGATGCTTCGCAACCAGGAGCTGCTGCGCAACCAGTCGCCCGGCGAGCCCCTGCCGCGGCTGGCGCTCCTTGGCGGCGGGACGATGAACGTGACCGGGCGCATGTGCGGCATGGTCGCCTCGCCGGGGGAGAACTTCCGGTCGATCATGCGCGCCTATCTGACCGACAAGCTGCTGTGGCGCGAGGTCCCGGTGATGGAGATCACCTCGGGCGAGCAGCGCAGCTACGGCTTTACCTTCGGCATGGGGCCGCTCGTACGGCTGCTCGATCGATACGAGAGCGGCAACAAGGGCAAGCTGGCCGCGCTCGGCCTTGGCCTGCGCGCCATCGCCGCCGCCGTGAGCCCGGTGCGGACCTCGATGTCGGACCTCTTTGAGGACATGCAGGGCTCGGTCTTCGCCGACGGCAGCGAGCTGCCCTATCACCACTTCACGGCGGTCTTCGCCAACACCACCGGCGCCATCAACCGCGCCATCGAGCCGTTCACCGACCCGCGCACCCGCGAGACCTTCCACTTCCTCGCCTACGCCGTCTCCAGCCGCGAGTTCGCGATGCTGACGCCGCTTCTGGCGCGCGGCAAGCTGCCCTTTGATCGCAGCGAGCTGTGGAACCCGCTCGCCGCCTGGCGCCTCCTGTCTTCGATGGCGTCGGGCAAGGGGCCGCTGCCGCGCGACCCGCGCTATGTAAACCACCCTGCGCAGCACCTGCGCGTCGAGGCCAGCGAGTCCATCTATACGATCGACGGCGAGGTGCTGCAGGCCAGCGGCGCGCCGCTGGAGGTCAAGCTCGGCCCGAGCCTGCAGCTCGCCCTGCGCGATGCCGATCCCTAGCTCGTCCCTGGCCCGCCCCTTCTCCACCTCTGGCCCACCTCTGGCCCAGCAGGCTGGCCCGCGCCGGCAAAAACCCCGAACCCAGGCAGCATGACCGGTGTTATATGACGCACCATGCTGAAATCATCCCCTCCCACCTTTCCTGTCCGCAAACCCGATCAAAGACGCAAGCTGCTGGGCGTCGCCGGTCTGGGCCTGGCCCTCTGCCTGGCCGCCCCCGTCCACAGCCAGCCCGGCGCAGAGTCCGCCGCCCCGGCCGCGGCAGCCAGCCTGGCCACTTCCCTGGGCATCGATGAGAGCATCATCGACCGCTCGGTAAAGCCTTGTGACGACTTCTACCGCTTCGCCTGCGGCGGCTGGCTCGCCCGCACCCAGATCCCCGCCGATCGCCCCACCTGGAGCCGCGGCTTCTCCGAGATCCACGAGCGCAACCAGTCCGTCCTCCGCCAGATCCTGCAGGACGCGGCGGCCGGCAAGGGCGCCGCGGATCCGACGATCAAGAAGCTGGGCGACTTCTACGCGGCGTGCATGGCCGAGGATCGCATCGAGGCCAGCGCCAAGACCGAGCTGGCCGCGCTGCTCGCGCCGATCGCCAAGGTCAGCACGCCAAACGATCTGGCCAAGGAGGTCGCCCGCCAGCACCTGGGCCTGGGCGGGCCGCTGTTTCACTTCTCTTCGCAGCAGGACTTCAAGGACGCCTCGCGGGTGATCGGCAGCCTGGATCAGGGCGGCCTCGGGCTGCCCGATCGCGACTACTACCTCAAGACCGATGAGAAGAGCGAGGCGCTGCGCAAGGAATACCTGGCCCACGTCGCCCGCATGCTGACCCTGGCCGGGCTGCCCGACGCCGCGGCGCAGGCCGCCACCATCTTCGCCATCGAGAAGAAGCTCGCCGCCGTGTCGCTGTCGCGCACCGACCGCCGCGAGCCCAAGAAGATCTACCACCGCCTCGAGCTCGACGGCATCGTCAAGACGGCGCCGAAGTTTCCGTGGACGACCTACCTGGGCGAGCTCGGCTTCCCGCGCATCCGCGAGATCAACGTCACCTCGCCCGAGTTCTTCGCCGGCCTGGACAAGCTGCTCGGCGAGGAGAGCCTGGACAACCTGAAGATCTACCTGCGCTGGCACCAGCTGCACGGCGCCGCGTCCACCCTGAGCCGCGCCTTCGTCGACGAGAACTTCGCCTTCTACAGCAAGCGCCTGACCGGCACCGACAAGCTCCTGCCGCGCTGGAAGCGCTGCGTCGCCGCCACCGATCACGCCCTGGGCGAGGCGCTGGCGGTCCCGTTCGTGCAGCAGACCTTCGGCAAGGACGGCAAGGAAAAGACGCTGGAGATCACCCGCAACATCGAAGCTGCGATGGAGCAGAACATCAAGGCGCTGAGCTGGATGGACGATGCGACGCGGGCCCAGGCGCTCGGCAAGCTGCACCGGATCGCCAACAAGATCGGCTCGCCCGACAAGCCCCGCCGCTACGACTCACTGACCGTGCGCGCCGACTCCTACACCCAGAACCTCGCCGCCGCCTCGGCGTTCGAGACCCGCCGCGACCTCGGCAAGATCGGCAAGCCCCTGGATCGCAGCGAGTGGGAGATGACGGCGCCGACGGTGAACGCCTACTACGAGCCGCCGCTCAACGAGATCGTCTTCCCCGCCGGCATCCTCCAGCCGCCGATGTTCGGGCGCAGCGCCCACCGCTCGGTGAACTTCGGCGCCATCGGCATGGTCATGGGCCACGAGGTGACGCACGGCTTCGACGACGAGGGGCGGCAGTTTGACGCCGACGGCAACCTGCGCGACTGGTGGACCGACAAGGTCAACAGCGAGTTCAACCAGCGCGCCGCGTGCGTCGTCGAGCAGTACCAGGGCTATAAGCCCATCGACGACCTCCACCTCGACGGCAAGCTGACCTTGGGCGAGAACATCGCCGACCTCGGCGGCATCAAGCTCGCGCTTACCTCCTACAGGGCGGCGCAGAAGGCCCGGCCCGAGGTGCGGCCCGCGGCGAGCTCGTTCATTAGCGGACTCAACGACGAGCAGCTGCTGTTCCTCGGCATGGCCCAGGCGTGGTGCGAGAAGCGCCGGCCCGAGTACTCGCGGCTGCTGGTCACGGTCGATCCGCACTCGCCGCCGGAGTTCCGGGTAAACGGCCCGCTGTCGAACCTGCCGGACTTTGCCAGCGCCTGGAAGTGCCAGAAGTCCGACAAGATGGTCCGCCAGAACCAGTGCACAATCTGGTAACTCGGTAGTAATTTTTGGTAGCCGATCCGGGCTCGGCGGCATCAGCATCTGATGCAGCAGGCCCGGCGGCCACCTGGCCGCTGCCGCCGGACCGAGCTCCCCTCCCGGGGACCTGAGCCCGGCGGCAGCGGGCCTTGCCATTTCAAAATTGTTTCGCTACGGTGCACCGCGTCAGGTGCCCACATTGGGCCCATAGCTCAGTTGGTCAGAGCGGCCGGCTCATAACCGGCTGGTCCCTGGTTCAAGTCCAGGTGGGCCCACAGACTCAAAATCGTTTGACCGGAGGAAATCGCTTGCGTGACCAATTGAAGCTGCTTGAGGAGCTACAGCGTCACGACGCTCGGCTGCAGGACCTGGAGGCGTTGACCCGCTCGCTGCCGCAGAAGCTTTTGGCAGCGCAGAACGGCATCGCCGAGCTAGAAAAGCTTCTAGCCCGCGAGCGCGCCGAGTTCCAAGACACCGAAGCGTTTCGCAAGAGCCAAGAGGACGAGCAGAAGGACGCCAACGATCAGCTGAGCCGCGCCAAGGCCAAGCTGTCGCAGGTCAAGAACCTGAAGGAGTCCAACGCCGCCCAGCGTGAGCTCGAGTCGACCCGCCGCCAGCTCGACACCCGCGAGGAGGAGGTCCAGAAGCTGTCCGCGGTCATCGAGGAACAGCGGCAGAAGATCGGCGAGCACGAGTCCAAGCTCGAGGCGGACCGCCGCGAGCTCACCGCCGAGCGCGACGCCGTCGAGAAGCGGCTCGGCGAGATCAACGCCGAGCTCGCCGAGGCGCGCAGCCAGCGCGACCAGATGGCCAAGCAGCTGCGCCCGGATGTGCTGAAGCGCTATGGCACGATCCGCCTGCGCCGGGGCCTGGCGGTGGTCGCGGTGCGCGATGGGACCTGCCGCGGCTGCAACATGAACATCCCGCCGCAGCTTTACAATACGCTGCAGCGCGGCAACTCGCTGGAGCTGTGTCCGAACTGCAACCGCATCATCTACTGGGCGCGGCTGCTGGAAGAAGTGACGGAGTCGCCTTAGTCGCCTGGCCGCCTAGTCGCCCAGCAGGTG
>CAYSFU010000127.1:0-6479 GCA_964430555.1 uncultured Nitrospira sp. | reverse complement strand
CCAAAGTTGATCCGTGCCACGGTCTCGGCGATTGCCGGGCGAGCCCCTTCCGGAATGCGCACTGGCGAATTGCCGAAGACCTGGAACAGGCGATCCTCGGCGCCAATTCGAGCGAAGACCCGGTACGTACCGACCTGGCCGCGAAAGTCGGCGCAGATCGACATGTCCTCGCTTTGTGACCAGTAGCCGATACTCTTGCTCGTCAAGTGCTCGCACAGTTTTTCGTAGGCTGTGTTCATGGTCTTCCTCCCTTCCTTGCAATCCGCCGCGACCGCCATTTGTGCAACAGCGACGAAGCTCAGCTCAGGCTTCTGCCCTGCCTCCGCAGGCACAACGGCCGGATGCTGAGCAAACACAAGTCGTCGCAGTGCTGCCAAGACCGCGCGCATCATTTCTTCAACTCCCAGTGCCCCGCCGAGGAATCGAACCTCGTCCTGCAGCTTCGAACACTGCCGTGCAAATCCAACACACTCGCAAGGCGTCAACATTTGCAGTATCCCGACCTGGATTCGAACCAGGGCCCAGACCTTCGGAGGGTCCGATGCAATCCGCTACACCATCGGGACGTTGACGTCAGAGCCGACGACTGGATTCGCACCAGCATCAACCTGTTTACAAGACAGGCGCCTTTCTCAGTCGAGCCACGTCGGCTTTTTTGCTGCGACGCCACCGCTTTATCCGCTTCGAGCTCGAACGGCCGTGGCGAACGATTCGCTAGCGTGACACACATAGCACGAGCGCGAGGAGTCGAACCCCGTAGGGCGGCTTTGGAGACCGCTTACTCTCCCAGGAGCACACTCGTGTGTTGCAGACCTCAGGCTTCAGACTTCAGACGTCAGGGAGAAAGCAGAATTCCCTGTAGCCTGTCATCTGAAGCCTGTGGCCTGCCCGTTACTTCTCCAACGGAACGTTCCAGTACGTCTCGCTGACGAACTTCGACCAACTGGCGATCCGCACGTCGTGCCGAGCGTACAGCGGTTTCCACGTCGGCCGCACTGGCGCCTTGCGGAGCTTCATGCCGGCCTCGCGCGGCGTGCGGTCGGCCTTACGCTTGTTGCAATCGATGCACGCCAGAACGCAGTTATCCCAAGACGAAACACCGCCCTTCGACCGCGGCACCACGTGGTCGATCGACAGCTCCTCGCTGCCAGGCTGCACACCGCAGTACTGGCAGGCCCAGTGGTCCCGCTTGAACACGTTGCGACGGCTGAAACTGACCGCAGCGGTCGGCAGCCGGTCGTACTCGGCCAGCGCGATCACCTCCGGCACACGCAGCCGCTGCCGTACTGCCTGGATGAACGGCTCGCCGTCACCTGGGCGCAGCCGCGACCAGTCCTCCCAGCTGTAAAGCTGGAAGTCGGCCGGGTCGACCACGCGTGCCGACTCGTTCCACAACAGCACGAGCGCGCGACCGACCGTGGCCACGTTCACTGGCTGCCAGTTGCGGTTGAGAACGAGCGTCGGGTTGTCGAGTACCTTTGCGGCCATGGGTTTATCGCCTTATCTTGACCTATTCGTTGATGCCGCTTGTGTGCTCTTTCTCGAGACTCAACTCCGATGAAGTACATCATGGTTCGGTGGGTTCACTCTCATCCGGACGAACCGATCTGGATCTTCAGCGAGGTCACCGATGATCTCTGGGAGCTTCGAAAAGTCGAGATATATGTCGACGGCACCAAAGGCTACGCGGATCAAATCGAAGAGACTGGCACTACGCAACTTGGTGTCGAACCATGGCCCCCGCTCGATCAAATTGCCGCTGATCCTGAGTTCCAGCTCAAGGAAATCTCCTGCCAAGAGTTCGAATCAGTGTGGGCTGATCGCAACAAACGATAAGCTCTTTCTTCTTTCAGGGTGTCCGAGCGGAGTCGAACCGCCACCTTCTGGATCACAACCAGCCATGCAGAAACCGCTACACCACGGACACCATTCTGCAGACCGTCATTCACGGTGAGTGACGGTCTGCTTGCGCTCAATCGATAAACACCAAGTGCCGCATCGCAGGCGCCCGGTTCTCAGTGTTCGTGAATACGCGGTGCCAATCATCCAAATGGATCGTCTTGTGATCTGGATGACGGACGCGGCCACGAACATAAGCCTCGGGGTCCTGCCGTACGGCTGACCACCGCAGGTGGGCCTTCGATGGATCGTCGATTAGCAGTCGGCGATACCGCTTTTCGGACAAGCCGCGCGGATACTCCCTGCTGACAAACACCAACTGACCACCTGTGCGATAGACGAACTCGGCCAAATGCGGCTTTCCACGGCCACGGCTAAGAGGTTCGTTGTGGATGACCAACAGTGGCTTTACCACGAGTCCGGTCACCGGAACAAAGAACCACTCTCCTTGCCGAACAAAGCCCGTGTTCCGACGCCGGTTGAGATGTTGCCGCTTCACGCGATTGGCAAGTTGTGCTGCTCGCACCTCCTCGGGCTTGAGCGCCTCCATTGCCTCGCGCACGTTGCTGACACCTCCTACATTCGGAACCGCCGCAGCGAACCAGTCTCGTTCGTCATGACCGCAGAGAAACTTGTGGGTTTCGCTTTGGCGAATGACTAGGAGCAGGTGCCGCTTTCGTGGCTGAACGTCTAGCGCCGTGAGCTGCTCGGTCGCCCCGTTGACCGAAATGTCAAAGAAGCTACCGAACGGATCACGTCCGATGTCTACTGTGAAAGCACTAGGCCGCGGGGTCACGACAAGTCGTGCTCCCATCCGGCCGAAGTGCTTCTGTAACGCTGCAAACTCCATGACGCTTCCTTTGAGCTTGTTGGAATCACGGCGGTCGATAACCGAAACGCCGTGATCGATAAATTGAATGCACATTGATCTTGGACTTCCACGAGATTCGTCGCTTGACCATGCGGTGTCTCCTGTTCTTGAAATTCGGTTCGATTAAGCGCTGCCAACGTCATTCTGCTTCAATGCCTCGACCAGGATTCGAACCCAGAACGCCTTGTTAGAAGCAAGGAGTGATCGTCCCTTTCACCATCGAGGCGCAAGCGGAAGGCAAGGGACTCGAACCCTCATCCCATAATGGGAACCGCTTTAGCAAAGCGGCCCGGCAAACCGTATCCGGCTACCTTCCATCAATTTCGTCAAAGATCACGAAGTAATCGCGGGACACTTCAATTGCGAATTGTCCGTCCTCGAAAGTTAGGTCTACGCATTCCTCGTTGATGGCGTTGGGTTGAATCCGCACTCGAACTTCGTCACCACCCTGAAACTCGCGCTGCGGCGGCTTCTCGACATCGCTGGGACCAAGCTTCAGGTAGTAATACGCACGTCCCCTCTCTCCGATGAATCGAATCACCGCACTCTTTGTCATTTATGCATCTCCGCTGTTCGGTCAATGGACCCACCGGGAATCGAACCCGGATCTTCAGACTGCCGGTCTGATGTCTTCCCTTTGGACCATGAGCCCAGTTGTGAGTGGACCGCCGGGGAGTCGAACCCCGATTTCCTGGTTGCAAGCCAGGTGTCATCCCGTTGGACCAGCAGCCCTTGCCGATTAGTGACCGGAGTGAGAGTCGAACTCACAGAATCACGAGGCTCTCGACCTCGCCGCTTTTCCGTTTGCGTACCCGGCCAAGTGACGCGCCTGCCCCAACGCGCCAAGTTGCAGGTCCGGGAGTCGCACCCGGCGGTCCAAGCTTATGAGGCTCGGCTGAGCACTGGCCCACCTGCGTCGTAATAGGCTGCAAACCGGAGGCTGTAGACTGCAGGAAGCCTTCTAGGGTTCGCGGCGTACGCTTTTCTTCCTACAGCCTGCGGCCTCCGATCTTCAGCCTGTTCGAGTGACCAAGGGGAGAGTCGAACTCCCACGCCTTTGAGGCACGACGTTCTGAGCGTCGCGTGTCTGCCATTTCACCACCTGGTCGAAGTGACCCGTAGACCACGGCTGCGCCGCGGTGCCCGAATCGAACCCGTCCTTCCAGCTTGAGAGGCTGGTGTCCTAAACCGATAGACGAGCGGGCCAGTCGTAGTCCGTCGGGCAGGAGTCGAACCTGCACAGCGCGTGGCGGGTGGGTTACGGCCACTTGGGCTCGCCAATGCCCAGCCGACGGATGATCAGTGGCACAGGCGGGAGTCGAACCCGCAGACACGAAGGTTTGAGCTTCGCCGCTTTGCCTGTTTGCGTACCGTGCCAAGCGTGTTGATTCAAATGCGTCACAACGATGCACTATGACAACGCGCCGCACGCCGAGTTCGCGTGCAACTATCAAAAAGCGTCCCCGATGGGATTTGAACCCACGATCTCCTGCGTGACAGGCAGGCGAGCACTCCAGGCTGCTCCACGAGGACATGTTTCTGTCAGTAGCTCAGGTGGGACTCGAACCCACAGCATCCCTGGTTCTAAGCCAAGGTGGTCTGCCAATTGCCTACCGAGCCACGAGTGTGCTCAGGGCCGGAGTCGAACCGGCATCCGCCCGGTTTTAAGCCGAGCCGCTCTGCCAATTGGCGCACCTGAGCCAAGTAGTCCCGGACGGAATCGAACCATCGTTTCCTGGATTTAAGCCAGGAGTCGTAGCCGCTGGACCACGGGACCGAATTGTTGATTCGCTTCGCTGAGCGGAAGCCGTGGGACTCGAACCCACAAGCGGCGCGAGGCCGCCACCTGTTTTCAAGACAGGCTCCTCATCCGGCCGGATGACTTCCGTATCGGTTCAAGCTCCGGAGGTTGGAATCGAACCAACGGCCTCCTGGTTCAGAGCCAGGCGTCACTACCAGCAGCAACTACTCCGGAATCGACTGCGTAATCAATGCGTGCCCACGTCGCCGAGCTCGGGGAGAAGGACTTGAACCTCCACGACCTGGTTCAAAGCCAGGCGGCCTACCGTTAACCGATCCCCGACTAGAGTGTGCCCTGCGAGAATCGAACTCGCCTTTCCAGCTTGGAAGGCTGGCGCCTCTGCCGCTCGGCCAAGAGCACAACGAAGTTTGAAATAGCAGAGGTTGAAGCTGCGGCGGCCGGAATCGAACCGGCGAAGGGGCGCTTAACAGGCGCCTGCCTGTACCAGCACAGGCCCCACCGCAATCAGAATCAGAGTGGCAGGATTCGAACCTGCGATCTCAAGCTCCCCGAGCTTGCGAGATGCCAGGCTTCGCCACACTCTGATGAACGGCGGGACTAGAGACTTCGCTCATACTCGACACGGAGCTTTCGAGCGCCGTAGTCGCCGCGTTGGCAGAAAGGGCAGCCGCAAGGTCTCTTTCCGTGGGCGTCAGGGTAGTAGCGCCAACCAACGACTTGAGGTAGTTTGCGAATTCGGTGGATCTCGCCGGCATTGATCTTTCTAGGCACGATCACTTCGTAGCCTTCGAGCGACTCGCTGTGCATGAACAATGCGCTCGCCTCGGCCGCTTTCATTCGTTGGTGGGCTTGACGATAGTGAGCAACCCAAACTGGCTGATCATCAGGCAATCGGAAATAGATTCCGACGATTGGCCCTCTGCCGCGCCGCTTTAATTCGCGAAGCCATTGGTGCGAGATCAAGAAGTTGCGTGCCACCGGATTCGCAAAGATTCCTGGCTCGGGCACACCCACTCGCCTTAGCCTTACGATTCCGGAGCGACGGATCTTTGCGGCGTACTTCTCGGGCGCTAGGTGAACGAACATTGCCATAGAAACGATGATACGGCTCGTCGTTGATTCGTTCCACATTGCAAGGTCGGCGCGGGCGGATTTGAACCCCCGATCTCGTGCTCCCGAAGCACGCGGGTTTCCAGGCTACCCCACACACCGAATCGAACAGCGCCCAGCGGGAGTTGAACCCGCACTTCCGCCATGGCAAGGCAGCAGGCTACCGCTACATCATGGGCGCATCGAATCACTGGTCGAATTGTCAAAGAACAGAGCACCGGACCACGGAGTACCGCGGTGCCCGGACTCGAACCCAGGTAGCCGCCGACCAACCTTCGGTCGGTGCCCTGGGTGTGGAATCCTGGCCGCTCTCGCGACCAATGCTTTTCATTCAGTGGGATCAGAGGGGCTCGAACCCTCACCGAGTGAGGTTAAGAGCCAGGCATGCTGCCACTAGCACTTTGATCCCGTGTGTTCTGCTTGCTGCTTCGCTCGGACTCGGCGCGGAAGGAATCGAACCCTCGACGTGGTCCTTATAAGAGACCTGCTCTCACCACTGAGCTACGCGCCGCCGCGATCGCTGGCCGAAGCCAACTCAGTGGGGCCGAAGGGAGTCGAACCCTTACCTTCCCGCTTAAAAGGCGGAAGCGCTGCCGTTACGCCACGACCCCAATTGTCGGTCGGGCGTATGCGTTTGAGCCGCGCCGTCTGCGTCATCTGATCTCTCCTGTGCTCAAGTTGTCCGAGGTGGAGTCGAGCAATCTCTGCCGCGAAGCGGTCGTCGCCGGCGACGTATCAGATCGCTAGGCGCCCGTTACAACACCGGCCCACATCTACAGAATCAGTCGGGAAGGTCGGAGTCGAACCGACTGTTTCGTGCTCCCAAGGCACGCGGGG
>CAYSFU010000126.1:0-6568 GCA_964430555.1 uncultured Nitrospira sp. | reverse complement strand
GGTGATGAACCTCAAAATCAAGTATCGCGAATCGTTTCGTCCGTTTGCTCCTTCGGTGTTACGGGAGCGCGTGTCGGATTTTTTTGAGATGACTACGGACAGTCCGTACATGCTGTTGGTGGCGCCGGTACAGAATCATCGACGGTTGCCGCTCCCGGCTTCGCAATCCGGTCTCTGGGGAATCGACCTGTTGAACGTCCCACGATCTGAAATCCCGGCCGTGACGCATCTGGACTACTCCGCCAGAATTCAGACGGTCCATGAGGAGACCAACCCGCGGTATTACAAGCTCCTGAAGGCGTTCGAGACGCAGACGGGTTGTCCTGTTTTGGTCAATACATCCTTTAACGTTCGTGGAGAGCCAATCGTGGGCACGCCGGAGGATGCCTATCGGTGTTTCATGCGAACAGAAATGGATGTGCTCGTCCTGGAGAACTGTGTCCTCTACAAGACACAGCAAAAGGCTTTGATGAGCGACACGGATTGGAAGAAGGAATTTGAGCTCGATTAAGGGGACGATGAATCAGTAAGGTCGGCAGCCGACGATGAAGGATCTCCGCCAGTTCGGTTTTTTGGTTGGAGGGCTGTTGATAGTGATCGAGGTATGGCCTGCTGCGTTTCGAAACGAGTCTCCTTGTATCTGGACACTGATTGTCGGGAGCCTCTTACTCGTTCCGGGGACGGCTGTGTCACAGAGCCTGAAGCAGGTGCACCATGTGTGGATGAAAATCGGCCATGTGCTCGGTGTGATCAACCCGCGGATCATTCTTGGAATGATTTATTATCTGCTGCTGACCCCGATGGGATTGGTGGTGTGTCTGATGGGCAACGATTCCATGTGGCGGGCCTTCGCTTAGGAGGTCGACACGTATCGTATGGTACGGCCTCCTAGGCCACGCCAGCATATGCGAAATCAACGCTAGAGTCGACGAGGGGAATGATGAGTGAATTTCTGAGCGAAGTATGGGCTTTCATGAAAGAACGAAAGAAGTTCTGGTTGATGCCGATCTTCATAGTGTTGCTGTTGCTGGGGACGCTGATTGTTCTTACGCAAGGGTCGGCGGTCGCCCCGTTTGTGTATACGTTGTTCTAGACCTCAATCCATCTCAAACTACAGTCGATGCGCATGCGCAAGCAGGTTGCCCAGAGGAGCAAGCTGCGGCGCACACGTCAGTAATGGGCGAGGAGCCATGCTGAAGCAAGATACGTATTCATTCAGCGTGCACAGTCAACCCATGTGAACACATGAACGCAAAGCTGATTACACTGATGCACGTGACCACAGTCCCGCTCTCTCTTCGCTTCGTGGCCGGGCAAGCGGCGTATATGCGGGCCAAAGGATTCGAAAGTCATGCCGTCTCATCTCCAGGGGCGCCCTTGACACAGTTCGCCACGCAAGAATCAGTCCCTGTGCATCCCGTGTCCATGGCTAGACGAATTACACCGTTTCGAGATCTTGTGGCGCTGTTACAACTGTGGCGCCTGTTCCGTCGCCTTCGTCCGCATATCGTTCATGCGCACACGCCAAAAGGTGGGTTGCTCGGTATGATCGCGGCGCGATTCGCGGGCGTCCCCGTGCGGATCTACCATATGCATGGTCTTCCCTTTATTACAGCAACGGGGCTCACTCGGCGGATCCTCATGGCCACTGAAGCGGTTTCCTGTCGGATGGCTTCGCAGGTCCTCTGTGTCAGCCGCTCAGTGCGGTCTCTGGCGATCGATCTCCGGCTTTCGCCTCCTGAGAACATTCACGTCCTCCTTCAAGGGAGCTGTAACGGCGTTGATGCTGAGACCGAGTTTGATCCGGATCGATTGAATGGTTCTGTGCGGAGCGATACCCGGCGCCGATATGGTATTCCAGCGGATGCCACGGTGATCGGATTTGTGGGTCGCTTGGCGCGTGCAAAAGGACTGGTCGAATTGAGCGACGCCTGGAAGATGCTGAGGGACGAACATCCAGACCTGCATCTCCTTCTCATTGGACCGGAGGAGCCCGGCGATCCGCCCCCATCAGGATTGCTCGAAGGGCTTCGCGCAGATCCACGCGTGCATTTCACCGGAGAA
The DNA here is from genome assembly GCA_964430555.1 of uncultured Nitrospira sp. Classification (GTDB taxonomy): domain Bacteria; phylum Nitrospirota; class Nitrospiria; order Nitrospirales; family Nitrospiraceae; genus Nitrospira_D. Next base: position 4,504 of record CAYSFU010000126.1, on the reverse strand, counting down.
AATTGGGATACACCTCCACTCTACCGTGCAATGGACATCTTGGCGTTGCCCACGCATCGCGAAGGCTTTCCCCTCGTGTTGCTGGAAGCCGCAGCTATGAGAGTGTCGATCGTCGCCACGCGTGTTACAGGTTGTCTCGACGCGGTGCAAGAGGGGCTGACCGGTACTCTTGTGCCGGCCTTCGATGCCGTCGCCCTCGCGGACGGTCTTGCACGATATGTGTGCGACCCGGTACTCCGCCGCCTGCATGGGGAGGCGGCACGTGATTGGGTCATTCGGGAGTTTTGTCCTAAGGACATCTGGCAGGCCATTTATCAAGAATATGTGCGCTGTCTGCTCAGTAAAGGGTTGAGGCCTCAGGGAGAACATCCGTTAGTCTTGAGTGAGAGTGAGCAAGTCGATCTCCCACGGGAGCAATGGTCATGATTCCTCTGGAGGCAATCGATGGTGATCATTCGATTCTTTCCGATTGCCTGAAATTCTGGCTCTTTCTTTCACCCTGCATGCCGGGAACAGTATCCATTTGACGGCGATGCTGACCGGGTAGGTCCATCATATACACAGAGGAGCCGATGCCATTACACACATCCGACACGGATCCTGACGGGACCGCACGGAACACAGCACAGACGACTCGTCTGGGCGTACGAATCTCCCAGCGAGCCGTCATCGTGGGCTCGATTCTGACCTTGTGTCTTGGCTTCGGGTTCTTGGAATTTCTTTCGTATGTTTATCTGAGGACCGCGGAAGGTTATGACGGGCATCATTTAATGATGCATCAGTTTGACGATTACAAAAATATCCATCCGACCCCGCATTATCAAGACACCAGAGGCGTCATCCATAATGGACAGGGATTTCGAAGAGCCGAAGACGTCTCCACGGCAAAAGCCTCCAATACTTACCGTATCTTTCTCATGGGAGGGTCGACGGCCTATGGGTTGGGTTCACTGTCTCCAAAGGGGCAGCTCAAATATCCGGTCCTCACCAACAACGAGACTATCGATCATTACGTGGAGGAGCTTCTGCATCAGCACATTCCGTCTCGTCAGTTTGAGGTGATCAACGCCGGCATCCCCAGCCATTCCAGTCATCATCATTTGATTTATCTCAACCAGATGATCTTGAAGTATCGCCCTGACATGATCATTTTTCTTGATGGCACCAACGACTATTATCCGTGGGAGAAGGGGTACGATCAGTTCCGCGATTATCCCTACCGAGAGTGGTCGCACCTGTATCTGGACCAGCCTTCCTTCAAGGCGTGGAGCAGCTATACGGGGTTCTGGTTCTATCGCAAGAGTCATTTTGTGTATCTCGCGGGGAAGAAACTCCGCCCGCTCTGGTATGCGATTCAGAATCTTCGCCCGCAGCCTCGTGCTCAACTGGACGTGGACGAGGCCCTGCGGAATCTTGAGGCGAATGCTGAAGCAAACTTCATCCTGATGGTTGAACGGAATGCACTCATCCTCCGACACGAAGGGATCGTCCCTGTGTTCACGCTTCAACCGGATCTGTTGTTTGATCAGCGAAAAGTGCTGACGGCATTCGAACAGGAACGTTTGGCCGAAGCCATCAACACGAAACCAATCAATTATCCGCAGTTCAAGAACCGAGCCCGACCGATGGTCGCTGAAAGGCTTTCGAAAGCGACTGCCGGTGTGGGCGCGTCATTCATCGACCTGACCGACATCTTCGGAGAAATCAAAGAAGATGCGTTTACCGATGATTGTCATCTCACTCCGCTCGCCAATAGGATCGTGGCCGAATATATCGGTCACCGCATCGTGCCGATCATCGATGCGGGGACGTCCCCTGCACGTGGCAACCATCACCTCTAAGGAACCGGCATGAGGGACGACCGTACTTGCAAAACAAGCAGGATGAGACGACGGAGACGAAACGCCGAGTTCACCCAAAACCAGTTGTTCCATGAGTGGCAGGAGGTCGATATATGATCGGCCAGTTCATCGATCATCATGATGCACGATGGGAAGCATTCTTGAAGCGAACACCCCATGACTTCTATGACTTGCCTGAGTATGTGGCGTTGGCCGCTGCTGAAGCAGGTGCGATGCCGATGGCCTTTTATGCAGAGCACGAATCGGCCTCATGCTTGATTCCACTACTTGTTCGACCGATTCCCGCCTGGCTCAATGCTCCACGAGAATGGTGCGATTGCATTTCTCCCTACGGATACCCGGGCATTTTGCTCTCACCTTCGCAGGATGAGTTACCCTTGTTTCTTGATGCGTTTTGCCGCATCGCACAGGAACGCGAAATTGTGACGGCCTTTGTTCGTCTCCATCCGCTGTTTCCGCTGGCGCAGGGCCCGCTGGAACGGTTCGGTCGAGTGATTCAGCACGGACCAACGGTGTACATCAATCTGGCTGAATCCGACGAGCACATCTGGCAACAGGTGTCGACGAATCATCAGCGGGACATCAAAAAGCTCCGTCGGCTGGGTTTCCATAGCACGCTTGACGATTGGAGTCGATTTCATGAGTTCATCGCTTTATATCATGCCAATATGAAACGGGTGGGTGCCAGAGAGCATTACTTCTTTTCGTCGGAATACTTCGACGCTCTTCGGACGAAGCTTGGCAATCGTGTGCATCTCGTGTGTGTGCTGACCAGTGCCAATGGACTTGCGGCGGCAGGTCTGATGATCATCACCGGCGGGATAGCGCAACACCACCTTCTTGCAACTGCCGAGCAGTATCTTCGCCAGTCACCCTCGAAATTAGTAGTGGACTGTATGTGGCGCTGGGCTCAAGAGCAATCGTGTGATGCATTTCACATTGGTGGTGGAGTAGGGGCCAGGGAGGATTCGCTGTTTCATTTCAAGGTAGGCTTTTCGCCCCTGCGCAGTCAATTCTGCAGTTATCGGGTTGTGATCGATGATGAGAAGTATAAGACGTTGAATCGGGCTGCCAAACAATGGGCATCTGACTGTGAGTCTGAAGATTTCTTCCCTGGATATCGTTATCTTGGAGAGAAGAATGGATCTGATTTCGATTCTCTCGAGGTTGCATGATGGTAGCGCAGACCATGCAACGGGAACCGTATCCTTGATGTGAACCACATGATCAATACTCCTGAGCCGACTATCGCGAAGCTTTTCCCGGGGAAGCGTACCCTCGACCTGGTCGTCACGCTGAGCCTGCTTCCATTATTGTTTCCTGTCATCGGGTTCACGGCCCTGGCGACATGGGTTCTTCACGGGCGGCCGCTGTTGTTCGTGCAGGAACGGCCTGGGTTCCACGAGCAACCCTTTAAGGCATATAAATTCCGTACGATGACCAATGCCCGCGGATCCGACGGGCAGCTCTTGCCCGATGCAGATCGACTCACACGATTTGGCAAGTTCATGCGCAGCACCAGCCTGGATGAGCTTCCTGGATTCTTCAACATCTTGAAAGGCGAGATGAGCCTCGTGGGCCCGCGACCTCTCCGTATGCACTACCTCACGCAGTATAGCCCGGAGCAGCACCGTCGGCATCTGGTTCCTCCCGGCCTGACAGGGTGGGCTCAGGTCAACGGACGAAATAGTACCAATTGGCAACAACGATTTCTCCTCGATCTGTGGTATGTCGATCATCGTTCACTGTGGCTGGATTGTAAAATCATTCTGATGACGCCATGGAAAGTGCTCAAGCGGGAGGGTGTCATGCATGCTGACGATCCATCCTGGGAGGGCGAATTTAGGGGCGCCCCTTCGGAACGGCCACCTCAATAACAGGCTGGACTCCACGTATCACGCACTAGAGATGTTCATATGAAGCAGAAACAAGATTTGATTCTAATCGGCGGGGACGGGCATTATCGCGCTTGCATTAATGTCATCAAAATGGAGGGCCGGTCCTCAAAATAGCTTTTCGGCCAGCGGTCTACCCGCCCGGCGTTTCCCACGCATGGCAGGATGAAACTTGGCAGGAAAGGAGATACCACCGATGCAATCCTTCACGCTCACACCTGAACAACTGGCCTTTCTGCCCAGCGACTTCGACGTCGCCTTCTACGAAGCAAATGGTTACTATATCACCAGGGAAGGCCTCATTCCCGAGTCCCTGCTGAACTCGACTTACGATGGCATTCAGCGCTTTTGGGACGGAGAAGTTGATCAGGTCTTGCCTTTTGAGACCGGCTTCGTGAATTGGAAGAAAGGTGACGGCGACGGGCAGCGGATCAATGAATTCCTCTCCCTGCAAAAGAAGGAAGTGATCGAGCTCGCCGCCTATCCCCTTATCGGCGCCATCGCAGCCAGGCTCATGCACAGCAAAGTCATCCGCTTGTTGGACGATCAACTTTTCTACAAGCCCTCCGGCACGAGCAACGCCCCGGGCGTCGGCACCGGCTGGCATACTGATCACGCCTATTGGGGGACGTGCAGTTCGGATAAGCTCATCACCGTTTGGGTGCCCTTCCACGACTTGCACCAGAACCGCAGCCCGCTCGCAGTGATGCCCGGCAGCCATCGCTGGAAGGACATGGAACACTTCCG
>CAYSFU010000125.1:0-6894 GCA_964430555.1 uncultured Nitrospira sp. | reverse complement strand
GTGCGGTATGGGGGAGATCGGCAGGCGCTTGTCGAACGTTTGACCGCGATGACGGTCGAGGCGATGTATGCGGCCAGCGAAGAAAACAAATTCATTGAGGTGACCTATGCCAACGGCGAAAAGGAAGTGCTGTACTTCAAGGACTTCGCCAGCGGCGCGTTGATCGAAGGGATTGTGTCGCGGGCGAAAAAGTTCGCCGTGAAGCGGGTGATTGCCAATGAGGGGACCGGTTTGCGCTCGGACGATCTGATCCGCGCCATCCGTGAAGAGTTCAAAGAGCATGAAGATCTTCCCAATACGACCAATCCGGACGATTGGGCCAAGGTTGCCGGCAAAAAAGGTGAGAAAATCATCCATCTTCGGACGATCAGCGGTGGACCGACGGAACATCGTCAGATTGAGACCATTAGTACCGGCCACTATCTCTAGTGACATGATGAATGAACAGACTCCCATGAGTTCTGCCCGGGTGATTGGTACGGAAACTGAGTTTGGGATTGCGTCGAGAGATGCGTCGGCGATGGATCCGGTGTCCGGGTCCTTTGCCGTGATCGGGCATTACCCGAACCTGCCGGCTCCGACCGCGCTTTGGGACTACGAAAATGAGAATCCCTTGGTCGACGCACGTGGGTTTGAGGTCGACGGTGAGCGCGAGCGTCCGAACCCGGATTATAACCGGCAGTTGAACAAAGTGCTGGCGAACGGTGGACGCTTGTACGTGGATGGGGCCCATCCGGAGTACTCGACTCCTGAGTGCTCGCACGCACGAGAGGTCGTGGCGTTTGAACGGGTGGGAGAGCGCATTCTGGCGTCATGCCTTCAGACGATGGCTCGCGCGAGGGGATTCGAGGTCTACACACTCTACAAGAACAACTCGGACGGCAAAGGCAACAGCTACGGGTATCATGAGAACTACTTGGTCTCGAGGACCGTGCCGTTCGATCGAATTGCCCGTATCTTGACGCCTTTTCTGGTCACCAGGCCGATCTTTGCCGGAGCGGGAAAAGTCGGCGCTGAAAATCAGACCACTCCAGCGGAGTATCAGATCTCACAGCGCGCGGACTTTTTTGAATGTCTCATGGATCTCAATACGATGGTCAAGCGCCCGATCATCAACACGCGTGACGAGCCGCATGCGGATGCCGCCAAGTTTCGAAGGCTGCATGTGATCGTGGGTGATGCCAACATGGCGGAGTTGTCTACTTATCTCAAGGTGGGAACCTTGGATATCGTCCTGCACCTGCTGGAAGCCGGTGCTGACCTGCCGCAGCTTGAACTCGACGAACCGGTTCGGGTGTTCAAGCATGTGTCGCGCGATCTCGATGTGAAACAGACGGTAAAGTTGGCGGGTGGAAGACCCGCCACGGCGATCACCATTCAGCGGGCGTATCTGAACGCCGCCAAAAACTTTTACACCTCTCAATCGCACAGCGCGACCGTGCAGGATGTGTTGTGTCGCTGGGAAGATGTTCTGAATACCCTTGAACGCGATCCTCGGCTGTTGGTCCATTCTTTGGATTGGGTGGCGAAACGACATCTGATCGAGTCCTATATGGAGCGAAAAGGATGTGGATGGGACGACTCACGCGTGAAATTGATGGATCTGCAATATCATGATGTCCGTCCTGAAAAAGGCCTCTTCTACACGCTGGAACGGAGTCAGCTGATCGAGCGGATCGTCGACGAGGAAGAAATCCAGCGAGCCGAGTTCTATCCTCCGACAGGCACACGAGCCTATTTCCGTGGGCGCTGCGTCAGTAAGTTTGCGCAAGCGCTGTACGGCGCCAGTTGGACCTCGGTCTTGCTCGATGCCGGTGATACCACGATCAAGAAAGTGCCTCTGATGGATCCTCATCGTGGGACTCAAGCGTTGACCGGGGCGTTACTTGATTCTGCTGATTCGGTCGGTGCGCTGCTCGAAAAACTCCAGATGTGACGAATGGTGCTGACACGACGATGAAGTTGCCCCACCTTCCTGACCATGATGGTTCAAGTTTCGTGGAGTTTCTTTCGAACCATTATCCTGGTTTGACACTCGGCGCGACCGGGCTCACGCCAAACTTTGATCACGCACACACCGCCGGAGGAGTGTCAGTCCCCTCTGCGACGACCGTATTGGCGATCAAGTATCAGCAAGGAGTGATCATTGCCGGGGACCGCCGCGCCACCGAAGGCTTTCAGATTGCGGATCGCCGGATTGAGAAGGTCTTCAAAATCGATGAGTGGTCGGCGATGGCGATCGCAGGAGCAGCCGGTCCTTGTATCGAGATGGCCAAGTTGTTCCAGACAGAGCTCGAGCATTACGAAAAATTAGAAGGCGTGCCGCTTTCGTGCGAGGGGAAGGCCAATAAGCTTGGCCAAATGGTGAAGGCAAACTTGCCCATGGTGTTCCAGGGGCTGGTCGTGATGCCGCTCTATGTCGGATATGATCTGAAACGCGGGGAGGGGCGTATTTTCAAGTACGACATCACCGGGGGAAGATACGAAGAATCCGATTACCATGCCATCGGGTCTGGAGGGAAAGATGCCCGCAATACGATGCGGGAACACTTCCAGCGAAACCTTTCCGAGGCGGAGGCGATCAAGCTCGCGGTGTTGGCACTTTACAATGCCGCGGATGATGATGTCGGGACCGGTGGCCCCGATCTCGTGCGGGGGATTTATCCTACTGCGAAGATGGTGACCGCTCACGGCACTCTGGATGTCTCGGCGGACACACTCCGGACAGTGTGTGATGCTGTCATTGCAGTTCGTCGTTCACGGGAGACCTGACCGATGCCGATGCCCTACTACGTGTCTCCTGAACAGATGATGCAGGATAAGGCGGAATACGCCAGGAAGGGAATCGCCAAGGGCCGCTCGATCATCGCGATGGAATATGTCGACGGCATCCTCTTGACTGCGGACAATCCGAGCGCTTCGCTGCACAAAGTTTCTGAGATCTATGACAATATCGCATTTGCCGGGGCCGGCAAGTACAGCGAGTTTGAGAACCTTCGGAAGGCAGGGATTCGTCACGCCGATCTCAAGGGGTTCATGTATAGCCGGGAAGACGTCACCGGCCGATCATTGGCGAACGGCTATTCGCAAAGTCTTGGGACCGTGTTCAGTCAAGAACTGAAACCGTTGGAGGTGGAAATTCTTGTCGTACAAACCGGCACCAACGCCCATCCGAACGAAATCTATCGGATTTCCTTTGACGGGAGCATCATCGACGAAAAGAACTTTGCCGTGATTGGGGGACGGGCCGACGTGGTCCAGAGTTTCCTGAAAGAAAAAATCCCCAGCGCTGCGCCGAATCTTGATGAGGCCTTACGGCTCTGTGTCATGGCCCTCGATCACACAGCCAACCAAAAACTCCAACCGGAGGGGCTGGAGGTCGCGGTGCTGGATCGCAGTCGGACTGGCCGAAAGTTCCGCCGCCTATCAGTCAGTGACATTCGACAGGCGCTCTCTTCCTAACAGGAGGCTGAAAAACTCCGTCAGCAACGTTCTTATATCGCGCAGAGACTCAACGTACCGGAGCATACGCCTCACCCCTTCACTCGCTACAACCTTGCAGGACATTCTTTGTGTTAGCATCATGTTGAGAGTGTCAGAAGCCTGCTCATTTCTGCTGTTCAGAATGGCGTCCTTTGTTGAAGATCCAGGTTCGGGCGTATAATCTGACTGTGGCTCGTGCATGATGACGGTGGGTCCCATGAAACAACGGATTTACGGCCTCGAAAACGAATACGGTCTCATTTTTTCTCCCAACGGACGGATCTATCTGCCGATGGAAAAAGTCCTGGGATACATTTTTGAAGGACTGATTCCGAACAGCTGGCCGTCGAACGCATTTTTAGCCAATGGGGCCCGGTTCTACCAGGACACCGGTTGTCATCCGGAATACTCGACTCCGGAATGCGACAATATCCTGGATCTTGTTGTGCACGATAAGGCGGGAGAGCGATTGCTGGAAGCCTGTTTGCCAGCCGCAGAAGAGCGGCTTCGGGAAGAGGGGTTGTCCGGGGAGATCTATATTTTCAAGAATAATACGGACTCGTTGGGCAATACGTACGGATGCCATGAAAACTTCCTGATGCGGCGGGACGTCGATTTTTGGAAGGTCACCGAACAGTTGATCCCATTTTTCGTCACCAGGCAGATTTTCTGCGGGGCCGGGAAGGTCTTAAAGGTATCGGGGAAGCCGCAGTATTTCATCTCGCAGCGCGCACAGCACATTCATGAAAAAACGTCGTCGTCGACGACGTCCTCTCGAAGTATCATCAATACTCGCGACGAGCCGCATTCCGACGCGGAACGGTATCGGCGCCTGCATATCATCGTCGGTGATTCGAATATGTCTGAGTATGCGACCTACCTCAAGGTAGGAACCGCCACGTTGGTTCTGTCGATGATCGAAGAGGGCTATGCGGTCCATGGCATGGAACTCGAAGACTCCGTGAAGGCGATCCGAGAGGTGTCCCGCGATCCCACGTTGAAAAAGAAGGTGCGGCTCGATGACGGTCGGCAGATGACCGCCATTGAGATTCAGCGGGTCTATCTGAGCCGTGCGAAAGACTATCTGGCGCAAGAAACGCATGAACCCATTCTCGATGATGTCTGTCAGAAGTGGGAAACGATGTTGCGGCAGTTGGAGGAAGATCCGATGCAGTTGACGCATCAGGTCGATTGGGTCACGAAGAAACATCTGATCCAATCCTATGTCGACAAGAAGAATTGTGGGTGGGACGATCCGAGAGTCTTGCTGTTGGATCTGCAGTACCATGATGTCAAGCGGACGAGAGGGCTGTATTATTTGATGGAGTCTCGCGGGTTGGTTGAACGAGTCGTGGAGGAAGAGTCTGTGCAGCGGGCGATGTCCATCCCTCCGCAAACGACGAGGGCGAAGGTGCGAGGCGACTTCATTCGTTTTGCGCGGGCAAAGAACCGATCCTATACGGTTGATTGGACCTACCTGAAGCTGAATGGGTATTGGGAGGAAACGATCCTCTGCATGGATCCCTTTAGTGCAACGAATCGACGAGTCGAAGAACTGATCTCGCAAGTCTCCGGAGGGCGATTCTACCGATGACACTCTTGCTCGATCTCCTTCGTGCGCAGAAGATAGCGCGGGTGCTGCTCGCAGTCGTTGTCGTGCTGCTGACGTCGCTGGTCGGCGATCTCCTGCCTGGATCTCTCCCGGCCGTTCATGGTGCAGAGGGCCGGTATAGCGGCAAGCAGGGGCAGGTGCTCGTTGTGAAGGTGCCGTCGGAAGATGAATCGGCTACGGTCCAGGGAACGTTCCTTGGCCGTGCCATCAGATTCTTCCCTGATCCTCGACTCGATGAGCCTAAGGGATTTGTGGGGTTGCTCGGGATTGATCTACAGGACGAGCCGGGAACACATGAGCTGAGTGTTGTGTTGAAGCAGGGGGAGCAGAGTCGCTCCCTCAGTTACAGTGTGTCGGTCATCAAAGAGAAATTTCATGTGGAGCATCTCACTCTGCCCAAGAACAAGGTCGATCTAGACGAGAAGACTCTCGCCCGCTGGAAGATGGAGCAGGAGCAGGTAAAGACGGCCCTGGCGAGTGATTCGCAGGCGCGATTATGGCAGCCTGGATTCGTCGAGCCGGTGAAGGGGAAACGTACCGGGATTTTCGGCAGTGTCAGAATCATGAACGGCCAACCACGGAATCCACACAATGGCGAAGACATTGGGGCTCCGCTTGGTACGCCGGTTGTGGCGACAAACGATGGCGTGGTGAAGCTCACTGTCGATCATTTTTTCTCCGGCAAGGGCATCTTTCTCGACCATGGATTGGGATTCTACTCGATGTATTTCCACCTGTCCGAAGTGCTGGTCAAGGACGGGGAGGTTGTGAAGGCCGGACAGATCGTGGGAAAGGTCGGCGCGACCGGTCGCGCGACCGGCCCGCATCTTCATTGGGGTGTCAAACTGAACGGAGCGCGCGTGAATCCGTACACATTGCTGGACCTTCCCTTCAAAGGTACCGAACAGTCCACAACTCCAGCAGCTGTGTCTCTCACGGAGCCTGCTGCCGAAATGGAATCGTCGACTCCATAACTCCCACCGTGTTTCAGGTTTCTCTCCTCGAATGATTTCTGGTTGACCTGAGTCTTACCGCAGGCATACCCTTTAGAACATCATTATTCACGGTGAGTCTTTCGACATGCGAACATTTTTATTCCTGTGCTCGGCAGTTTCCCTTTTGATCTCCGCGCATAAGTTTTCACTAGCTGAGCCGAGCGGCCAGTACAAGAGCGCCTTGTTCTTCCTCCTCATCGGCATCCAGATGCTGATCACTGGGGCACTCATCGGTGGCCACCAAGACGAGCGGGATCTCGAATCGAAAGCCGAGAGTGAGAAGGAAGAGCAGAAAGGAGTTGGGTTCAATCAAGTGGAAGAATCGGTGGAAGAAGGGAAAAAGTCGTGAGGGAAGTAAGATCTGATAGGTAGGAGTGAGCAGAGCATTGTTCCGAGAGCCGACATGGTTTCATTTGAAGAATTTTTCAGAATTTTTTCTTCCTGATCGTTTGACCATGGCCCAATAATCTCACTCGAATCAGCAAGAGTACTTGGTCGATTTCTGCTGGACTTTGATCTGCCTAAGCTGGTTGAAAAAAACTGAATTTGTCAAACCCTAACAGGCAACTGCATTGTCATCAGTCCTAAACTCAAGCCAGAATGAACTACTTTGCTCCGGTGTGTCCCTGGTCTTGTGATAAGCTTGAACATGTAAACACCAAGTGACTGTCACTTCCCTGAATATCCTTGCGAAGTAAACTCGAAGGAGGTGAATCCTCAATAAACTGCTGAATTGATCTATGGCGATGTGAGCTGCTGCCGGTTTCAAAGACACCGAGTTAGGTGTATGAATGAAACCGGAGG
>CAYSFU010000124.1:0-6924 GCA_964430555.1 uncultured Nitrospira sp. | reverse complement strand
TGTGGAGCTGGCGAGAGGAATCGAACCTCCAACCTGCGGTTTACAAAACCGCTGCTCTGCCGATTGAGCTACGCCAGCATCCGAATGAAATGAAGGAGTTACAGTTCTACAGACTCTCGGCCTTGGGGTCAAGTGTTCCGAGCCTGTTCCTCTGAAGGTATTTCCCAAGCGTACGTGCGGTCCGTGAGAGGTTCTCATCCCCACGCACTTGGTGCAGGTGAGGAGGTTGATCAAAAAACCGTTATTCCCGCAGGCCCTCCTGATAAAGGTCACTGGGATGTTGAGCTGGTTCCATAGCGGACCAAGTCTCGCACCCGCTCATGCGAATCTTCAGCCTCCACGCTTGCCCGTTCTCCTCTTACCGCTACCGTCCAATTGACCTATGAAGCGAGGTCGTCGTGCCCTGCTCCCACTGCGCCAGCATGCGGGTGCCGACATCCTCGAATTCCGGATGGGCTTTGATGTAGACGCGCACGTGCGTGGTGACAGCCTCCATCGCATCCGCTACGCGTTGCAAGATCTCACGGACACGAGATGGGGAGCTGCCCAGGCGCGTCTCGCCCAGTCGTTGGAGTTCTTTCGCGGTCGGCCAGTTCGTCGAACCGTTGAGCGTCAAGGCCATGCTGTCTTTTGGTAGGTAGACTGAGGTGGTGACCAGATCGTAGACGGGCGCCAGCCTCGCGTCGCCTTGAACGTCGTCATAGACGATGCCGAAGTTCTTGAGATGTGCATCGCCGTTGCGGATGGCACAATTGAGAGCGATGAGGGTGAAGAGCCGTTCCAGGTCTTCGCCGACAGACGATGAGCTTGCGAACTGGGTGAATCGCTTCATGATCGAGGTCTCGTAGCTGCCGCTGTATTTTTGATCGGTGCGCTTGGCATTCAGCACACAGAAATCCTCGAAGCCGCGATAGGTACCGTCCGACCGCAAGTCGAAGCGGTCAATTGCCAACGCGAGCCCATCCTCGGCGAGCCGGTAGGGCGGCACATCGAGACCGCACTGTTCGGCCACATTGAGGCAAAAAAACTCATTTGCCGCGAGTTGCGGGTATTCGTGTTGTTCCCAGAATTTTACGATATGGGTCGCGCCGCGATAGCTCTGCGAGAGCCTCCGGTCTGCTTTGCTCAGCGTCACGGAGGTGCCTTCGTCGCGTACCATGATTTTTGGCTGTACTCCACTGATGCCGGAGAAGGCTGCGAATGTATCGAGCAGGTCACGGAACAGATCCCCGCCGCGACGCTGCTCGAGGATCTCATCGACTGACTGAAAGGGGACGTTCTCCAGGAGATCTTCTTGCGCGCCGGTATATCGGATGCGTCCGACCTGCGAGCGTCCGACGATGCCGAGCAGGTCGAAGTCATCGAATGTGCCGGTGGCCTTGGCGAACGAGAGCCGGAGGCGTTCACGAAGCACGCCCTCGGGCAGGTTCATTTCGAAAATAGGGAGCAGGCCGAATGGCACATTATACGAGGGCACGCGCACGGGCATGGTCATCGACACTGCGCGGAGGGGCGGAGCACTCGTCTGATAGGCGAACGCACTGCCGCGCGCGTCGAAGCGATCAAGTAGACCAGCTTCAGCGGTGTCGGTCCAAACCTTGATCATCATACTCCTCGTTCATGAGATCATCGAGTGTGGGGCGGCGCACGCTGGCTTCCTGCAGTTTGAGCTCCAGCCCCAGTGCCGTCAGAATATTGGTGATCTTTGAATAGCCGAGTTCGCCCAGGCGCGCGTTCTCCAACGCCTCAAGTGTGGAGCGTGCGACTCTTGCCTTCTTCGCAAGGACGGCCTGGCTCCAGCCCAAGGCTTTGCGTTTTTTCGTGATTGCTTCTCCTATAGATAACAGCGGAATCATTTGACCAATATACTAGGCATTATGTGATTACACAAGCCATTTTGCCTCGTATATTAGGCATTCAATGATTTATTCACGTCTCCTTGGAGTCTGTTGCGCCGGGTACTGGAGGGGCTCGAAACGGCGACGATGTCCGGCAGCATCGGCATCCGTTGCAACGCGTCCGGGAGAATGCGCGACGCATTCGAATGATAGATGAACTGGTCCACAAGTGAGAGTTCTCAGAAGACTGCATCGCGTACTTCGCATTTCCAGTCTTTCCTCCATAGTAAACGCTGCTCAATCAGACCTAATGGAGTTTTTGATGATCTGGGCAAACGGGGCCATCTCTCTCTTGCTGATTGATTCTGTGGGAGGTGAGGTTTTTGGCTGGTTATCCGTCTCTTATACGATGGGGTGTGGTGTGCCGACTCCGTTCTGTATGAGACGAACTGCTGCGGCGACAACGAATCATGGGCATGACTGTCAAAAGCTTCATCATTATGATCGGGGTTGTTGCTGTGGTTGGCCTGATCACATTCCGGTTGGGAAACCACTCACCTAGTGAGTCATCGACGGCCCCCCCTGCGTCCGATCAGCGTATGTGGGTCGACATCGCTCCAGTCACGGTCGGGTCCATCACAGAATCCATTCAGGCCGTCGGCACGCTGGAAGCGATCGCTTCCATCACGGTGAGACCTGAGGTCCCGGGGGTAATTCGCCGGATCCATTTTCACGATGGTCAGGTGGTCGAGCGGGCGGCTCCGTTGGTGGAACTCGACCAGGAAGAACTCCAATCGCAAGTCGCGCAAGTGGCGACGGAGGAGAAGATGGCGGTGATGACCTATGAGCGGCTGAAACGGATTACCGACGAACAGTCTGCCATTGTGCCTGCTCAACAAATGGATGAAGCGAGGATGGCATGGCATGCGGCAGCGGCGAACAGCCGTCTCTACGCGGCTCGTCTGAAGAAGACCGTCATTCGTGCCCCGTTCAGCGGAACCCTGGGGCTCCGGCGCGTCTCCGTCGGGGATTACCTCCAGCCCGGCCAGGACATCGTCAATCTGGAAGATCTGAGGACCTTGCATGTGGATTTCAAGGTGGCGGAGGTCTGGTTGAGCCGCCTGCATGCCGATCAGACATTGATTGTGACGACCGATGCCTTTCCACAGACGACATTCGAGGGACGAGTGACGGCGATAGATCCGAGAGTCGATGCCGTGAATCGGACCGTGGCCGTCCGCGCGGTGATCCCAAATCCAGAGGGTACCCTCCGACCCGGCCTCTTCGTCACTGTTCGGTTGACTCTCGGAGAAGACTCCCGCGCGCTGCTGATTCCGGAAGAGGCGGGCTTTCTCCGGCAGGAGAAGAGCCTGGTCTTTCAGGTAGAAGGAGGGATTGCCAGACTGAAAGAAGTGACGCTGGGCATGCGTGAACGTGGGATGGTCCACGTGCGCGCTGGGTTGAAAGAGGGAGATGTCGTGGTTCGAACCGGCCCCCATAAGCTTCATGACGGAGATCTCGTCTCGATAAAATCACCTGAATAACAGCCGGCAGATTGCTCCGGCGTGCGTGTGCCATCCTTGCCATATCACGAGTAAACATGCGTCTTTTCGAGATCTGTATTCAGCGACCGGTATTTGCGATCGTGATGACGTTGTTACTGGTGTTGTTCGGGATCTTGAATTTCCTGCGATTACCCGTTCGTGAGTATCCCGACATCAAGCCGCCGATTGTCTCGGTCCGAACCGTTTATCCGGGGGCCAGTGTCTCCGTGCTGGAGTCCGACGTCACGACACCGCTCGAGGACGCGCTCAGCGGTATTCAAGGGCTTCGGACGATCAGCTCCGCCAGCCGCGAAGAAGTCTCCTTGATCACGATGGAATTTTCGCTGGGCCGGGATCTGGATGGGGCCACCAACGATGTCCGCGATCGGGTTGCGCAAGTTCGCTCGCTGCTGCCGTTGGGAATTCTTGAGCCCTATGTCGGAAAAGCCGCAGCGGAGAATACCGAGGTCTTGTGGCTGGCTGTGTCCAGCGGCCACCATTCTGAGCTGGAGCTTTCCGACATTGCCGACCGATTTATCAAAACGCGGTTGGCCATGATCCCCGGCGTATCGTCGACCTTTCTCGATGGGGAACGACGCTATGCCATGCGAGTGTGGCTGGACCCTGATCGACTGGCGGCTCGCCGCCTGACCATTGAGCATGTGGAAGAGGCGATCCGCAATCAGAATGCGTCGATCCCGGTCGGCCGGATTGAAAGCCACCAGATGGAGTTCAGCGTCTCCCTCAACGGGATGTTACAGACCCCGAAGCAGTTCGAATCGCTGATCGTGGCCTACCGTGACGGATACCCTGTTCGCCTGGAGGATGTCGCGCGCGTGGAGCTGGGTGCGGAGGATACCCGCAAGTTGGTGCGATTCAATGGTAAGCCATCGCTGGGGATTTCCGTGTCTCGTCAGTCACAGGCGAATACCTTGGCCGTCGTGCGTGCCGTCAGAGAGCAACTTCCGTCCATTGCGGCGGGGTTGCCGAAGGGGATGGACCTGACGTTGGCGTGGGACAGCTCGACTCCGATCGAACGATCGTTGGAAGAAGTGTATGTGGCGTTAGGCCTGTCGCTGTTTCTGGTCGTGCTGGTGATCTTTTGTTTCCTGGGAAATGTGCGGGCGACGTGCATACCGGTGGTCGCAATCCCAACGTCAATTATCGGGACGTGCACGATCATGGCGGTGACCGGGTGCTCACTGAATGTGCTGACGCTGCTGGGGCTCGTGCTTGCCGTCGGTCTTGTGGTGGATGATGCCATCATCGTCCTTGAGAATATTCATCGGCGGATCGTTGCCGGCATCCCGCCGCTGCGGGCTGCCATCGAGGGAACCAACGAAATCGCTTTTGCCGTCATTGCGACCACGATGTCACTGGTGACGGTGTTCATTCCTATTGCGTTTGTGACAGGTATGGTCGGTCAACTCTTCGCGGAATTGGCCATCGCGATCGTCTCAGCGGTGCTCTTGTCCGGGTTCGTGGCATTGACTCTCACGCCGATGCTGTGCGGCCATCTGCTTCGCCAAGATCGCGGACCGGTCACTCGCTTTCCATTCGCCGTACGGCTTGCGGATGCGGTGACCCAACGCTACCGCCGTGGCCTCGCATGGGTGATCAACGCGAAAACGATGGTGGTGATCGTGGCTGTCGGAGCCAGTGTGGCGAGTCTGTCTCTCTTCAACCGGCTTCCGTCCGAATTGGCGCCGCTCGAAGACGTGGGATGGTTTTCCGGTTTTCTCGTGGCGCCGCAGGGTGCCACGCTTCGCTACACCGACACCTACGCCAAAGAGTTGGAGACGTTGCTCCAGACGGTTCCTGAGATTGCCCATACGTATACGATGGTGGCCCTTGGCGACCGTCCGACGAGGGTCAACCGTGCCGAGAGTTGGGCGACGTTGAAGGATTGGAAGGAACGGACGAAGAGTCAGCAGGAGATCGTCGCAGACTTGAATCATAAACTCGGTACCTTGACTGGGGTGAAGGCCTTCCTTCTGAATCCCTCCTCCTTTGGAGACTGGTTGGAAAAGTCGCCCGTGCAGTTCGTGCTTGGAGGGTTGGACTACCAGGAGTTGCAACAGACCGCCGAGCAGCTGGTGGCGCGGTTGGCAACCCACCCGGGATTCGTGTCACCTGGAATGGATGTCGCGCTGAGTACGCCGCACCTGACGGTGGAAACACATCGCGACAAGAGCGCCGATCTCGGCGTGTCCGTCGTTTCCATCGGCCGGACGCTGGAGACCTTGCTGAGCGGAAGACCGGTGAATACGTTCATGCAGAACGGCCGTCAGTACAAGGTGATCGTGAAAGTCGACGACCGACATCGCGAAAAGCCCTCCGACATCAGTCAGCTTTATGTGCGAGGGAATGACGGAGCCTTGGTCCAGCTCAACAATATCGTAACGATCAAGGAAGTGCCGGCGCCTGAGGCGCTGAACCATGTCGATCGCATGCGTGCCGTCACGATCAGCGCAGGGTTGGCCGACGGATTCACACTCGGACAGGCCCTGCACTATCTAGATGAAACGTCGAAGGAGTTCATCAAGCCCGGTATGCGGACCGCCTATGCCGGAGAATCCAAGACCTTCGCGGAAAGCAATCGGAACTTATCTCTGATTTTTGCGTTGGCGCTGGCAGTCATCTTCCTGGTGCTTGCGGCGCAGTTCGAAAGCTTTCGGCATCCATGGACGATTCTACTGGCTGTGCCGCCGGCTATATCGGGAGCGGTGCTCTCCTTGGTCGTGATCGACGGGACGCTCACCATTTACAGTCAAATCGGACTGGTGATTTTGATCGGGCTGGTCACGAAGAACGCGATTCTGATCGTGGAATTCGCCAATCAACTTCGTGAACAGGGAGTCGATATGCCTCAGGCAGTGATTGAGGCCGCGACGGTACGCCTCCGTCCTATCCTAATGACGACCTGCGCCACGATCATCGGGGCCTTGCCGCTGGCATTCGCCACCGGTGCAGGAGCAGCCGGTCGTCGCCAGATCGGTGTCGTGCTTATCGGAGGGCTGTTGGTCTCAACTCTCGTGACGCTCATCCTAGTGCCGGCCGGCTACGCGATCCTCTCGAGCCGCAAGAGGACTGTTGATGCCCAAGGCACAGAAGCCTAAGAAGCTTCCGTGCATACTCCTTGATTCGCCACCTTCAATCAATCGGGATAAGTGTCATCCTGAACGTGTGGACAAGGTGAAGCTATTTCGTCTTAGTCGTGAGGACTGCCCGATCATTGTCGGTGGTGGTGAGCGTCTCCTTATTCCTCTGTTCGACAAGAATGTGTCGGCTCATGACGGAAATTTGCTGTATGAGAAAAACGTGATGGGTCGTGGATTAACCATTCATCATCAGTCGGCAGCTATCATCATCGCCGGTCTGTGGGCCCTGTTGGTTCCGATCTCGAGTTGGAGCCTGGATATCACCAAGCCGACGCCTTCGGAACGGCAAGAACAGATTTCGTTGACGGAGGCGGCGGTGCGCGCCGTGCAGCACAATCTCGATATCAGCATCAGCCGCCACACCAAAGACAGCCGGATGAC
>CAYSFU010000123.1:0-7122 GCA_964430555.1 uncultured Nitrospira sp. | reverse complement strand
ATCTGTCTCGCAGCCACCGTCATCTTCTATCTGAAAGAATGAGTCCTGAGCCTAGCGGATCGTCCTCGCTCGGGTAAGCCGCGACGGTATGGCGCGGACTTTTGCAAGAAGGTGTTGGCGGTCTTGGAAACACCACCGCCGAAGGGACAAGCCGTCTGGGATGGTCCTGCCGTGGCCCGACAGCTGAAGACCTCCGTGCATGCGGTCTGGCGGGTGCTGCGCAAGGAAGGGGTCTGCTTGTCTCGGCAGCGGAGTTGGTGCGTGAGTACCGATCCAGAATTTTCTACCAAGGCCGCCGATATCGTGGGACTGTACTTGAATCCGCCGGAACAGGCGCTGGTCATATCCGTAGATGAGAAACCCAGCATCCAAGCGTTGGAGCGGGCGACTGGGTACGTGGAGACCGACAATGGCACAATCGTCCGCGGGTTCAAGAGCACCTACAAGCGTCACGGGACGTTGAATCTGTTTGCCGCCCTGGAAGTCGCGACCGGTGCGATCCACACGCACATCACTCGGCACAAGGGCCGCCTGGAGTTTCTGGACTTCATGGATCGTCTGATGGCGGAGATGCCCGAGGGCAAAGACATTCATGTGATCCTGGACAATTACTGCATTCACAAACGGAACGATCCGTGGTTGGCCGCACACCCCCATGTCGTGTTCCATTTCACCCCGACGTCGGCCAGTTGGCTCAACCAGGTTGAAATCTGGTTTGGGATCTTTGCGCGAAAGGCGCTCAAGGGGGCCAGCTTTCGAACCATCGAGGAATTGCGTCAGGCCATCGAAGCGTTTGTGGCCGCCTATAGCCCCACAGCCAAGCCGTTTGTGTGGCGCAAGAGAGACGTGAAAGGCTCTCAACGCAGAAACACTATCGTGAACTTACGCAATTAAGCACTAGATTATCATTATGGCGTTTCTTGCACCAGTCGTTTGGCTGTGCTCTCTACTGCGGCATCTGAGGTTACGTTTCGGTCACGGTTGTTCAATTGTCCTGAGTCTGATCGTCGTGACACTTATAGGTTGCGGGGATGATGGCCAACAAGGCCTCACAGTTTCCACCGACGCTACACCCGCCGGAGTGACAGTCAACTTGGCCTGGGATCCTGTCAACGATTCAAGCATCATTGGCTATTATATTCATTATGGAAAGCAGTCTCCCAACCAGCCAGGCTCCTGCGTCTACGATCAAGAACAATTTGTTTCCTCGAACCAAGGAACTGTGACCGACTTAGACTGGGGATGGACCTACTACTTTGCCGTGAGTGCCCATAACGGGCTTGAAAGTCGCTGTTCAAATGAGGTCTTCTCTCGCCTCCCTCCTCGCAGATTGATGCCCCTTCTTGGAATGGCAAGATAGGGGTTGGTGGATTACGGTACGCCAGAACCATGTCTTCTCGGCTCGACATCACTAACTCCACAGTTCTCCCTGACCATGGGCTGCTAAACTACACATTGCCTTACGGCCATGTTCAGCGGAATGTCCTTGCCCTTCTGGTATTCCTTGGTGTGTGCGCGTCCTCTTGGTCACCACTCCTGGAGCTCGTTGCCATCGCATTGGGAAATGAACATTTCTCCTATGTGTTAGTGATTCCGATACTGACTATCTATCTGCTATTTTCGAACAGGGCAACCATACTGACTTCCCGCAGGTGGAGTCCATTTATTGGTCTGTTGGTCATGGCCAGTGGTGCCATCTGTTACTGGCTTGCTGATGAAAAAGATTGGGCGCAGGATCAACTGACCGTGAACATTTTGGCCTTTGTTGTGATGTGCTGGGGCCTATTTCTGCTCACGTTTGGGAATGAGAGCTTTCGTGACAACATGTTTGCAATGGCGATGCTCCTCTTCATGATTCCGTTGCCCCCTGTTCTCCTGAACACGGTGATCGCCTTCCTGCAACGCAATTCGGCTGATACAGTAGATGTGCTGTTTTCTGCTCTTGGCATCCAAGCCCTTCGTGACGGATTTATTTTTGAACTCTCGGATTTCGTCATTCTTGCTGAAGAGGAGTGCAGCGGCATCCGCTCATTTTTTGCACTAATCATCACTAGTCTCATTGCTGGTCACTGGTTTTTAACATCCTGGTGGGTTAGGGCCGCGTTAGTAGCGGTCGTCGTTCCACTGGCCATCATGAAGAATGCCTTTCGCATTATTGGGTTGGCGCTGCTTGCGAACTATGTCGATCCTGCTTTTCTTATGGACAGTGTTCTTCACCGCTATGGCGGCATTCCTCTCTTTGGCTTATCGATCACGGTGCTCTTTTGTATCGCCTGGCTGCTGCATAAATTCGAACGACAATTCGATTCTGATCCACACGATACGTTTCGTGCTCAAGTCTGACCAAAGCCTTGCCCCCGCATGCCGTGCCTAAACTCTCGCTACCGAGAAAGAACGGATTGCCGTGGAACTTGGTAATGTCTGGATAATACATCCTCTTTTCGATGATCGGTGGCCTGAATTCGTCGATCAACATGCGAACTCCTCCGTCTTCCATACGACCGGTTGGCTTACGGCTTTGCGCACCACCTACGGGTACGAACCGATTGCTCTCACAACCTCTCCACCATCTGAGAAGCTGACGAACGCCATCCTGTTTTGTGTCGTGCGAAGCTGGCTAACCCGTGATCGGCTAGTCTCATTACCCTTCACGGACCACTGTGAACCGCTTGTCGACAATATGGAGCAGCTACAACTCCTCTATGCTCATCTTGAAACACTCCGGACGGCACAGCGATGGGCATATACAGAAATACGAACGAGTGACACCATGCTTGGTGCCGAGGGAGGTTTTCAGGAGTGTAATGCCTATCAGTGGCATCGGCTTGATCTTCGGCCAAGTCTCGATATTCTCTACAATGGATTTCATAAGGATTGCATTAGGCGGAGGATTCGTCACGCAGAACGCCAAGGACTGATATACGAGGAGGGCAGAAGCGAATCCTTATTACGATCATTTTATAACCTCATCGTGTTGATGCGGTCACGCAAACATCTTCCGCCACAGCCCTTTGAATGGTTTCAACATCTCGTTGCTTCTATGGGAAACGATCTCTGTATCCGTGTCGCGCTCAAGGATGATACGCCTGTCGCGGGAATCCTAACTATGAATCACGGGAAGACAATGTATTACAAGTACGGCGGTTCTGATGCACGACTTCACCATCTTGGGGCAACCCCAATGCTTTTCTGGCAAGCCATCCAAGCAGCCAAATCGGCTGGAATAGAAGAGCTCGACTTGGGTCGGTCTGATATTGAGGATCAAGGCCTTGTCATGTTCAAGGAACGTTGGGGAGCCGCAAGATCGAAGCTTACTCTGTGGCGTAGCCCAGTCAATGAGACAACTCTTTCCTTGGAACGCCTGAAGATGCGTTTAGTGAAAACCGCCTGTGCTTATATTCCTTGTAGAATGCTGATCTTCGTCGGTCGACTCATGTACCAGCACGTCGGCTGAGTCAGACTATCCGGTGAAGATTTCAAAGATTCACTGTACATACCTTTGCACAGAACATAAAACGACCTGTCATCGTCACTTTTAGTTGATATCACTTATACTGACAACAGCTACCTTTTGACATTATACATACGTAGCGCACACATATTGACACAACTTCTGTCTCTCACCTAGTATTGAGTCCTAGGTGTAAATTTTAAACACATATTTATACACTTGAGCCTGACAAGCACATGCACTTTCCCAACTATACTTTGCATGTCAGACCTTTCATCTCACAAGTTGGAGGCAGTTCCTACACGTTGCGCTTTACCTGTGGGTCGTTGTGATATGTATAAATGAAGGGGAGACGATGATGGTGAAAAAACAGAGATGGTTGATCAATTCAGTTTTGCTTGGCGTTGCCATACTAACTTTGGGGTTCTCGGGGAATGTGGCAATAGCTCAAACAACCGACAGCCTTACGGCTAGTAGCACAAGCTTTATCAAATCAAAAATGAAACCTAAACCTAAACCTGGACCAGACACTTGCGGCAAGAAGAACTGCGCACGAGTTCCCGAACCAGCCTCTATCATTCTGCTAGCGGCAGGATTGACCGGACTTGGAATTTTGAAACGGAGTTCACGAAAAGGCTAATTGCGCTTTTTCTAAAGCGCGCGTGCGAAAGAAAGAGCCGCTCCCTCAAGGGAGCGGCTCTTTCTTTTTTGAGGCGCCGACTCAATGAGTTTCGATCATGCAAATACCATCTGCACTTTCTTCAGTAACAGGCCTCCATTCGCTCTTCAAATACACTGGCTCTTGATCACTGGATCGTTTTGCTGACCTCGTTCGAGCGGGAACTCTCTCCCGCGCTGTTATACGCAGTGACCGAGAAATAGTACGTCTTCCCGACCGTGAGACTATTCACTGTGGATGATGTTATGGTGCCAGCATTAATGGTTCGCGTATAGAGGCGGGGAGCCTCACCGACGTAGACCCTATAACCACTGACAGCTGTAGTGGTGACTGCATCCCAGCTGAGGGTTGCTGAGGACGTGGTCGATGGCGGTGGAGTTGTTGAAGGTGACACAATCAATGCCACCGGCACAGTATTCATGCACCAGGTACCCGTCTTTGTCGTAATGGTGGCTCTGTGGGTGCCAGCAATAAGTCCTGTCGTCTTGACAGCAACCGTAAGCGTCTTACTCGTCGTGATAGGTGTTGTGGCAGGTGATACAGTAAGCCAGGAAGCATTGTCCGATGTCGTGAAAGTCGTTTGCCAAGTAGTGGGCCTCGAGACAGCTATTGTCTGGTTCGGTGGGTTCGTCGCACCTTGCACTGCATAAAAGGTCAGCGCGGTGGGCGTAAGACGAATAGCACTGGCGACATCGTGACAGGCCAAGCCCGCGGGAACGAACCCTAGACAGATGGATGCGGTGCCCACGAGAACCTGCCAGAACTGCAACGTAGTTGAGGCATGATTGACACAATTAGGCCGGACCGCTTGATGGGTGGATACTCTCCCCAAATATTTCATATGTCTCTCCGTCATCTGATGCGTGTGATCATTGCCTTTGACCTGGTTGGTGAGGCGGCTCTCCAAACCGTTTGTATTTCAAATCGAGACTCATCATGAATCAAAACCATGTGCCATCTTTTGTCGAGCTTTCTTAATCTAGGACTGAGCTGGAGGCGTGCTCGCCGTGATTTCGTTTGAACAGAGGCTCTCAGCCTCATTGACAGTAACCGCACGGATAGCGAAAACATACTGTGTATTGGGCTCGAGACCGGTGATAGTCGCCGACGGAGCTTCTACGCCTTGCTTTTCGCCGAGAGAACAGAAAGATGGCTCCGCCGAACTTAACTTTTCTGAGCTTGATTCTTCTGAGTCTGATTCTTCTGAACTTAATTCTTCTGAGCTTGGTTCCGTCGTTAAATGTTTTCTATAATAAACGTGATACTCAGTTACCTTGATGCCATGGGGAGGATCCCAAGTCATGTGTGCGGTCACTCCGTCTGATGTTGGCGTCATGGTAATTATAGGATCCGCTTCTCCTCCCGCATCCGCTGGTGCAGAATTGTGGGCATGGTCCGAGTCCAAGCCTTCAGTCACATCTCGTGGCATAGAAAGGCTTGAAGCAACCTGTCCTCCTGTTCCCTCACCTGTACAACCTACAACCGATAGGAGTGGAAAAATCAACAGTGCAGAATAGGCCATTAGACGCCCAGGTTTGCGGAAGACACAATCAACCACCGTTTCAAGTATCAACATACATGTACTCCTCGAGGTGAGTGAACATAAGGCTCTGTTGAATGTAAATTTTGCACAGTAGTGGTCATTGTGAGACGGCAGCAATTACCACATTGGTGTTTCCAGAGGCTTAGAAAAATAAAGCAATAGTGATGCCGAAAGAAATACGGACGATACGCTTATCTTTTTAAGTATTTAGAGTACGTAGTCGAGACGGGAGGGTGTACTGTGTGAAGGAGTTACCCTACAAAATGATCGAGCGAATAATAGAAAGGCCTTGTATTCCATATTTTCCTACTTGATGCAGAGAAATACTGGAGCGAAAAGCGAGAGAAGCTTGTGCAGAGCGAAGTGATCCCAAAGCATCTTGCTGCACAGTGATTTCTCTTTACAGTGGAGAGCAATAGTGTAAGGTTTACCACTGATAATATTTCGATGAGCGAGCGTGTGCTCTTCAAAAGTCATCCTGCTTATCAATAGATACTTTTGCTCACCTCATTGGAGGGTTGGCTCTCACCAGCATTGTTATAAGCCGTAACAGAAAAATAGTAAGTTGTACCAGTCATCAACTGGTCAACAGTATACGACGTGACATTGCCGACAGTAATTGTCCGGCTATAGAGACCTGAGGCCGTCCCTACTTTCACATTGTAGCCTCTCAAGGACGGGTCCGTAACCACATCCCATGCGAGAGTGGCAGTCGTGGCTGATGGAGGGAGCGCGACGGTCATCGTCACTGGAACCGCTTGAGTTGCTTTTCCCACCTTGACCGTGATGGTGGCATTGTAGGTACCGACTGCGAGCCCGCTCGTATTGGCAACCACCATGAGCGTCGCCTTTGTGGTCATAGAGGTCATTCCTGGCGAAACGGTAAGCCAGGAGGCATTATCGGAAGTAGTGACCGTTACCTGTCTTGTACGATTGCGGGAGACAAATAGTGCCTGAGTGAGTGGGTTCGCTCCATCTTGAACAGCGTTAAACGTCAATGCTATTGGGTTCGCAGTGAAGGCTAAGCATTCAGCAGCTGAGCCGAGACCAATGAAAACAGTGCCTACAAGAATCTTCAGGAACCATCGCATGAATAAGTATTTATTGCTATCATAGCATTCTGCTATTTGCTGAGTGTATTCCATGAGAAGTGCCTCATCAGTGCGCTTGCATTTCATTCGTACGGTGCCCATGAATTGGGTGTAGCTGAAACAGAGGAAAGCAAAACGAGTGCCTGACCAGAAATTGTCCGGCATTCTTTAATTTCCGATGATTTCTAAGTGCCGTTCTAGCACGAATGACTCAGCGATGGTACTGATTCGTAACGTGTACATCAAATATGTACGCAATGTTCATTCGGCTTGTACATCCTTCATTCACACCGGTTAATACTGCTTGAGTTCAAACTCCAAGTGCAACACGACCAGCCCAGATGGGCTAGGGTGTTGC
>CAYSFU010000122.1:0-7437 GCA_964430555.1 uncultured Nitrospira sp. | reverse complement strand
AGTTTATCGTAAAAATCAAGAATGACCTCATTGAGCGGCAATTCATAACTGATCATCACCCGCGTCGGATCCAGGAAGTTGATGCTTCGCTGAATGCCCCGGCGCTCCTGACACAGCTGGAGAATGGCGCCCATATACCGTTCGGGCGTAATGACCGACGCAAGAATGAACGGCTCCTCAAACGACTCGATGCTGCTGGGGGGCGGGAGCTGTGACGGATTCATGACCTCCGATACCTCACCTTTGGTCGTCATCACGCGATAGACGACGGTGGGAGCAGTCGTGAGGAGCGTCAAGTTATATTCACGCTCAAGCCGTTCCTGAATGATCTCCATATGAAGGAGACCCAAGAACCCGCACCGAAACCCAAACCCCAACGCCAACGACGTCTCCGGTTCGTAGACGAACGAGGAATCGTTCAGCCGAAGCTTGACCAGCGCATCCCGCAGATCTTCGTACCTGGCCGTGTCCGTGGGGTAGAGTCCGCAGAAGACCAGCGGCTTGACGTCTTTATACCCTGGAAACGGTTCCGTAGTGGGAGAAACCGCATCCGTGAGCGTATCTCCGATTTTGACGTCCGCCACTTCCCGCATATTGGCACAGAGATATCCGACCTCGCCGGTCAACAGCTCCACCTTCTTCGTGCGCTTGGGAGCGAAGTACCCGACTTCCATCACTTCGAACATCCGATCGTTCGACATGACCTTGATCTTCATGCCCGGACGTATGGAACCATCGACCACGCGTGTCAACACGATCACGCCCTGATAATTATCAAACCAGGAATCGAAGATCAGCGCCTTGAGCGGAGCCTGCGGATCTCCCGACGGAGGCGGCACCCGCGCAATGATCGCCTCCAAGACCTCCGGCACGCCTTTGCCTTCTTTGGCGCTGATGGGCAACGCGTCGTCCGCGTCAAGCTGCAACACTTCCGAGATCGACTGTTTCGTCCCATCGACATCTGCGCTCGCCAGATCAATCTTATTGATCACCGGAATAATGGTCAGATTGTTCGCCATCGCCAGATTCACGTTGGCGATCGTCTGCGCCTGCACCCCTTGCGTCGCATCAACCAGCAAGAGTGCGCCCTCGCAAGCGGCGAGGCTCCGCGACACCTCGTAGGTAAAGTCGACATGCCCCGGCGTATCGATCAAATGCAATGCATAGGTCTTCCCATCCTGAGCCTTGTACCGGATGGCCACTGCATGGGCCTTGATCGTAATCCCACGTTCCCGCTCGAGGTCCATGGCATCGAGGATCTGATCTTTGGCCTCTCGGGCAGTGACTGCGCCAGTAGCTTCGAGGAACCGGTCAGCGAGGGTTGATTTGCCGTGATCGATATGAGCGATTATGGAAAAGTTGCGTATAAGACTTTGCAAATCCTAACTCATCGGTAAAAAATCGGTACAT
The DNA here is from genome assembly GCA_964430555.1 of uncultured Nitrospira sp. Taxonomy (GTDB): domain Bacteria; phylum Nitrospirota; class Nitrospiria; order Nitrospirales; family Nitrospiraceae; genus Nitrospira_D. Next base: position 6,027 of record CAYSFU010000122.1, on the reverse strand, counting down.
TATAGTAACTGCCTCCTGGGTTGTCAAAGAGATCACTCCCACTTATTAATCACGCCCCACCCGGAGACGCTCTCCTCACGGACCACAGATAGTGAACATCCTTGATTCAGTGGTGTATCGTCCCCTCGTTGTGGCCAAGACTTTGACAATGGATCCTAGAGCCCAATCGGTCAGACGCCAACCGAAGGACCCGACGCTCACGCGGATGTTGAACCTTCGATTTGAACTCACAGTGTAAATTGGTTACAGATATGTATCCGACCCCTTATTAACGAAACCAAAGCATCCCTGGACGAACGGACAGGTGGAACGCATGAACAGGACCATCAAGGAAGCGACGGTGAAACGGTATTACTACAACTCGCACGACCAGTTGAAAGCGCATATGCACAGCTTCCTCATGGCCTACAACTTCGCCAGAAGACTCAAAACATTGAAGGGACTCACGCCTTACGAATACATCGGCAAAATATGGACAACAGAACCAGAACGATTTAACATTGACCCATTCCAGCACACTGCGGGACTAAACACCTAGGAACTGACCGTGTGGCGGCGGGGATTGGAGGAGAGGTCTTTCGGGAACAGGCGTATGCCCTGGTGAATTGGACCGCCGGTCCTGGCCTCGTGGTCCTGCTCTTCATTCCGCCAGTTCTGACCTCGAAGGGCAGCAATCCCGTGACTATCACAGAATGGACGCAAAACATTGGGATGGCGGCAGCTCCACCCAGTACCACGCGATATTACCTCTCCCCCACCGATACGATTGATCCATTAACTGCGCGAGTCATCGGCCAACGATCGGTCCCCGCCCTGGCTCCCGGCGAAATCAGCAAGGCTCCGCCGACGACCCTCTCGGTGCCTTCTGATCTTCTTCCGGGAACCTACATATTGGCTGCCTGCGCGGATGCCCCTGAAGACCTCACTGAGCTTCAGGAGCAGAATAATTGTTCCTTCAACCAATTGAATACGTCGCAGTCCGTGGTGTTCCCACTCTCGAAAACCGGCGGGTCCCATGATTCATCGGTCTGTAAGAACGCCAAGCCGAGCGATAAGTCCCTCTGGCCGCCAAACCACAAACTGGCGACCGTGTCGATTCAAGGAGTCACAGATTCCGATAACGACCCCGTGACCATCACGATTATGGGAATTACGCAAGATGAGCCGGTTAACGGACTGGGCGATGGCGATACGGCCCCTGATGGGTTTGGTGTGGGTACTGGCCAAGCCCAGATTCGCCAAGAACGGTCAGGCACCGGCAACGGACGAGTCTATGCCCTCCAGTTCCGGGTGTCTGACGACAAGGGCGGATCCTGCACCGGCAAGGTCACGGTCGGTGTTCCGCACAACCAAGGCAGAGGCTCGACGCCGATTGATGATGGACAGAATTACGACTCGACGAGCTCACAATAGTCAGACGCTTGTGTCTCGTTCGACGGACAAGAAGACGCTGAGCGGCGTGTTCTACCGTAGCGTGTAGATATCCTGTAAGGCTGACAAAGTAGAGCCGGGCGAGAAGTGGCTCGGCTCTACTTCTACTCATGTGGATCACACGCGATATTCTCCACCCGTCAGAATTCTCTGAAGCTGGATCCATCCGACGGTCCTCGTGCGTCGAGTAGCCAGTCAGGCTCATCGCACACCGACAATCACGACTCATGTCCTCACGGTTCTTCAGCAAATCTCATCAAGACTCTGATCTGCTACGCTTTAAGCAGCGCGAAACTGATCTAGGCCTGGTGGAGCCAGAACCAACTGATGATCCCACAGAGGAGTTCATCCATGGCGCGCATACGTCGACTCCTCACCCTTGTGGCGATGATCACGCTGGCCACTGAGGTCTGGGGGAAGGAGTTTGAGGAAACCGATACCCTTCCCAAGACCGAAAACCTCCTGTTTAGCGCGTCGCAGATCGGCATCGTGTCCCATGATGGTCGGTGGTTTGCGCTGGATCGGCAGACGCGACAGGCGCACCAACTCGAGGCCGCGCAGTTCGTTCAGCAGTTCCCCAAACCCTGGCCCCCGGCCCCCCATGAAGATCCCCAATACGGCCCCGACATCCTTCGAAGTTCATCCGGGCAAGAATTTCAGGTGACCCAGGCGCAATGTGGCGAAGAAGCAGACATCGGCCATGCCATCCGCTACGAGCAACGCCTCTTTCCCGATGTCCTGAATCCCTGCACTTGCGTGTCGGCCCTGGAGGTGATTGGTAACGAGGTCTGGTTTGGCACGCTAGAATCCAATGAAGCGGGTGAAACACAAGCCGAGGGCGTCGTCGTGCAGGCGCGAGACAAGAAACAGAAGGTAACGGCCATTACAGTGAAATCCGGACTGACCCCGGGACCGGTCCACATGCTGCGGAAAGATCCCTTTACGAAGACGGTATGGGCGGCCACCGCGCGGGGGCTTACCCAGATCGACCAGCAGTTCCATGTGCGCTGGGTAGGCTACTGGTATGAGGATTTTGATGCGACCTCGGGACGCAGTGTGACCTCCCTGGTTACGACCGACAAGCGGAGTAATGCGTTTGCCGTGCTGGGCCGTGAACTCGGAGTGCAAAATTGGCAGGCCTACCGACGGATGGTCCAGCAGATTCCTGCCTATTTGGCGACGGGGTCCCATGGGTATTCCCATGATTTCGCATGGCTGCTCTATGACATGCATATGACAGGAGAGGCCCGCTCTTTCCCGAAAGAGCTGAATGAGTTGATCCCATTTGTTATGCAGGCGGCCCAATCCGAAGATCCCACAGTGCGAGGATTTGGATTGTTGAACGTCTGTAAATTCAACGATCCACAGATCCCAACCTTCGTGAAGAGTCTTGCGGCCACGAGGGACCTGAGCGACCCGAACTATTACTGGCTTCGGGAGTGTGTGCAACATTTGAAGATGCCGAAGCCCTAGGCACAGTCAGCGCATTGGCCTCAAACACTGCCTGTGGAGAAACGATAGGGTCAATCACTTCTCAAGGACGCGTACCTTTGCAGGTGTGAGCGGAGTAGCGTCAGTCGCCTCTGGCTTTTCGATACCCGCATCCCAAATCAGATCGCCACTACCTGCAAAAGCATCGAGACACACTACAGACGTGAGCTCGACAGGAATCAAACAGAAATCATGCTGCTTCACGATCCGACCATTCAGGCGAGGCTTGGATCCCATCTGTTGTCCGATAGCCGCTCCACTCCGCCCTTCGAGCACAAGATGAGAGGACTTTTGAGCTCTCCTCATGCTATAAGCCATGCACTGTTCCACTGTGGCTCATCAACCAACTACTCGACAACTCAGAGACTGGGACCACCGATACCTCTGGCATCCGTTTACCCAGATGCAGGAGTGGGAACAGGAGGACCCGCTCATTATCGCGCGTGGGAAAGGCTCGTACCTGATCGATACCGAGGGCAAGAAATACCTCGATGGCACCTCCTCAATTTGGGTCAATCTCCATGGTCACCGCCACCCAGTTCTTGACCGCGCCATCAAAAAGCAGCTCGACAAGATTGCCCACTCGACATTTCTCGGGCTCTCAAACCCACCGGCAATTGAGCTCGCCCGTGAGTTGATCCGCATCGTGCCCAACGGGCTCACGCGTGTCTTCTATTCCGACAACGGCTCAACGGCAGTGGAGATCGCCCTGAAGATGGCTGTCCAGTACTGGCAACAGCAACATCCTGAAGCCGGTCCAAAGAACACCTTTCTCCATCTAAAACTTGCCTACCATGGAGATACGATCGGGGCCGTGAGCGTCGGCAACATCGATCTGTTCCATGCTCGGTTTAAACCACTTCTCTTTCCGACGGTGGAGGCCGAGCCTCCCCATTGCTACCGTTGCCCGCTCTCGCTCGCATATCCCTCCTGCAACATGGCGTGCATGGAGCCGATTGAAGCGCTCGTAAAGAGTCGTCACCGGGAGTTGGCCGGCGTGATTATCGAACCCATCATACAAGCTGCCGCCGGTATGATTCCCCAGCCGCCCGGATATCTGAAGCGTCTCCGTGCGCTCTGCACGCAATACCAGGTCCTCTTGATTGCCGACGAAGTCGCGACAGGCTTCGGACGTACCGGCACAATGTTCGCCTGCGAGCATGAAGGGGTCACACCGGATCTGATGGCCATCAGCAAAGGACTCACCGGTGGGTACATGCCGTTGGCGGCCACTATCACAACGGATGCGATTTACCGAGGCTTTCTCGGCCGCTACGACGAGTTCAAGACGTTTTTCCATGGTCATAGCTTTACCGGCAATCCGTTGGGTTGTTCCGTGGCGCTCGCGAACCTTCATGTATTTCGCCAAGAGAAGACGCTCGCTCGACTCGCTTCCAAAATCAAGCTGTTCGGCCGATGGCTCGCACCGCTCGCGGCGATGCCGCAGGTCGGTGACATTCGCCAGCGAGGGCTCATGGCGGGAGTGGAATTGGTCATGGATAAACGGACCAAGGTTCCCTACCCGCTCAGCGCCAAGGTCGGTCATCGCGTGGCCGCCATCGCCCGATCACAGGGATTGATCTTAAGGCCGATCGGGAATGTCCTCGTGCTCATCCCGCCACTCTCAATCTCCAAAGAGGAATTGAAGAAAACGGTGGAAATTCTCAAACATTCCATAGAGACTCTGGAGAGTGATCCCTCTTCAACCAAGGGTACGCATAAGAACCGATAGTACGGCATGCCTTCTATGAAAACTTGTGATTTCCTCATCATCGGCGGTGGAGTGATCGGTCTCAGTATCGCGCGTGAGCTCCGAACACGACGCGGAGATGCCAGTATCCTCTTGATCGAAAAAGAGCCTTCCTGCGGAGCCCACGCCAGCGGACGCAACAGCGGAGTGCTCCACGCCGGCTTCTACTATTCACCCGACAGTCTGAAAGCCAAATTCACACGTCTGGGGAATGAACGACTCACTGCATACTGTGAGCAGAAGCAGATCTCGCTCAATAAATGCGGGAAGCTGGTCGTCGCCAAGGATGCAACGGATTTGCCGTCACTCGACGAGTTATTCCGCCGAGGACAACTCAATGGCATTGAGCTCCAACCGCTCACAGAAACAGAGGCCAAATCGATTGAACCTCGAGTCAAAACGTATCAACGCGCACTGTTCTCCCCTCGCACATCGACCGTTAATCCTCTGCAGGTCGTCAATGCCATGCAGCAAGATGCGATCCGCGAAGGCATTCACATTCAGTGTGACACGGCCTATCGAGGCCGGGACAACGAGACGGTTCTGACAAACCAAGACCGCATTGCCGCAGGATATGTCGTCAATGCCGCAGGGCTCTACGCTGATAAAATTGCCATGGACTACGGCTTTTCTGAAACCTATCGGATCCTTCCGTTCAAGGGGCTGTACCTCTACTCCGATGAGCCGCCAGGTTCGATTCGCACGAATATTTATCCGGTCCCTGATCTCAGAAACCCATTTCTGGGTGTTCACTTTACGATCACGGCTGATGGGAAAGCCAAGATTGGCCCGACTGCCATCCCGGCCATGTGGCGCGAAAACTACGATGGGTTCAACAATTTCGATCTCGGGGAACTCGTTGAAGTGGCAAGCCGGGGACTCGGGCTGTTGACCGGAGCAGGATTCGACTTCAGGCGTTTGGCGTTGGAGGAAATTACCAAGTACTCCAGGAGCAAGATGGTGTCGCTGGCGTCTGTGCTGGCCGAAGGCGTCGACGAGCGCAACTATCAACAATGGGGGCGTCCCGGCATCCGAGCGCAGCTCCTCGACATCACGAAGAAGAAACTGGAGATGGATTTTGTGCTCGAAGGCGACGATCGTTCCATGCACGTGCTGAACGCAGTCTCACCGGCCTTTACCTGTTCACTCCCCTTTGCCAGCTACGTCTGCGACCACATCGACAAAGCAATCGGGTCATAACACCGCGCCACAGGGTCGACAATCCCGACCACCACGTTCACCTATGACACGCTGGGACGGCTGCTGACCACCATCGATCCGCTGAGTCGCACCACGATGGTGACCTACCTCTGACAATGTCAACCTGGAGGGACCTGATACGTGCCAGTCTCCGA
>CAYSFU010000121.1:0-7582 GCA_964430555.1 uncultured Nitrospira sp. | reverse complement strand
TTCCAGGATGAGATCGCTGGCCAATCAAGAAATGTGAATTGCTCAGGTTGCCATAGAGAAACGAATCTGATCTATACCGGGCATGACGACCCAGAGCATACTGACCGGAGACGACCTCCGAGAGCTGATGGAATACGTGCTGCCCGAGGACGCCATCACAGAGCTGGTGCAAGCCACCAAGTTTCAGGAGCGCACGCGCAAGCGCGATGCCGTCGGCTTGATCCGCGCCCTGGTGATTGCAGCCTCCACGGGGTACGGCGGCCGACAGCGCGACGTGGCGCGTGTGTACTTCGAAAACGGCGCTCCTAAAGTGGCCCGGGGCGGCTTCTACGCTTGGTTCGGGCCTCAGTTGGAGGAGACGATGGCGGGGCTGTCCCAACGAGCGATGGAGTACGCCCGCGCTCAGCCGCTGGATGTGCCGCCCCTGATGCTCCGGCACGCGCGCGATTGGCACATCGTGGATGCTACCACCGTCAAGCTCCCTGACGAACTGATTGGGGAGTATCTATCCAGGAGCGGGCCGGTACGCCGCACTCAAGGTGCACAAGAGGCTGTCGGTAGGGACCGGAACGGTCTACCAGTATCACCGGCTCATGTTTCGTTTCGCAAGCGCCACTGCTCGTTCGTCCAGTTTGCTCACTGAAGCCTTCCTTACTGGTACAGCTCTTGCTAAATCTTCTTTGCACCAACGGCTTCCTTCGCGCGGACTAACCTGACATGCGCTCTCCCGTGATCATGGGCCAGTGCGTGGGGAGCCGTTGGCATCGTCCGGTCCTTACACACCAACTCATGGTAGGCTCTCTCTAAGATGCCCATGCACTTTGAAGCCGCCTTTGTTGCGCTCTTTGCCATCGCCTCGGCAGTTGCTTTGGCGGCGTGCTGGTTGAAAATCCCCTACACGGTGGCACTGGTGGTCGCCGGCCTGGTCCTGGGAGCCGTGCACGCGGTCGAGCCGCCACACCTGACCAAGGAGCTCCTGTACTCCATCTTTCTTCCCGGCCTGGTGTTTGAAGCGGCGTTCCACCTGGACTTTCAGAAGTTCTGGCAGAACAAGCTGGCGATTCACTCACTAGCTGTGCCGGGGGTGGCAGCGGCCATTGGTCTTACCGCAATCTTGCTGCAGCCGGTGGTTCACGCGCTGCACCTCGCTGACGGCTTCACGATGCAGCACGCGCTGGTGTTCTCGGCGCTTATCGCGGCGACCGATCCGATTGCCGTCGTGGCGCTTTTCAAGACACTGGGCGCGCCCAAGCGACTCACAGTACTGGTCGAGGGAGAGAGCTTGCTCAATGACGGTACAGCGGTGGTGTTCTTCACACTGATCTTGGGTGTAGTAACGGGCGGTTCTTCATCGGTTGGCGGAGCGGTGCTGGACTTTGTGCGCGTCGTGGGCCTGGGCACGCTGGTCGGCGTTATCATAGGCTACCTGACTTCGAAGCTGACGCAGCGGGTAGAAGACCCGATGATCGAGATCACGCTGACCACGATCGCGGCCTACGGCAGCTTCATCTACGCCGAGCAGTTCCACTTGTCCGGGGTCATCGCAACCGTGGCCGCGGGGATGCTATGCGGCAACTACGGTGCCCGCATCGGCATGAGCCCTTCGACGCGCATTGCGGTCGAGTCTTTCTGGGAGTATGTGGCGTTTGCGCTGAACTCGATCGTCTTTCTACTGATCGGGTTTGAAGTTCGCATAAGCGCGCTCTTGCGGTCGTGGCAGGCGATTCTTGTAGCGTACCTCGCCGTCACCGTTGGGAGGGCCGCGCTCATCTATCTGGCGACGCTGTTTCTGCGACGCACGCGCGAGACGCTGCCGTGGTCGTGGAGCGCCGTGCTGACCTGGGGCGGGCTGCGTGGGGGCCTATCCATGGTGCTGGTGCTGGCGCTCCCTAAAGACTTTCCGCACCGCGATTTGCTGGTGACGATGACCTTTGGGGTGGTCATTCTCTCAATCTTGATTCAGGGGCTGAGCATGGGGCCGCTGCTGCGCAAGCTCGGGCTGATCGGCACGGGCCCTGACCGGCTGGCCTATGAGCGCGAGCGCGGGAGGGTGCGCGCCAAGACCGCAGCGCTGTCGGCCTTGGAGCAGCTTCTAAAAGACGGCGCCGTACATGCGGAGGCGGTGACGCGGCTTCGCGACGAGTATGCCGGGGCGATCGCAGACTCGGAGCAGCGAATCAAAGACATGCACCTGCAAGCCGAGGAGCTGCGCACTGAAGAACAGCACGCCGCGCGACGACATTTGCTGATAGTCGAGAAGGACACCATCCTCGCCGCGTTTCGCAAGGGCTACCTCGACCAGGCAGCTTATGAGGAGCTGCTCACCGACGTAGATGCGCGCCTCCTGAGCCTCGACTCGCACTAAGCCCGAGGTCCATAAAGGACTTGTTTGCGGCCAAGCTGGCTGTGGCCTTTTGCCAAACTGTGGCAATAGGCCACAGCCAGACGACGATGCCGAAGTGCTCGAGCTTTCAGGACCTCAATGCAGTTCTGCAGCTCACGAACCTTGCCCGGCCAAGAGCTCGCACATCCCGCGATCGTCCTCGACGACCTTCGCTTGGATTCCATCAAGGCGCTCTTGACCTACATTGGAGGCGCCAGCCGGCTGATAATAAAAGCTCGCTTCCTGCTGCTTTGGCCCCCGCTTGCGCTTCTCCTGGGGATGCCAGCCGAGGACCGCCAACAGCGCGCAGAACCCCACCACGTAGCCGACGGGGACGAACCAGCCGTGCCGGAGCCAGAGGCCGACGCTGCGCGTCTCCGGGAAGCTGTTCGAGATAGCGACCCCAGCGCTGGAACCGAACCAGATCATGGAGCCGCCGAAGCCCACTGCATAGGCGAGGAGTCCCCAGTCGTAGCCGGCTTGGTTGAGCGCCAGCGCGGTGAGCGGAATATTGTCGAATACCGAGGAAAGGAAGCCCAGACCCAGGGTCGTCAACCAAGAAGCTGGCGGCAGCTTCTCGACTGGCATCATGGAAGCGCAGATGACCAGCGCGAGCAGGAAGACAGAGCCCTTGAACGATTCGGGCAGAAGCGACCACGCGGGCTTGCGGATGGGCGCCGTCGCGAGGATCGCCAGCCAGACCGCGGCGCCGAGCACCGGAAAATGATCAAGGGCGCGCGGGAAGTATAGATTCGCGACGACGTTGGCGACGATAGCTGCGGCCAGGATGGTCACCACGATCCCGATTCGCGTCCAGTCGAGGTGGGTTCCTTCGGGTACGTCCTTCATGATCGGTGAGTATTTGTGCTGCTTTCGCGCCGCGAAGACCGCGAAGACCGCGAAGGCGCTGCACGAGGCGATATAGGCGTCGAGAACGTGGAACGGACTGACGCCGCCAATCCACATCATGGTCGTGGTGGTATCGCCCAATACGCTGCCGGCACCGCCCGCGTTGGCTGCGGCAACGATGGCCGTGAGATAGCCGAGATACACCTTGCCGCGGAAGAGCGCGCGCGCCATCGTCCCGCCGATGATGGCCGCGGCGATATTGTCGAGGAAGGCCGACAGGACGAAGATGATGAGCAGCAGCAGGAGCCCACCCTTCCAGTCGTCGGGGAGGATGCGCGGCAACTCCAGCGGCAGGCGGCTCTCTTCAAAATGCCGCGCGAGGAGCGCGAACCCGACGAGCAGGGCGAGCAAGTTGACGAGCATCACCCACTCGTGTGCCAGGTGCGCGCCGAGCCCCGCGAGCCCCGGACCCGCCTGGAAGCCGGTAAAGAGCAGCTTGTAGAGGGTAATCGTGGCGAGCCCGGTGAGGGCCACCTTCAGCGTGTGACGGTGAAAGATGGCTACCCCCGCGAGCGTGAGGCCGAAGAGGATGAAGTCAAGGAAGGTGCCGACGAGCGCGATCATTCAAAGGTCCCTAACTACGCTCACGTTTAGCATTTTGGATCGCTAGCGTACTATTTTTCCGCAAGAGCCCACAAGACGATGGAGCCTTCGTAAATTCTCACTCCAAAGCGCCCTCTCTGAGGGGCCATGTTCGCGTGAGGTTTTGGTACAGCTCCGCCCCAGGGCTCCCGCAGCTCCGCCGCGGCCAGCAGGCCCACGTGCCACTGGCAGCGGCTGGGGGGCGCGGGCGCCTCGCGCAGGAGGGACGAAAAGCGGCGCTCCGCCCGCGGCCCATCACCTTCGGCGAGGACCGCCTCCGCCAGCCGCTCGACCTCCGGCACGGCGGCGCGGCCTCGGGCGCGGCGAAGAAGTCGGGAGCCTGGTCGAGACGATGCTGCGGCCGCCGTGCAGCTGGAAGATCACCTCGCGCCCGGTGTACTTTTTGCCCTGCAGGAAATCTTCGTACGGCGCGCTTCCACCGGCTCGGAGCAACAGGCTGCCGCATGGCGATCTCCTACTTTTATCGTGGCTCAGCGATTGGTCTCCCGCCACGCCGACCGCGCCCCTTGCCATGTTGTCGGCCCTGCGTTATATACTGAACCATATGGTTCAGTTTGAGACACCCGGCCTCGACGCCTCATTCGCTGCGATTGCGGACGCCACCCGGCGCGGCGTGCTGGAGCAGCTGGGACGTGCAGACGCTTCGATCACCGAGCTCGCTCAGAAGTTCGGCATGACCCTCACGGGCATGAAGAAGCACGTCGGCGTCTTGGAGCAGGCCGGGCTCGTCAGCACGGAAAAGGTCGGACGCGTGCGGACCTGCAAGCTGGGCCCGCGCCGACTGGAGCAAGAGACGGCGTGGATCGAGAGGTACCACCAGCTCTGGGCCTCACGCTTCGACGAGTTGGACAAGGTTCTCGAGGAACTGAAACGGAAGGAGATGACCGATGGACGCAAGAAGAGATAGTGAGCCCACCGCGATGAAGCACCCCACGGCAGTGGAACGGAAGTCGGAGCGTGAGATGATCATCACGCGAACCTTCAACGGCCCGGCGCGCCTCGTGTTCGAGGCGTGGACCAAGCCCGAGCTGTTCAAGCGGTGGTGGGTGCCGAAGTCGGCTGGCCTGAAGCTGCTTTCCTGCGAGATGGATGTCCGTGTCGGGGGCGGGTACCGCCTCGAATTCGACGTCGGTGCCCCCAAGCCGCTGGCGTTCTTCGGTAGGTACCTGGAAGTGACGCCGCACTCGCGCCTCGTCTGGACCAATGACGAAGGTGGCGAGGGCGGGGCCGTCACCTCGGTGACCTTGGAGGAAAAGGGCGGCAAGACGCTGCTCGTGATGCACGATCTCCATGCCTCGAAGGAAGCGCTCGACGCTGCTCTCGGGTCTTACGACGGGATGGGCGAGACGTTCGAGCAGCTGGACGAGCTTCTCGTCACGCCATGACGATCACCATCACCGCTTGAGGCAGCACCGTATGTTCGGGTTCGCGCCGGTGATAACGTACCCGGCCGCCCGAACAACTGCCCTCTGGCGCTGCCGCCGATGATTCCGCCCAGAGCACGGAGCAGGACTAATCGAACGTTGTGCCAAGCGCCTCAGACTTCATTTTCAGACGGAGTGACTAGCGGACTTGCCAAGACCCGCCGTCCGGATAGCAGACCTTGGCTGCTTTTCGGACGGGGTCGGGACGCCCGGACCCCAATGTTTCTCGTCGCTGACTTGGCGAATCACACTCTAGAGGCCAGGGGTTCGACTCCCCTCAGCTCCACAGGAAGCCCCGTCGGTGACACAGTCATCGGCGGGGTTTTTTATTTGTCCACTTTGTCCCGTGAACAACGATTGAACAACGATTCGCGGGGTCATGACGCCTGTTTTTCGGGGGGCAACGGGCCGAGGATCGCGAGGGCCTGCTGGCTGACCAGGGTGCCTTGGGTGCCGGCTGAGCTCCCTGGACTGCCCCAGCTGCGGCGGCCCGCTGGCCAGCTCCGACGAGGTCACCTGCCGCTACTGCGGCACCCAGCTCACCGGCGGCCAGCACGAGTGGGCGCTGGTCGAAGTCAAAGAGCGCCCCGAAGAACAATGAATCTGTCGGAGCGGCTTCGTTCAACATTCGGCTATGCATCAAGCTGGTGCCTCCTCGCCCATTGCGCCGCTCAAGCAAGGCTCGGCCTTACGCCGGTGCCGACCAGCCCTTCCAATACGTCTCTTTCATCCGCTCACAGAAGCCGACCAGATTCGCGTGCTCGCGCGCCGCGTCCGCGATCGAACTTGGAACCGGTGTCCACAGACAGTTTGCGAGGAAGCCGTAAGCGACGGCGTCGATCCCGCTGGGCCGACTGAGGAAGAACGGCCGCTCGCCGAGGAGCTCAGCGACCGCGCCCACGTCCGCGATACCCTTCTTTTGGCGATACTCCTCCGGGAGGCGGCTGACGCCCTGACCGCGCGCCGCGGCGACGACCTTCCGCCGGATCATGGGCACCACCAGGCGGCGGACGGCCCACGGCAGCCTGCCGAAGTAGGCCGGGGCGGTAAGCTCCCAGCCGGCCGGATTGTGCCAGCGATCGTAGAGGACGTGGAAGTAGATCTCTTCCTCAAACATGCGCTGGAGCAGAATCCCTTGCGCGCGCTCGACCGAGGTCAGCCCATCATCAAGCTTCACTCCGCGCTCTCGGGTGAGGGTCTCAATAATCAAGCTGCTATCGGAGAGCAGTCCGCCGTCCGGCCGTTCCACGTAGGGCATCTTGCCGTTGCTCGACTTGGGCGGGCCGCTCAGACTCTTAACCACATAAGGAATCTCGGCCATGCGTAGCCAGGTCTCAAGCTTGAGGCAGAACGGGCTGGCGCTGGGAAGACCCCAGCAGGGAGATGGTTGCCAAAGGACAATGGGGAGTTCGCTCATGCCGGGATAATACAGTAACGCTTACGGAATCGAGAGAAACTGTCGACTTTAACGCGCCGGGAGGTCGCCGCGTAGGCGCCGCGGCCCCGGTCGCCCATGGCAAGATCCGGCCATGAGCCAGCTCGCGGTGCGAGGTCGCGGTGGCCTGGCAAGCTAACTCTATTGACATCCGGGAAAGGAGGTCACGTACTGGATCTTGTAGTCTGGGAAGGAATTGACGATCTGCACTTTGTAATCCGGAAACGACGTCACTTCCTGCCACTGGCCTGGCTTATCGGGGAAGGACTGCACTCGTTGTACCTTGATGTCCGGAAACGAGCTTACTACCTGCACTTTCACATCGGGGAACGAGCTCACAAATTGAATCTTGCCGAAGAGCTGGCATGCGGACGGCTTGCCCGCGGCATACGCATCCCCACAGGCTTTCAGCTCGAGCGCGAAACGCTCCTTGGGCGTCCGCAGTCCCCCGTGGTGGATGGGCTGGACATAGCCCACCATGGTGAAGATGCCCGCTACCACAGGAACAAGTAGACTCTGTCGCATGTCCTTCTCCTTGGCATAAACCGCAGATATAGAAATGATGCTAGAACCTCTCAGCGACCTTTGTCTACCCTGTTTGCGATCGATGTCGATGGGGAGGTCTACGGGCAGGCGGCTGCGCACTAACGACCGCGATCGGAGTAATGTTGTACCGATGCGCCACCCATCGGCCCACTCCCTTCCCTTGCGCCTGCTCCTCTCCATCGGCGTGGTCCTCCTGGCGGGGCCTGGGTGCAGCCGCAAGCCGGCGCCGCCCGCGGGGTCGGCGGCCGCGCCTCCGCCGTCGGACACGCAGTCAGCGGGGCC
>CAYSFU010000120.1:0-7726 GCA_964430555.1 uncultured Nitrospira sp. | reverse complement strand
ACCTCTCGCTCGTGCACTCGATGATCCCGTTGGGCTCCTGCACGATGAAGCTCAATGCCACATCAGAAATGCTACCGGTAACCTGGCCGGAGTTCGCTCGCCTGCATCCGTTTGCTCCGGATAACCAAACTCGTGGCTATCACACCCTGTTTCGCCAACTGGAAAGCTGGTTGGCCGAGATCGCGGGATTTGCGGCCTTTTCACTTCAACCGAATGCGGGATCCCAGGGCGAATACTCTGGCCTGATGGTGATCCGGGCGTACCACCGGTCAAAGGGTGAAGGACATCGCGATGTCTGTTTGATCCCCGTCTCAGCCCATGGGACGAATCCAGCCACCGCTGCGATGGTCGGTATGACCGTGGTCGTCGTCGCCTGCGATCGGAACGGAAATGTGGATGTGGCCGACCTGGAGGCCAAAGCGTCTCAATATCGAGACCGATTGGCGGCGCTGATGCTGACCTATCCCTCCACCCACGGGGTGTTTGAGGCCGGCGTGCGGCGCATTTGTCAAATCGTCCATACCCATGGGGGACAGGTGTATATCGACGGAGCCAATATGAATGCCATGGTCGGCCTCTGCCGTCTGGGCGACATTGGGGCCGACGTCTGCCATCTTAACCTCCATAAAACGTTTTGCATTCCCCATGGTGGTGGCGGACCCGGCGTCGGACCCATTGGCGTTGCGCGACATCTGATGCCGTTTCTTCCTGGACACCCCGTGGTCAAGCTCGGTGGCCCACAGACCATCGGTCCTGTATCAGCGGCGCCGTTCGGCAGCCCAGGCATTTTTCCCATCTCCTGGACCTATATCGCCATGATGGGACGTGACGGGTTGACGAAGGCAACCCAGGTGGCCATCCTCAACGCCAACTATATGGCCAAGCGCCTGGAAAAGTACTTTTCGATCCTGTACCGGGGAGAGTCAGGACTGGTGGCACATGAATTCATTTTGGACCTGCGTGAATTCAAGGAGAGCGCCGGTGTCGAGGCGATGGATGTTGCCAAACGATTGATGGACTACGGCTTCCATGCGCCGACCGTGTCCTTCCCCGTAGCCGGTACACTCATGGTCGAACCGACGGAGAGCGAATCGAAGTACGAACTCGATCGTTTCTGCGAGGCACTCATCTTGATCCGTGCCGAGATTCAGGAGATCGTCGACGGTCGCCAGCCACGGACCAACAATGTGCTGAAGAACGCGCCTCATACCGCCGCGAGCGTGACCGCTACGGAATGGAATCGACCCTATAGCCGCGAACAAGCCGCGTTTCCTGCCTCCTGGGTCAAACAGAGCAAGTTCTGGCCGAGCGTCAGCCGGATCGACGAGGCCTATGGCGACCGCCATCTCGTCTGCAGCTGTCCTCCGATCGAGACGTATCAGAACTAGCAGGAACGCCCATGCCATTTTCGATCCCTGGCTGGTTCACCAGCCAGGGATTTCGTTGCTATCTCTCCTTGCCTGATTTTCCAAACAAGCGGTAGAGTATCGTAGATCAATCACGAAGGGAGAATCGGCATGACTACCCTTGACCGTCGAGGCTTTCTGGTACGAACCGGCTTAGCATTAGGCGCGGCCGTGCTCGCTGGAACCCATCCTCGAGCACTTGCCAATCAATCGTCCCCGAAAGGCAAGCTTGAGAGTTGGGAGAATATCCGCGCACAGTTTCCCCTCTCTTCGCAGCTTATTCACCTCGCGACGTTTTTTCTTTCATCCCATCCCACCCCGGTGCAAGCGGCTATCGAGCGATATCGCGCCGGCCTGGATGCCGACCCACTCGGGTATTGGCTTGAACATGAAGAGACACAGGAGGCAAAGGTGCTTCAGGCGGCAGCTGAATATCTGGGATCCAGTCCCACTGATATCGCATTGACCGACAGCACGACGATGGGACTGGGGCTACTCTATGGCGGCTTACAGCTGCAAGCGGGGCAGGAAATCCTCACAACGATCCATGACCATTACTCGACAGAGACCGCCCTGCGGCTTCGTGCTGAACGGATGGGCGCGAATGTGCGTCAGATCCCCCTCTATCGGTCGCTCAAGACCATCTCCCGCGACGAGATCGTCGGTTCTCTGGTAAAAGGCATCGCTCCCGCAACCCGCATCGTAGCCGTCACTTGGGTCCATTCCAGCACGGGATTGAAACTCCCAATCCACGACATGGCACGTGCGATCCAGTCTCTCAATCGCACACGAGACGAACGAGACCGAGTGATCTTCTGCGTCGATGGAGTCCATGCCCTAGGCGTCGAGGATTTCCGTGTGCACGAACTGGGCTGTGACTTCCTGGTCGCCGGAACCCACAAATGGATGTTTGGCCCACGTGGGACTGGTCTCGTCTGGGGCCATCCACAAGCCTGGCCGATCGCCCAGCCGACAATTCCTACGTTCAGCAGCCAGGCCTATGATCTCTGGATGGAAAACAAATCGGCGAAGGATCTCCCTCGATCCGTTCATATGACTCCAGGGGGCTTCCATTCCTTCGAACATCGATGGGCACTGGATGAAGCCTTCAGGTTTCATCAAGCGATTGGAAAATCCAGGGTGACGCAGCGTATCTATGAACTGAACCAACAGTTGAAGCAAGGCTTAGCCGCTCTGTCGCATATCACTCTACACACTCCGATGCCACAGCATCTGTCAGCTGGCATTGTCTGCTTTGAGGTGGCCGGTATGACCCCTCGCGGCGTAGTAGAGAAGCTCCGTGCACGAGGCATCGTCGGCAGCGTGACACCCTATGCGACCAAATATGCCCGGCTTGCGCCGAGCGTCATCAACTCGCCGAAGGAGATCGAGACAACACTCGAAGAGATCCGAAAACTTCGTGCGGTTTAGAGTTGCGGCCCCAAATGCCGTTAGTGAGTCGATAGACTCACCACAGAGCGCGTGTCTACCCACTTGCATAAGCGAACTACTTGTACCGTTGACAAGCGCGCTACGACGAGGCAGAGGCCGGTTGACGCGTCAATTGCGAGACCTCTGCCTCCAGTTCCTGCACGACGACAGATTCGCTCAGGTGCGTGATCCCAATGTTACGAGAGCAACGCCTGTAGCTTGTTCTGTCGGTCCTGTTTTTCCTTCATTTGTTCGATACGCTGTTCGAACTTGACCTTCAGCTCGCCGACAACGCTGCCCACTTTGTGTGTTGCAGCCTCGATATTCGCCTTGATCCGTTGACTCCGTGCACCGAGTTCTTCCCTGAGCACTTCCTTTTTGGCCTGAAGCCCGTCGAGTTGCTGTTGGATCTTGGCTTGCACTTCGGTTTTCGCCTGAGCAAATTCTGCCTTCAGTTTTGCTTCGGTCGCTTGGTCGGACTTGATTTGTGCTTCGATCTGTTTTTCGAGTTCATCTTTGATTCCAGTCCGAAGCACGCGTCCGCCGAGCAATGCCATTGCCTGATCGAGAGGCGTGTCCGAGTCTTCCCAGACCAATGCCACAACGGCAGAGTTATTGGCCTGCAGTGCCTGACCGACTTGGGTGATGAAATCTTTCTTCACACCGACATCGATAAAGTCTAGAGTCGCGCCGGTCAGCCCGCCGGCGATGCTTCCCGCGAGAACACCGACTGGTCCGCTGAATAATCCGATGAAGCTGCCGATCAGCGAGCCCCACATATATTCCTTCAGCATTTTGTCGGTCACTTGTTTCATGGAGAGCTTGCCATCTTTATCCTTCGCGACGATCCCGGCGTCGTAGAACCCAATCTCTCCCTGGTCACGAAGAAGACGCAGAGACGTGAGCGCATCAACCGCGTTTTTTTCTTCAGTGAACGTGATGATGATCAGCTTATTCATGAACTTTCCTCGCTTTCATTTCGGTGTTACCGTTCTTGAGCGTGTGATCAGGGCATCTTCCATTCTCAGGACTTCGCCTGTGCGACTTTTTTTCCGAATTTCTCGATTTCCTCCCCCATAGAGTCAATCCCCTTACCCACCTCGGCAGGCACCCAGCCGGTCCCTTCGATCAGTTTCCCGGCGAGCATGCGTGTATCCTTGATGGCCTTTGCTCCTGCGGCTTCCGATTTATGCCCGGCCCAGATCAAGCCCTGGTCGAAATGCGCTGCCGCCGCTTGCAGATCCTGCCCGACCTTGTGCGCAACTTGCTCCGCCTTATTCGTCCATGACTCCTTGGCCTTCAGGTGATGATGGTGAGCGAAGGCTTGATGGACACGAGCGAAGACCTCATCGAGTCGCTTCACGGAAGTGACGGCGCCATGTTCGACGTCTTCAGCCAGCTTTCTCAATTCATGGCCGGATTCCTCCATCAACTTCTTTCCCTCCGCCGTAGCCCGACCGGCTTCCATTTTCAGGAAAACTTCACTTTTTCGGATCTGTGCTGCCGCCTTTTTCAGATCTTTCTTGAGGAAGCTTTCATGCGCTCGATGAAAATGCTCTTCCGACTCGTCATCGACCACACGCCAGACCTCCTCTTCGATCAGGATATAGCCCTCAGGAGCCTGCGGCGGTGCCGAGTCGGCCCCGATCGCTACGGGTACGATTCCAACTGTAAGTGCCGTTGCAAGACCATACATTGTCAAACGCATGATGGTTCTCCTTTCGCGCGCATCAATCTGATTGACGCGCCCTATATCGGGTTAATAGAAACCTATACTGTCCAGTGCCTTCTCCATCTTATCCAGGTTGCTAAGTCGGCTGATGCTCAAGAGGCACGCTCGGCTGACTCGTCGCGCGATCTCGAATCTCTCGGAACGACAATCCACGTATATTCAATACAAGCATGACCAACCAGACGCCGTTGAAGATCATGTCGATTGAGACAAGTGTGCCAATCACCCACAGAGCAGATCCCGGCCATTGGATCCACACAAAAATGCCGAACAGAAACGTAACGATCCCGCTCGCGAGCAACCATTCCCAACTCGGTGGCCGGAGCATGACGGCCCCGATCGTTCTGAACACTCCGACGACCAAAAAGAGTGTGGCCAGCAAAAGTGTCAGGGATTGTGCGTCTGTCAAGGGGTGTACCGCCATCAATAGACCGGTGATGACGTAGAGCACACCGATGAAGAGCTCGAAGATGATTCCACTCCATTTAAACGAAGATGTTTTAAACGCATGAACGAGCTGGAACATCCCGCCGAAGACGAGTGCCACGCCAAAGACAAAGACGGAGACCAGCGTCGTGAGAATCGTATAGGTCAGCGCGATCGTGCCAAGCACCAGAAACGCAATGCCCGAGGCAAGAAAATATCCCCGATGCTTGTGTACAGTCTCAAGGCCCATGAGAATCTGAGTGCCACCAATATCCTTGGTCGAGTCTGTATTCATGTGTAACCTCATCTCTTTTTTGAGAGTTCTGTAAGAGCATGACATGAATCCGCAAGCCATGGTGCTACTGGCAATGCTCAACTGGTTAAGACGCTTCTACTTTTCTAGAGGTAGTTCTTGTCCGCTTTGTCCACCAACTCGTTCACCAGAATCACTCGATATCGTAGTTCCTCTTTCTAAAGGTTCTTCAACCCCTCCTCCCTGTCCACCTATCCTCTCCTCAGGAGAGTGCGATACAGCGCTTCCCTTTTCTAGATGCTCTTTCGTTCCGCTCTGTCCACCAACTCGTTCACTATCACCAAGCTTGGTCGTATTTCCAGCCGAAGGCGCATCTGTTGCGCACCCACCAAGTAATGCCACGATCAACAGGAGTCCGTATTTTGAGAATTGTTGAGACCTCATAAATTGCCCTCCACTTATATGTATTATTTGTCCATTGGATCCTACGCGAGGCTCCACCCTGTCAAGACAGTCATCGCGCAACCCTCCTTTCCATGGACTGTCCGTGGGGTGGCGCATACATCCGTTTTGCGTGCGAGATGCAAACAACAGACACGCAAACCCAAATACGAAACACCATCCACGATCAACGTCTTACGCGGATCGTTTTGTCGACGACGAACAAGTTGATGACATCGGACCAGACAACTTGTCTGTCGGAACCATCAAAATAGAAATTTTTCGTTCAGCCGCTTTGCACATGACTTTCGACTCTCACGCAACATTTCAGATCAACAGCATTGATGTTTGATCAAACGATGCGTACCCATCCGATACTGTTCGACCGGTCCATGTCGGACAGAAACGCACTCGAAACGTTGCCCATATAGCAGCATTGTTATGCCGTTGTAACTGGCTGCGTCTACTAGTAAGAGCCCTAGTTTAGGCAACTTTATTTTCGGCAATATGTAATATTAGGGGGAAACCTAACCAAGAGAAGCACGGTAAGAAGCGAGTCTCCTGGCGATGGTAGAGGCAACACAAGGAGAGCATCACAAACCCGGAGATCGCACAAGCTCAACGTGCGGCAACCCGCAACCACTCGGCCTGGATACACATGGAGAAATGAACGATGGAGGGTTTTAACTTGAGGCGGTGTACCGTCCGATGACGATGAGGAGCACCCTACTTCTCACCACACTTCTTGAATTGCGACTCTAGGCACTGCTTCGTCAGCCCTTCGGCTTTCTGAATTTGATCCGGCGTCATACGGACAGCCATATGATCTCGATCTTTTATAATTTCTGTTTTCGACCCACCGGTTGATGATTCCCCCGCAACGCTATACCACACATAGGCCCGCACCGAATCTTGCTGCACGCCCTGTCCCTTCGTGTACATCTGCGCAAGTGCATTTTGCGCCCCGGCGTGGCCTTGCCCCGCCGCCAGGCGATGCCATTTCAACGCCTCCTGGTAGTCTTGCATCACGCCCATCCCGCTGGCATACAGGAGCCCGAGATTGTACTGCGCCCGCACATCCCCCTTTTCCGCTCGCGGGTGAAAGAGTCCCGCTGCGGCTCGGAAGTCTCCTCGCTTTAACGCTTCGTAGGGTTCCTCCCCAGCGAGGGGGATCGATCGCTGAGGGACAACTGGCTTGGGGTCTTTAGCCAGCGGTTCCACCGCTGCTGCGATCACCGCACTGCTCAGGATCAAGACTCCTGTGAGTACGAGTCGTCTCATTGTTTTTCTACCTTTCAGTCTTGTTATCTCTCGTGGAACCGACTGATTCGCATGGGCACCCTGACAGCGACTTCTTTAGGTGTTCACCCTCTCGCAAAGGGAATCACCCATGACGGACTTCATTGTTGTTGAACCTGATCGAGCTGTCATTAAAATACCATTTTGAGGCCTGAGGATGATACGTGGGACGCTGCAAAAAGAGCGATAAATGACGGTTGATGAGTCCCAAAGGTATCAACCTCCGTCATGACGAGCGAAAGAAAGCCTTGAAATGGTGTCGCAAGGTTACTAAACAGACGCTTTCGACGACCCGTTCTGTCTTCACGGCAAGTCTGCCCCTGTGTCCTCATCTATCCTTGCAAAGCGCGGAACGGTGACGCCTCCCTTCTCGACGCACTCAGTAAACATGGTAAGGGGTCTGATCCAGAGGCCTCCATCACCATATAACGCCCGGTACACGACAAACTCCTCTTCCGTTTCTGAATGTCTGGCAATCCCTAAGACTTCATACTGCTGACCTTTATGGTGACGGTACATTCCTGGTGAGACCATGATCACCGGTTCCTCATTGGGTAGATAACGGCCTGTTCACTCAAGGAGGGTCATTCGGTGTTAACAATACGACGACAAAAGGATGAACCCTCTTGATTAGGAAAGAAGAACGGGTCGTGGTGCCGAAGCCGGGAGTTGAACCCGGACGCCCTTGCGAGCACCAGCTCCTGAGGCTGGCGTGTCTGCCATTCCACCACTTCGGCT
>CAYSFU010000119.1:0-7880 GCA_964430555.1 uncultured Nitrospira sp. | reverse complement strand
GACCGGCAAAATCCCTTACGACAGTTCGCATGCAAACACATACATCGCATGAGCATGCTGGAGCGTCCCGGCTTGCAGACCGCGCATAGGCCCCTGCCAAGCGGCCCGGTCACGACGGCGGCTCAGCGCCGCCGATCGGCTAGGTTATGTCAAATCATGTTGCACCTAATCGAGTATCCTGTTCTGGTGAAAGACCAGACCGAAGCAGGCGCAACCCCGTCAGAGGCCAGACCCGACCGCTGCGACGACTGTCCCCACCGCCAGGCCGCGGTCCCCTCAGCCCAGGACGGGGAGACAGAGGAGCCGCCACACTGCATCGCGATGGCTCTCAGCCAGCGGGTCCGGCAGCGGCTAACCGGCGTCGTCGATGAGCGAATTCAGGTCCTGCTGGCAGAGGTCCTTATCGCTCGCGAGGACCTGCTGCGGATCCCGGATGCGCGCATCCAGCTCGACCTTGCAGACCTGGTGCTCGATGAGCTCCTATCCGAAGCGCCCAATATGATCCTGGTAGAGCGGCTCACGCTGGATCTGCGGCGAAAGGTCGGCGGGCGGGTGCTGCGGCTCGCGCGCAAGGCGCTGCGGCTCACGCATCCGCAGGTAGCCGTCGTGGTCGGCCTGCTGGGGGCGCTGATGATCTTTGGGCCAAGCGGCTACCTTGTCGCCCTCCTGGCCAACCGCATGCTTGCAGACAATGGGCTGATCCCGACGGCCATCCTGACTGAGATCATCTGGGTCGGACTTATCGGCGCGCATGGGAGTGCGCTCAGCATTGTCGTCCGCCTGCCAGACTTCGGTCGCCGCCAATCGCCCATGATGGCCTTTTTCACCGGACTGTTCAAACCGTTCATCGGCATGTCCTTTGCGCAGCTGAGCTACGCGCTCCTCAAATCGGGTCTGCTCCCGCTTAGCGCGCATGGCGGCATCTGGCTATTCATCGCGATCGGATTTTTGGCCGGCTTTAGTGAAAGGCTGGCCAAGGACCTGGTCTCTATTGGCGAGCAGGCAGGCCTTGGAACCCGCCCGCCCACGACTGGCCGGGAGGCCAAAGATTCTGTTAGCGGACCGTGACGTGCTGCTGCTGGCGGGCTGGCGCTGGGCCAATTCGAGCAAAGAGCCTAGTCGAGGCGGAGTACCAGCTTGCGTACTTGGCCGAACGGTCCGAGTATCCACCGTCCGTCGGCGGGGCGCTCGGGTACCTTCACCGTCGTCGCGCCCATGAAGTCGTGCCAGATTAGGTCCAGGTCGTAGACTTCGACGTACACCTCCGTACCGATGGCAAGCTCCACCTCCGGCCCGCCTTGGGGCCACACAGGGTCAAAGCTCTCCTCGGCATCGGTCTCTAACACAGTCTTGCCCCGGATCTTGATGCGTACCAGAACATCGGGCGGGTTGGGCGCGTCCCCGATCGCGACCAGCCGCTCCAGCTGCTCGCTCAGTCCCAGGGCGAAAAAGCGGGCAAGCTCTCCCTTAGGAACGCGCGCCCAGTGTAGTCCATCCCAAGGCCTTCCATTTTCCTTGAGCGTCTGCACCTCTGCCGATTCGACACGCACCCGCATCACACCACCTTAGCGACGGGCCGGCCGCCAGGCAAGCGTGACCGCGTTGACCGTCGGCACGGTGAGCAGGTAGCCTCTTATCATGAGGGCCAGTGTCGCCACGCTGATCTGCTTTGTCTCCGTAGCGGCCTTCGCCGTAGCGGCCTTCGCCGATCATGTCGATGAGCTGGGCCATGCCCTGCGAAGTGATCCGAGCTACAAAGTCCGCGCTCAAGCTGCGATTGTCCTTGGCAATCTCAAGGATCCGCGCGGCGTGCCGCTCCTTCTGGGCGCGCTGCGCGACCGCGAGCCGGCTGTGCGTATCGTGGCTGCCTCGTCCTTGGGAAGGCTCGGCGACCCAGCGGCACTGGAGGGTCTGCGCGCTAGCATGGCCGACGTGGAGCTCCCGGTGCGCACTGCCGCGGGCAAGGCGATCGCCGCCATCGAAACAGCGCGGGATTCCAGCCGGACCGGCGGCCTGTCAGGAGGCTCGCACCGCTTCGCTCTCGAAGTCAGTCCCACCATGGGTAGTAAGGGCGACCCCAAGCTGGCCAGGTATGCGCACGACAAGATCCTTTCGCATCTTAGACTCTTACGCAATGTCACGCTGACGCCAGAGCCGGGTGCATCTCGCTACTTCGTCGATACTACGATCACCAAGCTGTCCGCTGTCCCATTCGGCAAGGGCAGCCGCGTTAATATAGAGTGCGACGTCAGCGTCATCATTGCTACCTACCCGGAGCACTCGATGAAGATGACGGCGAGCGTAGGGGGTTGCCTGGACGAACCAAACAATCCCAAAGGCATCACCGACGCAAAGAACTTCTGCCTCGATGACGCGGCCAAGCAAGCCGCTGAGAAGGTGCAGACCTACCTCAAGGGTGTTCGATGAGGCAAAAGCCAGTCTCGGGCCGGTCACAGCGCCGGTCACAGCGTAAAATCCGCAATTTCCTCATCTTCGATGAGTTCCAGCTCCACTACGCTGGTCACATGGCACTGGTCAGTGCCGCCCTCACGGTAGGGCTAGGGTGGCTGGTCTATCACTTCAACGGGGTGGCCTCGCGGGTCGTCGACCTGCGCGCGCTGGACCCGTCAGACGTCGAGGCGCAGGTGCTGTCCGCCGCATTCCATCGCGGCGAGCGCCAGCTGCTCGTCGGTCTGATCGTCTTCGGCGTGGTTCTGACGGTGGTCCTGGCCGCATGGCAGATAGTTACCACCCATCGCGTCGCGGGGCCGCTGTACTACATTGCCCACCAGGCCAAGCGCATGCGCGACGGGTATCTTGGAGCGCTTCATCCGCTGCGCAAGCGCGACATGCTCCACGGCTTCTTCGAGACCTTTCGTGAGATGCAAGAGGCGATGCGCGATCGCGCACGCCGGGAGGCCGAGCAGTTTCAAGGGCTCGCTGAGCAGGCGGAACAGGGAGGCCTGGACAAGCTGGCCGCCGAGCTGCGGACTCTGTCGGCGCAGCGCCTGGATTCGCTGAAGTAGACCGGGCCTCGGCTCAGTGTATGGCCCCCGCGCCCGCAAGGGGCGCCGCTTCCCTCGTCGACCCTCCTAAGATAAGATAGGAAAGCCTATTCGATGTGGCGGTCGCACCCACAGTGACCCCGCAGCAGCTCTTCACAGAGGTAACACATGCACCTGAGCCGTTTGTCCGTTGCCGAGATGCTCTCCCTGAGCCAAACCTTCCTCGACCCTGCCCATCCCGCTCATCAGGCGCTGGCGGGTGCACCTGAAGTGACCAGCCTGATGCCGCGTCTTCGCGAGGTCAATCAGGTCCTGCTCGCCAGCCAGTCGGCGGACGAGCTGCGCGCTGGCTCGCTGCAAAAAGAGGTGACCTCGCTGGACGCCGAGCACGACGATCTGGTAAGTGGGCTCGACTGCCTGTTTCAGAGCGCGCGGCTCCTCGTCGAGGATGAGCAGGAGCGGGCGCGCTGGGAGCAGCTGCACGAGCTGCTGCTGCCGGAAGGTCGCAAGATGGCCAGCATGACCTATCAAGTCGAGGCCGACAACGCGGCGCTGCTGGCGCACATCCTCGCCGAGCTGCCGGCTGCCGATCGGGAGACTCTGAAGGGACAATGTATCGGCAAGCGCTCTGCCCTTGAGCTCATCGAGCGCTGGATCGCGGTCGGCAAGGAGCTGGGCCAAAAAGAGCGGGAGCGCCTGTCGGTACCGGTCGCACCGACCGACAGCGCTCTGCAGGCGGCCCAGCATCAATGGGTGCGGCTTGTAGGTGCCATGAGCGCCATGCTGCAAATGGCGGAGCTTCTTGGCGAGCTCCCCGCGGGCGTCAAGCAGCACGTCCTTATTCCTCTGCGGGCCGCCACCGATCGCAAGTCCACGCGGCGCACCGGCTCGGACGCCGTAGAGGGGCCTGCCCAAGCAACTTCTTCGAGCCCTGCGCCCCAGACCTGACCGAGAGGGACCTGCCGCGCGCCGCCCACCCTGCGGCACCAGCGGGAAGCGCCGCCGCGGTGTACCAAACGGGACACCTGCTGAACCAGACGGGACACCTCCCAAGCAAGCGAGCAGGTGCATCCTTATGAAATCCTCAACATAGAGCCCTCATAGAGCCCTCAAGGGACTTGGCTCTGGGTTTGCAGTTAGGATAGGCCCTGCGTCCTGCCGCCATAAATAACACTTCTGGAGGCACTAGATGATCCGCAACCTTACTGCCCGCCGATCGCTCGTTGCCATATGAAATGGTTCAAATATCAGGGAGGACAAAAGGGGCAGCATGCACATAGCTCGCTATAGACAGATACCACGCGGACTCAGCGGCCTGTACGCAGGAGTGGGACGAATCGGTCGGCGAGCCCGGTCCGAGCGGCTTCGGCGCGAAGAAGTGCCAGACCGGGAAGGTTGAATGCTGATCCGGATGGCAAGACCATCTCGGCCCTGTCCAAGGTCTTTCGCCGGACCAAAGGACGTTAGTAGCAAGCATCAACCGCCCTCGCGCGCTCACCGCCGCGAGCCTTCACGGCTGGGCGCTTCGCAAAGAAGTCGATCTGAGGATCGGAGGTCTGGATGTCGTTGCGATCCCTGTGCGTATCTCTGTCTCTTTTTCTGCTTGTGGTCGGCGGTAGTCAAGTCTTGGGGCTCAATCAGGCCTGGGGGCAGACGCGCGTGGTCATTACTCAGCCGCGTAGCGATCGCCAGATCGAGCTAAATCTCCACGGTAGCGCCTACTATGGCTATGGCTGGTACGACAACCTGTACGGTTACAATCACTGGGGAGACTACGCCGTCGGACCGGGCCTGCAGATGCTCTTCCCGATCGTCAAGAACGCCATTCCATCGCTGAATAACCCCATGTATCTCGGCTTCTTCGCCGACTTCCTGCTGCTCCCGCACTCGCGAGACGGCTTTGACCGGTTCATCTTCGGTCCCTCGTTCGGGCTGATCTTTCAGTGGCGGTTCGTTATCCTTGACCTCTTTCAGAGCGGTGGTCTCTCGGCGTTCGCCAACCTCGGCTTCGGACTGTGGCCGTGGATCACGCGCGGCTACTACTGCGACTGCGTGCCGCTGTACGGCTTCCCGCTGTTCGAGCTGGGAGCGAACCTGTTCTTTACCCGCAACATCGGACTGACCTGGTCCCTGGGTTATCCGGCGGTGAAGTTTGGCGTGACGTTCGCGTTCTGACCGATGCAGTAGCAGCTTCCACCAGCGGCCCCACCGCAAGGCGTGGTGTGGTGAGGCGAGCTGGCCGACCGCAGGCTTGGCCAGACTCTGGCTAAGGTTGAAGTCTATCGCTAGTGCAGAGTGCTCAGCCGCCGGTGGCGTGGCCGCTCACGCTTCTGGCGCGCAGGTATTAGCTCACTCTGCGGAAGCGGCCAAAATACAACCTTTTCAATCCCGGTGAGCGCAATCGCCGAGTAGACCCCTGGTAACAAGTCCAGCTCGCCGCGGTAGTGCTCTCCAGGCCGCAGAGGGGGGATGCGCGCGTGCCATGCTCCTTTACGATCAATCGCTCCCCAGGGTCCCCGATCGACAACAAACGCAGAAGTGCACTGATTGGTCCGTATGTCGCATATTCCCAAGGGGGTTCCGCACGCCAGGGTGCGGTGGGCTACTCCATGATCGCGCATCGTGCGCCATTGTCGCTCACCAAGGCGGGCCTGCAACGACCTCTTGCACGCGAACGAGCCGACCCGATCAAACGCGTCGCCCTTGTATCCATAGCGGGAGGCGTTCCCCGTCTGGAGCCCTGCGAAAATCGAGATAGCAAGAAGGAGCATCATGACAGCGAACAACCCCCCGTGCCGATATCGAGTGCCGGAATGGATGTGGGTCATACGCTGGCATGGCGTAGACCTCCCCGGCCGCGCTAAGCCGGGCTTCAACTCCCCGCGAGTCCCTTAGAACACCGGCGACCTGATCTTCAGGATCCCGGACGGATAATTGTATCAGAGAAGCTACTTGCAATAACTAGGAAAAAATTCCGCATGATGGCGGCCTTGTGCGCCAAGGTAGGAGCCATGCCAACCGCTGTCCCAGCTTTTCGTCCCGGCGGTACAATATGCTATGATGGTTGCGGCAACCTGTGCGATCCAAGAAGATGAGCCCCCCGCAGTGAGCGCCGAAGAGGCCACCGACAAGTTTGATGCTCGCGCTCTAGTCGGGAGCACCATCGCCGGACGTTATCGGGTAGAGTCCCTGCTTGGCGAGGGCGGTATGGGCGCAGTCTACCTGGTCTATCACACCGGGATCCGCAAACAGCTAGCGCTCAAGCTCCTATGGCCCAAGCTCATGCGCATTCCTTCTGTGGTCGCGCGCTTCGAGCGAGAAGGGATGGCGGCGGCGCACCTCGATCATCCAAACATCGCCGCCGCCTCCGATTTCGGGCGTACCGAAGACGGACGCTTCTACCTGGCCCTAGAATACATCGACGGAAAGGAGCTGCGCAAGGCGATCGAAGACGCAGATGGACCGATGCCTCCGGGTCGCGCCCTCTTCATCGCCCGCCAGATCGCCAGCGCCCTTGTGCGCGCGCACGCGCTGGGGATCGTCCACCGCGATCTAAAGCCCGAGAATATCATGCTGGTGCAGCGAGACGGACACAAGGACTTCGTCAAGGTGCTCGACTTCGGACTCGCGCTTCTGTCGCGCCACATCTCTGACGATGCAGCGGAAGAGCACAGGGCAAAAACCGCGCGCAAGATTACTGAGCAGGGTGAGATATTCGGAACACCTGCTTATATGGCGCCAGAGCAGACCATCGGCGGACTGATGGACATCCGCACCGACCTTTATGCCCTGGGCGTCATCCTTTATGAGCTACTGACCGGACTGCGACCGTTTGCCGGTAACTCGTCCTCGGCTCTCATTCAGCAACACCTTGCGGTACCGCCCCCACCAATGAAGGACAGAGCGCGCGCGGCCAAGGTTCCCGCGGACCTGGAGGCGCTCGTTCAGCGCCTGCTCGCCAAGGAGCCCGAGGATCGTTTTCAGAAACCCCAGGAGCTCCTGCTGGCGATTGACGAGGTGGCGGCGGCAAACAGCTTGATGTGGCCGGCGGGAACTCCGATCTCTACGCTGAAGCGTCCGCCCGCGCCGCCTCCCCCAGCCAGCCCGCGCAAGCTGGCAGCTCGGCAGACCGTGAAATCAGTGCGGGCGCGCCTCGTGACCGTGTGGGAGCTCGCCAAGGTCAAGGTGGTGGGCAAGCCGACGACGCGGGCGCGGATTGAGAGAGCTCTGGCCCGGCTGCGCAAGAGACTGCCCAAGCGGCTGCGTTCGTTGCCCGTGTGGCTGCTGGCTTCCGTGCCGCTGCTTGCAATGGCGCTGCTGGCCGCAATCGCCTGGCAAATCGCTACGCGGACCGGTGCGCCGGCGCGCGGGCCCACCTCGACAGCCCCCGCGCAGAATGAGGTGGTTGAGACGCGCGATCTCGCGCCAGCCCGCGAGGCCGGAGCTAAGGGCGAGGCGCCCGACGGACAGCGCCGGCAGGCCCACCCCAAGACCAATAAAACACTTCGTCGGAAGTGAAGGTCGGCAACCGGCCTGGCACGCCGCAGCCCGCTGCGGGGTGTGCCAGTCGGCGATCGCCAGCGGGAGCGGGGACATCACCGGCGAGAGCAGGGACGGGGCGGGAGCGGGGATCGCGGTGGAGCGCCACCCGGGAAGGCGAGGAAGCTTCACGCCTGCTGCCCGGGCGGGTTAAGATCGTTCTCACGAGGGGGAATACTCATGCGTAATTCGATGAAGCTCGGGTGCGTGGTGGCCGTGCTGGCGCTGGCCGGGAGCGCGATGGACGGCGGCCGTATCGCCAGCGCCAAGCGGGCGCGCACTTCCAAGGTGCGTGCGCCGGCCAAGTCCACCGCGGCGCCCGCCGCGGCTCCGGCC
>CAYSFU010000118.1:0-7900 GCA_964430555.1 uncultured Nitrospira sp. | reverse complement strand
TCCCGCAAGTAAAAACCATTGGCCCCGTCGGAGAATTGTAAATTACAGGGCCAGCCTGATTGACACATGATCACACATTTACGTGTGTCTGATTACATTGTCAGGCTCTGCAATACCTTGCTGGCGATCTGGGTGGAAGTGGCCCGAGGTCTGCCTTATCGTTTGCCGCTCCCGAGCCAATGGCTGAGCCGGACATTACCATGGACATTACAGTCAAGTCCTAGCTCGCTACGTCAGCCGACCGAGCACGGCTTCAGGATGGAGCGCGGGGCATACGGCGTGATGGCGCGATAGACGGAAGCCCCGAGAGAGAAAGTACCTCAAAAATCCCCCCTCATCGGAGAATCGGGAGAATCTGGTGAACGGTGCCGTAATGGCATGATTGCTTTACGCCAAAGCAAGGCGCCCGGTGGCCATTCTGGTTGGTCAGGGCGCGCTTACATTTGGGTATCAACGGGTCGAGGCGCCTACGAGGTCCAGCAGAAAAATTACCTTATCCGAGCCGTTCGTTAATCGTCGAATCATTATGGAGCACTGCCTCAAAGTGAGGACTCGCCCGTCCTCTGACTCTGGATGCGAGAGCATTGGTTCGATGTCGTAGCGATCTGGCGAAGGACTCTTAGCATTATCGGATTCGGTGTTATTTTATCATGACCGTCGGCGCTCTGGTATCCAGCCCACGCCAGCCCCCTCATACCCTCGGATGATCACATGAGGTCCGACCACTTATCGAAGCTGAAAAAATGCTCGGGTAAGCAAGGGCTGAACGCTTGGGCGACGGCTGATACCCGGGCCAGCGACACGCATGGCAAGAAAAGGCCCGTCCTGCGGCTCGTCCAAGCCCGGTGTCACCAGCCCGGGTGCCTTGTCTAGGCTCGACTAACCGTCCACGATTGCGCTACGTTGGCCATATGACCGACTTGGCCCGATCTGTCGCCCAATTCTGCAGTTACGCGCGCACCCTGAAAGGAGACGAGAAAGGCGAGGCACAGGTGTTTTGTGATCGCCTGTTCCAGGCTTTTGGTCACAAAGGCTACAAAGAGGCGGGAGCCACATTGGAACACCGGGTTCGCAAGCAAGCCGGCCATACTCGGTTTGCGGACCTGCGCTGGGGGAATCGACTCCTCGTGGAGATGAAAAAGAGAGGCGAGCGCCTCGGGAGTCCAAAGATTTATAGTCAGATTTTTGATTATTGGATTCATTCAACGCCGAATCGTCCTCGATACGTCATTCTCTGCAATTTCGATGAGATCTGGATTTACGAGTTTGATCAACAGGTCGATGAGCCCATGGATCGATTGAAGCTCTCCGAACTGCCCAAACGGCATACGGCGCTCGGGTTCATGCTCCCAGAACCCGAGACTCCTCTGTTCAACAACAACCGGCGCGAGGTTACAGAGGCAACGGCGAAGCATATGGGCGAGTTATTTCGAGCCTTGGTTGCCCGCGGCGAGACTCGGGAGCGCGCCCAACGGTTTACACTGCAATGCGTAATGGCAATGTTTGCCGAAGACACTGACCTTCTTAAGGCGGATCTGTTCACGCAACTCGTCCAGGAATGCAGAGCGGAGCGGAAAAGCTCTTACGACCTGCTCGGGGGGCTTTTCAGGCAGATGAACGATCCCCTTCCAGCTCGGGCAGGCCGATACCGAGGTGTGCGGCATTTCAATGGGGGTCTTTTTGCAACCATTGACCCGATCGAACTTACCGGCTCAGAGCTTGAAATTCTGGCTAGCGCAGCCGGCGAAGATTGGAATCGCGTCCACCCCGCCATCTTCGGGAATCTATTCCAAGCCAGCATGAGTGCAGATGAACGGCATCAAAGGGGAGCCCACTACACGCCCGAGTCAGCCATCTTCGAGCATGTTGTTCGTCCTACCCTTGTCGCGCCGCTACGCGCACGCATTGTGGCCGCCAAGAGACTCCAGGATCTGGAAGCAATTCGCAAAGAGCTTGTCGAGTTACGCATCCTTGATCCCGCATGTGGCAGCGGCAACTTTCTGTATGTGGCGTATAGAGAACTCAAGCGCTTAGAGATTGAAGTACTAGAGCGCATCCATGAGGAGTTCTCCGACAAAGCACGCGCTCGTGTCGGTACCTCTGCGTCGATTCAAATCCGTCAATTCTTCGGTCTCGATCGTGATCCGTTCGCTGTCGACCTAGCAAAGGTGACGCTGCTGCTGGCCAAGAAGCTGGCGCTGGACGAGGCGCACAACATGCTCGACGATAGCGCGGCCAACCTTGGATTCGACTTCGATCAGCCACTGCCGCTCGAAAACCTGGACGATAACATCCTCTGCGCGGATGCTCTGTTCTGTGAATGGCCGGAGGCGAGCATCATCATTGGGAACCCGCCCTTTCAGTCAAAAAACAAGATGCAAGAGGAGTTCGGCCCAGCTTACTTGCAAAAAGTGCGTAGTCAGTACCCAGACGTGCCTGGGCATGCTGACTACTGCGTCTACTGGTTTCGTCGTGCGCACGACGAGCTACCAGAGAACGGACGAGCCGGCCTAGTCGGGACTAATACGATTCGTCAGAACTATTCCCGAGAGGGTGGTCTCGACTACATCGTTGGGGAAGGCGGCACCATTACACAAGCTGTCTCGACAATGGTTTGGCCAGGAGAGGCCGTCGTACACGTCTCGATCGCGAACTGGATCAAAGGTGAGGCGGAAGGCCCCAAGAAGCTTTCTTGGCAAAAGGGGGATGCCCGAGACAGCCCGTGGGCGCCAGTTACAATGTTAGAGAAGATCCCATCCACCCTTTCTGCTGAATTAGATGTAACAACCGCAATCCCTCTAGCTACCAATGCAGATTCAAAGCTCTGTTATCAGGGACAGACGCACGGCCACGAGGGCTTTCTGCTCGACCCCGAAGAAGCGGCTGAGATGATCCGTGTTTCGCCCAGGAACCGAGAGGTATTGTTTCCTTACTTGATAGGTGAGGAACTGCTGACTGTAGGTGTTCCGACTCGCTACGTTATCGATTTTCACCCCCGCGACTTGCTGGAAGCGCAGCGCTACAAAGAACCGTTCGCACGGGTAAAGGCGACCGTATTGCCGACTCGTCAGGAGGCTGCGGATCGCGAAAAGGACAGAAATGCAGAGGTCCTAGCGGCGAACGCCAAGGCGAAGGTGAATCGACACCATCATAATTTCCTCAAGCGATGGTGGCTGCTCTCTTATGCTCGTGAGGAGCTAATAGAGGTCATTAGCGGAATTAAGCGCTATATTGCGTGTTGCCAAGTAACGAAGCGGCCCGTATTCGAG
Source organism: uncultured Nitrospira sp. (assembly GCA_964430555.1). Lineage (GTDB taxonomy): Bacteria > Nitrospirota > Nitrospiria > Nitrospirales > Nitrospiraceae > Nitrospira_D. The sequence goes on along the minus strand of CAYSFU010000118.1, from coordinate 4,631 downwards.
TTCATCTCAGCCGACATCAGACCGAATGCAGCGCTGAACGTATTCCCTGCCGAGGACGATTATTCTTTTGGAATCCTCCAATCCAGCCAGCACTGGGAATGGTTCAAGGCGAAGTGCTCGACGATGAAGGGAGACTGGCGCTACACCTCGAACACAGTCTTTGACACTTTTCCTTGGCCCCAACGTCCTGACGAAAAGGAAGTGAACGCGGTCGCGAAGGCTGCGGTCGCACTTCGGAAGCTACGGCGCGAGTTAATGAAAAAGCACGGCATGAGTCTTCGTAAGCTCTATTCATCTATGGAGCACCCCGGTAAGCACCCGATGAAGGATGCGCAGGCAGTGCTGGACAAAGCAGTTCGAGGCGCATACGGGATGGGGCCGCATGCTGACCCGCTGGCTTTCCTTCTCGATTTGAACCAAACCTGCGCGAAGAAAGAAGCGAAGAATGTTGCTATCGTCGGTCCCGGCCTTCCCGCAGGAATCTCTAGCGATGGCCTGGTTTCTGATGATGCAGTGCAGGCACCGAGGCGATAGGCGATCTCACGATCCCTGGGTTACGGGGCCGATTCTCTGAAGCACTAGAGACAGCAATTCGCCAGCGACGGCCAGCTACCGGCACAACTGCCCAACACCGGCTCGCTGGCGGCGGCTGCAAATCGTGCCGTGCTGGCGCTTGCGGGGCGCCGCGACGAAAACTTGACCAGCTTGGTCAGGCATGCGGAACATGAGCGTGTTCACAGCTTAGATGGGGGGCTGCGCCAGCGGCAAGCACAGCATCGCCACCGTTGAAATAGACGGCTATCGGCGTTTCACAAACAGCACTGATGACCTAATAGCAAGCCACGTATTTGCGCAATCACTCCCTCCAGAAATGGTGATGTAGTTTTGCTCGCTATTGATTTTTTCTAAATAACGTTCTTCGATTAGCATTTTAATAGGTTTGAAGTTCGTGAAGCCTAGCCCTGGCCTGCTGTGAAATGGGTCGAAGGGAATTCCATTCTCCAGGCCATCGAGGTTAAACCGATTTATGATTGTACCATTCAGACTGACATCTAGACAATAAGGGCCCGGAGAAGGTTTAGTACCCACTGCGATATCAGCTAGGGTAGCTGTTATGCGAAGGGAAGCAGATTTAATATTGCGAATATTTTGAGATTTTCTTGGCTTGTAGACCAATGTTAGACTTTTCGGAAGATGGCTTGAATCGGTATCTGCATATAGAAGGCCAAGGCATCCTTTCTTACCGCAGTAATGATCCCATTTGTGATCATAAGCCTCATTTCTTGGATGATAAAATATGGTTTTTTTATCATCGAAAACTTTGCCGATTTTATCGACCAATAAGTTCAAGCAAGGAGAGCTTTTGCTCTTATTGAGTTCGTCAAGGTATTTTTCTTTCGAACAAGAAATAATTTCTCTGCAATGTTTTATTTTCAATTCGGGTTTTTTACTTAGCTCATTTTCGATATAATGTTTAATGCTTTGCTCATTAGCGATGCTATCCTTTACGGCGTTACCACAAATAGAAGTCGCCGATATTATGCCAACTGGCAAAATGCCTGCAAACGCGACCACTGCTGTCACCGTTTTTGGAGCATGCTGTTCCAGGTATTTAGCTGCCTGATTGGCAGCTACTCCAATGCCTACCTCCGTAGCTAATTTCTCGACTGCAGACAGATGTTTGTCAAAAAACTCACCAATGCCATAATTGTCTTCGATGTATTGATCTATAGCGTCTTTCAAAAGAATTTGACATTTCGCTTCTTGGTTACGTATTGTGGTGTCGATATCCTGAAAACAACCATCTGCAGTGTCAGCATTTGCGATGCTACTACTAATGAATAGGACTGATAATAATAAGCTACTAGATACAAAATACAATTTTAGCGGATTTGAATAATGTCTGGAAGCCCTCATCTCGGTTTCATCCTTAATGCGTAGGTTTGTGTTTGAGGTTCGCTTATCTCAATCTGAGATCTTGTGACTACACGGCCATACAGTCAAGTATCCTTTTCCGGGCCGAGTCGAGAGGGCCTTGCTTACCCGAGGGCACGGTCCGCTGCGATAGCCGGTGTTCCATCGTTCGCCGCAGGGGAGACGCTGGTTTCACAGAGGCCCCAGCGCATGCAACCATCCAAGCCAGCAGCAAGCAGGAACTCGTCCTTGTCTGTGTGACGGGCACCTCGGTAGGCGGTCCGCGACCACTCGACCACTCGCTCGATAGGCCAGCATCCCCCTTCCCGTTTGCCATTAACCACTCGCCTGATGGGATTCATAAACCAGCTAGGCGAGCTGCTGAGGGTCCGCCCGGCTAGCTCTGCGCGAGTCCTCGCCGCTTGTGTCACCTCATCTTCGAGCACACGCAGTCTTACTATCCGATCAGGGTCTGTATCGGCGATGAGCCGGACTTCAGACTTCCGAGCGTGGATACAGGGCCAGCAACCTACCCTTCGGGCACCGAGCAAATAAAGGGGATTCGGTCTCAAGCCGTGCCTGGCGTGGATGTCGATCACTTCTTGCTCAGTCCATCGTAAGATCGGCCTCCAAACCTCACAGTCAAACCCATCTTGCCATTCCCACGCAGCTAGCTGAGAACGGGCCTGACTCTCCGCCGCCCTGATGCCAACCGCATTGACGGGCTCAATGCCCGAGTCAATCAGCTCCCTCAAGAAGCGGACGATTGGCTTGACCTTCAGCTCCTGTGTGCAAAAGCGAACCTGGCGACTCGGGAACATTCCCTTTTGCCTAATCAGATCCTCCATTTGCGCCGCAGCGCGAATCCGAGTAATCGGACCAAGCCCCTCTTCCAGAGCTGTTAGGTATTCGTAGGTAACTGGAGATTCCCAGCCAGTATCCATAAATACGCGCTGATGCTCGATACCAAGCTCCTTGAGGTAGAGCGACATCGCGGAGCTGTCCTTGCCGCCTGAGACGCTGGCGACGATCTGTCGCCCGTTCAGTCGGGCCTCGACCTCCCGCCGCGCACGGACGAGAGCACTGGCCTCTTTCGTCTTCTGACTGACGACCTGGCGCGGCTTGCGTCTCATGGAAGCGGCCAGTAGCTGCAGCCCATTTGATCGGTCCCGGCTTGGAACTTGTTTGCCGCGCTCCCAGCGGCTTACCGTTCCCCGATGAACACCGATCACGAGCGCAAGCCGCGCCTGGGTCCAACCTAGCGACTGACGTAGACGCCTAATGATGTGAGGCTTCACCGCACCCACCTTGCAATGGGAAAAGCTCGGCGAGCGGGAAACCGCCCTCAACAAGCAGGCCCTCGAGGGCGGGACAAACTTCGCAAATAGCATTGAGAACTTGAGGCCCGAGCAAGATCCCGGCGATCTCAGCTTGTCCCTTTATCACCAAATCACACGCGACCACAATCGCCCTGACCGCGCCATTGAGGTGATCTTCGCCTGCCAATTGCTCGCCTTGGGCACGAGCAATACGGTCTGCCAAATCGACCCAGAGCGCGATCATCCGCCGCAGAAGCTGACCAGCGGTGAACGAAGGGCAATTTGCCGAATGTTTAACGCGCAGCTTGGCGGCGACGCTCTGATCGTCAACGACCGGGCCGCATCCTTGGCAGCTTGCACACTGCCGATACCACTGTCCTCGCGCTGTCTTGGCTGCGGTGCTCGGCCAACGCCCCATGAGGTCAATGTCACTAAAGATCTGCAGCTTCAACTTGACGGAATCGTCGGCGTGCGCCCTCTGCTGTGGGGCCTTTCCCGTGGGTATTCGTCGGCTCACCGCTATACCCTGTAGACCGAGTCGCGCCAATTGGGTCCCCAGATTTCGACAAGGGTATTCGCGGGCACGGCCCATGTTTTTCTGCCGTCCCAAGCAACGATGCCAGTGTTGGGGTCGAGCCCGAATACCGCGGGAGAGTCACTGGGATAGAGGGTATTCCACGCGCCGGGTGAACCCCCATACCCGAAACCTTGCCCGGGCGAGCTACCAATGGCGATTCGCCCGCGCGTGCCGGATTTGAGCACATAGTGAGTGCCGTCAAAGCGGAGAATAGAGAGCAGCGGAACTTTCCGCCCTCCGTCAACGCCGTATAGCTCGATCGTCCGCGTGACACCGGCAATCGGCGGCGGCGGCCCGGGAAGCGGGGGAGGCGGGATGTACACCTGTCCCTGCTGGTTCGGATCTCGCGGAGTGTAGGCAGGGGCTGGGCGATACGGGGGTTGAGCTGGTCGATTGGGAGTTCCCGGTTGCGGCTGGGCCAAGTCGAGCCGCCGCGGCGCGGGTCCTACGCCCACCCATTTGCCGCTGGCATCAACCTTGGGCACTAGCTCCGTGCCGCCGTTGCCGCGCCAGATGGGCTCGGTCCCGGTGCGTGAGGGAATACCATTCCAGACATCTAATGTTCCGGTGTTGCTCCACCATGTGGCCGTCCCTTGAGGCGGCGGCACTGCAAGGGGCACTACGCCGTTGTAACGAGCCTGCGCGCGTCCATTCTCGTAAGACTGTATGTCAGGGCCTGTCGTGGGATTTAGGGGCATTTGCTGGTCCTTGTGGTTACAGCGTAGTGGGGGCTACGGACGACCATTTCCAATTAATCACCGTTGCAGCGGCACCCTTCACAGTCGGCACGATCTGATTGGGCACGACACTGGAGTCCACGC
>CAYSFU010000117.1:0-8039 GCA_964430555.1 uncultured Nitrospira sp. | reverse complement strand
CCTGGAGCCGCAGCTCGAGGGAGCGCTGCAGCCGGCCGAGCAGTCCAGGCTGCGGCTCGCCGCCCAGAAGGGGCTGCAGGCCCAGGGGTTCATCCTCACCCCGGACAGCGATCTCGAGGTCGCGCTCGCCGGGGAGCCGCAGCTGAAGAGCTGCCACTCCGAGCTGTGTCGCGAGCGGCTTGGGCGCCTCCTGGACGCCCAGGTCGTCGCCCGCTACCGCATCAAGACCCGCGTCCGGCCGGGCAAGCAGAGCCCCGACTGGCACCTGAACGTCGAGATCCTCGATGTCGAGGTCGGGGCCCTGGGCGCCGGCCTGACCGAGGACTGCGCCGACTGCGCCCTGGGTCAGGCGGCCGACCAGCTCAGCGACATGATCCGGCGCGCCGTCCTGCAGAGCGCCGCCCGGCCGCGCGGCGTCCTGGAGGTCTTCACCCAGCCGCCCGGGGCGTCGGTGTTCGTCGACGGCTCGGAGCTCGGCATCACCCCCTACAAGCGCTCCGCCTTCGTCGGCAAGCACAAGCTGGTCCTGCGCCACACCGGCTACCGCTCCCAGCAGGCCGAGGTCGAAGTCGACGAGACGCAGCGTCGCCGCACCGACCTCAAGCTCGCGCCCGGCACCGATCCGGTGCAGGTGGTGGTCGTCGAGAAAGAGAAGACTCCGGTCTACAAGAAGTGGTGGTTCTGGGTCGCCATCGGCGGGGCCGCGGTGGCGGCCGCCGCGATCACCGCGGGCGCGGTGCTGGGCAGCCAGGCCGCCAGCGAGCGCACGCTGCCCGCCAACACGTACATGTTCATGTTCTGAGGCGCGCGGCAGCAGACGGCGGCCGCGGCGGCGCAGCGAGAAGGAGGTCTCCGATGACAAACAAGGGCCGTGCTGGCGACAGAGGCCGACAGGGCCGGGGCGCGCGACCAGGGCTTGTCGGCTTGCTCCTCTGCGGACTCCTGTGCTGCACCAGCGGGAGCACGACCGCCGACGGGCCGCTGGTGCGCCTGCGGCTCTCCCCGGTGGACCCGCTGACCGTGCGCGCCGACTTGAACATCACGGCGCTCGACTCGGCGGGGCAGCCGCGGCAGGCGATGACCCTGTTCGCCAGCGGTCCTTTCGAGCTGCTGGCGGTCGCCTATCCGCCCGGCACCCGCGGCGCCACCAGCTACCAGGTGAGCCTCTATAAAGACCCGTCCTGCCTGGCCGCCACCGGTCAGGCCGCCTTGACGCTCGACAGTGACGGCGTCTTCGACGTGGCGGTGACGATGACCGCGGTGAGCCTGTGCGGCAATGCGGCGACCGTCTCGGTGCAGCTCGCCAACCTCAGCGGCGGCGTCGGCAGCGTGACCTCGACTCCGGCGGGGATCAGCTGCGCCAGCCCGGGCAGCGGCTGCGCGGCCACGTTCAGCAAAGGCACGCAGCTCACCCTCACCGCCGACGCCACCAGCGGCGCCTTCGCCGGCTGGTCGGGCGGGACGTGCACCGGCCTCGGGCGCTGCACCTTCACCGTGACCGAGGACGTGCAGCTGCAAGCGGTGTTTACCGCGTGTCACGGCTGGTGCAAGGAGCCGCTGCCGGTCCCGCCGACCGCCAACCTGAACGGAATCGCCGGCACCGCCGCCAACAACATCGTCGTGGTCGGCGACGCCGGCACTGTGCTGCGCTGGGACGGTACGGCGTGGGCGACGCTCGCGCCTCCCTCGGGCAGCGGCGTGGCCCTGCGCGCCGCCATCGGCCGGCCCGGCGGCACGACCGTGTTCACCGCCGGAGACGGCGGCACGATCCTGCAGCTGAGCGGCACGACCTGGAAGTCGATCCCCAACACGGTGACCACGGCGGCCCTGCGCGCCATCGCCATTGGCCTGGGCAGCAGCCCGGCGACCTACTTTGTCGGGGATAACGGTGCCGCGCTGGTGCTGTCCGGTAATGGATCGAGCGTCAGCGGCCGGAGCAGCGGGACCACGGCGGCGCTGCTCGGCCTGTCGGAGAACCCGAGCAGCGGTAATAAAGACGACCTGTATATGGTCGGCTCGGTCGTCGCGGGCAAGGGCTTCGCGCAGAGCTGGGACGGGAGCAACGGCTTCACCTCGCAGATGGTCGGCCCCGGCGACAACATCGCCGGCAACATCCACACCATGCTCTGCGGCGGCGCCTATCACTACGCGGCCGGCGACGGCGGCAAGATCATCCGCCGCTCCAGCAGCTCGAACAATGCCGACAAGTGGATGCTCGCCGCCTCTCCGACCACCCAGACCCTGCGCGGGCTGTGGTCGAGCGCCGACAACAACATCTATGCGGTGGGAGACGCCGGCACCATCCTGCAGTTTGACGGGACCACCTGGAGGCCGATGAACTCCAGCAGTACCGTCAACCTGCGCGCTGTCTGGGGCAGCAGCGCGACCAACATCTACGCCGTAGGAGACAGCGGCACCGTCCTTCACTTTTTGCCCTGAGGGACGCAAGGCGACGGCGACGCGACGGGAGCCGCAGCCCGGGCGGTCGCCCTTGTGGGGGTCGGGTCGGCTCGGTTACCTTAGTCCTATGAGCGATCGAGTAAGCCCCGGCCTGCCTTACCCCCTTGGGGCCACGGTGCGCCCGGATGGGGTCAACTTCAGTGTCTTCTCCAAGAACAGCACCGCCGTCGAGCTGCTCCTGTTTGACCGCGAAGACGCCGCGGTTCCGTCCGAGGTCATCAAGCTCCATCCCAAGAAGAACCGGACCTTCTATTACTGGCACGTGCACGTAAAGGGGCTCCTGGCGGGACAGGTCTACGCCTACCGCGCCTACGGACCCATGCTGCCCGAGCAGGGGCTGCGCTTCGACGGCAGCAAGGTCCTGCTCGATCCCTACGCGCGCGCCGTCACCTGCTCGACCTATCACCGCAAGGCGGCCATTGATCCGGGGGACAACTGCGCGCTGGCGATGCGCGGCGTGGTGGCCGATCCGCACAGCTATGACTGGGAAGGTGACATCCCGCTGCAGCGGCCGTTTGCCGGCTCGGTCTTCTACGAGATGCACGTCGGCGGCTTCACCCGCCACCCGAGCTCCGGCGTCGCCCCCGAGCGGCGCGGGACCTACCTGGGTCTCATCGAGAAGATTCCCTACCTGAAAGATCTGGGCGTGACCGCGGTGGAGCTTCTGCCGGTGCAGCACTTCGATGTGCAGGACGCCGCGCCCAAGCGGCAGAACTACTGGGGCTACAGTCCCATCGCGTTCTTCGCGCCGCACCGCGGCTACACCTGCGCACCCGATGTGCTGGCGCCGGTGCGCGAGTTCTGCGATCTGGTAAAGGCCCTGCACCGCGCCGGCATCGAGGTCATCCTCGACGTCGTGTTCAACCACACGACCGAGGGCGATCAGCACGGGCCGACGCTGTCGTTCCGCGGTCTGGAGAACCGGGGGTACTACACGCTGCTCGGCCACGACCGCGGGCTGTACGCCAACTACAGCGGCTGCGGCAACACCCTCAACGCCAACCACTCGGTGGTGCGGCGCCTGATCCTTGACTGCCTGCGCTACTGGGTGCGGGTCATGCACGTGGACGGCTTCCGCTTCGATCTGGCGTCCGTGATGTCGCGCGATCCGAACGGCGAGCTGCTCAAGGAGCCGCCCATCCTGTGGGAGATCGAGTCCGACCCGGTGCTCGCCGGCACCAAGATCATCGCCGAGGCGTGGGACGCCGGGGGACTTTATCAGGTCGGCTCGTTCACCGGCCACCGCTGGGCGGAGTGGAACGGCCAGTACCGCGACGACGTGCGGCGCTTCATCTGCGGCCACGGCGAGACGGTGGCCAAGCTGACCCAGCGCGTCACCGGCAGCCGCGACATCTACAACCAGCCCGGCCGCGACCCGAGCCGCAGCGTCAACTTCATCACCTGCCACGACGGCTTCACGATGAACGACCTGTGCTCGTACGAGCACAAGCACAACGAGGACAACGGCGAAGAGAACCGCGACGGCTCGGACGACAACCACAGCTGCAACTACGGCGTCGAAGGGCCGACCCAGGACCCGGCGATCGAGGCCCTGCGGCTGCGCCAGTGCAAGAACCTGCTGACCATCCTGTTTCTCTCCCAGGGCACGCCCATGCTGCTCATGGGCGACGAGGTCCGCCGGACCCAGCGCGGCAATAACAACGGCTACTGTCAGGACAACGAGCTAAGCTGGTTCAACTGGGACGACGTACAGAAGCACGCCGGTCTTTTGCGCTTCGTAAAGGGGCTGGTCCGCTTGAACCTGAGCCATCACCTGTTTCAGGAAGAGGTGTTCTGGACCGAGCCGGCCGGGCCGGAGGTCGGCTGGCACGGGGTGCAGGTGGGCACTCCCGACCTGGCTCCCGACTCGCACAGTCTGGCCTTCGAGCTGACCTACCCGGAGCACGGCGAGCACCTGTACGTGATCCTGAACTCCTATTGGGAGTCCCTGGTCTTCGCCCTGCCGCCGCTGCCGAGCGGTCAGAGCTTCTATCGGGTCATCGACACCGCGCTCGAGTCGCCGCAGGACTACTGCGAGCCCGGGACTGCGCCGCCGGTGCTCGCCACGACCTACGCCGCCCAGGCGCGGTCCGCGGTCGTCCTGCGCGCTCGCTGAGCGCTCCCATGTTCGAGCTTTATTGCCCAAGGAGAACAGGTGCCGGCAGAGTTTCGTGATCAGACCCTGTATTTCATCGTCATCGATCGCTTCCATGATGGCGATCCGCAAAATAACGTCGGCAAGGACGGCGCCTCGTACGATCCCGCGCACAAGGAGTGGTACAAGTACTGGGGCGGCGATCTGCTCGGCATTATCAAGAAGCTCGACTACCTGCGCGGGATGGGAATCTCCGCCGTGTGGATCACTCCGGTCTTCGATCAGGTGGACACCCTGGTCCAGCTGGCGGTCCCGATGGCTCCCTACCACGGCTACTGGACCAAGGACTTCAAGCGCATCGACGAGCACCTGGTCGAAGACCCCGAGCACGTGCGGGTGTTCGCCAGCAGCGACACGATCTTTGACCGCCTGCTCAAGGAGATGCACGACCGCGGCATGAAGCTCGTCCTTGACGTGGTGTGCAACCACTCCAGCCCGACCACCGTGGGGGCGCGCGGCGAGCTATTCGACGACGGCCGCAAGCTCGCCAGCTATGACGAGGACCGCGGTCAGTGGTACCACCACGCGGGCGAGGTGACCGACTGGCGCAACCTGGACGAGATCCAGGGCAAGAGCTTCGCCGGCCTGTCCGATTTCAACGAGGCCAGCTGGGCCTTCCGTTCCTACATCAAGACCGCCATCCAGATGTGGCTCGACAAGGGCTGCGACGCGCTGCGCGTCGACACCGTCAAGCACATGCCGCTGTGGTTCTGGCAGGAATTTAGCGGCGACATGCGCAAGTACAAGCCGGAGCTGTTCATGTTCGGCGAGTGGTTCCTCGGCGGCATCTACGACTCCGACGCCGTCCACTTCGCCAACCACAGCGGCATGAGCATGCTCGACTTCGCGATGTGCTTTGCGCTGCAGAACTCCCTGGCCAAGGACCGCTCGCTGCGCGAGATCGAGGCCGTGGTCGAGCTCGACGGCGCCTATCACACCGCGACCGAGCTCGTGACCTTCATCGACAACCACGATCTGCCGCGCTTCCTATCGCTGCGCAACGACCCCGTGCGGCTGCGCATGGCGGTCGACATCCTCATGTGCGCGCGCGGCATCCCGTGCATCTACTACGGCACCGAGCAGGGGCTGCACAACGACACCAACCAGGGCAATGATCCGTACAACCGGCCGATGATGGAGTCCTTTGACACCGACGCCGTCATCTACCGCGACATCGCCAAGCTCGCGCAGCTGCGGCGCGACAACCTGGCGGTGCAGAAGGGCGGCACCGTCACCCGCGCGATCAGCGATGAGGTCTACATCTTCGAGCGCAGCTACATGGGCCACGTCTGCCTGGTGGTCGTCAATAAGGGTCCGGCGCACCGCATTGCGCTCAGCCGCCTCGGGCTGCCCGACGGAGTCTACGACAACCTCCTGCCCTGCCCCGGGTCGTCGGCCAGGATCACGGTCAGCGGCGGGCGGACCGAGCTTGAGCTACACTGCGACGCCGTGCAAGTCTACCACCACACCCTGCCGCCCCTAGTCGGCAAGTCGATCGTCACCGTGCAGGTCAACGGCGGCCGCACCCAGCACGCCGAGGCGATCCATGTGACCGGCGACTGCCCCGAGCTCGGCGTCTGGGATCTGGATCGAGCGCTGCGACTGGAGCAGATAAACCCCAACACCTGGTCGCTCGACGTCCCCTTCAACGAGAGCGTCGGCCAGCTTGTCCGCTACAAGTACTTCATCAAGGACCCCAGCGGCCGCCTCCGCCGCGAGACCAACCTCGGCCACTACCACCGCGTCCCCCCCACCGGCCGCACCAACTGGCGCGACATCTGGGACGACATAGCCTGAGCCCCCACCCCCCCCCTCCTCGGTCACCTCTACAGCTCTTTCGGAAGCCAAAAGGCGTGGGCCGACCGGAGATCCTTTTTTGTCAGCGCCAGCTGGCAAAAAAGGATCGCAGGGAAGGGGGACCCACGCCGATCCATCCTCCGGTGGTGACCCCCCCCAACAGGTCGCAGGCCGCCTACTACTTGTCGTCGATCGTCGGCAGATCTTCGATGTTCGGCACGAGCACAATCTCGATGCGCCGGTTCTGCCGCCGCCCATCATCGGTGTCATTGGTCGCCACCGGCAAGACGTCCGCGTACCCCGCCGCCGACAAGCGCCGCGCGTCCATCCCGCTCTTGACCATCAGGTCCAGGACCTCCAGCGCGCGCGCCGCCGAGAGCTCCCAGTTCGAGCTGTACTTGGAGTTTTTGCCGATCGGCCGGTTGTCGGTGTGGCCGGCGACCTGGAACTTGCGCCCCTCGATGCTGTTGAGGATGCCGGTGACCTGGACGATGGCGTCCTGACCTTCCTTCTTCAGGGCGGTCTTGCCCGGATCGAACAGGATGTTGTCGGGCAGCTTCACCAGCATCAGACCGTTGCGCACCTCGACCTGGAGCTTGCCGGCATCGACCATCGCCTTGAACTTGGCCAGCAGGTCACGGAACGCCTTGTTGCGCTTGTCGGCCGCCGCCTTGGCGCGCTCCAGATCCTCCAGCGTCGCCCGCATCTTGGCCAGCCGCTCCAGAAGGTCCGCCTTGTCGCTGCCGAGCTTACCCGTCTGCCCCTTGAGGGCGGCGATGACCTGCTGCAAGTCCTCCTGCTCCTTCTTCAGCGTGGCGATCTGCTGCTCCAGGGCGGTCTTCTGCCGCTCCAGGTCCGAGACCTTGGTCTGCAGGTCGGCGTTCTCGCGCAGCTTCAGCTCCCACTGCTCTTTGGGAATGCCGCAGCCAGGTGCTAGGGCCACTCCCAAGATCAACGAAAGGACCAACGGTAGCGCTCTTCTCATCGGGCAACTCCAGCGTGCAGCTAGGGGATGGACATACGCCGGTCTCGGTCAGGCGCCGGCATGCTACCTTCAGCATAGCCGAGAAGCCCGCGGCGGAAAAGGGTCGGGCTGCGGGGCTCTGCAATTCGTCCTCCTATCGGGGACAGGCTATCGTATACAGGAAGCATGCTGCACTTTGGCTTTGGCCTCGGCCTTGAGGTTTTTTCCCCGGCTTGCGATCTGGCTCCACCGCTTCCAGCCCGTCCACCGCGTCCACCGCGGGCGCGGCGCGGCGTTCCCGCTTCTGCTCGGGCCTGCGCCTTGATCGCTGCTGTGACCTGCGCCCTTTTCTGCTCGGCGGCGGCCGCCGCTCCCGCTGCGCCGGCTTCTCCGCCGGCCGGGGCGCGGGCCTGCTATGCCTCGCTGCCCCTGACCTTACCCTGCTTGCCTATGGCGCGCCCGTAGCCGGCCACCAGCTGCCCGATGCGGCCGTAGCCCCAGATGCCCAGCGTGCGTCCGCGCAGCACGCTGCCGATGCCGAAGTTCGGCGGCATCGACGCCGACTTCAGCCCCGCCTGCTGCCAGGCGCCGTGTTTGAGGTTGCCGACGTACTGCGGCAGCCGCCGCATCGCGGCCATGATCAGCGCCCAGGTCAGCTCGGCC
>CAYSFU010000116.1:0-8292 GCA_964430555.1 uncultured Nitrospira sp. | reverse complement strand
GCGCCATCTATCTCGCCGCTTCACTCACGTGGCTTAATTGATGACACGCCCTAATACGCTTCAATTCATTTTGTCTCGCTTGGTCACTTTTCCCTCGGCAAGATACCCTTTCGTTCTAGTTCCTGAATCTTTCCTTCTGCGAGTTCCATCAAGAAATCCTTCACCGTCTTTCGCTTGTAGGTTGCCGCCACTTGACCTTGCGCTCAGTCAAGATTCCCCTCCCCGAGGTTGTTTCCTGAGCGACCAGAACAACGCGCCCACTCAGCCTATCACGGTCCATCCGAGCGAGAGATTCACGATCGCAAGCAGGAAGGAGTTGGGGTGGCCTCGTGCGAGGGCGAGAAAGGTTGGAAGGAAATACAAGAAAGTCGCACCCAGGGCGTAGAGGGAAGAGGGGAGATCATTGTCCATGGGACACCTCCTTCAGGCTGGCGTAAGGTGTTCTCTTCTACTTCCACCGCCGTTTAGTGTGCAATGACCGACTGGTTGCTGAACTCTCTTTTTTTACGGCGTAATCTGTGCGCAGCGTTACCCCGCTCGGTGCTTCTTGCCGCGTCTGCTGGCGCGCGTCGTGAGGCACGATGTCTTTTCTGCAAAGCGGCCTGCCACAAACTTATGCAAGACGCTCGCAATCAGCGTTTGATAGGGAATGCCTTCTTCCGCAGCGCGCGCTTGGATTTCAGAAAGGTCAGGGGTGGAGAGTCTAATATTGACTCGCTTGTTTTTGCTGAGGGTCGCACGAGCATACTCGCGATATCGACGCAATGCCGCCTCGGACGTCACCGTTGATGTCAGCTTACCGGCCTCGAACGCCGACAGAACTTGTTTCTCATAGCGATCAAGAGTTTTCATAGCTTTCCCCTCATTCCATACTCTCGCGTGGCTTTGCGGCTCGGAATAATCGTCTTCAGAAACACGTAGTCTACTTCCTCAACATGCGGCACGAGATACACATAGGAACTCACGGCCACGACAAAGAGGCCTTGGTTCGGATACCGAGTGGGATTGGGATGTCCTACAACATCCAGTAACCCACCAGTTTCGATGGCCAACACCACATCCTCAAAGGAAACGCCTCGACCTGTTTTCAGCAGTTCGTTCTTCTGGGAATTCCATCGAAATGTTTTCACCCTGGAAGTATAGGCAAGTCGGTGCCTTTTGTCATCATACCTCAGTAGCGAAGTGTAGGACGTATCATCTTTCGGTGTGGAAAGAGGATAGAGGCGGCCTAGAGGTTATTGGAGCCACATCGCGTTTTGTGTAGAGGAACCAGCATGAATAAGATGGATGTCGGGCGTGAGTGCCGACTTATGTGAAAGGTGAGATACGCCTGGGGGGCCGTATGCAATTTCTTTGTGGGCCATGGCTGGCATCGCCGATGCCCTCCAGCCACTAAATAGTTCTCTGTCCCCCATCTCGCTGTCTTGTATTATGGTTAGAATCGCTGTGGCGCAATAGAACCGCTTCCGTTTCATTGCCCCGGGGACGACAGCTTGCCGATACGGTTGCAGAGCAGCTATGCTGAAGCACTGACATGACACAATCCGGCGTCATCTTTTATCCGTTCCATCTGTGTCACGAGCGCACCTTGCAGTGGCTGCTGGAGCGGTATCAGCAGGTGCATTTCCGGGACTATATGGCCATACAAGTCAGTCCTTTCTGCGGGACCACGGCCTTCCCCGAACGTATGGGCGATGCCTTTCCTGACCTGCTGGCCAGCAAGCGACTGGTGCAGGGGTACAACGTCAGCGGACCGCTCACGCCGGACACCTGCATCGCCGTGGATCGTGACCTCACAGATTCAACGTGGCGTGGGCTCTTTCATCGCGCGCTGGTGGAGAATCGCCGATTCCAACGCGGTCTGTTCGACGGCACAGACATCACAGGGCGTCACAAAGATGGCCATGCCGAGCAGACCTTGATGGTTCGTCTGAAGGATGTTTCGTTCGAGACGACTCCCTTTACGGTGGCCGGTATCCGTCAACTCAGCCGGCGACGGCTCATCGGTAGAGACGCTGATCTCTTCGACTATGGCCTGGCCCTCCTGAAAACCTCCGCCTCACTGGCGTATACCATGCAACTGGCGACGGCTGAACAGCTGGCCGTTGCGACTGACTCGCGCGCCCATTTCACATTACTCACTCGGCTGATAGAACGAATGGGCGTCACGATCGAGAATGGGTTGGTCGAACAAGGCCTATCGTAACCCGTACACTCAGGTCTGCCAGCCTGCATGATTCATGACGGTTCGTCGCGAAATCGCGCAGTCGCGTCGCGAGACGGGTACGCAGAGCCCCGAGTAAGCGAGGCATACTTGAAACAGTATGTCGAGGTTGCGAGGGGCGAGCCTGCCCGCCGAAGGCTCGTCGCAGCAGCGAATTCGTGACTGCAGCAGAAGTGCTCATGAATCATGCAGGCTCGAACCTCCGCCCATACCTGCCCCATCAACACCCCAAACAATTCCGGATGTCACTGAGGACATTGAGACCGACAGCGGCAGCGGATTGAGGAGAATCCGGGATAACGACATATTCGATCAGATCAGGGCAACTCACGCCGTGTACTTCGGCTTTGAGTCGGAGACCGATGGTCGAGGACGGCCAGGAACGGAAGTTCAGTGCTGAGATCGCACCGCCATAAAGCGGTCATCAGCTCTGTCGCATTATCATCCACGCTCAGCGGCATGCAAGGGCAAGTGCAGTGTTGTTGTGCGACCTTTTCAAATTGTCCACATCAGCGTGCCATCATTGCGCGTCGAGAGGACGTAGCGCATCTCACCATTGAAGGTGATGCCGCTCGCATGCTCGGCATACGTTTTCGACATCTCCTGTGTCCCGTGCTGTATCTCGCTGTCGGAGAAAACGACTACGTGGGGACTACAAACCCGAAAGACGCCCTCATGGTATCCGCCTTCTCGACCGTGATGTGATGCAATAAACACATTGACCCCAACCAATTCATCCACGAAGTCCTGTCGTGTAAGGAGTTTGTCCCAACCAGCACGCTCCAGGTCGCCAGGTATGATGAATTTGGTCGATCCACACTCTAGGAAGGTAACCAAGCTTATGTTGTTCGTGTCCGGAAACTGGGTGCCATAGCTGTTAGCGAAGGTTTTGAATCGCACCTCCGGGAACTCTGGGGCAGGATTGAGGGGCTCACCCGTGTACGAATCGATCATGCTCAACATCGACTCCATCGCCGGACTGATAGGACCGCCTTGGCGTTTTAATGCGCGAAGCTGAGCCGACGATATGCTCTTGTTTCTGAACAGGGAGCAGACCTTGACGTTAGCCCGGAGGCTCGGGAGGTCGCTAATGTGATCCTCGTCGTAGTTGGTGACAAACAAATAGTCGATCCGTGAGATGCCAGATGCGAGGAGGAAGTCAGAAGGCCGATAGTCCTCCTTGTGCCCACAGTCCCATAGCATCACATTCCCGTTCTGGTGTACCAGAGCTACGCATGCGCCATGCCCTACATCGTGGATAGTCACTTTCATCGCTCAGGCCTCGAATCGGTTGCCTCGCCAGGATGTTTGGACCGCAGAGCGGTCTTAACCCGTGCTGACACATAATTCGTCTGCTTTCGGTACGACCAGATGAAGAGAGCCAAGAGCAGAAGAACAGCGATCTGAATACGATAGGTCGAGAGCGCTGGGAGTCTTGCGAGGGCCCAATCCGCGAACCCAGTAGCGTTAGGCACAGAAATGTTGACGCGAGGGTTCGGTACAGGTTGTTCTGCTCAGAAAACATGTCTATCTTTTCGTCGATACGGGAGGCCGCGACGAAGTCGGCATACGGGGCAAACCGGACGACCCTGATCCTCTTCAGGATAGGTTCGAGCACGAGAGACCCGATCCGGCTCACAACCAAACCATAGAAGTAGTACAGAAACACACCTACGACGATATCGTCGACAAGAAGATCGAAGGACGAAACGGCCGTGCTAAGCACCGCGACAAGGATTCCAGGAAACAGATAGTTGAAGATGTTGTGCGACGACAATTTCTCAAGTAAGTCTTTCATCGCGAGCTCATTCACGCTTCCGAGTGTCGTAGGCGGTCCAACGCCTCATTGAGCTTGAACCATGCGTCTGCATGCTCCTTTTTGAGTTCACGACGCCACACAGGGACGACTACTTTGCCTTTGAAGTCCTTACCCGTTCTCGCTTGTGACCGCAGCCATGACGCCGTGTCTGAGCAATGCACCTGCGACGTGAAACTCACCTGCCATTCCGATGGTGTGTCTCCCAGCCTGGGTCGTTTTGGACATTGGTGTCGCCTTCTTGGACTCGTAGAACGACCGGCGTCAGCGTGGCACCGGCATAGTACCAGCAAAGAAGGACGCCATTGCTCGGTGTGTCCGCTGCACACCGAGGTTGGGTGTTGCTTTGGGAATAATACAAGCACTCACGATGGATATCCTTGGCCCTTCCTCTCCAAAGCGCACATAAGATCCCAAGAGCTAACCTATCGGTCAATTCTAGCATTGAGGTTGCAGGACAGAGATTTTCGCAGCTCTCCGAACGGTGTCCGTAGAATTATCCCACCGCTTATCTGAAGCCTCGCCAAGGTGTGCATGTATCCGCGAAGACGGTCAGCTTGCGGCTCGGTCAGTGGGTGGCGAATATGGAAGGTGGCAGTCTCGTACGGGAGCAGTGGGACTTCGGTTGTGAACCGTTGCTCGTGAAAGAACAACTCATGCGAGTCCATACTCACGGTCCCTTCGGCAGCGACTATTCCGAGCCTGAAGGGCGTGAGATTCAGCACTAGAAATTCGAGATGCGTCAGTTCCGGGTTCTCTCGTTTTACCTGAACAAAAAATTGTGGAGAAGGTTCGGCGAGCGGAAAAGGTCGGATCTGAGCAAGAAGTTGCTGGCCTGACCACGCCCAGCGTAACACTCGGTCGGGCAACACACGACGCAGGTTGAACAGCCAGCGCACCAAATCGGTCCAGGAGAACAGTTCGGCCATTCGGACTCCAGTGTCTTCTCATGCGCCTCGGAATGCGAGCCGAGGCTACTGTTTACCTCGTGATTGTCTTTATGGCGTCCGACAATCTTTAAGCCGTTCCGTATAAGAGCAGGATTGGCCATGTTCTGACCGTAGAAGATGCCACTATAGGATTCGTGAACAATACGCCATAACCGTTATCGCTTCAATGAGTTTCGGCCCACCGATCATCTATCACGGGTTCTTAGGCGGATCGGCGCAAGCCCTCTTCGGTGATCGGCTGGTTGGGGTTATCGTTGACACAGCCTGCTGGGTCGAGTCTGAAGGACTTCACTTCACGCCTCTCCCCGTGAGCGGCACCAGAACGCGCCGCGTGAGGGTGTCCGGTTGATGGACTTATTCGGCGACTTTTTCGCTGACGGGGATCAGAATAGAATACGCGACGTGAATGTCACGACCAACACGATGGGCCCCCACACCGAGGTGATCGTGCTCAATATCCGTCGTCACGAGTTGCCGGACCTTTTTATCGTCACCCTGATTGTCGATGTGCTCTTCAAGCGGCGGCGGAAAGAATAGGGCCATGAGAAACATTCGCCAGTTCGGTAGGCGGGGTGTGGAGGGGTACAGTGGATCGTAGATGACGATTCCAAATCGAGCATCGTGTCAGCCATTTGGCTCTGGTTTGAGAAATTGGTCCCTAGATCTCTTTTTTTACTCCACAGAACCGTCTTTTCGTCTTCCCGCCCCTTGACAGATACGAAACGTTGCTCCGGTTGCTGAAAGCCGTCATTCCCAGAAATGTGTTGAACCTGTGGATAACCATTGGATTACTGGCATGAATATCTGAATTAGGAGAAATCGTTTGAATCGTGTCAAGATCTATTCCTAGGAATATGCAAAAAATCAATGAACTGAAGACGTTGACACTATTACTTGTGGTGATATCACGATGAAGCAGATGATTAAAAAATAGGCACTTTGATAAATACATATGCCATTTGCACTGTCTTTTATTGAATTTCGCACTTTGTGCACAGGGCTATCCACAGAAGATGTGGAATGAGAATTCTCGTGCCATTTCTATTTAGAAGGCAGAATTTTCAGCAACTATCTGGAATTCTTAAGTTCGTTAACGGATCAGGCGCCGGTCGTATTCGCGTGGCTCTATCGATGTCAGCTGGATGGATGTGTTCTGACGAGGTTTGGCGTCGAGAGTGGAACAGACCACCAGGAGATGAGTACGACAGTGGAGGGGGGGCTTCAACAGCCTCTCAGGCATAAGACGGAGCATGGCCCGGCTTCCACTTGATACCGCAGCCGATGCTGGGTCGCTGATTGCCATCGACAGGCTTGCCGGCGAGTATTGCTTGGATGGCAGCGCGAAGATCATGGCCGGTAACCGGCTTGTTGTTGCCCGGTCGGCTATCGTCGAGTTGTCCATGGTAGGCCAGACGGCGCTCTTGATCAAAAAGATAAAATTCTGGAGTACAGGCCGCGTGATAGGCTTTCGCGACCTCCTGCGTCTCATCGTGGCAGAATGGAAAGGTGAACTCAAGACGTACGGCCATTTCTTTCAGTTTCGGCGGGGCATCATCCGGATAGCTGGTCGAATCATTACTGCTGATCGCGAGAATCCCCAAGTCTGTATCTTTATAGTCGCGTCCGAGTCTGGCCAGCTCTTGCTCGACATGCACTACATAGGGGCAGTGACGGCAGATGAACATGACGAGCAGCCCTGTCTTCGTAACGAACGAGTCGAGCGAGTACGGTTGCCCCGTCACGACGTCCTGTAAATCAAACGGTGGTGCTTGAGTTCCAAGTGCGAGCATGGTTGAAGTCATAGCCATGAGAAACCCTCTTGTGATGTTTTCAAGAGAGAAGATGCCGTATGTACGCACCCGGGTCAAGTGGTGATGGGGCATTTCTTGCATCATGGTGACGGCAGGACTATGCTGAGCTGTATACTGTGAGTGGTTATGTGGCCGTTGGCGAAAGGGGAGGGCGCATGCGGATTGTTTGGTTGTTGATCCTGTTGGGGCTTCCGACTGTGACGCTGGCTCATGATGAGACAACGTCTGCGACAGCAACCCTCACCGTCACCGAAACCGGGATTGTGCCGCATGCGCCGGATACGGCTTTTGTGGCGTTCGGCTTGGAGACTGCCGGTAAATCACTCGCCGAAGTGCAGAAGCGGAACGGCACGGTCATGAGTAAGGTCATGGACCGGCTACGAGAGTTGCAGATTGAGAAGGAGCGAATTCAGACGTCCTCGTTTACGGTGTCGCCGCAATATCGGCCCCCATCGACTCGCTCTACCGATACAGTGCCGACGTCTCCCGAAATCATCGGCTATGTGGTCAGCAATATGGTCACCGTGGAAATCCGTGCGCTTGACAAGGTCGGCACGGTGATCGAAGAGGTCTTAAAGGCCGGGGCAAACAGTTTTCAAGGATTGCACTGGGGGTTACGCGAGGAACAGTCGGTACGGTTCACTGCATTGAAGCAAGCAGCGGCCAAGGCCCGTGAAAAGGCAGCGGCGCTGAGCGAGGCGTTGCATGTGAAACTCGCGCGGGTCGTGTCAGTCACTGAGGGTGGTCACATGATCAGACCCGCCGCTTCCATGGCACGTATGGCCATGGAGGCGAGTGCCGGCGACGTGTCGATTTCATCGGGTGAACTGAAGATCGAAGCCACGGTGACGCTGGTTTACGAAATCGCACCGAAGTGAAGCGTTTAGGTAGTGAGAGCTACTCGTCTGCTTTCGCTCCCCCCTCCCACAGCTTCACCGTCCGATCCCAGGAGGCGCTGGCGAGGCGCTTACCATCGGGAGAAAAGGTCAACCCTCGGACCGGTCCACTGTGGCCTTTGAGCGTTCGGAAGTTTCGACCGGTAGAGAGATCCCAAAATTTGATGGTCTCATCGTCGCTCGCGCTCACCAAGACTTTCCCGTCCGGGGAGACGACAAGATTACGAACCCAGCCCTTGTGACCAGTCAACGCTTTCTTCTCGACCACATTCGGCATCTCAAAGAGCTTGATGGTAGTATCCCGGCTGCCGGTGATCAGGAATTTTGCGTCCGGGGTAAAGGTCATGGCTCCGATCCAGTAGTCCATCGGCTTCTGGAATCCGCCGTCATCTTCAACAAAATAGCCGCGGGTCTCGGTTGAATCCACTTGGTCTTTTCGCCAATGTCCGTCGTGGAGGACCTTTTCCTCACCGCTGGGCAGCACTTCCCACACTTTGATCTTTCCGATATCGGTCCCGCTGGCGAGATGAACCCCGTCTGGTGAGAATGCGACGCACACGGACCAATGGTGATCGTATTCGTCTTTGCCCAGAAG
>CAYSFU010000115.1:0-8296 GCA_964430555.1 uncultured Nitrospira sp. | reverse complement strand
AGGCTACCACTTACCACCCTGTCCGAATTTCCGGAGCCCCCTCTGACCTCGGTTGGAGAGAAAGTGGCGAGGAGTGTTCCAATTTTGTTCCAGAGTGCCTCGACGGTGCGGTGTGCGGCCTTTTTCAGGAGCGCCTTGAGTTTGGAGAACACCATTTCAATCGGATTGAAGTCTGGTGAGTACGGTGGGAGATAGAGGATGGTTGCGCCGACCGTCTTGGTGGCGGCACGCACGGCATCATTTTTATGACGACTCAGATTGTCGGCGATGACAATGTCGCCGGGATGCAGGGTGGGGCAGAGGACCTCGCGCACATAGATGAGGAACGCTTCTTTATCCATTGGTCCGTCGATTACCATGGGCGCAGTGATGGCCACGACACGGAGTCCGGCGATGAAGGTGGTGGTTTTCCAATGACCGCCGGGAGCCAACGCATGACACCGCTCCCCCTTTGGGGGAACGCCCACGCGCACGGGTCATGGATGTCGTCGTGCTGGTTTCGTCGATAAAATCACCTTGGCGACGTCAAGTGCCGACTGAGTGGCTTGCCACGTGGCGCGTTCGTGTTTGATGTCTTCCCGCTCGTGCGCGCTGGCGCGTAGCGTTGTTTTTAAGCGTCAGATTCCACTTGTCGAGCTGATGCCATAAGGCTGTCGTTTTGATCAGAATCCCCTGTTCGGTCAGCCACTCGCACAATTCGACCAGCGTCATATCCACCTGGGCGCCGAGCCAGGTACGAATATGCGACTCCATGGCCACGACACGCGACCGGCGTACCTGCCTAATGGCTGAGCGGCTCGCTCGCCGTCCCGTTCATAGCGAGCCTTGACGTGATACACCCAACGGAGACTGACCTCCAGTCGCCGTGCAATTGACGTCGCGCCTTCGCCGCGCTCAAGCCCGCGCAGCACACGGTCCCGTAAATCTTGTGAAGAGGCCGCCATGCCTGCCTCCTCTCCGTAGTGAAGGACAGGATACCCCATCTCATGCAAGATTAACTAGGTGTTTAGTCCCAGCATTTGATGGTGTACTCTTTAGCCATCAATGGAAGGAGGCGCTATGGGACAAATACTTCACGGGAGCGCCCGCACGACAGCGGCGGTGCGTCGAGCAATCCAGCAGAGTCGAGAAAGCCTGATTATTCTGGTCAAACGTCACGGGATCAACCCCAAAACAGTGGCGAAGTGGAAGAGACGAACATCTGTCCATGATCTCCCCACCGGCCCTACGCATGCCACGTCCACCACACTCTCGAGTGAGGAAGAAGCCATCATTGTCGCCTTCCGTCGACAGACATTGCTGCCCCTGGATGACTGCCTCTACGCCTTGCACGCCACGATCCCGCACCTGACCCGCTCGTCCTTGCACCGGTGCTTGCAGCGCCACGGGATCAGCCGGTTGCCTGACGTGACTGGAGACAAGCCACCGAAGAAGCCATTCAAGACCTACCCCATCGGCTACATTCATATCGATATCGCTGAGGTCCGTACGACGGAAGGCAAGTTGTACCTGTCTGTGGCAATCGACCGCACCAGCAAATTCGTCTTCGTCCAGTTCGTGGGCCACGCAAACCGGGGCACAGCCTCCGCGTTCCTGGTCGCGCTGATCGCTGGGGTGCCCTACAACATCCACACCGTGCTGACGGACAATGGCATCCAGTTTACGTTTCCGCCACGCTACGCAGACGGCCCGACCGCCACGTACATCACCCATCTGTTCGACCTGCGCTGTCAAGAACACGGGATTGAACACCGTCTCACCAAGATCCAGCATCCCTGGACCAATGGCCAGGTGGAACGCATGAACCGGACGATTAAGGATGCCACCGTCACACGCTCTCATGACGAGAGCCATCAGCAGCTCGATGCCCACCTGCACGACTTCATCAATGCCTATAACTATGGGTGGCGGCTCAAAAAACTCTCAAAGGCCTCACACCCTTCGAATACATCAGCAACATATGGACACACGAACCAGAACGATTCATCTCTAACCCAACCCATCAAATGCTGGGACTAAACAATTAGTAAATCAGCTACAGTAGTCCCAGGACTCTACCCATGGCCGCTACTCAGGATGGGGAAATATCACTCAAGACCAAGCAAATATTGTGTCCTCTACAAATTTCTAGCTAGAGATAGGGGCAAACGTCCAAGCATGTTAAAGTAGGTACTGGTGGTAATCGAGGGGATATATTGATATTAACCTTTCCCCCGAAAACTAGACCATCGGCTGGGAAGTTGGCCTGTGTTGTGATGGGCTCTATAGGAGGGAGCCATGACACGCAAACGATACTCAGAGGAACAGATTATTGGATGCTCAAGGACGCGCAAGCGGGCACCGGCATCCAAGAGCTCTGCCGCAAGCACGGGATTTCGGATGCCACGTTTTATAAGTGGCGAACCAAATATGTTGGGCTTGAAGTCCGTGCTGTGAAGAAGCTTCGCCAACTGGAAGATGGAAGCCGTGGGTTGAAACAGATGGTGGCGGAACAAGCCCTCGACATCTAGGCGCTGGGAGCAGTCATCACAAAAAACTAGTAGGGCCCAAGGTGAAACGAATGGCGGCCCAATAGATGGCCGTGCGTTTTTGGCTGGCTCAGTGGCGAGTCTGTTGGTTAGTAGCCCTGGATCGAAACACTTTGTGTTACCGTAGTCACCGCCAGGAGGATTCCGCCCTACGGACATGGATTAGTGAGATGGCAGAGTGCAAATGCTGCTACGGCTGTCCACGGATTTATGTCTGGTTGCGATGGGAAGGCTGGCCAGTGCACCATAAAAATGTGGAACGGCTCTATTATCAAGAGGAACAGTTTGCATTACAGCGGCGCTGCCAAGAAGCCTGTGGCTGTTTCTCGAGTCGCATTGTCCCGACCGACCAGACCGGAACTCGAGTATACGATGGGTTTTGTGCATGATCGGTTTGTGACCGGTTGGCGGTTCAAGTGTTTGACAATGACGGATCCCTGTTCGGAGGAAGCTCCCGTGATTGAGGTAGATAGCTCTATTGGTGGGCACGGGTGTGCCGGATTCTCGATCGGGTGTTTCTGCCTCGCCCATTGCCAGAGACTTTGATCCTGGATAATGGGCCCGAATTCTCCGGGACGGCCTTGGATGCGTGGGCAGCTCAGCATGGCGTCGACCTCCACTTCATTCAGCCAGGGAAACCCACGCAGAACACGTTTATCGAGAGTTTCAATGGCAAGTTTCGCGATGAATGCCTCAATCAGAACTGGTTTGTGACGCTCCAGGGAGCGCAGCTCGTGATCGGAGTCTGACGGAAGGAATATAATGAGAAGCGGACGCACAGCCCCATTGGGGATATGACACCTCAGGAGTTCATCAATACCTATCAAGATGGAGCCCACGTGGCACAGGAGTCAACTTTGTTGGCGGTGGTGTGTAAATAGGGGAAGGTCAATTCTCACAACAGTGGAGACTTGACAGATTTTTGCTAAAATCCTGCATGGCTCAAGAATCGGTAGGCGGTTTCAAGTTCCAAGTGCAACGAGTGAATGATGACGCAATCGGGTGAACACCTCCAGTGGCGTAGCGAAGTCGAGGCACTTGCGTGGGCGCGTATTCAGCCGATGCGCCATGGCGTTCAGCTCACGCTGGGTGTAGGCCGACAAGTCTGTCCCCTTGGGCAAGTACTGGCGCAGCAGCCCATTTGTGTTCTCATTGGTCCCGCGTTGCCAGGGACTGTGGGGATCGGCAAAGAAGACCTGGATGGCGAGCCGCTGGGCCAGGCGCTCATGTTGGGCCATCTCTTTGCCCCGATCATAGGTCAGCGTCTTGCGGAGTGGAGCCGGTACATGTTGGAGTTTCCGCACGAACCCTTCGTGGGCACTCACCGCATCGGTCCCCTCCATGCGGGCCAGAATGACCAGGCGTGTCGTCCGCTCCACCAGGGTTCCGACGGCCGAACCATTCCGCGCTCCCTTGAGGAGGTCGCCCTCCCAGTGGCCGGGGACGGTACGGCTGGCCACCTCTGCGGGGCGGTCGGCAATCGACGTCATGTAGAGAAGCTGTCCCCGTCGATCCGTGCCGCGCGAGCGAGGACGGCGCGCTTTGCGCGCCTGACGCAGAGCGGCCAGCAGCTCGGTGGGCAAGGTTCCACGTGGCAGCACATACAATGCCACATAGATCGTCTCCGTCGAGAGTCGCGTCCGCATGTCGTCAGGATACTCGCGTCGCAGACGCCCAACAATTTGCTCGGGCGAATGCCCCTGACCCAGGGTGGGTCTGGACATACTGCCACAGCCACCACAGCCACGGGTCTCGGAGCTTACGCGGCCGCCGGGGCTGGCGCACTCGGCTCATCACCAGACGCTGTGCCAGGCAGGCCCGATACGGGTGCCCCCCCGCGTTGCGCACGTATTCGCGGCTCACGGTACTGGGGCTGCGGCCCAAGACTGTTGCCATCGTCCGCAACGAATGGCCTGGGGCCAGGCCCAGACTCAGGGTCTCACGTTCGTCGATGCTCATGTGCGTAGAGCTGTTCGTTCGCATGGCAACACCTTAGCCCATCGGGGCCGGTCGTGTTGCACTTGGAGTTAGAGCTCAAGGTAATTAAAAAATGGGAATGGTGCCTTTGTAACATATGCATAGTTGATGGGTGTGCTCAAAGATAGGTTCGAGTTGTGCTGGCGAGCTCGATCATTACAGTTTGCAGTTTTGCCACAGACGAGTCTTGGGGAAACATGATGAACGATCAGTTACCACACATATCAATTATTATTCCATGCAGGAATGAGGCGAAGGGGATTCGCTCGTGCTTGGACTCAGTTGTCATGAGCGATTATCCCAAGGATCGGCTTGAATTGCTCGTTGTCGATGGTCAGAGTGATGATAGCACAAGAGCTATTGTTGATGAATTCAGTCAGCGATACCGGTGGATTCGACTCATCGAGAATGCACGAAGAATTACTCCAGCCGCTCTCAATATCGGCATTCAATCCGCGAAAGGGAAGATCGTGATCCGGATGGATGCCCATACGGTGTATCCATCTAATTATGTATCGAAGTTGATCGAGTGGCTAGAACGAAGTGGCGCTGATAATGTTGGTGGGGTCTGTATTACGCAACCCGCCAATGAAACCCCAAAGGCACAAGCGATCGCTGTTGGGCTTTCCCATCCCTGGGGGGTCGGCAATTCACATTTTAGGATTGGTGTCACCGAGCCAAAGTGGGTCGATCATGTTCCGTTTGGATGCTATCGTAGGGAAGTGTTTGACAGGATCGGATTATTCGATGAGCGGCTTGTACGTAATCAAGATGACGAACTGAATCATCGATTGATTAAGAAGGGGGGGGGACGGATTTTGCTTGTCCCGGAGATCGTTTCGTACTATACCGCTAGAGATTCTCTTAAAAAACTGTGGGTGATGTACTACCAATATGGCTACTATAAGCCGCTTGCTGTCCGTATGCTTGGGACAGTGGTCACGATGCGGCAACTCGTGCCATCAGCGTTTGTGATGGGTTTGCTCGTCACGGCCCTATTAGCGCCCTGGTCGTCTCTCATGGCTCTTTTCTGTGGGATTGGTGGAGCTGCGTACATTCTGGTTGACCTTGGCATTGGAACTCGTGTTGCTCTTCAGAAAGGTGTACAGTGTGGCCTGTGGTCGACAATCGTTTTCCCCATCCTGCACATCAGCTACGGAATCGGCTATCTGAGAGGGGTTCTGGACTTCCTTGTTTTACGGAAGCAAGAAGCATCTGATCCATTCGCGCTTCAACTGTCACGTTAGGTTGGGACTATTGCGGAACTGTCAATGCCGAACCATCAGAAAACAGCCCATCAACATGGTAGGACTACAGGAAAAGGTTGCGTCACAGATGGTGAGAGTCTTACTTCAATGATTACAACTGTAGATAGCTCTTGCTTCTCCGGTTGTTTCAGCCATACGCTACATCGTGTGCTTAGGCATCATCGGACGACCCACGAGATCCTTCACCCCTCGTATCCGGCGGTACGAGGTATGGATGTATCCCGCTCCAAGACCGAGGAGCTCCTGGAAGGCAGCCATCGGGATCTCCCGGCGGTTGTAACGAAAGACGAACTCGTCGAGATAGACCTGGAATTGAGCGCGACTGACTCCATGGTGGGTACCGATCAGCCATTGCTTCAGGTTGCCCACAGCGCGGTTGGCCAACGAGATGACCGATTTCGTGCCCTTCCGCAGCTCAGTTCTCTGTGGCTGTGTGCCGAGGATGTGGGTATAGCCGGCTTCCTCCAAGCCGGTGAACATCTTGAGATCGTCTGTGTAGAGCGTCGCGCCGGGCGCGATGTACTGTGTGATGAAGGCGTTCAACGTGATACGTTTGAAGTCAGGAATTACCGCCATTCGAAGACGTCTGGACACGTGGCTCCGCTTCTCCACTGCGACCATGACAAGGCTGGCCTTCCGCCCCTTCAGTTGGCGGCTCCTCCGCAAGCCCGCCTGCGTGCCCCCAATCCTGGTCTCGTCAACCTCCACTTCACCTCGCAAGGATTCGCGCGCTGCATTAACCATGGCCCGTCGCAGTTTGTGGAGCATCATCCACGCGGTTTTATATCGGACAAGCCCCAATTGGCGTTGGAGAAGCAGGGCCGAGATGCCACACGTATCCGTCGTCATCAAGTATGCCGCCCAAAACCAGAGCGTCATCGGCGTCTTCGTGTTATGAAGGACTGTCCCGGACGTCAGCGAAACTTGGTGCCAGCAGGCTACTCACTACCAGCGCTGTTGTCTCACCATTGTGTAAGCTCGCTGGGGGCTACACCTGGGACACGTGAAACCATCAGGCCAGCGACCAAGTGTAGGGACCTCGATAGGTTTTCATCATGCGGCCAAATACTGTTGGCAGGCTTCTTCCCTTGCGAAATCAAGCTGAAACTGACACAGACTTGCAGGAAGGGACGGGTAGGCCCCCCGTTACACTACCAGTCGTAGTGTGCTGAGACAACCGGAGAAGCAAGAGGTAGCTAGTCATTCAAGTGTAGGGAACTCGATAGGTTTTCATCATTATGCCTCAAACAGTTCGGTTCAATACTCCAGTTATCTCTATTGACGTGGAAGACTGGCCACAGTCCACTTGGGACCGAAATCTTCCAATCACAGAGCGTGCTGCGCAGAATACAAGACGTCTCCTCCGGCTTCTTGGTGAGGAGAACGTGCAAACCACAATGTTCGTACTTGGTAAGTTTGCTGAGCGTTTTCCTGAGGTCGTCAAAGAAATACAGGCTGATGGTCATGAAGTAGCGTGTCATGGCTATGGGCATCTGGAAGTTTTCCGGCAGTCTCCCGACGAGTTTTTTGACGATATCCGTAATTCCAAAGACCTTCTTGAACAGATCACGGGAAAACCAATCAAAGGATATCGTGCTCCAGATTTTTCAATTGTCCCGGAGACGCTCTGGGCTCTCGACATGCTTGCCGCAGCAGGATTTGAGTATGACTCAAGTATTGTTCCAGCACGGCTTCCTCGCTATGGGATTGCTGGTTGGCCAGTTCTTCCCGTTCGGGTGCAACTCAGTTCCGGTAGCAGTATTCTAGAGGCTCCTCTGCCTACGTTTCGTGTGCTCGGAAAAGATTGGCCAGTGGGTGGAGGTGGATACCATCGTCTGTTGCCAGGCATTACAAGCCGATACTTTGCCAGAAGGGTCATGAGGGAAGCTCCGTTTGTATTTTACTGCCACCCCTATGAATTCGATGTGTATGAGCTAAGCGAGATTGCGATTCCAGTTCCTCCCACCACTCGATTGTATCAAGGAGCTGGGCGAAGATGGTTTGAACAACGATTTCGTGATTTCCTCGGGAGCTTTGGTGGACGCTCCATGCAGGAAATGCTTTATTCGCAGCAGTGGCAGGACTTTCGTCTAGACAGCTCGGATGTAGTGCTCCCCTGAAATCAAGCCACCTGGGTTGATTTCAGGGGAGCACGCCATGCTGACATGGGCCCATGCACACACCGTGGCGCCTCCGTGACGAGTGCCTGAACGAGCATTGGTTTCTGAATCTCGCCCATGCCCAAGCCATCATTGAAGCATGGCGGCGCGAGTATAACGAGGAGCGACCGAAAAAAGGATTGGGCGGACTGAGGCCAGCTGCCTATGCGAAACAATTAGCCAGAAAATTGGCTACAGTAGTACCCGGACTCCAAACGTGTCTGCTACTCAAGCCGGGGGGGCCATCGGGTGACCAAGACCTTGTGAATGAGTCGAGCGAGAGACTGAGATCGTGATGACAGAGGTGGTTCCGGTTGGTTGGACAGTGGCTGCCCGTTCATAAGTGGGCGCCTGGCGGAGTACT
>CAYSFU010000114.1:0-8393 GCA_964430555.1 uncultured Nitrospira sp. | reverse complement strand
CGCCATCTATCTCGCCGCTTCACTCACGTGGCTTAATTGATGACACGCCCTAGTTGGCGGATATCCATGAAAAACAACAGAGCGTTACAGCATCTCTCGCCGGATGGTGATTGGAATCTTGGCTTTCATCGACTGCTGGAATGAGACCAATGCGCGTTGTTGTTTCTGCAGCAGCATGTCATCCAACACCCGCTGTTTGGCTTCCGCAGCCTTGGCGGGATCAGAATCTTGTGCTCTGGTCATGAGCGACTGCCCTTCGGCGATTTCTTCAGGCGTCAGTGCAACGGAATCTCGGACGATCATGCGAGCCTTGTTGGCGAGGACTTCCTGGTGCTGGATCGACTCAAATGCCGCCGGGGTGAGGTGATTGGCGGCGAGGATGCGTGTGTAGAGCTCCGGGTCGAAGGCGCCGTTTTTCTGAAAGACCGGTGTTTGCATGATCAACTCGCGTAAGTCGGCGTCGGAAACCCGCACGCCCATCTCTTCAGCGGCGATGATCCACACACGGCTGTCGACGAGTTGGCCGACGACGAAGTCCTTGAATTCTTCCTCTTTGAACTCGGTCTTGACGTTGTCCTTATAGATGCGGTGCATGTTTTCGTAGGTGCGCTTAAACTCATCAAGCGAAACCGATTGTTCGCCGATTTTTGCCACTGGACCACCAGCCTGATCACCGAATCCCCACCAGCCCATCGTAATGATGAAGGCAATGGCCAAAATCCCCATGATGGACTTCAACAGCCAAGGATAGTTGTGTGACGCATCTCGCATTGTCTTAATCATCTAAGCCCCTCTTTGCTTTTGTGAGGGTAACAGTGTACTTATGGGACTGGCGGAAGGCAAGGGTCGGGTCTTGAGGTATTGCGTGTCAGGATGGAGGTATAGGTCATGCGGAGCTCTCTGTTCCTGAGATGTGCATGAGCTCTTCCGGGACGTTGAGAAAAAATATTTAGAAAAAGATGGCTCTTTATTTGTGCAAGTTGGCGGATTTTGTTATACTTTGCCACTAATTAGAAGGAGATCCCTTGGTAGGGGAGGGGCCAGGCTCGACACCGTTCGATTCAAGAGTTTATCCGAAGGCCCATGTGCTGAATCGCTTCATCGCAAAGTTGATTGACCTGTTCATCGTCGTCGCTGCCGGTGAAATCGCTCCTCCAGTCGGTTTTCTTTCCGGTTTGACGTACCTTCTGATCGCCGATGGGTTTGCAGGGGGGAAGAGCATCGGCAAACGGCTGGTCGGTTTACAAACCGTGCGAGTGGATGGTCGAGGGAGCGTCGGGTTTCGAGAGTCTATCATTCGGAATCTCCCACTGGGCAGTGCCCAGGTGGCCTATGCGATTCCGTACATCGGATGGCTTGCCTCCCTGGCGATTGTCGCGTTCGAAAGTTTTTTGATCATCGGGAATGAACAAGGGCATCGCATGGGCGATGAAGTGGCCCGGACACACGTGCTCGATGCCGGGCAACTGGCGGTTTCGGATTAAGAGTCCTAAAGAGATCACGCACGCAAGCTGGGCTCTGAGTGAGCCGGCTCAGATGAAGGGAGAGATGCCGTGGGGTTCCCGGGAGATGTGTTTGGGTGGTTTTCCGATGACCTGGCGATCGACTTAGGGACCGCAACGACCCTTGTGTATGTGCGTGGAAAGGGGATCGTTCTCAATGAGCCCTCCGTGGTCGCCGTCGAGAAGAAGAGCGAAAAAGTGCTGGCCGTCGGCGCCGATGCCAAGAAAATGCTCGGTCGTACACCTGGGAACATTGTTGCGGTTCGACCTATGAAGGAAGGCGTGATCGCCGACTTCGAGATGGCTGAGCAAATGCTGAAGCACTTCATCCGGAAATCCCATAACCGTAGTGCGTTCGTTCGGCCACGGATCATTATTGGTGTCCCCTCTCGGATTACACAAGTGGAGCAGCGGGCGGTTCGCGATTCAGCGGAACTGGCCGGTGCTCGGGAAGTCTATCTCATCGAGGAACCGGTTGCGGCGGCGATTGGGTCGGGGCTGCCGATCACGGAGCCGTCCGGTAACATGGTCGTCGATGTGGGAGGCGGTACGACCGACATCGCGGTGATTTCGTTGGGTGGGATTGTCTATAGCGAGTCCGTCAAGGTCGCCGGCGATCGGATGGACGAAGCGATCATGAATTACATCAAGAAGAAGTACAATTTATTGATTGGCGAACACATGGCCGAGCGGATCAAGTTTGAAATCGGGTCTGCCTATCCGTTCGAAGAACGGAAAACCATGATGATCAAAGGCCGGGATTTGATTACCGGAATTCCGCGCACATTGGTCATTGATGATGCCGAGATTCGTGAAGCGTTGCAGGAACCGATCGGAACCATTGTCAATGCCATCAAGATTGCATTGGAAAACACCCCCCCAGAACTGGCCGGAGACATCATCGATCGCGGGATCGTGCTGACCGGCGGAGGCTCCCTGCTGAAAGGGATGGATACGCGATTCCGTGAAGAAACGAATCTGCCGATCATTACGGTCGATGATCCGCTGACGTCCGTGGTGTTGGGCGTCGGGAAGATTCTGGACGAATTGGATCTGCTCCGAAAAGTATCAGTCATGTCTCAGGCGAACAACCTCCGGTAGGGCCCCATCCCCTCATGTGGATGGTTAATTTACGTGTGACGTCCAATGCCAGGCGTGTGGCCCTAGTGCTTGCCGTCGTCCTGATCCTCGGCTTTCTCCTTCTGCCAGGCCAACTCCAAAGTGTGTTGCACGGTGTTGGTGGTCCGTTCGGATGGATCATCAGCTGGCCGCTGAGTGCCGTTGCCGGGGTCCATGATCGGATTGCCGGGGTGTGGGGCAGTTATGTCGCGCTCCAGGGGATGGAAGAAGAGAATCGGCAGTTGAAACGAGAGTTGGAATTGCTGAGAGAACAGAACGGACAACTGCGAGAGTCGGCTGTGGCTACCGAGCGATTGGCTGCCCTGCTGGAGTTCAAGAAACAAGCGCTTCCTACATTGATCGCGGCCCAAGTCATCGGTCGCGATACCGGCAATTGGTTCAAGACGATCATTCTGGATAAGGGCGAGTCCGACGGAATTCTGCCTGATCAGGGCGTGATTACTCCTGCGGGCGTTGTCGGGCGAATCGTGAAGACGACGGCGTCTACCGCTGTAGTGTTGTTGGTGACGGATCCGAATAATGCGATTGCGGGACTGATCCAGCGCACAAGAGACGAGGGAATTGTTGAAGGGACAACCCAAGGTCAAGCACGACTGAAGTATATCCCGTTGTTGTCGAGTGCGCGCCCTGGTGACCGAGTTGTCACGTCAGGATTGGTGGAAGGGTTTCCTCGAGGACTCGCGATCGGCACCATTACACGAATCGATAAAGAAGAGGAAGCGTTGTTTCAATCTGCCGAGTTGACGCCCGAGGTTGATCCGAATCGGGTTGAAGAGGTCCTGGTCATTCAGTCTTCTTTTGTGCCGACAGAGAAAGAACGGTTGAGTCCGCCGAAGCCGAGGCCATGAAAACGTTTATCTACGGGGTCATTATCCTAGGGATCGTTCCGGTTCAATCCGTGCTGTTGCCGCATCTCACCCTCTGGGGCGTCAAACCGGATCTCGGTGTTGTAGCGGTGTGTTTGGTCGGCCTCATCAGCGGAGAGTTGGATGGGCTGCTGGTCGGCGTGGCAGTCGGATGGGCGTTGAGTCTGTTTTCCGCCCAGGATGTGATCACCGGAGCCATGTTGAAGGGGGGGCTTGGGTTTGTGACCGGTCTTGCAGGACGTCAAATGGTGTATCTCAGTCCGCTCGTACTCGTTTCAGGATTGCTGGTGGGGTCATGCCTGCTCGGTCTTGTGACACCGTTTGTTCTGAAACTGAATCCTCAACAGGATGTGTGGTGGGCGGTCTGGAATGTGGTGTTGCCACAAGCCTGTCTTGATGCGGTCATCGGTGGCGCGATCTATTGGGTGATGTGGAGTCAGTTTAATATCGAACAAGTGATGTCTGAATCCCGAATGTAGGCCGTCACGTGGCGACAGCACATTATCCAGAAACAGAGGTCGGGGATCTTCATCGGAGGCTGCTCATTCTCCGTGTGGGGCTTCTGCTGGTTGTTGCGCTGCTCGGGCTTCGCCTCTGGCACTTACAGATTCGTGAGGGGCCCTATTATCGAGATTTGTCTGAAAATAACCGGACCAGACAGGTCTTGCTTGAGCCGGCTCGCGGGTTGATCTATGACCGGCATGGTGTGCTTCTAGCGAACAATGTCCCGAGCTTTAGTCTCTATGTCACCTTGGAAGACGTGAAGGATCGGGAGCGTTTGGTCAAGCAACTGACCGACCTGCTTGGCCTTGACGCCGCGCTTGTTCGGAAAAAATTGGCAGTCAAGGGGAGTAAGCTTCTGCCACGAAAGATCAAGGACCGGATGACATTGCGCGATGCCACCTTGGTGGAATCGCACCGCCTCGATCTGCCGGGGGTCATGATTCAGGTGGAATCTCAGCGCAATTATCCGGGTGGCATGACGGCCGCTCATATCCTAGGCTATGTGGGAGAAGTGTCTGGAGAGCAACTGGAGAAGCCGGAATTTCTCGATCTCCATCAAGGTAGTATCGTGGGACAGTACGGGGTGGAAAAGTCCTACGATCGGCACATGCGGGGTGTCGCCGGTCAGAAGAATGTGGAGGTTGATGCGCTCGGTCACGAGAAGCGAGCTACGGTGGTCGAGAGGCCACAGGCCGGCAATGATCTGTATTTGACGATTGATGCGCGACTTCAAAAAGTGGCTGAAGATCTGCTCGGCGACGAGCATGGAGCCATTGTCGCGCTTGATCCGACCAACGGAGATATTCTGGCCATGGCCAGTCGTCCCGGGTTCGATCCCAATGTTCTCTCGCGAGAACTCACTGCAAAACAGTGGGTGGAAATCGTCCAAGATGAAGGGCGTCCGCTGAATAATCGGGCCTCACAGGGACAGTATCCGCCAGGCTCGACCTTCAAGATTCCGATGGCCATTGCTGCCTTGGAAACGAAAACCATGTCACCATCCAGCACCGTGTTCTGTAACGGAGGCTACCAGTTCGGGAAACGGGTCTACCATGACTGGAAGGCCGGTGGACACGGGTACGTTGATCTCCACAACGCCTTAGTCCATTCTTGTGACGTGTACTTTTATACGGTCGGGCAACGAATGGGGATCGACGTCATGGCTGAATTCGGCAAAGATTTCGGCCTTGGGAAGGCCACCGGGGTGGAATTGCCGTCGGAGCGGTCGGGGATCATGCCGTCGACGGCGTGGAAGCAGAAGGCCAAAAACGAACAGTGGTTGCCGGGTGAAACCGTTTCAGCCGCGATCGGGCAAGGCTATGTCACGGTGACTCCATTGCAGATGGCGAGTGTCATCGGCACGGTTGCCAATGACGGCGTCAGTTACCGTCCTCGGCTGGTCCAAGCGGTGATGGACCGAATGACCGGCAACCTTCAGGAAATCCCGGCGGTTCCACGTGGGAAACTCACGGTGAAGCCGGAAACCTTCCGTCTCGTCAAAGACGCGCTTGCCGATGTCGTGACGAAGGGGACAGCGACGCGGGCGAAGTCGTCAGTGGTGACGATCGGGGGGAAAACGGGTACGGCACAGGTGGCGGCCCTTCGGACTGGGCCGGAGGAAAGTATCCCCAAAAAATTCAGGGACCATGCGTGGTTTGTTGCCTTTGCCCCGATCGAGTCGCCCAAGATCGCCGTGGCCGTCATCGCGGAGCACATGGGGCACGGGGGATCGGCGGCTGCCCCGCTTGCCAAGGAAGTCATTGAAACCTATATGAAGCTCACTCCGAAGGTACCAACGGTCACCTCTGATCGTCCCGGTACGGAAGGACCCGGGCGTTTCTCGAACGACTCATGATCAATCGTTTGACCGAACATCGTGAACTCGATAGTTTCGACATTCGCTATGTCGGGTTGATTCTCGCCATTCTCGGTATCGGTGTCCTCTCAATTTACAGCGTGACGTACGGGCAACGTGGTGTCGGGACTCCCTATTATCTCAAGCAACTGATCTGGATTGGTGTTGGCACTGTGGCGTTCCTCATCATGTGGGTGTCGGACTATCACCATCTTGCGCGGTTTGCCTATCCAGCCTATGCCGTGGTCTTGCTGATGTTGGTCGTCGTCTTGTTTGAGGGACGAACGAGCAAGGGGGCGCAGCGGTGGATGGCCCTGGGCCCGTTGAGTTTCCAACCATCGGAGTTCGCGAAGCTCATTCTCGTATTGGTGCTGGCTCACTACTATTCGAAGGTCCCGAGGGTAGGATGGCTGCAGCGGGTCATTGTCCCAGGGCTCTTGGTGTTGCCGGGTCTTCTGCTCATTTTAAAACAGCCTGATTTGGGAAGCGGGCTGAGTTTTGTCGCGGTCTATGCGGCGATGCTCTTGATGGTCGGGGTTCGGTCACAAGCCTTAGGGGTGATCTTGCTCTTCTCGATCATGCTGTTTCCTTTTGCTTGGGAAGGGGTCTGGGGGTCCTTGCATGATTACCAGCGACAGCGCATTATGGCGTTCGTCGATCCAGGCTATGACCCGGGCGGGAAGGGCTACCATGCCCTGCAATCGAAAATCGCCATTGGGTCGGGCGAACTGGTGGGCAAAGGGCTCTATGGCGGAACCCAGAGCCAGCTGAAATTTTTGCCGGAGGGGCATACCGACTTTGTCTTTGCCGTCTTCGCGGAGGAATGGGGATTTCTTGGGGTCTTGGTGTTGTTGGCGTTGTTTGTCGGGTTGATCTGGCTCTCGTTGGAAATTGCGTCCAAAGCGAAAGATCAGTTGGGAGCGTTGCTCGCTGCAGGGATTGTCGCGATGCTCTGTTTTTGCGTGGTGGTCAATATCGGAATGACGGCGGGCATGTTCCCCATCGTCGGGATCCCTCTGCCGTTGGTGAGCTATGGCGGGAGTGCCACGATTATGACCATGGCGGCCTTGGGCTTGCTATTGAATGTCAAACGTAGACGGTTGAGTTTATTTTATTGAGTCATGTCGGACAGTCGGACCACAGCGGTTCGGTGTTCGGAGAGAGTATAGCGTTTCAATGGCCAAGGGAGCTGGTTATATGGATGAGGCGAAGATCCGGGTTGCTTCTCGCATTATTCGCCTTACCGCAGTCCCGTCGGCGATGAAACAAAAGGAGTGTGTATGGGAAATGAAATTGCAATAACGCTTGCGCGAGAAGAAACTCGTGTGGCCGTGCTCGATGGCGGCGTCGTCACGGATCTATTCAGCGACCGCGCGAAGCATAAAGATTTTGTGGGGAACATTTACAAGGGGCGGGTGGCGAAAGTCTTGCCGGGTATGCAAGCCGCTTTTGTGGATATCGGGTTGGAGAAGGCGGCATTCATGCATGTGTCGGATTTGTTGGTTGAGGCCGAGCCCGGTGATCTGCTGATTGAGGCTGAAGAAGATGAGAAAGATTCGGACATGCTTCGGCCGAAGCGCCAGAGTGCGAAGCCGATCGAGCAGCTCTTGAGCGAGGGGCAGGAGCTGATGGTGCAGATTTCGAAGGGGCCGATCGGGACCAAGGGGTCTCGCGTCACGACCTACGTGTCGCTGCCTGGACGGTATCTCGTGTTTATGCCGAATGTCGATCATATCGGGGTCTCTCGACGAATTCCACGAGATGAGGAACGGGCCAGGTTGAAGGACATCATGCGTCGAGTTCGGCGGCAGGGGTATGGGTATATCGTGAGGACGGTCAGCGAAGGGGTCAAAGAAGATGAGCTGAAATCCGATGTCGATTTTCTGCATGTCCTGTGGCAGGACATTTTGACCAAACGAGACCAACTCCCGGCCCCGGCCTTGCTCCATTCTGATCTGAGCCTCAGCTTCCGTGTCGTTCGGGACTTGTTTAGCAAGAAAGTGGATCGACTCTGGATTGATTCGCGAGAGGAATACGACGCCATTCGAAGTTTTGTCCAGCGGTTTTCACCGGAGCAAACGGCGAGGATTCATTTGTATGACAAGGATGAGCCGTTGTTCGACCATCTGGGCGTGGAACAGGAGATCGTCCGTGCGTTAAGCCGGAAGGTATGGTTGAAGTCCGGCGGGTATCTGGTGATCGATCATACCGAGGCGATGACGGTGATCGACGTCAATACGGGGCGGTTTGTCGGGAAGCGAGATCAAGAGGAGACGATCTTACGGAACAATCTTGAAGCGGCGAAAGAAGTCGCCTATCAGCTGAAATTGCGTGGAATCGGCGGGATCATCATCGTCGATTTTATCGATATGGAACGTGAAAAGAATCGGGACAAGGTCTATCATGCGCTCGTGGATGCGATGAGTTCGGATAAGGCACGAACCCGGATCTCTCGCATCTCGGATCTGGGGTTGATCGAGATTTCCCGTGAGCGCGTGCGAGAGGATCTCTTGCGCTCGTTGTCGG
>CAYSFU010000113.1:0-8782 GCA_964430555.1 uncultured Nitrospira sp. | reverse complement strand
CGCGCCACCGAAGCCCGCCGCCCCGGCGGCACCGCCCGGCCCGCGGCCGGCACCGGGTAGCGTCGTGGTCAGCACGCTGCTTCCGGCCCCGGACGCCACCGGTTATAAGGATGGCGTGGGGGCGGCGGCGCAGTTCGATGGGGTCCAGGGCGCGGCGCTGATCGGCGGCGAGCTCTATGTCAGCGACGCCGGCAACGCGCTCATCCGCCGCGTCACCCTGGCAAGCGGCGAGGTCGCGACCGCCGCCGGCAAGCAGCGCGACGGCCGCACGGTCAACGGCAGCCTCGCGGAGGCGCGTTTTTACAAGCCCGGACCGATGGTCGCGGTGGGCCGCACGCTGTACATCATCCAGCTCGCCACCGAGCACGGCGGAGCCTGCATTCGCAGCCTCGATTTGGACGCCGGTAGCGCGGCGACGCTGACCGGCGACTGCCAGCGCCGGGGCAACCTGGACGGCGGCAAGGACGCGGCGCTGTTTTCCAGCCCGACGGCGCTCGCCACCGACGGCCAGAACCTGTACGTAGGCGACTACGTGCGCGTGCGCATGGTCGCGCTGGCCAGCGGCGCGGTGACCACCCTGGTCGGGGAGGCCGACGCGCAGTGCGACTTCGGCCTGCAGCGCATCTGCAAGGGCGGCTTCGTCGAGGGGGTCGGCAACCAGGCGCGGCTCATCGGCATCCGCGCCCTCGCGCTGTCCGGACGCACGCTGTACGTCGCTGATGGGGAGGCGATCCGGGCTCTGGATCTAGAAGCGCGGCGGCTCACCACCGTCATCGGCGCCGCCAAAGGGATCGGCAGCGACGACGGGGTCGGCGTGAAGGCGGGGGTGTCCAGTGTGACCGGGCTGAGTCCGGAGGCGGGCGGCTTGTACATCCTGCAAGGCCCCAATTTCGCCGGCTTGCGCCACTTGAACCTGACGACCAAGGCCCTGGTCTCGCTGACCGGGCAGACCATTCCCGGCTTCGCCCGTGGCAGCGGCAACGTCGACGGCCCTGCGGCCAAGGCCGACTTCAGCAAGCCCAAGCTGCTGGTCGCCGATGGCAACCGCCTCCTCATCATCCACGAGCAGGGACGCATCCGGACCTTCGAGAAGTTCTGACACCACTGCGGCGCCAGCCGGTTCGCGGCGCGGCGGCACCGTGAATCGGTGCTCATCGCGCTCGCCATGGCGCCGTGACCGCGGCGTGACGCGGCGCGGCCCTGAGTACAGTCGCCCGCAAATCCGTGACCCGGCCAAGCGAACATCGCTGCGCCGGGGAGGGCTTGCTCCGTCCATTGGACGCGATCATCGGAGCCGTGGCCGACTCGCCTGTGCTGCCGAAGGATGCCGAGGCGCTCCAGCCCGAGCTCGCTCGCTGCACGTCCGAGATCAGGAAGTGAGCGGGATTCACGGCATTCTTTGGTACGTCTTCGGATCAGCGATCTCCGGAACGCACGTGGGATGGATTGCCGATCGGTGGAGCTGGCTCGCTGTTTTCGTCACCATGGTAGTGTGCTGCGTGATGACGGTAGCATGCTGCGCGTTCACGCTGTCGCATAAGGCAGATACACGCGCACCGACGGTTGCTGTCGCCGCCAGAGGTCGTTTTGGTATAACATGACTGTCTGAATACCCCGAGAGGCAGGGACACCGCGATGACCGCCCCCAAAGAAACCCATGAATCGTTGCACGCCGAGATAGAAGCCTGGCGTCAGCGCGCTACCATTGCCGAACAGCGCGCGGAGCTCTACCAGCAAATGATTATGGGTCTGCCCCTGGGAATCATGATCTACCAGCTGGAAGACCCTGACGATCCGGCGTCGCTCCGGCTGGTCTCGGCGAATCGGGCGATGCGGCCGGTGAGCGGGTTCGCGCTGGACGCGGAGGCCGGTCGCCGGATAACGGAGATCTTTCCCAATGCGCTCGAGTCCGGCCTGGCTCAGATCTACGCTGCCGTGGCGCGCACAGGCGAGGACCGCGATCTGGGCGAGGTGGAATACGGCGATGATCGGGTAGCCAAAGGCCTTTTTGCCGTCCGAGCGTTCTCGCTCCGACCCGACAGCGTGGGTATCACCGTCGACAATATTACCCAGCGCAGGCGCACCGAAGCGGCGCTGCGCGAGAACATGGAGACGATTCAGGCGCAGGCGGCGGCTTTGGTCGAGCTCTCCACTCCGCTCATCCCGCTGAGCGAGCATATGGTGGTCATGCCGCTTATCGGCACCATCGACTCACAGCGGGCGCACCAGGTGACCAAGATGCTGCTCGAGGGGATCTCGACGCGCCGCGCTCGGCTCGCCATTCTTGATATTACCGGGGTGCAGGTGGTGGATACGCAGGTCGCAAGTGCGATCGTGCAAGCCGCCAAAGCAGTCAGGCTGCTTGGCGCGCAGGTGGTGCTCACGGGCATTCGCGCTGAGGTCGCGCAAACGCTCGTGGCCTTGGGCACGGATCTGGGCGATATCGTCATCTGCAGCAACTTGCAGAGCGGCATCGCTTACGCAAGAACCCAGGGAATAGGCGCGGGAGGCCGTTGAGCCGGGCTGGCCGCGGCTCCCGGCTGGCTTGTTCTTCCTGGCCGTCAGGCAGCGGCAGCACCAGATCGCGTGTAGGTCCGGCGTGAATCAACGCGGCGTTCTCCCTCAGCGAGTTGGCTGCAGATAGCATCCCTCAGCCACGCTGAGCGTGTCGCCGCGAGCGTCACG
Organism: uncultured Nitrospira sp.; assembly: GCA_964430555.1. Classification (GTDB taxonomy): domain Bacteria; phylum Nitrospirota; class Nitrospiria; order Nitrospirales; family Nitrospiraceae; genus Nitrospira_D. The sequence goes on along the minus strand of CAYSFU010000113.1, from coordinate 6,097 downwards.
CTCCGAACGCGTCGCGTTGTGCCGTCGCGGGAGCGATCGCGCGCTGCTAGCCGAAAGCTGAGAACTCATCCGGCACGCCTTGGCCTCGACTGCGACGCGGTGACTGCACGACGTTGACCTCAGCCTGATAGACCCGAGATCCAGGCTCGCCTTCATCCCTGAGGCCGCGGCTTGAAGGTCCGGTCGCCATCGGTCAGTACAAGCAGCCGGTCGAACCGCCGGCCCCCCGAACTTGCCGTCGATATCTGCATGCAGATCTTTAATGATCAGAGTCCCATCGAAGTCGAAGAGGATCAGGTGGGCATACGGCTTTCCGGTGCGGTCAGCCAAGTAACAGACCTCAGAAATCGGTGTCCTTCCCTTAACGAGCTGGTGGGAAACACCAGCAAGGGTGGTGTGGCTGGCGAGACGGCGGAGGGCGACCTTCTCCTTTTCGGGGTGCTTGTTGGCGGGCACCTTCCACGTGGTGAGGTAGCGGTTGACGTCGGCATTCAAACAGTTTACAATACCAATACCATGATGAAGAAGATGTTAGGATCAAACTTGGTAAGGATGTCTTTCGCTCTCGCCATAGCATTGACTTCAAGTGTGTACTCGAAAGCACCAACCTCTTCTCCAAATCAAACATCATGGATAAACACCTCGTTGGCACAAAAAGGTGCCCCTTTATGCTTCCCACGAGGATGGCCCCGTGGTGCTCCTATTCCCGCAGTTGGATGTTACCAACCTGGATGGGGAGGAAGTTGGACTAATCCAAATGTAGCTTGTCTTGCACCGATAATTAATGGCAGAAGGGTGCCACCCTGCTCTGGACGATGGGTTTGACGGCGATGCGGCCCGACAACCAGCAGGCCTGCTTCGGCGCAGAGTCTGAGCAGGCTTTCCACGTAGCTTTTGTCCGGATGGTTTGCGCAGACGCCGCGGCCGGACGGGGCACTGCTTCATCATGAAGAACGCGATGTGGACGCTAGCTTAGCTAGCTAGCTAGTTCTCTATTGCCGCCGCATCGGGCGCTTCCTTGGCGTCCGTTGCGGAGGAACAGTCGGAGTCCTTTGGGTAGTCGATGAGCTTGTCCCCGTCGTTATCGAGCCCATCGGCGCATTCACTTCCGGTCCCGCCGAACGCCGGCGTCGTCAGCGCCTTTTTCATAAAGGCCCAGACCGGCTTTTTCCGGTAGGATGCCGGGTAGGATGCCCCATCTCTTACGGCCATGCCCCACTTGTCACCGATCGAATTATCGTCGGCGATTTCATAAAAAAAAGTATTCTGGTACCAGGCGCGCTTGAGCTGCTCCTCAAGAACCCGACGATAGTAGGTGACCTGTTCGGTGGTCTTTTTGCTGTCGGAAATCGGTGCCGTGCGGCCGGTCTCGGTGACCCAGACCGGCAGGCTTCCCAGACCGTTTTGCAGCAAGACCTCGCGAACTGAGAGTGGACTCTCGTGGATGACGATGCCACCGAGCTTGCAGACCCGGTGCGAGTCGAGCTTGTTCTGGAAGGTATCGGCACTGCAGAGCAGCAGCGACGGATCGAGGTCGACAAAGTTCGCGTAGATATGCCAGGTGACCACGTCATACATAAGGCCGACCCGCTGCAGCGCCTTTATCGAGGAATCGAGGTACATGGCGTAGTCCTTGCCAATGGTAGCAAGCTCCGGACCCAGCACTTGGCAGGACGGACAGCCGGCCTTGATTCCGCGCGTCCCCTCAAGGACCACGCGGTCTATCCACTGCTGCATCGTCCCCTCGAAGAAGCCGGCGAGATTGGGCTCGTTCCACAGGCCCCAATGGGTGATCTTCCCGGCATAGCGCGCTGCCGCGGCCTGACAGAACTTCTGGTACTCCCCGACCTTGGGCGTGTTGTTCGTCGGAATGCCATCGGTGTCGGGCTCGGTTGCCCAGGCGGCGCCGTAAGCCAGCGTCGGAAAGACCTTGAGCCCACGATGGATCGCCCCATCGATGATCGCATCAAAGAGGGTCCAGTCATAGGCTCCCTTGGTCGGCTCGGCCTGGTACCAGTTGAAATCGATGCGGATCCAGTCCACGCCGAGCTCCTGCGCGGCATCGAGAACATCCGAGCTGGGCTGATGGGTATTCACCCCGACCGAGTGCGTCGGGGCCGCCAGCACCGGGCCAGCAAATACAGCGACGAGGAGAGCAGAAAGAAGCCGTGCACTGTAGCGAAGCATGAGTCGACCTCCTGAGATGAATAGCTTAAAAAAATCAACCACTTCGGGTCGGTCGTAAAGTTTTCTTACAGCGACCATGGCATCCCAAAGGCTGCGGCGATGCGCGGAGCCTTCCTCCGCCTCGTGCCGGCTGCTCCGGGCGCTGGTGGCTCGGCGTGCACCGGCCGACGGTGTGCAGCGGCGCCGCCCGCCAAATCGCTCTTCCCAGGTCCACTGCGACGCAGTAACCCCCGACTACAAGCAGCACGATAGGGACTAGCGCTGACACGCGGCGGCGTCTGAGGCTCAGCAGCGGAATTTGGGGGCTGTCTCCGTAAGGCGGGGCGCCTGAGCTCGCCGATACCGGATAGCAGAGTTGGGTATCATCAAGCTGGAAATATACCGTGGACGAAGCTGGCTTGGGCATGGCGGCTCTCCTTTTTTCGGGCGTGGGCAGATCTTGTGACCGCTTGATAAGGACCATGGTGAGAGTTTATGAAGCCCGTCCCGAGGTGTCTATTGCACGTGCATCATCAATTGATGTTGCATCGAATGTTGCATCTATTGACAGTCGGTGAGCACTAATGTTAGTCGTGTTGCATGGACCCGACTACCTTCATGAAACTGATAACCGGTGGAGGATATCGGTCGCTCCGGCAGCTCAGCCAAGCGCTCTATAAACAGCTCGACGAGCAAACCAGACCACCCAAGGAGCGGAGCTTCGAGATGTCCCTCAGGCGCCTCGCCCAAGGGGATGACCGTTGGTTCCGGAATCGCTCGATTGCACTGGACAAACTCGCGGAGCTGCTGGGTTGCGATCCCGAAGATCTATTGTCGGCGGCCCAGCAGCAGGCAGAGGAGTTCCCCTTCGAGGATTTCCCGAGGCTTCGTCCCCTCAACCTACGGGCGGAGATGCCCTGGCCGATAGCTCACTTCGAACCGACCCCACCGCGGCCCCTCTGGAATTTCGAAGCATCGCAACGCCTGGACTATGCAACCCTCAAGGGTGTTCTAAAGTCAGGGGCTCACTGGTTGATGGCCCCTCCTGGAGCAGGAAAGCGTCTGCTCGCTCGCTGGTTGTTTGCACAGGATCCAACCATCAGACTGCAACAGTTCGGACGACTACGGGATGCGGCTTCCGCACTGGCCCCCCACGACGGTACAACCTTGATTCTGGTGGCTGGCTCGGACGCCGAGGGGGATGAAGCTGCCCTCCAGCGACTGCTCGCACTGGAGCGGGTGTGCGTGCTGGCCGCCTTCCCCTTGCCCGGTCGGCAGTCCAGCGGCGATCCGGATGGGCCAACGCTCAGCGGTGCGGTCGCGACCAAATCGCCACGATTCATCGAATTGCGGTGGGTTCCTTTTGGTAAATGGCGGGACGAGTCCCTGCGCCACATCGGCAATCGGCTGGAAAGCAAAGCAGGGCTTTTCGATGCCGGGCAGATGCAAAAATGGCTGCAAGAGAACGATCCTTTCTGCACCCTGGTCAAAACGCCTGGGGATCTATTGCCGATCTGCGCGCTGGTCGATGAGCATGGTCCAAACTACTTGAAGCGGCGCTCAGCGGCTGACTTGGCAGGCGGCATGATCGCCGGCAAGGTGGATGGCATGCGCGAGCAGCGCCTGGCTTATACATGGCTTCGCAGCAGCGCGTTGCCAGTCTTCATAGAGCTGGTGCGAAGTCAGCTAGAAGCATTGGAGGTTCCATTGCTGGGAGGAGTTCCGCGTCAACAGTGGGCGCGCTGGATCCCATCAGAGCACACCCCTATACTTCGCGATCCGCAGCCCGTCCAAGAGCTAATCGAGTCTACTCACCAAGCCAAGAGCCGCAAGGAACGCGCTCGGCGCATCGCAGAGGCAACCCGAAAGCTTAGCGCTCCGACGGCTGGAGATGCCGTGGAATTCTTGGTGCAGGCTCAGCTCCTACGCACCGATGCATCGGGACATCTTGCTCCGGCACCGAAGCTCGCAGCCTATGTCTGCCAGTGGGAGGCCGTCCGCGAAGCGTTGCAAGGTAGCCAACCAGAGAAATGGGGTCGCTGGACCCTTGACAGCGCTAGAGCGGAATTGGTCGATGATGTTCTCGACACTCTTCCGGAAGATGAATTTTTCCAGCTTCTGAAACGGACGGTTGATACGTATGCACTAAGTAGGCTTGGTTCCGTAGGGGCGGTAGAAGCGCTGTTCGAAGCAACCGGACGTCGTCTAATAAACGGACTGCGGCCTTCTGCTCGACAACAGAGAGTGCTGGAGGGCTTGTGGCTCTGTGCAGAACCGAGCCGCACACGATACTATCCATCATCCATATACCGACTCCCTGCGACACGCACAGGCAGCTATTGTGAGCGCCAGCGTGGTTTTGTGGCCGCCTGTTGGGCTTGGAGTTTCTGGGGTCTACCACAGAGAGAGCTGCCCAGCGAGGATCCAAAGTGGCTCTGGCCAGGCTGGGTCGCACTTGCCTTGAGCGATCTGGAACCTGCGTACCAGGTACTACAGGGGGAAAACGCTTGGGATGGACATGGTGAGGTTGATCGAACGGCGTTGTTGGGAGGGTGGGTTCTGGCTCTCGTGCCGGAACTCCTCGCCCGATGCTCAGACTTCACATTCCCTCAGAAACTGCCAGATCTTGTCCTCCCTGATGCACTGATCTTTGCGGCGAAGAAAGGCGTGCTCCCCGATCCAGAATCTATAGCAAGCGACCATGAATGGCGAATTCTTCCCTGGAATGGCAGGCTTCTGGCTGCCAAGGCTCGCGAGCTGACCGCAGAGCAAAAGTCTCGGCTGGCAGACCTGCTAATCCTAGAGAAGTTTTCCGCCGGTTTTTCCCCGGGGTATTTCATGAAAAATTGGAATGAGAGGCACCCTGAGCTGTATGCAGAGCTGGCTCCCATGCTATCGCCGGCCAGGTTGCGGAAGTGCCTCGGGGACATGCGGACTGAGACGATCCTGAAGGGCTGCGACTACCTGCCCAAGCACCTGCACTCCGCCGTGGCAGACCACATTCTGGAACGACCCGATGGCATGGACTCCAGGTGGCTCAACTATATGGATGGAAATCCAGACAGTAAGTCATTTGTGCTGGGTCTCTTGTTGCGGCATGTTGAGCTCAGACGGGACTATGACTGGGATTTTGCGCGCAAGATATGGTGGCATTTCCCTGTCATAGCTCAGAAAACTGCTCTCCAAGAGTTCCTGCGTGATCCTGATAGTGAGCTGACAAGTCACTGGTTTGGCGAAGCACCACGGGATATGGCCGTTCGGCGACCACTTATTGAAGCGGTGTGCAAGGTGGCACCGCGCCAACCTTCGGACTGGCTCCGGCGCTGGCTGCTCAGGATGCTACCAACGGCGGGTCCGCTTGCTGATACAGTGTATGCGCTGATGCGAGGAGAGACACCAATGCCTATCAGCGTGCAATGACGCACCGATGGCTCGCTACCTGCTTCTCGGCTCATATGGCAAGCACCTCGGTGAATTGGGCTGAGCCGCCTGAGTAGGTATAAGCACCTCGGACCAGCCGGTTCGCGCAGCAGGGTCTCCGGGCTGGTTGCGCCGACGCCCCCGCGAGCCGCTCCGCCGGCGCGGTCCGCGTGCGCTGGGGACGCAGCCTGCAGCGCTGCTGACAGCCGGCGGGCGGATCGTCTGCGCGGATGCGATGGACAGGTCGCTTTCGGAGGTTGATTGGGAGGCAAAGCTGCGGAGTCTGCGTTATTTGCGTCTATCGCCAAATCGGCTCAATCCATATATCTCCATGGAATTGCTCCCGGGCGCTCCCCCAATCGGCTTTTAGTCGAAGGAGCCAGGCTCCCTTCGAGTGCAGGCCGGCATGCAAAGACAAAGTCCAGATTGGATCGGATAGGCTTAGTTCAATGAATGTCAAGGGGGCGTGGTTTTTTCGCTATCGCGTCGACGCGGGCCCCGCGATGCAAGA
>CAYSFU010000112.1:0-8788 GCA_964430555.1 uncultured Nitrospira sp. | reverse complement strand
TCTCCGGATTGATGAACACCTTCGTCTTTTACATCAGCAACTTTCTCTCGCAACTTGTTGCGCAACCGCAGGGAGATCGGGAGGAAGGGAGCACCGGCAATCCCATTCTGGCGTTCGTGGTATATATTTTCCTGCAGGTCATCTTGTCCTTCCTTGCCATGCTGGTCGTAAGCTGGCATTCTCGCCGCCGTGAATTTGCGGCTGATGCTTTCTCAGCCAAGGTGTATGGCAAGGAAGCAATGATTAACGCCCTTCGTGGCATTGACCGCTGGGTCAACCGCGCTCAATTCGAATATACGGGGCAAGACGCGCTGGCAACGATGAAGATTGCAGGGAACTCATCCGGGTTCATGCATCTCTTTGCGACACATCCACCGATCGAGGCGCGAATCGACGCCTTACAACGCATACCCGCCTAACGGTACACATCGGACGTGACACCCACAAGCTCGTGGGTGTCACGCATTTCGATAGAATATCAGGTGCTCACGGTATTCTTGGATGGCAGCTCCTAGAGCGCTCGGGCCACGCACGATGTTCGCTTCAAGCGCATCCTCAATCCCAGGATCGTTGATCTCAACCTCATAACGTTCTTGAATATTGGTTCGCACCGGACCCTGCGAAACATCGCGCGGCATAAAAATCTCTTTCCAGACCTCTTTCTCGACCAAACAGACATCCCGAAATCGTTCATAGAGTAAGGCCAGTTTGTCAGGATCTGTGATCTTGAGACGTTCTTTCATAGCTCTCCTATGACGAATGACCTATCTGATCGTTTTTTGTTCAGCGGGTACGCCCGACTCAGGATCAATGATACGAAAGCGCATCGTCCCGACCTGATTCCCAACATGAAACGGCTGTTGGCCGATCGGTGCGATAAAAATCTTGGCAATATAGTCGCCCACCATCCATCGATCGCCGGATCGGGTCATCTCCAGATACCCATACCGCTCATGTCCCGGCACTTCCAAGACATCCTTGCCCATTTGTCGTTCATGCACCCGACTGTGAGGTTCCTCTCGATACCATTGCACTCCAAATTGGGCTGGATCTTCCAGAGGAGCCACTTCAAAGATAATATAAATGTTGGAAGTCTCCGGTGTGAAGACCGATCGAGGTTCGATCGGCGTAAGACGCGGATCCTGCGTATACCATCCTTTTCGTCCAAATGTATCCCATTCCACGTCAAACGCTTTGGCCATCTTAATCCAGGTAAAAAGCGATTGAGGAATACCATTCTCCTGATCGTCAAACAACGGGCTCTGAATGGATCCAACCTCCGTTGATTCCTGTTCCTTCAGAGGGAGGAGATCTTTCGCCTCGCCTACATGCTGACAGAAAAGAGTCCCAACCAGAACAGCAGTGCCCAGGCAACCCACTGAGCATCGCCGTACAGTGACATCGGCAATCATAGGACTATGGTACTGACGCGGATCCGAAGGGTCAATTCCATGAGGCGATCATCGATGAAACCTTGTGCAGGATCTGAGGTGTGATAGAGTGATTGCGGCTTTACCGTATGACTGATCAACCAGGGCACCCTTCGCAGACCATCGATCGGACTCATCATACCCACCTCGCAACGGTAGACCCGCATGCATCCGGTCGGCGCTTCGGCATTCGCGATGGAATGTTCCAAGCCGTCGCGCAAGGAGGCGGTGAGCACTACCTTTCAGCCTTCGCCCTTCTCCTCTCCGCAACCGCGTTTCAATTGAGCATCCTCTCGGCCATTCCTCAGCTTCTCGGGACCTGGGCCCAGCTGATTTCCGTCAAAGTCTCGCACCGGTTCCCAAGCCAGGCGTCACAAGTCTACTGGGGTATTATCGGTCAATCTGTTTCGTGGATTCCGATCTTGGCCTTGCCCCTACTCTGGCCGAAGCATGGGGCCTGGCTTCTCATTGCCGGCGTCGCACTGTACTTCACCTGCACCCATTTCACATCCCCTGCCTGGAACAGTCTCATCACCGAATTACTGGATCCCAATGAACGAGGAGTGTACTTCGCCAAACGATCTCGCGTGATCGCCATCACCAGCCTTCTCGTGCTCTGGGCAGCAGGGGCCGTACTGAGCCTCTTCGAACAATATGACCTATTATGGATAGGCTTCGCAGTCATTTTTCTGACAGCGGGGCTCTGCCGGAGCGTCTCGGCCCTTCTGCTCCGAAACGTCAGCCTATTCCCTCATCATGCCCCCAACAGCATGCCAACCGGTTTTCTGAACTTTCTGCTCACCGGTGTTTCCGATAACTTTCGCCACTTTTTACTCTTTTCAGGATTCATGCACGCTGCGGTGCTGATCGCTGGTCCGTTTTTCGTCCTCTACCTGATTCAGGATCTCCACCTCGCCCATTGGCAATATGGAACCTGGATTGCAGCAGGCATCCTGGGGCAATTCCTGACCCTCCCAAGTTGGGGGCAATTCGGCGATCGTTTTGGAAACAAAGCGTTGCTCACATTCACCGGACTCCTCGTCGCGTTCATACCGATGCTGTATCTCATCAGCAGCGCCTGGCCGTTTCTTGTCGCCGTCAATTTCTTCGGAGGGGTGGTCTGGGCAGGATTAGGCCTTGGATTGAACAACTATGTCTATGATGCGGTACACCCAACGGATCGCGCGAAGGCCGTCGCCATCTCAAGCATCGTCAACGCCATGGGATGGACCATCGGAACCGTCGTTGGAAGCCTCTTGATCAACACGATACCGAATAGGCTTTCTATCGGAACCTTCTCCCTGGAATCTGTCTCCAATCTCCCGTTTATCTTCTTTCTCTCCGGCCTGTTCCGTCTGATCGTTTCAACGACACTCCTCCAGACCTTTCACGAGCCCCGCCAAGTGGAACACCGTGCCCACAGCCGACTGCTGTGGGAACTGCCGTTTTTGAAACCGCTACGACAATTCTCGCGGCGGCCGACCGGTCTCAATCAATAAGAAGTCGAACCGGAACCGACGGCGCGGTTCTTCTCTTCTTGCTTGAGGCGTTCAAACGATTTATCGGCATTGCCCTTGACCTGTTCCTGCGTCATTGTCGGAGCTGGCTGGGACGAATCCGTCGCACACCCAGTTACACTGGAAAATCCAGCCACAATTGCGACAACCACCACCCAATACCTGCCTCCGACGCTCTCCATACTGTTTGAGAACATCCTCATCCTCCTTGGTCATATCCGGTGATGCATCGTGTCTATCCTAGCATTTTCCCCATTGAATGCCGTTGAGAATCCCTCTCGTTGACTCACTCACACAAGGCAGGTATGCTCCGCAGCAACACATACGCTCTCACCATAACGAGGCTCATTATGTCCCTCTATGACCGCCTGACCGAAGACCTGAAGCTTGCGATGAAGTCGCGCAATCAGCTCCGCATGGACGTGATCCGGATGATCAAAGCCGCGGTGTTGAACAAAGAAGTCGAATTGAAACGCGATCTTGACGACGCCGAAATGAGCCGAGTCATGACCACGCTCGTCAAGCAACGTCGCGAGTCGGTTGAACAATTTGAGAAAGCGCAGCGACAGGAATTAGCGGACAAAGAACGTCAAGAAATTGAGATCATCGAATCCTATCTCCCGACACCTCTTTCACCGGAAGCACTTGAGGCCGTCGTCACATCCGCCATTGCCGATACGGAATCCCGATCGATGAAGGATATGGGAACCGTGATGAAGGCTGTGATGGCACGTCTTGAGGGACAGACCATCGACGGCAAGCATGTCAGTGAGCTTGTGAAACGCAAGCTCTCCTGACCTCTCCGTATCGTGTTTGGTATACTGAGCGAATCCTGTCTCGACTTCAGTTTCTTTTGATTTCAGCCGTAGAGGAAGAACGATGGCCATTCTCATCGTCGACGACTCAACGGATCACTATGCGCTCCTCCGCTCGATCCTCACCAAATCCGGCCACCATCAGGTGCTCGGTGCCGAGTCTGCCCAGGCGGCCTTTTCACTGTTGAACCTGGAGGGGGCGCAGTCGGGTACCGATATCGACTTGATCTTGATGGACGTGCTCATGCCTGAAATCGACGGGGTAGTGGCTTGCCGAAAGATCAAACAGCAAATCCATCTTCGCGACATTCCGATCATCATGGTCACAGCCAAGAACGACCTCGAGAATCTGCAGGAAGCGTTTTCTGCCGGAGCCATGGATTATATCAACAAGCCCGTCAAGAGCGTTGAGCTCCTCGCGCGAGTTGCCTCGGCCCTGACGCTGAAACAGGAAATGGATTGCCGCAAGCTGCGTGAAGCGGAGCTCCGTCGCAGTAACGACGAGTTACAGCAGGCCCTACGGGAAGTCAAAGTGCTGCGTGGCTTGATTCCGATCTGTGCCTCCTGCAAAAAAATCCGTAACGATGGCGGCTTCTGGCAACAGATCGAAGAGTATATCGGGGAACACTCGGAAGCCGAGTTCAGCCATGGCATCTGTCAGCCCTGTCTCAAAAAGCTTTATCCTGGTGTTTACCAAGACTAGCTGTTAGGATTCTTCCAGTTCTCATCCTTCTCAACATCTGTGCACCTATGAGCATTCTCCTCATCGATGATTCGCCGGATGATCGTCTCTTGCTCCAGGCCATCTTGTCTGCCGCAGGTTATGAACATATCGTCGCCACCGACTGCGCTGCGGCCGCCTTCAAACAACTCGGGCTGGATGGTGGGAAGCAAGGCCTCGCGCGTGTCGATCTTATTCTCATGGATATGCTCATGCCGCAAATGAACGGTATCGAAGCCTGTCGCCAAATCAAGGCGATCGAGCGTTTCCGCGATACTCCCGTCATCATGGTCACGGCCAAAAACGACCCCGTCGATCTTCAGCTGGCATTCGCCGCCGGGGCCATGGACTACGTCGCCAAACCGATCAATAAGGTCGAGCTTCTTACACGCGTCCGATCGGTGCTCAGACTCGTTCATGAGATCGATCGTCGCCGCGCACGAGAGCACGAACTCCTTGAGGTGATGCGTCAACTTCAGGAAGCCAATCAAATGTTGCTGCGGCTCTCCTGCTTGGACGGTTTGACCGGCATCACCAATCGACGACAATTCGATGATTTCCTGGATCAGGAATGGCGAAGAGCCTTGCGTGAATCGACCCCGTTATCTCTGATCATGTTCGATATCGATCGCTTCAAGACCTATAATGATTCCAAAGGACACACCGCAGGCGATGAATGCCTGAAGCAAGTCTGTGCGGCAATTTCCAGCGCCGTCAATCGTCCCGGCGATCTCGTCGCCCGCTATGGTGGAGACGAATTCGTCACGGTACTCCCCGGCACCGGGATCGACGGCGCGGCGCAAGTTGCGGAAAGCCTTCGCCGTCGGGTCGAAGCACTCGGCATTCAACAAACCGATGGAGAACTCGTGACCATCAGCGTCGGATATGCCTGTGTCGTCCCAAGCCGACACTCGTCTCCGACCGATCTGGTAAAAGCGGCAGACCAAGCGCTCTATCAAGCCAAACAAGAAGGACGAAACAGAGCCCGATCAGCCAGCATCCTGTCGTTGGTCCAAGATTCACCGAACACGTAGCCGACTGCTGGCACAAGCTGTGTCATCCCCGTACGATCAGGATCGCGTAAACATGGCGGCCCGAATAGGTCCGCTCCACAGAAGGGGTAAAACAACCGACCAGCAGGGCCCACCTATTCTCTAACGTATTCATTGACTCATGCCACAACATCGACGGGGAGCATCTCATCAACGGGTTTCAAAGCCCACCCGGCGCCCTCGCCCTACTCGCTCCACTCCCAAGCCGAGGATCGCGGCACAGAAGTCCGCAAGTCCTAACTCGCCTCCACCGAAACGCACTCCAACGATCGTTCTGAAGCAGTACCAAGATATGCTCCAGCAACTGGCGCAAAGCGAGGCCTTGAGCAGTGGTGACTTGAACCAAGCGTTCCGGGCAATTTCTCAAACCTGCTCCACGCTTCTAGGCGTCAAACGAACCAGTGTATGGCTGTTTTCAGAAGATCAGAACGAACTCGTACGCCTTGACCTTTCCGAAGCAAGGCCAGGGCACTCCAATCCTGACCTCACCTTCACATGCACTGACTGTCCTGCATACCTTCACGCACTCCGTCGTGAACACCGTGCCATCGCGATAGAGCACGCCTCGCAGGACCCACGAACCGGCGACCTGATACAGGCCTACTTCGCTCGCTTTAGGATTCGATCCATACTCAGTGCCCCGATCAGACGGAAAGGGAAACTTGTCGGAATACTCAGCGCCGAGTCCGTAGGGAACATTCGACGGTGGAGTCAACAAGACGTGTACCTTGGTTGTATGCTTGCCACGCTGGCCACGCTCGCACTTGAAGCAACCGAACGACATCACGCGGAACAGGTGCTTCGTGTCGCCAAGGAAGTCGCTGAGGTGGCCAATCGCGCCAAGAGCGAATTTCTCGCCAGTATGAGTCATGAGATTCGAACTCCGATGAATGCCATCATCGGGATGGCCGACCTCCTCTGGGAGACCACACTCACTCCTGAGCAACGAAAGTACCTGCGTATTTTCAGACGCGCGGGAGGAACACTCCTCAACCTGATCAACGATATTCTCGATCTCTCGAAAGTTGAGGCCGGACATCTTGAATTAGAGGCTATTGAATTCAACCTCAATGAGGTGCTCGACAAAGCCATCGACATATTGGCCATGCGGGCCAATGAGAAGGGACTCGAGCTGACCTCTCATATTGACCGACAGGTTCCATGCCGCTTGATCGGCGACCCAACGCGCCTGACACAAATCGTCATCAATCTCATCGGCAATGCCATCAAATTTACCGATACGGGGAGTGTTGACATTCGCATCATCAACGACCCAGACCGGAATACCGCCGGTACGATTCGAATTTCTGTCACCGACACAGGAATTGGAATCCCGCTCGATAAACTTGCCGCCATCTTTGAAAGCTTCACACAGGCCCATGCCTCAACAACCAGGCAATACGGCGGAACAGGACTTGGTCTTGCGATTACGAAACGTCTTGTGGAGCAGATGCAGGGTCGGATCTGGGCGGAGAGTACTCTGGGTGAAGGCAGCACATTTCACTGCTCGCTTTGCCTTCAAGTGCAGCCGACGTCCCTCAATCAGCAACCCATTCCGCCGATCGATCTGGCCGGAGTGAAGGTCTTGATCGTGGACGACCATTCTACAAATCGCCTCATCCTGTGTGAAACATTCAGGACATGGGGAGCACAGGTAACGGATGTGTCAAGCGGAAAGGCCGCCTTGGACATACTTCTCGGCGCACACGAGCCTCGTCAAGACTATGACATCCTGCTGCTTGATTGCCGAATGCCGGAGATGAACGGGTTTCAGGTCGTGGAACAACTCAACAAATCGCCAGACAGAAAAGACCTCACGGTGGTCATGATGACCTCAAACCACTGGGCTGACGATATCGCCCGCACCTACGACCTTGGCCTCGGCGGTTACCTCATCAAACCGATTCGACGCGCGGATCTCCTCCAATCAATCGGCATCGCTCTTGATCGAAGAAAGGGAATTGCCTCGCCAGCGATGTCCGCTGAGGCGATGACAACATCGTCGAGTGTCTCGATCAGATCCTTTCACATCCTCCTCGTCGAGGATTCACCGGATAATCAACTGCTGGTTCGGTCTTATTTGAAGAAGACTGACTATTGCCTTGATGTTGCAGACCATGGCGAGATGGCCGTCGAAAAATTCAAGACCACCCATTACGATCTGATCTTGATGGATATCCAGATGCCCGTGATGGATGGCTATACGGCAACAAAGACGATCCGAGCATGGGAACGAGACCACGATCTTCCCGCAACACCGATTATCGCCCTGACAGCACTGGCCCTCAGGGAAGAAGGCGCTCATATTCTTGAGGCTGGATGCAACACCCATGTCACTAAACCCGTAAAAAAATCTACGCTACTCGAGATACTTCATGCCTATAAGGAGCATGCCTCTCATGACACCTCCTCGATCACCTGACGCTCACGCACCAGTACTTGTGGAAATCAGCCGTGATCTTGAAGATATTGCACCGATCTTCCTAGACAACAAACGGAAGGATCTGCAGACACTTCGCGTTGCAGTGGGTGCCCAAGACTTCGCAACGCTTCAAACTCTGGGGCACCGCATGAAAGGCGATGGCGGTGGTTATGGGTTTGATGCAATCTCAGAAACCGGCTCAAGGTTAGAGAGCGCGGCAAAACAGCGCGACCTCTCCACTATCGAACACTGCATCGTTGAGCTGGAACATTTTCTCAATCGAGTCACCGTGGTCTATCGTTGAACATCCAATCCCTGCTCCACATCCTCTCATTCCGACGACATCTGCTTCGCTCGAATGCTGATGACACGCACCATCGTCGAATATCCAGCCTGAGGTGTACGTGGTCGGATACAGTTGATTGAGGAGAGCGCCGGTCACCTGAAATATGAGCTCCTGCCCCAAGGTACGTGCTTGCGTCATTCATCTTCTGTGGCGTACTCCGTGCCATGCATCACTATCACAGGTGGATCACGGGCATGACAGCGAATGGATTGGTTCCGAGTCAGAGATATCTCAGATGACTCAGAAAAGTACGGCTAGAGTCTCGGCCACAGGTTGTGTATAATGCCGCTCACGGGAAACGCGATTTACTATTCCTCCCCGTTCTTCGACCGCAGCAACAATTCTGCACGATCATGTGCGGTAAACCCTGCGGGATCCATGAATCGCGTTCCAACATCCCAAGAGTGGGGGGCTAGCTCAGTTGGGAGAGCACTACGTTCGCAACGTAGGGGTCGGGGGTTCAACTCCCCTGCCCTCCACCAAAT
>CAYSFU010000111.1:0-9000 GCA_964430555.1 uncultured Nitrospira sp. | reverse complement strand
AGGGAATATGGTTCAAAAGGGGGTCGAGTGAAAGAGGATGGTGTGCAAGCCCAGCGTTGACTGGGAAGCCTAAAGTCCTCCCAAGACCTCCGCCGTACCTGATCGTCCTCGGTTAGGTGCGTGCTCCTCCCACCCTAACCACTCTTCTGCATTCCTTCTTTACCACGCCAGTGTCCTCTTGACGGGCCTCTGTCAAGATTGAGCGAAGTGACGTGCACAACTGGAAGCAGCTGCTATACTTTGGATTATTGATACCCCATGTGGGGTATGCCGTCATCCTCCATCATGAACGCCTTCATCCTGAGTATAGCCGCCGGACTGGTTTTCTTTCCGATCGTCAGCCTCGCACAGCTCTATAAATGGACCGATGAACAAGGGCATCTCCATATTACCGATGCGCCGCCTGCCGGCACGCACAAGAAATCCACGTTGACGGGAGTGTCGGCTCCACAATCCGCCTTGCAGAAGAAAGCACGAGTTCGGCCCGTGGCTCCCGAGCAGCCTCGCGCGGAGGCTCGCCCGCTTCCGGCTCCAATCGGCATGTCTCCAGCCGGCGATGAGCTTCCCATCCAACTGACCATCGAAGGGTTGAACCCCTTCCAGGTCATGCTGATCAGTCCATGGGAGGTCTTCGACGGTAGTGCGAGGGATGCCAGAGTGCCGGTTCAATCGTGGAAAGATAAACAGGGTCTTGAGCACTTTGTCGATGTGTTGCCGGCTGCCAAAGTAGGCGCGGAGGCTGGGAGCAAGATCAAAGAACCGTCCATCTCACGTTCTACGCGTAGGGGTAAGGAACAAGCCGCCGGTGGCTTGCATCCGCGTCATCGCGCCACAGAATGAATCCATGACAGCTGGGTGGAGAGGGCAGAAGATCATGAATGTTGCATTCGCGACTCTCTTGTTCTTCATCATGATATTGCCGCAGGTTGTGACAGGGGCTGTCTCGGGAACCTCTGCCACCTTTTCTGACGACGGCAAACTCCTCTTGGTCCAGATGGAGGAGTTAGCGGTGTGGGATCTGGAGAGCAAGACGCTGGCAGCGAAGATCCCGGACCTTCCCTGTCGCCGGATCGCGCTTATGAAGCAAGATGGATGGGTACTGTGCGTGGGGCACAGCGTTGTCGTCTATGACTGGAAAAATCGTACCGTTGTAGCCACGATCCCTTCAGAATTGCGTGAACCCTATCAGCTGCTTGCCTATTCGCGTGAGACCGATCAGCTGATTCTCCGCCATGGAAGCGAGGCCGTGTCTGTCTGGCAGCTGGGCAAGAAACTCGTACCGCTGAAGCACATCGCCCTGGATCAGAAGAAAGACTCGGTGTCGGTCGCAGCCTCCCCCGATGCCACACAATTGGCGATTTCGCAGGGCCATATGATTCATGTGTATGACCTTCGAGGGACGACCATCCGTGACGTGGCCGTAGACGGCGCCGTGCAAGATCTTCTCTTCGCACCGAACAGCACGACCCTTGCCGTGAGCGTTGGTCGCACCATGTTCTTTATCAATACAAACGGAGCAACGGTGTCGGCTCGTGCGACGTTGCCGAATGCAGAGGGGGCGGGAGGTCAGGCGACACCGCAGGCCTTCTCGCATGACAGTCAGCGGCTGGTCGTCCAGAACGGCAAATCGAGCTATGTCCTCGTTGATGTCGGCACAGGTCAGATAGTCGCCTTGACGGAGTTTCTCTATGAGGACCATGAACGGGGAGTGAGGGTGCCGAGCTATCTGCATACGGTTGATATCTCGGCCGATGGAGACTCTCTGGTCGGACAATCCGGCCATCTTTCCACGCTCCAGATCTGGGATTTGTCGACGGGAACGATGTTGCCGGATCTGTGCGGATATGATTGCCGTCAGATGGGCACACGCGTGTCGTTGCTGAAATGGTCGCCGACCGGGACCAAGGTGCTTGTGGCGCTGCAGGGAGGCCTGAATCCCGAGGTCGATGGAAAGGTTTCGGTCTGGGATGTCTCGTCACATTCTCCTGAGCTGGTCTTGGATCCGGCCCAGCCACAGGCCACGGTCTTAGCAAAACGAACGGTCCCGCAGAGTCCGGCGCCTGTGGCCGCTTCCACGCCGACCGAGGTGCCGGCCTTCGTTCATGAAATGATGGTGCGCGCGGTGGCCGCCTCTCCCAGCACAAACCAGCTGGTGACGGCCAGTGACGACGGGTTTCTGAAAATATGGGATCCAGGGCAGGGGATGCTCTTGCGTCAACTGAAGCTACCTGTCCCGGCCAGCGCCCTCACGTTCAGTTCTGATGGCACCATCCTGGCGGCAGGAACCACCCAGGGGGAGATTCGTTTGTGGGAGACCCATAGCTGGCGAGAGTTTCCCTCGTACGCAAGCCAACAAGGGCAGATCAACGCGTTGCAATTCATCCCAGGCAACCGCTGTATGGTCGTTGCCGGGGGAAACCCACAGGTGTTGGTTGTGGATCTCGTCGACCAAACAGTTGTAAAAGAGCTGATGCATGTCAGCCGGTCGTCAGCCTGTACCGGAAAAACGTGTGTAAAGCAGCGAGTTGCGCGGGGAGAGATTGTCGAAGGGTTGAGTTTCTTGGATGGTCCTGGGTGGCTCATGACCATCTCACGATCCGGTCGTGTTGTCTGGGATAGTACGACTTGGCGCGAGGTGGAGAAGCCGGTCGGCATACCGGACGTCTGGTCCAGTCTAGGATGGAACCAGCCCTTTATCTGGACGACCATACGGACCCGTGACCCGAAATCCATGACGCTTGCAATTTGGGATCCCAAGCGCAACGCTCTGTGGGCTGGCCTGGATACCTTCACCTATCGGGATACAGAGGTTGACCACGGACCGCCCGTGAGGTTGGGGACGGCCATGGCCGTTGACTCACAACAGCAATGGGCCGCGACTCGCGTGGGAGAACAGATCTCCGTCTGGGACCTATCGGCCAAAGCCAAACGAACGACCTTCCATGTTTCAACACCGTCTCATCTGCATTGGACGAGTGATGGGAAGCACTTGATCGTGTCGACGCTCACTCGAAAAATTCTGGTCTGGTCTCTTGATGCCATGGCTCCGGCGCACTATTTGCGAGATCCCTCCGTCACCCGATAAGCAGGCATGGTCTGTCTTCAACGTCAGGGTGGCTGAAACCAATCAGCCGGAAATTGAGTCATGGCCCTCCTTTATCCGGCCCTGCGAAAACTCAAATTGTAGCGAATGCTCCCAAGAGTCGGATGGGACCCGTCTTTCAGCACAGCGATTCCATGATATCGAAGACGTGCGGGACCACCCCATACCGCAACGTCACCATGTCGTAGCACGATACGGACAGGCCTCACCGATCGTGTCAGTCCTCCGAAGAGAAAGACCGCAGGCAGTCCGAGCGAGATCGAGACGATCGGTTGACTGAAATCGCGCTCGTTCTTGTCTTGATGGAGAGATAATTTCGCGCCTGGCTCGTAGCGATTGATCAGGCACGTGTCTGGTCTGAATTGAGGAAAACCAGCCGTTTCTGCCGCCGAGGCGGCCAATCCGATAAAGACATCCGGCGTGGCAGGCCAGGCTTTCCCATGCTCAGGATCGACAGGATCGTACCGATAGCCTGTGTGATCACTGATCCAGCCGAGCGTGCCGCAATTCGTCATGGCGACGGACATACGAAACCCACCGGGCGTTTCCATATGGCGAAAGGGGGAGCGTCGGAGGATCAGCGCAAGCGCGTTCAGGATCGCCGATTCGTCGGCGCGAGCAAAGCCTTCCAAAATGGCAGTGCCAGGTCCAAGCATGTTTGTGAGGATCCGTGGCTCGGAGATTTCATCGTACAGCATCATGTCGCAGGCCCTAGTCGGCGTCGTGGAAAATAATTCCCAGCACATATCGATAACCGGACCGAACTTTGCTGACACGGCGGTACATCTTACCGGTTGGGAGGTCTGTTATCATTGCGCACCTCTTTTCCCACGGCACAGTCGTGCTTCTTTCGTGAGAAGCGCGCGCTTGCGATCGATGCCCCAACGATAGCTTGCGAGCGAGCCGTTGTTTTTGACCACGCGGTGACAAGGGATGGCGACGGCGAGGTCGTTTGTCGCGCAGGCACGAGCCACGGCACGGGCCGCCTTCGGCATGCCGATCTTCGCGGCAATGTCGGAATAGGAAACCGTGGAGCCGGGTGAAATTCGGATCAGTGCCTTCCATACGCGCCGTTGAAATATGGTTCCCCGAATGTCCAGCGGCAGCGCCACCTCGATATCGGGTCTTTCGATAAGACCGACAACCTTGGCGACCAGATCTTGATAGCTCGGCTTGTTACCGATCACATTCGCCTTCGGAAAGCGATCTTGAAAGGCGCGTGCCAGTACACTCGGATCGTCCCCGAGGGAGATCGAACATACGCCTTTCTTGCTTTGCGCGACAAGAATAGAGCCCAGCGAACACTCTCCGATCGCGAAAACAATGTTGGTATCGGCACCGCCGGCGCGAAAAGTGGACGGAGTCATGCCGAGAACCTTGTCGGAAATTTCATAGAACCGGCCGCTTGATGCATAGCCCGCGTCGTACAGTGCGTTCGTCACGGTGGCGCTTGTTTCGAGTGAGGCCCGTACCTGCTTGCAACGATGTGCGCTCGCATACTCTTTGGGAGTCAGACCGGTGATGGCCTTGAACGTCCTGTGGAAGTGATGTGCGCTCAGACCCACATGTCGTGCGATCTCGCCGAGCGACGGGATGTCTTCTGATTGCTCGATCAGGCGACAGGCTTTCTCGACTTTCTTGACACGCTCATGAGTTTCGGAAGCCGACTGATTGGGTTTGCATCGTTTGCAGGGTCTGAATCCGGCCCGCTCGGCGTCTGCAGCGGTCATGTGAAACCGCACATGTTCGGGTCGCGCCAGCTTGGCCCCGCAGGACGGACGGCAGTACACGCCGGTGGTTGTGACGGAGTACACAAACGCGTCGTGTGTCTTGGGATCCCGCGCGACGACGGATCTCCAACGGGGGTCCTGTTCCGTTCCTGTTGAAGGGCATTTGTCTATTGTTGCTGATGAGTTCATCGGTCACTCCATTGTAAAGGTTCTTTTATTGGAAGTACGGTATCAGACCGTCTTCACCTGGAGCACTCCGTTCCTTGCTCTCAAATTCATGCCGCTCTCGTGCTTGAGCAGCATCACAGGCACTGATATTCGATGGATTCGTTCGTCATCATCAGCAGCAGATCGTCCAGTGGAGAGCCTAAACAGTTCAATGTAAAATGCATGATCATGCCCCTCTCATGAGATGCGGTGACCTCGTACTCACCGATAAATAGGTCTCATCGCTGTGCAGGTGTAATTCGGAAGCACCAGCCCAACTCTCCACACGGATGAGAAGGGTTGGGCTGGCATTGCTGGAGATACGACTACTTCGAGGCGGCTGTTTTTGTGAATTGCTCGTCGACTTTTTTGGCGTATGGCTCGCGGACACCGGCCACTAACCCAAGGCCTGATAACGCGGTCAGCGCCCCTTCTTCACCGATCTCTTCCGCGATCTTGCCGTCTTTGATCCGGAATATCGTTGTTCCCGTAAATCGCATTTTCTTGCCGGAGGCAGATGGAAGACTTCCCACTGGCAGGTCACTGAACGCAAGTCCGGTATGCGTGCCACCACCATCCCAGCGGCCTGCCACATAATCACCTTCCGCGATGAGGTCTCCCACGGACCAGAAGTTGAGATCCGGGAATGCGTCGCGAAACTCAGTCATGAACTGTTTCGCTTCCTCGTGCCCGCGACGAGGCCCGTGCATGGGATAGTGCACCAGGACATCAGGCGTGGCAAGTTCATCGACGACTTTAGGATTCCAGGGATTTCCCCAGTACTCGCTGAACCAGCGGGCCACGATCACTTTGTTTTCTTGTTCTTTCGACATAAGTGGTCTCCTTCTGTTGGTGTTTGCCGCTTCTGAGACCTTAGCGATATCGGCGAGGGCAGGCACTCCGTTTCTTGCTCTCAAATTCTCTTCACCTGCAGTGTGAGCAGGCTCATCTGTCTCGCCGGTATCATCATGGCCGACGCGCCGCAGCAGTGGGCTCTTTTATTTTTGAAGGCAAGCCGCTCGACATACGCCGAAGAGGACCCGATCCGCTTGACGTGCCACCGCTAAAATGGCCTTAGGGGAAGAAGTCATTCGGTGCCATTGTATCCGCGAAAGTTTTGTGATACCAAACACTCAACGCTTGTTTCATGAGAGGGTGAATGGCCACAAAGAAGGCATCCGTATCAGAGGCTGAATCGACATCTTCCGCTTCTCGCTCCGCTTCCGAATCAGTCGCAATCAAGAAACCCGCAGCCAAACAGACAGAACGGGTGACTGCGGTGGAGATGGGTGCGCGTCAACGGGAAATTTCCGTTTCGGAATTTTTCACGAAAAACCGACATCTGCTCGGGTTCGATAACCCACGCAAGGCACTGCTGACCTGCGTGAAGGAAGCGGTCGACAATGCGCTCGACGCCTGCGAGGAGGCGGGAATTCTCCCCGACGTGACGGTTCGGCTGGAGGTCGTATCCAATGGTCAGCCGGTTGCGGCAAGCCAAGCGAACCGATTTCGTGTGACAGTGACCGACAATGGGCCCGGCATCGTTCGGCAGCAGATCCCACGGATCTTTGCGAAATTGCTCTACGGATCGAAGTTCCATCGTCTACGGATGAGCCGTGGACAACAGGGTATCGGGATTTCCGCAGCCGGCATGTATGGGCAACTGACGACCGGCAAGCCGGTGAAGATTATTTCTCGCATCGGACCGAAGGCCGCCGCGCATTTCTTTGAAGTCCAGATCGATACGAAGAAGAACGAACCGCTGGTACATGAGAACAAACAGATTGACTGGGAGCAGCCGCGCGGCACGCAAGTCACACTGGAAGTGGAAGGCAAATACCAGAAGGGCCGCGCGTCGGTCGATGAATGGTTGGAGCAGACCTCCATCGCCAATCCCCACGTGAAGTTGACGTACCATACGCCGGAAGGCGAGACGAAAGAGTACGCGCGCACCTACCATGAGCTTCCACCACAACCGCGCGAGATCAAGCCGCATCCTTACGGGATCGAGTTCGGCATGTTGCTCAAGATGTTGCAAGATACGAAGAACGGTACGGTTGCCGGGTTTCTCGAAAGCGATTTTTGTCGGGTGCCGACTCAGATCGCCGGGGAGATCTGCAAGGCAGCGAAAGTGTCGCCGAATGCCAGGCCGCGTGAGCTGAAGGGATCGGTGGCTGAAACGCTCTATAAGACGTTGCAAGACACGAAGCTCATGGCGCCGCCGACCAATTGCATCTCGCCGATCGGCGAGAAGGCCATCCTTTCCGGACTCTACAAGCAAATTAAAGGAGAGTTTTATACGGCCGTAAGTCGGCCACCGGCCGTCTATCGCGGCAATCCCTTTATCATCGAGGCGGGACTGGCGTACGGCAACAGACCACAGGGTCAAGCCAAACCGCAGCAGCCGGTCATGCCGAAAGCCGAGGGTGAGGGCGAGGAGGAAGATTCAGAGCTCGCGCGCGTCATTCGCTACGCGAATCGTGTGCCGCTCTTGTATCAGCAATCCGCCTGTTCGACCTTCAAGGCCGTACTGAGCACGACGTGGAAGAACTATGGATTGACGCAGTCGCGAGGGGCCTTGCCTGGCGGGCCAATGGTGATCTTCGTGCATATGGCCTCGGTCTGGGTGCCGTTTACGAGTGAATCCAAAGAAGCGATTGCCGATTACGATGAGATTCAGAAGGAAATTACCCTCGCCCTTCGCGAGTGCGGGAGGAGACTTGGACTTTTTGTGCGTCGTCGCGAACGGGCGGCGAGCGAATTTCGTCGGCGAAATATCTTTGAGCTGTATATCGAAGAAGTCGTTGAGGCCTGTAATCGGCTCAAAGGCGGAAAGTTGCCGAAAGAAAAGCTGAAGGAGCAGCTGCTGAAGATTGCTGCAACCCGCACCGGTGGCCAGAAAACCGACAAAGCCTTGGGTAAGGCGGGCACGGGGCCAGAAGGGTTGCCGCACTCCATCATCGTGACAGCAGAAGGCATCGAAGGTGAGACGGCAGTGGCCAACCAAGTCGCGGTCGATCAAGCAGGAACGGCACCGAAGGGGACGTCCGATTTGTTGGAGGAGACTCCGTCCGTAGAAGCGCCGGCGGTGAAAGAACAAGCGGTCATAGAGCGTTATGTGGAGAAATCACCGAGGAAGGTAGCCGTGAAATCCGAGCAGACGACACTCTTTGGGGGCAAGTCAGGCTCAAAAACAAAGCCTGCCAAGGCGGACAAGCCCACCGCTCCTCGTAAACCGAAATAGGACATCATGGCGACCAAGACAAAGAACCCCACCGTGGTCGAAAAAAAACTGATCAGTCTGGCGGATATCGTCATCCAAGCGGCTGAACGGTCGAAGGATCCTACCCTGCAGATCCCGATCCGCGCCCTCTCGAATGTGTCCTTCAACGAACGGAAGGGCCTCATCGAGATGGGGGGCAAGAAGCAGGAACGGTCGTTCTTCAACGTCGGCATGGCGAAGCGATTTATGCAAACCGTGCTGGTCGCGGATGCGCTCTCTGAGTTGCAGCGTGCCGATCTGACGACGTCGCTTCGAGAAATTTACTACCGCACGAAACATACGATCAAAGATTCTCATGAGAATACTTTCGATGCGCAGGACGAATCTGATCCGGTCATTGAAGATCTCGAGGTATCGCTCACCGCGCTTCGCGAAGAGCTCCATGTCAGTGCCGAAAACAGAGGCAGCATCGTGGGACCGGTGATCTTCGGCGATGACGGCGATCGTGTCGATTGTTCGAAGCTCGGCAAGGGCGGCTATTCGGTTCCGTCGATCGTCGAGCCGGAGTATCTGGAGATCCGGCGCTGCACGGCAGATTTTGTGTTGCTCGTCGAGAAGGGCACGCAGTGGAATAGGCTCTCAGAGGACAAGTTCTGGCGTCGCTATAACTGCATCCTGCTGACCGGAAACGGTCAGCCTCCTCGGGGTGTGCGGCGCTTAGCCTGTCGGTTGCACGA
>CAYSFU010000110.1:0-9531 GCA_964430555.1 uncultured Nitrospira sp. | reverse complement strand
GGGGAGGTGATCAGGCCTACGCCTATTTCCTCATTCCCGATGAAGGTACGTTGACCGGCGATGCGCAGAAACGATTGATCGCCATTCAGCAGTTTACGGAGCTTGGATCAGGCTTTCGGATTGCTGCAGCTGACATGGAGATCCGGGGCGCCGGCAATCTACTCGGCAAACAGCAGTCCGGTCATATTGCCGCCATCGGACTCGATCTCTACATGCAAATGGTCGAGCAAGCTGTTCAACGGTTGAAAGGACACGTCATCGAGGAAGAACCGGACCCGACGCTGCAGCTGCCTGTGTCAGCCTTTATCCCCGAGCCGTACGTCTCTGATCCTCACCACCGGCTCTCTCTGTATAAACGGTTGACCGCCTGTAGCCAGGTCGGGGAACTCGCCCTCATGCACGGGGAGATCCAGGACCGGTACGGCCCCGCTCCGGAGCCTGTCGAGCGGTTACTCGAAGTCATGCAACTCCGGACCCATGCGAAACGCCTCCGGTTGGCTTCGCTCGAAGTCCACGGTCAGTCGGTCACGATCGTGTTCCAACCGAAGGCAATGATTCCTGAATCGGCTGTTCATCGATTGATGGACCAGCTGAAGAAGCGGCTAAAGTTCCTCGGCCCGCTCTCCTTCGAAATCTCCATGCGTCAGAGCGACTGGCCATCCCTGTTTTCGGAACTCAATGCAATCTTGCAAAGCCTTGATCTCTGTGATACCAATCCGATCAGGACGGATGCAACAGGCTCTTGATCGAGATCCGCATATACCACCACTTATGACGCCCTTCCGGTTCTTGACCTTCTGTCGGACCTATCTCATGCCCGGACTGCTTGCTGGCATGGTGGCCGGTTTGGGTCCGATGGTCTCCGGGTGCGCGGATCGGCAAGAAGAACCAATCGTCGCGTTGGTGAACAGCCGGGCTATTACTCAGACCGAGTTCGATCTTCGCTGGGGGGAGCTCTCACCCGCCACGCGTTCCCGCTATGAGAAGGACGGCGGCAAGCGAAAATTCTTGGAGGAACTCATTACCCGAGAGCTCCTGATGCAGGAGGGGCGCCGACAAGGATTGGATCATAGTGATGTCATCCGGGACAAAACACAACGCTACAAGGAACAGCTCATCCTCGATGAACTGCTGAAAGATAAACTCCAAACCAAGGTCGAACTGACACAAGCGGAACTTGATGCCTATTACGAGAAGCACGCCGCCGAACTGTTGGACCCTCTGAAGGTCAATATTTCGATCATGCTTCTGTCCAATATCTATGCCGCGAAGGATCTTGAAACGCAGGTGAATCGAGGCGGGAACTTTACGAAGTTCACTCAGCGGTACTCGATCGACGAGAAGACGAAATCCAAAGGTGGTGACTTGGGGCCCTACAAAAAAGGATTGCTTCCTCCCGAGCTGGATGCGGTCGTCCATACCCTCAAACCAGGAATGGTCAGCGGACCCATCAAAACCGAGCAGGGGTACTATCTCGTCATGCTGTCCTCGCTTGATGAAGCCATTATCCAAACTGATTTGGCGACGCAGGAACGCCTTCGACAGGAACTTCTGGCTGATAAACGGCGCAGACGATTCGACGAAGTGATTGCCGATATTCGTACCAATGCAGCAATTCGTTTCGCTGAGGCTGCTCGATATATTAATGAAGACACCGGGAAGCGTTAGCTCCTGCTGATTTCCACAAGCCCGCCGCTTCGTGTAGAATTATTGAACAGGTACTGAGTGCGTTCTCCCCCTGAGTGCAGGAACCATGGCTACCACTTGCCACAGATGTTGTTTGAAAACCGGACTTATATCGGCACTCGCCTTATTCATACTCGCCGGCTGGGCCCCTGATCTGGTTTCAGCCCCTTTGCAGGATCGCATCGTCGCAATCGTCAATTCCGAGCTGATCATGTTATCCGATGTTCAGCGTGAGTTTGGAGCCGAACAAGAGCGTCTCTCCCACATATACAGTGGCTCCGAGCTTGCGCAGCGGCTCAAAACCGCCGAATCCATGGCCTTGACGAAGCTGATCGAACGGAAATTGCAGCTTCAGGAGGCCAAAGCCAAGAAAGTGGAGGTGTCTGACATCGAGGTCAAACAGGCCATTGAGCAAATGACTCAGCAGGGCACGGCTCTTGATCCCACAAGCCCCGTCAGCATCCAGACCGTGCGCGATCAACTCTTGCTCATGCGAGTGGCCGATCAGCATATTCGCGGCAATATCCTGGTCGGCGACTCCGAACTGAAGCGGTACTACCATGACCATCGCGACCGTTTTGCCCTCTCGGAAGAGTACGAATTGAGCCAAATTCTGATTCGCTCGCGCTCCTCAGATGGGATGGCCGATGCGCTGACCAAAGCTCGACGCGCCATGAATGATCTGAAGCAAGGGGAAAAGTTCGAAGATGTCGCCAGAGTGTATTCCGACGGCGACAATGCCTTGCAAGGCGGACGGCTCGGTGTGGTTCGACAAGGCGAGCTCATCCCTCGCATCGATCAGGCCATCGCTCACTTGGTACCAGGCGGGATCTCCGACATCATCGAAGGTCCTGACGGAATTCAGATCCTCCGAATGGACGACCGAAAACCCAAACGGTTTCGGAAGTATGAGGATGTTCGGCGGGAACTCCAGGATCTGGTCTATCAACAGAAAAGTGAAGACATGTATCAAGCCTGGCTCGTTGAACTGAAGAACAAATCCTATATCGAGATTAAATTCTAGCGCGGCGTTCTCGCACCGCTCAGGGCTCAACGTACCGAAGCGTACGCCTCGCACCTTCACTCGCTGCGGTTTTGCTGGACAACCGTTCTGAGCATTCTGACTGAGTTGGCAGTAATTGAGTTTTTCGATAGCCTGTTAGTCACCGCGCCGTTGGCTGGCTGCTTCACGCAGAGCGCCCCACAGCCGGTCTCTTCCCTCCCCCGTCATCGACGAATAGGGAATCACGGCGTCTCCTTCGGCGTATCCTAAACTCCCAGGTATCTGGCGCAGGGTTCGCATACGCTCGTTGGGCTTCAACTTGTCGACCTTGGTCGCGACGACGAGCGGCTCCTGCCCGATGGAGCGGAGCCAGGCCATGGTCTGTCGATCCTGATCCGTCACAACCCGGCTGTCCACTAACAGCACCACCCGAAGCACCGCAACCCGACCGAGGAGATAGCTTTCCAGCAAGGGGCCCCACTGAATGCGAATGGCTTTGGGCACGTTGGCGAATCCATAGCCCGGCAAATCGACGAGATAGAATCGTGAGATAGCAGGGTCTGATGTAGAGATGAGAAACACATTCACGGCTTGTGTTTTCCCAGGGGTCCGACTAACTTTGGCCAGGTCTCGACGGTTCAGCAACGAATTGATCAACGACGATTTCCCCACATTGGAACGTCCAACAAAGGCAACCTCTTGAAGATCACCGGGAGGAAACTGTTCTGGTGCGACACAACTTTTGATAAACTCGGCTGCGAAGATTTTCATGATGTCCGGTTAACCAATGGATGAACGACAGAAGACCAGTCAGAGTCCGATCTTTTTCCGCCCCTACACATACGACCCTCGTCCGCCTAAGTCAACCAACCGGAGGCCGATTGTCCGTATTCTCCTCTGGTGTGCCATCTTTATTGGACTTCCCTTGGCTCTCTTGGTTACAAGTTGGCTCATCACGCTGCCGGACGTCACAGCCCTCGCCAGGACTAACCCGACATCCACGGCATTGATGGAAACCCGGCAGACTCAGGCCAAGGGGCAGAGACGTCCCATCAGACATCAATGGATGTGGGTCCCACTTTCTCGCATCTCTCCACATCTTCGTCATGCTGTAGTGGCGGCGGAAGATGCCTCGTTTTTTAACCACGAGGGATTCGACTGGGAAGGGATCAAAGACGCCGCCATGCACAATCTTGAAGCCGGTGAATTCAAGCGTGGCGGCAGCACGATCACGCAGCAACTGGCAAAAAATCTCTACCTATCAACTGAACGGTCTCTGCTCCGGAAGGCACGAGAAGCGCTCATCACGCATCACCTTGAGCAGCATCTGTCAAAAAAACGTATCCTTGAACTGTATCTCAATGTCGCCGAGTGGGGACACGGCGTCTACGGCGCAGAAGCCGCGGCCCGTCACCATTTCGGCAAACCCTCGTACGAACTGACTCCCGACGAAGCTGCCTGGCTCGCGGCGATGTTACCCTCACCGCGCCGATATGATCCTTTACGAAAAACGACCTTTTTGACCAACCGCCACGAACGTATTTTGAAATGGATCAATCGGCAGTCTGAAACCTCTGCATTCGTGGCGGAAGAATAGAATCTCGCGCTTCAGTTACGCTGCGTACGCAGAAAAGTCGCCGATATGACCATGCTCCTGCGCACCGAAGATGGTCGACTCACGAGTGCAGGGATTGAGATCAAATACATTGTGCGAGGGATCTTCCAGAAAGAACGTGCGGTGCTTGATGCACATGCCGATATCACCTGCGGCATCACGGTTATCGGGGTGCGCCAGGATCAAGCGTCCTGAAAGCATTTATGTTCAATGGAGAGAGCGAGGTTTACTTTCCAGCTCTTTCCGTTTAAGACGGGCCTGATCTCGAATTTGCGACACGGGATCTTGCGCTTCAATGCTTTGTAGCTTCGTATGGATAGCAGGATCACTTGCCACCGTAATGGACTGAACGGCAAACTTGCGAACTCCGATATCCTTATCCCCAAGGAGTTTGGCTAGAATGACGTTGGAGTAGCTTACCGCTAAATTTGCTGCGCTTGCAGCTATTGCAACTCTCACCTCGGGGCGCGAGTCAGTAATCGCTCCCTGTATGGCCGCCACAGCACCTTCGTTGGCAATCCGGCTCAATGCATATATTGCTCGTGCCGACATCCACGGCTCAGGGTCCGTTAACAGCTGTTGCAAGAGAAGAATCTCCGTAGGTCCAATCTCAGCATACATTGCATCCTCGGGTTCAATCGCGCTCAACTGACGGCGCAGCTGATCAAGCGTCATTGGCATAACCATCTCCATTAACAATTAATTGTGAACGCGCTGTCCCGCATGGTCGTGAATTCAGACGGCGCAAGATCAGGCGGTACATTAGTCCACCCCGTACTCGGCCACATCAAACAATCGCTATTCGTGGAGGCTGTCTCGACCACATGCTGCAACCCGAGCACATGTCCGACCTCATGGGCAACAAGCCATGTGGCATTCGATTGCACAACGGCTGCGCCAGGCTGGCCATTGGGATGTCCGGCACAACCGACAAAGTTCCCTGCTCCACCTATGAGGGTCTGCACCACATAGACTACTAATTCATTCTTTCTCACGTTGTTCCTATTTTGGTATAGGGCATTCTGGTCAACTGTCAGTTGACCAAGGAGGCAGGCGCCGACGCTGAGATCGCGAAGTGAGACCAGCGCAGCGTTTCCACTTAAGTCCTCGGTCGTGCCACGATAGATGGCGATCCCACCGGTACTAAAGAGATCGTGCATTGCAAGGAACTGACTATCGATGAACGTATTGACGCCATCCGTAATCGGCAGTAGTGACTTAAAATGCACAACGACGCTCTGGGAACAAGGCCGCCCCGTGTTGCCGGCAAAACCCCAGGTAAGTTGTGTGCCGGTGAACGTACCCAACCACCAATTGCCATCCCCTGGATAGTAGAAGAGCACCTCCTGGCGCCCACTGCCGTCAAAGTCGCCGATCCAGAACGGGCGGCCATCGTTGATGCCGTGGCCAAACCCGGCGGTGTTCCCCGCTAACGCCCATGTGAGGTGGCCATTGAGCACCGTGCCCAGCCACCAATTGTCGTCCCCCGGATAGTAGAAGAGCACTTCGTCACGGTCCGTTCGAGAAAATCGCCCCGTCCAGAATGGGCGCCCATCATTGATGCCGTGACCAAACCCCACCGTGTTGCCGGCAAAACTCCAGGTAAGTTGTGTGCCGGTGAACGTGCCCAGCCACCAATTGCCATCCCCAGGATAGTAGAAGAGCACCTCCTGGCGCCCACTGCCGTCAAAGTCGCCGATCCAGAACGGGCGGCCATCGTTGATGCCGTGGCCAAACCCGGCGGTGTTCCCCGCTAACGTCCATGCGAGGTGGCCGTTGAGCACCGTGCCCAGCCACCAATTGTCGTCCCCTGGATAGTAGAAAAGCACTTCGTCACGGTCTGTTCGGGAAAATCGCCCCATCCAGAATGGGCGCCCATCATTGATGCCGTGACCAAACCCCACCGTGTTGCCAACCAAAGCCCAATGAATTGCACCGCTGACAAACCTTCCCAGCCACCAGTTGTCATCGCCAGAATAATAAAAAAGGACGTCGGTATGGCCATCGCCATCAAAGTCACCGATCCATATTGGGTGCCGCCCATCGGCAAGATTGCCGAAACCTGAATAGCAACTCATAGCATTATGACCTCCGTCAGATGTTTTTGTACTTGAATCTTCATCCACTTCAATAGTGTCCCAACGTTGAGCGATTGATCGCCCGTAACGCATTGAACCGGAGTCGATACATGATGCTTTCTTCTGGTCTCTCGATGGACTCCGATGCGAGCCTTTGCGAACCTTCGCCATCCTGCAAGGAACTCATGCGAAGAGTGATCAATGCACACAAGCACGCTGGTGACCCTGCAGCCGACCTCTTGCGAGAACCTGCGCGATATCAAAGCATGCCGGCGAACACCAGCGAGACACGTTCGATTACATGGGCATCCGCGGCAGCGTTGCCCGCAATACCTTAGCCAATGCGAGCGCGATGCACGACTGGCGCGTCTACGCCGACTTGGCCCAGTCGTTCATTGGAATCGTCCGTCGGCTGTATGCCTAGGAGTTGTGTGATATCGATCTAAAAAACACGGTCTATGCGCTGGATGCCAGCACCATCGACCTGTATCTGGCGGTGTTTCTGCGGGCCCCGTTTCGCTCGAGCAATGGGGGGGGCCTCAAGTTGCACACGCTCTCGGACCTGCGCGGCAACATCCCCTCGTTCCTGCATATCAGCAACGGCACACTGCACGATATCAATCTCCTCGATCTGGCGGTACCCGAACCCGAGGCCTTCTACGTCATGGACCGAGTCTCTGTCGACTCCGAACGGCTCCATCGTCTGCATGAGGCAGGCAGCTTCTTTGTGACGCACGCCAATCCAACCTCAATGCCCGGACGCGCTCGCTGCAAGCAGCCCCACGCTCGACATCAGTTCCAAACCAGCCACGTGCGGCTAAAGGCCGCTGTACATCACCATGACACCCTTACGACCAGACGATATACTGCTATAGTCACTCTCCGTAAGAACAATGAGCACTCGTTGCAAACCTATCCGCCCGGCCATGAAACCTATCTCAGCCATGACGCTTGGGAGAGTAAAACGGGTAAGGATAAAGATGGCGAAGCCGCGACGGTTTGCCGACTCAATGAGAAATTCCAGTATGGGCTGACCGGGATCGCTGGACCACTCGTTCCAGAGGGTGGGCATTGCCGAATGTGTTAATTGCCGTGAGAATTCCTGTGCGATTGGACGCGTGCCGAATAAAGTAGAGATAACTACCGCGGTCTTTCTTATCTGTATCATTTCTTTAATGCATAACGATTCCAAGCAATTTCACATAAGTAGTATATATCGAGACGATGGGCATTTTCGGGTATTTTGAAATTCCAGTCAAGTGCCAGTTAGGCGACTTCCGCCTAAACAAGACTCAAGATCTGGCCTTGACTTCTCACACTGCAGTCAACAATCACTAGGTAGTGATGTGCTATTGAGAGCTGTTACTGAGCAAACGTCGGATAGGGCGTGCCTTCAACTCTTGAACGGTATATACACAGAGGGTTTTCTGT
The DNA here is from genome assembly GCA_964430555.1 of uncultured Nitrospira sp. Lineage (GTDB taxonomy): Bacteria > Nitrospirota > Nitrospiria > Nitrospirales > Nitrospiraceae > Nitrospira_D. The sequence continues at coordinate 1,718 of CAYSFU010000110.1, read as the reverse complement.
ACATCCAGACTCATGGTCCATGCACCGCTTCACAGTCGGATCAGTACCGTTGAAACGCGAGTGAATCCACCAGTCAGATTATGACCATACTGCAAAGCACACACTATGCCAGGATAGCTAATGGATGATTTCTAATTATTCATGTTGATTAAACTGAATGACGCAATTGGAAAGCAGTCAGTCCACGAAGACAAGCTGAATCAAAAAAGATACAGCGCTGTATCAAAAATGATTCCATGATCCGCGATGTAGAGGATTTTAGTCTCTTAGAGCCCGCTGCATTGAAGCTCCTTGCTCAAGGCAGACAATCATCTCTTTTCATTACTCATCCTCGGTATCGCCGACCTGCCCCTGATCCTGTTCACCGAAGATGGCCGATTCGTGGGTGTAGTGTTTGAACTCAAGCAGATTGTGGGATGGATCCTCCAGAAAGAACGTCTGGTGCTCGATGCGTGTAGCGGGAAAACGTACGCGAGGCTGTTGATAGAAGGACAAACCCTTCGCCTTAGCCCGATCAACCAGCGCCTGCCAGTCTTCTTGTGACAAAAAAGTCAGACCAAAATGACGAGGATAGATCCCCCTTTGCGGTGGCTCCTGATTGGTGGTCACATGCCCAACAAGTTGCTGGCCAGCCAAACCCAGCGTGACCGCGTGCTTCGTCCGCCGCCCGACCGTACAGCCGAGACCATCGACGTAGAACCGAAGCGTGGCTTCGATATTGTGAATCGGAAAGGCGAGGTGGAAAAGAGATCCAGGCATAGTTCAACCGTTACTAACTCTGCTAGCCAGAGCTTTCAGTAGACGTGATAAGACATGCAGGTCAAAGTAAGTGCTAATCTCTACTACAAACCAGCACAACGAAATTATTCTACGCGCTTTCATGAGTGCAATTGAAGGACACAGGCGTGCAAGCATTCACCTATCAATCCTTTTGAATCGTATTCTTCATGCTCATGAATCGAAGAGAATCTCGCCTGTGCGGCTTATCCCAAGCAGCGCACGCCACTCCAACGGCACCCGGTCAATGTGCTCATAAATCCATTTAACAAGCTCAACTCCGGTAATTAATATTACATCCTGCTGTTCACAGAATTCGACGAGCTCTGGGGATGCATCAGCAGTAGTCACAAGCACAAGTCTATGCTCTGCAAAGACTTTCTTTTCAGTCTCAAGAATCGCTGTAAGCTGTTGAGCCCCCCATGCGTCACTTTGCCCGGAGTGGTGTTTGACCTGAACAAGAAGTCTTTGGTGATCGCCGAAAAAATCAGATCGATTTGCTTCAATATCGGCATCACCAAGATCCTTGAATCTCCGTTTAGACAGGATCTCAGCTTTATAACCCTCGAGATCCAGCAGGCATTTGATTAGTTTTTCCAACCCCCTTCCGCCAGCTTCCAAATTCGTTTTACCATTGCGAATATTCTTAAGTAGCTGATCCTGCCAAGATACCATTTGACCTTCCCCCGATTTCACAGACACCTCCCTAAGTGGGAGAATGCTGAAATCGGAGGACCACATGAACACGAAGACCCGACGATCGTATACGGAGACTTTTAAAGAAGAGGCGGTGCGGCTGGTTCGCGAATCAAGACAGCCTGTGACCCACGTGGCGCGGGACCTCGGGATTGCCGATCATCTCCTCTACCGCTGGCGTGCGGAGCAACAGCAGGCAGAGGAGCGTGGACAGACCCGACAATCCGTACAGGGCGAGCAGGCGG
>CAYSFU010000109.1:0-9781 GCA_964430555.1 uncultured Nitrospira sp. | reverse complement strand
CCGCTGTTCACAAGAATCGCACGCCCGCAACGGCGCCGAAGATGGCACCGATCGAGAAGGACCGGCGCGGCAGCCACGCGATTCTTCGTGAAGACCCCGGCAATCGGGCCGCTGACCTCCGATACACACAGCGCCAAATCGAGGAGCCCGGGCTTCTTAATGCCACAATGGATACCGGCCGCTTGGAAGCCTTGCGGAGATGTAATGCCTGCATTCTTTGATTTCATGAGCCGACCTCAGGAGAATATGATTAGGGCCTGCCGCGCACGTGGGTGTGGGGTGATTAGGGATAGCTTCCGGGGGCGAGTAGACCGGTTTCCTCGGGAAGATCCAGCATGAGATTCATGGCTTGAATGGCTTGACCTGCAGCCCCTTTGACAAGATTATCGACCGCTGCCACAGTCACGACCCATCCAGCCCGTGCATCCGTGTACACACCGACATCGCAGTAGTTCGTTCCCTTGATATAGCGAGGATTCGGCACGATCTCGTCGTACAGCCGAACGAATCGTTCGCCTTTATAAAACTCTCGGTAGACGTCTCGCAGCTCCGTGAGCGGCATCGCTCGAGTCAATCGACAATAGGCGGTGCTCAAAATCCCCCGATTCATCGGGACGAGGTGCGGGGTGAATGTCACGGTCACCGGCCCCGTTTTCTCGCGTAAGCCGGAGAGCTCTTGCTCGATTTCCGGTATATGACGATGTTGCCCGATCTTGTAGGGTTCCAGAGATTCGTGCGCCTCGGGAAAATGATAGGGGAGAGCCGGACTCCGGCCCGCTCCTGACACTCCTGATTTGGCGTCGATGACGATCGTCTCGAGTTGCGCCAGACCTCCGGCAAAGAGAGGCGCCAACTGGAGAATTGCAGCTGTGGGGTAACAGCCTGGCGATGCGACAAGCTTCGTCTGCGCAATGGCACGGCGATGGAGCTCCGGCAAGCCGTACACTGCTTCTTGGAGGAGGTGTGGATGCGCATGCGGTGTCTGATACCAACGTTCATATGTACCCGCATCTTTCAATCGATAGTCAGCGCTGAGATCCACTACAAATTTGCCGGCTTTGATGCACGTGGCAACCGGATCCTGCGACTTGGTATGCGGAAGCGCAAGGAAAATCGCATCCGCTCGCTCCGCCAGGGCATCCGGTGCCAGCGCTTCAAACCGGTGATCCACGATTCCTGTGAGGCTCGGGAACACGGACGCCACTGATTGTCCCGCCGACTTTTCAGAAGTCACCGCAGTGATCAGAAAATGAGGGTGCGCCGAAGCCAGACGCACCAATTCCGCACCGGCATATCCACTCGCTCCCGCAATGGCCACTCGAATTTTTTTTCCCATCAATCAACCTCAGGCAGGATGCTGAAACAGTCCGCCAACGTCGTTCTCGTCTCGCTCAACGCCCACCTTCCCGGAAGAGCCGCCAGAAACAATGAACCTATCCGCTCGCCGCAGACTTGCTCGATGGTATTGATTCTATGGTCTACGTGCTGGGCTTGACATCAGCTTTCATGTTCATCGAATGACGCGTTCGAATCGATAATATAAAAAAGGGAAGGCACGAGGCCTTCCCTTTTTTGTATCCGCGCCTCTTTCGTCTAGCGTTTGGAGTACTGGAATCGCTTGCGAGCACCCTTTTGTCCGTACTTCTTCCGTTCCTTCACCCGCGAATCACGAGTGAGCAGCCCTTCCTTTTTCAAGGGGCCACGGGTCGACGGTGTCATGGCAACCAATGCTCGTGCAATCGCATGACGCAGCGCACCGGCTTGCCCAGTCGGGCCACCGCCGTAAACGGTCGCGCTGATCGAATACTTACCCATCAGGCCTGCCATTTCAAGCGGCAATTGGATGATCTGTCGGAGGGTCAAACGCGGAAACGCCTGCTCCAACGGCTTCTCATTCACGGTAATATCACCAGCGGTCCCGGTGACCCAGGCTCTCGCCACCGCACACTTCCTCCGTCCCGTTGCATACTGTGTCACTGCTGCCATGCGACTGGTCTCCTTCTCGTTTGAGTCGTGAAGCTATATTAGAGTGAAATCGGTTGCGGACGTTGCGCCTGATGCGGATGATTCGGCCCCGCATAGACACGAAGCTTCTTGGCCATGCCATTGCCGAGTGGCGTCTTCGGAAGCATCCCTTCAATCGCCGTGATCAAGAGCTGTGCCGGATCTTTTTGGAAGACATGTTTGGCCGAAGCGGTTTTCAGGCCTCCAGGATACCCGGTATGGCGATGATAGAGCTTCTTGTCCATTTTCCCGCCGGTCAATTGAATTTTCTCCGCATTCACGATGACCACATGGTCGCCGATATCGACGTTCGGGGTGAACGTCGGGCGATGCTTTCCGCGCAATACGCCGGCGACTCTGGCCGCCAAACGTCCCAAGGTTTTGCCGTCAGCATCCACCAGATGCCACGTTTCTTTCACATGAACCGGATTCTCAAAGTACGTCGTCATCATCGTTTTCTTTCTCCACTGCGGCTCTTCTAGCCGACGTTAAAAGGCTTAAACTTCCTGCGCTCCGATATTCTTTGTTTCCAACTTTGACAGCCAGGCATCCAATTGCTGTCCGCTCCGCCGTTGCCACACATCCGGTGTGACATAAATCGGAGCCTGACAGCGCAGGGCCAAGGCAATTGCATCGCTCGGCCGTGCATCCAGGGTACGAGTCACTCCCTTGTTTTCAAGGAAGACCGTCGCATAGTACGTACTGCTCTTCACGTCGGTCAGGACCACACGTTCGGTGATGATCCCAAGATGCTCGCCGCAACTCTTGATCAAATCGTGGCTCATCGGCCGTGCGGTCACCGACGTGTCCAAGGCTCGCTTGATCGCTTCACCTTCCGAAGCCCCGACCCACACCATGAAGTGCTCGAGGGTGCCGTCCTTTCGAGCCAACACCACGATCCTCGTATCCGTGGCGGGGTCCTCCACCACGCGGTCAACGACAAGCTGGATCAAAGGCCCGGAATCTTGCAATGAGCCACCGGCCATGTCAGATCTACCTCGCTCAGGAATCAAGCTTCCCAAAGTCTTCAGGCTTCAGATTTTCCAGCCACTGACCGAGTTCTTCGGAACTTTGCTTGTGAATCACCGACTCACTGGCAAAAATCGGCGCCTGTGCCCGCAGCGCAAGCGCGATGGCATCGCTCGGACGCGAATCCACCGCATACTCAGAATCACCGTACATCAGATGGATCTTGGCAAAGTAGGTATGCTCACTCAGATCGGTGATGACCACGCTGATGACTTTGGCATCAAAGGCATCCAAATAAGACTTCATGAAGTCATGCGTCATCGGACGGGGCGGAGCCACTTTCTCGAGAGCCATACTGATCGAACTGGCTTCCGCTTTGCCCACCCAGATAGGAAGCATTTCAACCTGATCATCGTCTCGCAGAATGACGATGTACGCATTGTTGTAGGGGTCGAACATCAGCCCCTTGACCTGCATCTGCGTAATCATCTGTATTGTTAACCATCCTCACAAAGAAACGGCACACATCATTGCACCGTACCACTTTCCGATTACCCATGTCAACGAAGTCGGCGACAACGCAGGGGAAAAAGAGAATCCGATTCCTAGGCACTCAGAGGCAAAAGGCGATGATCAGCCACCCGTCGGCCGATAGTTCTCTGCAACTTTTGACGAATCAACCGGCTCTCCGAGCTTCAAAAATGCTTTCATCTGTTTGCGCACCAGTTCACGGCCGCTCTCATCGCCGAGATTGACCTGATATTCGTTGATCACCATCACCCGCATGCCTTCCCACTTTTTCCAGCACTCCACGCAAACCTTGCTTTTTATTTCTGATTCAAGTTTACCCAGAAACAAATTGGCCGTGATGGCTTCGCCTGTTTGTCCGCATGTCACACACGCAACATCAGCCATATCAAGAACGCTCCTTTATTCGTGCCGTATCAGGTTAAAGAATCTGGCATTGACCTCATGCAAGGTATCGATATTCTAGCAGAGATGTTTCGATGAAGAAAGATGAGTGAGGCCTCTTCTCACGTTGTCCAGAACCAAAGGCTCAGTAAGAACGTGTAACAGCTGTCTCGCTTGTGGCCTGATGACAGAGGCACAACGGCATCAGGGGACATCAGTCAAAAGAAAAGGACGCAGAAAGACGGTGGTGTTTCCGGCCGGCCACGCTGGGCCGACTCTCTTCCTCGGGAAAGATGTGAAGTCATGTTTGGCTTGACCTGAGCCGTAAGACGATTTTATGATCGATCATGTAACAGTAAGGGGATCACTATGACTACCACCACAATTTCGTCTAAGTTTCAGATCGTCATCCCGAAGGAAGTTCGAGACAAGCTACATCTGACACCCAGGCAACGTTTATTCATCGTTGAAAAGGGAGGCGTCATTACGCTGGTTCCGGAAGTGCCCATCAAATCGTTGAAAGGGGCACTCAAGGGTATGGCAACGACGGAGATGAGAGAGAAGCAGGATTGAGAATGAAGATCCTGTTGGATTCCAGTGGATGGGTCGAATTCTTCACCGATGGCCCCAGAGCCAATCGCTATGCGAGCTATCTGACTCCACGGCACCATCTTATTACCCCAACAATCGTGCTGTACGAGGTCTATAAGAAAATCAAACGGGAGCGAGGCGAAGAAACGGCCTTACAGTTTGCCGGGCGTCTCCATGCAACCCACGTGATCCCATTGACGGAGTCTATTGCGTTGCTGGCTGCGGACCTCAGCCTACAGCATGGACTGGCGATGGCTGATGCGATGGTGTATGCCACAGGACGAGATCAGGAAGCCCACGTGGTTACCGGTGACGCGGATCTTGAAGGCTTACCTGGCGTGGTCTATATCAAGTAGGTTGCATACTACCTCCTATTGAAACTCAGAACCGGCAAATTCATATCACCACATTGTCCAGCATATGAGGTCACGTGGATTACGTGTATGGAAGGGGACTGATTAAGGCGGAGACTTTCAAATGATGCTTCGCATAAGATAGGCAAACAGTCCTGTTTCAGGTTGACACAGTAGCCGAAAGGTATCCGACCCTATTATTCCCTCCTAACTTAAGCCCTGTTTATCACGAGTGCTGGCCGAATAGTCTCATAGTCGAAGTGTTCGTAGGTGAAAGTATTGATGTCGTTGGATTCGGTGTAGTAAGGTCCCTCCCTGTACTATCTGAACCGTGTGGCATGGGGCGGTCGAAGAATCGTATGTGATTACGAAGCAGGAGGGGATAATGAGGGAATTCTGGTTAAAGGAAAAACAATGCTCGGCCATCCTAAGCCCCGCTATTCTGAGTGTTGTGCTGGCGTTAATCGCTGGTTGTGGAGGGGGAGGGGATTCAGGAAGTGGAACGCCTGTTCCAGGGGTGCAGGCTACAGGGACAGTGACGGGGCAAGTCGTCTCTCTGGCAAACGATGCACCGGTGAGCGGAGCTGCTGTGAAGACAGAGACGGCAACCACCACAACTGCAGCGGATGGAAAATTTAGCATCTCTGCTCCTACTGGAGATCGCACGGTGGTGCGTGTAGAAGGAAGCGGATTCGCCGAGGCTTTCCCCGTCGTGCGTGTTTTAACAGCCCAGACCACTAACCTCGGGGTCAAGCTCGTGCCGATTGGAGTCACCGAGACGGTCTCCGTTTCAACGGGTGGAACCGTAACCGTGCCCAATTCGCCCGCTCGTGTGACGATTCCTGCCAATAGCTTGGTGCGGGTAGCTGGAGGAGCGCCGGTAGGGTCGGTGAACGTTTCCTTGACGCCGATTAATCCGACAGAAGAACCAAGCACGATGCCGGGTGGATTCAATGGGATCGCGGCTGGTGGGGGATCGGTGCAACCGCTCGAAAGTGGCGGTGCCATGCAAGTCGATGTTCGCGACAGCACCGGAGCTCGCTACACGCTGGCGCCAGGCACAACGGCGACCATTCGTATTCCGCTCAGGACCCAGTCTTCAAATCCACCGGCCACGATGCCCTTGTGGTTCTTCGACGATACCGCTGGGATATGGCGGGAAGACGGCATCGCCACGCTGCAAGGAACCGGCGCGAATCAATTTTATGAAGGGCCTGTGTCCCGTATCACCTATTGGAATGCCGATCTGGTGCTCGACAGCATTGTGGTGAATGGGTGTGTGAAGGACGCGAATGGGCAACCAGTGGCCAATACCCTCGTGCAGACGGAGGGGCTTGATTACACCGGGACAGCCTTCGATGCGACGGCAACGGATGGGACCTTCTCGGTGGCCATACGCAAGAACAGTCAGGCCAAGCTTGGGCTCTTTGAATTTGATGCACAGACCTTCAATGTGGTCCCAATCTCAAATACAGTGAAGGTCGGCCCCTCGGCAACGGATATCAATCTACCCAACTGCCTCGTGAAGCAGCCAGGGCAGCTAACAATCACGCCGGCGGCACTTCCCGGTGGTACGGTTGGGCTGGCGTATAACCAGACCTTGGTCGCGTCCGGTGGAGTACCTGGGTATGTGTGGAGTCTCAATGCGGGATCGAACCCGCTTCCGGCGGGGTTAACGTTGAATCCAGCCGGGGTGATCTCTGGAACACCGACGGCATCTGGAACGACGGCGATCACCATCAAGTTGACAGACTCAACGGGCGCGAGCAAAACGAACACGTTCACACTAACGATTGTCGGGGTGGCGCCGCCACCACCACCGCCCTCTCCGCTCGTAGCACCAACGATCACAACGGCGTCTCTTTCAGGCGGTACCGTCGGCGTGGCGTATAATCAGACGTTGGCCGCCTCTGGCGGGGTGCCCGGCTATGTGTGGAATTTGAATACCGGATCGAACCCGTTGCCGGAGGGATTATCCATGAATTCAGCGGGTGTAATCTCAGGGACACCTACCGCTGCTGCCACCACGACGATCACTGTCAAGGTGACTGATTCAGCGAGTGGGACGGCAACCAAGGAGTTGACCATCACGGTCATCGCACCAAATGACGAGCCGCTGGTGATCAGGCGCAGGGTGCTTCCGGACGGGACTGTGGGCACAGCTTACAACACGACCTTGACGGCGATAGGTGGCACCGGCGCCATAACTTGGAGTGTCATATCTGGGAGCTTGCCTGAAGGGTTATCCCTGAATGCCTCAACCGGGGTTATTAGCGGCACGCCGACAACGGTTCAATCGTCATTTTTTCGGGTGCAGGTGCAGGATAGTGCGATGCCGCCACAATCGGATACGACTTTGTTCTATATCAAAATTAACAATTCCTCAGGAGGGGGAGGGAACACCGGGGGTGGTAGCGGAACGCTGACGGTGTCGAATGCACCAGCCAACGTCGGCGGTACCCTTGTGGTGAAACCGGACCTGACCACTACGGATATTACAGATCGTGGTGCTCTTATTCTTAACTTCTGGGAAAGGGAAATTCAACGCCCAGAGGACCCTTTTGAATACTTAACTTTTGGAACCGTTCCATCGACAGGTCAGACATCAATAACTTTCACAGTTAAGGAGGCGGGAATTGGCGAGGTTGCTATATGGGCTTGTATTGATCCAAGCACTAATAGATGTTCAGGGGCTACCCTAAGCAGATCGGCTGGTACTCTGACGTTTACCAATACAGTGCTCCTAAATCCTCTAAGTAATCCTGAGTCGCGCATCACGTTGAATGGTACGCTCAGGTTTACGCCGTTCTAAGGTGCAGTGATGTTGGTTCTCTGGGTGAGGCGGTGGGGACGCCGCCGCCTCACGTTCCGTCAGATATGAAGAACCCTCGCCAGATTGAGAGTTTAAGAGTTGGGGGGTGAGGAGGAGTAAAGGGGTCGGGAGTTTCATTCAAGAAATCTATCAGTTTCTCTGCAGCCAGAAATTGACGATGCTGTCTCGGGGCTTGATGCAATGGGCCAGGACGAGTGCCGCTGCAGCGGCGAGATGCTCGACGCCTCGAAAACACGAGGAGTCGGGAGTCTGCATATAGAATGCGTTTCAGCCAAAATTGTTTCAAAAGCGTGATAGTCCAAGGTCTTCTCAAGCTGCGGTAGTCGTTCAACGTGTTAGTTGAGGTATGAAGTGCGAGGTGTTCGGCAGCACACCTTGGAAAGAGCGAAACCTGCTGGATATTCTACGGTGATCAAGTCAATCTCGGTAAGAGTAGACCTCCGACCCAGTTTATGCGGCCCTCGCTATATTGGGGTCGAGAAAGTCAACAACCGAGATCACAACACCATCGGCAAACAATTTCAAGAGAGCGATCACATGGTCCCCTTGCATTTTTAGACCACGCTGCGGGGATGCACCGTCAAAATTGTTTTTGCACGTACTCTCGACACCTTTTATACTTCTCCGCGTGAACAGTTCTTTTCTGCCGTCACGAAGTGACAGCAGATCGGATCGGAGCAGCAAGTCACACGATGCGGATCTTCCCATGAAAGCGCTACGGATACATCAAGTTGGCGGCCCTGAGTCGCTTCTCTATGAGGATGCGCCGAAACCGATTCCGAAAGACAATCAAGTGCTCGTCCGGGTTCATGCCACTGCGATTACACCCACGGAGTTCGACTGGTATCCCACATTCCACACTCCCGAAGGTGGGATGAGACTCTTTCCGATTATTCTGGGTCACGAATTCTCTGGTGTTGTCGAAGCGGTCGGACCTGATTGCACAGGTGTACAAATCGGAGATTCCATCTACGGACTGAGCGATTGGTTCATGGATGGGGCTCAGGCGGAATATTGCGTGACCGCTCCGGCCAACATTGCCCCGAAGCCTGCCACGCTTGACCATACTCAGGCCGCCGCAGTGCCGATCTCAGCCCTGACTGCCTGGCAGGGGCTCATCGATCGCGCCCACCTTTCAGCAGGGCAACGGGTGTTGATCCATGGCGCGGCCGGTGGAGTCGGCAATTTTGCCGTGCAAATAGCCCGGTATCAGAAGGCACATGTGGTCGTAACAGCCTCGTCGGCGAACACCGACTTTGTGAAGGCGCTCGGCGCCGATGACGTCATCGATTATCGGATCACCCCGTTTGAAACGGTCGTCGGAGACGTCGATGTGGTGCTCGATACGGTGGGAGGAGACACGAGAGACCGTTCGTGGGGCGTACTTAAAAAAGGTGGTCGCCTGGTGACCATTGCAGCCGATGCCGAAGGGGTGAGAGAGCAGCGAGTGCGCGATGCCTTCTTCATCGTCGAGCCAAACCGAAATCAATTGATAGACATTTCGCGTCTGATCGATACCGGCATCCTTCGACCTGTCGCGGGATCCGTCTTCTCTATCGAGAATTTTCTGCAGGCCTATGAACAGAAACCTGCGCGCGGCAAGAATGTCCTCCGCATCACTGCGTAGTGATCGGAGTGCATAATAGGGGTGGGGGAAGTCTTTCTAGCCAAGCTCAATGCCTCACCGCACGCCAAGATTTTTCCATCACTATCTACGCCAAAGCTGCTCGCTAACGAGGAATTATAAGGGTCAGCAACTGTCTTCAAAGTCAAGCGGGTTGCTGAACTCCGACCCGCCACAGCGTACGACTCTTCACCAATGCATTAAGAATAGTGAGAAGCTTTCGCATGCAGGCCGTCAGTGCCAGCTTCTTTGCTTTTCCTGCCTGACAGAGCCGCTGATAAAAGATACGAATGACGGGGTTCTTCCGTGAGGCCACCAACGCCGCCATGTAGAGCACGGCTCGCACATGAGCCCGCCGCCCCTTGAGGGTGCCGCTGTCTCGTGGGAACGGGGCCACGCCGGCTAAGGCCGCCACTTCTTTGCGAGTTAACGTGCCGAGCTCTGGCAGATTCGCGAGGAGCGTCGTGGTGAGCACGGGGCCCACCCCTGGCACAC
>CAYSFU010000108.1:0-10130 GCA_964430555.1 uncultured Nitrospira sp. | reverse complement strand
GCGCTACCTTGACACGGTAGAGGTCGACGGTTCAAGACCGTCCGCGCCTACCATAGTTGATACTGAGCGGTTGAGTTCGCCTTTACAGACGCACAGCGTCTGTGTTTTTCCTCGTGCTCCCGGTTGTGTAAATAGACTCGATGAAGATCGCGCTCAAGGACGGCCATAGTACGGATACGAAAACGGGTGACACCGTGGGGGCCGCCCTCTGTTCGCTTGGGGTGTCGGGGCAGGATGTGCTCGCAGCCAAAGTGGATGGGGCCGTTGTTGACTTGTCACGTCCGCTTGCAGATGAGGCACTGATCGAACCGCTTCGGTTCGATAGTGCAGACGGTCGGGAGGTCTACCGCCACAGCAGTACCCACGTCATGGCTCAAGCGGTCAAAGAGCTCTTTCCGTCAGCCCAACTGACGATCGGCCCTGCCTTGGACGATAGTTTCTACTACGACTTCGCGTTCGAGCGCCCCTTTACTCCTGAAGATCTTGAAAAGATCGAAGCTCGTGCAGCAGATATCATCCAACGCAACCTCCCTATTACACGGAGAGAGTTCTCCAAACAGGAGGCCATTGATTTTTTCACCTCTCGCGGTGAGCGTTACAAGGTCGAGTTGATTCAAGGGTTTCCCGATCACGAGCCGATCACTGCATATACGCAGGGCGACTTTGTGGATCTTTGTCGAGGTCCCCATCTCCCCACAACCGGCCACATCGGGGCTCTCAAGCTGCTCAACACCGCGGGTGCCTACTGGCGAGGTGATGAACGAAATCCGATGTTGCAGAGAATCTATGGAACGTCTTTTCCAACCAAGGCCGAAGTCGATGCCTATTTGGCCAGGCTGGAAGAGATTAAGCGCCGTGATCACCGCAAAGTCGGAAAAGAACTGGACTTGATCAGTATCCAGGACGAAATCGGCCCTGGTCTCGTGCTCTGGCATCCCAAAGGAGCGACCGTCCGTCTCTTGATCGAAAACTTTTGGCGAGAACAGCATATTCGCGATGGGTACAACCTGGTCTACTCCCCACATACGGCCCGCCTTGATCTTTGGAAAACCAGCGGACACCTCGATTACTATCGGGACAACATGTTTCCCTCCATGAAGCTGGAGGGCAGCGAATACCAACTCAAGCCGATGAATTGCCCGTACCACATCATGATCTATCAGTCTCACCTGCGAAGCTATCGCGATCTTCCCATTCGATATGGCGAGCTTGGGACCGTCTACCGATACGAACGGACCGGCGTTCTGCACGGACTCATGCGCGTGCGCGGATTTACGCAAGATGACGCCCACCTCTTCTGCAGGCCTGATCAGATGGAGGTGGAAGTCAGCCGGGTGCTGGACTTTACATTTTTCGTGCTCCAAACATTCGGATTCACTGAATTCGAAGTGTTTCTCTCCACCCGTCCGAAGGAATCGGTCGGCGGCGATGAGCATTGGACATTGGCCACCAGCGCCTTGGAAGCCGCATTGAAGGGTCGTCGGATTGCCTTTCAATTGGATCCAGGGGGTGGGGCGTTTTATGGCCCCAAGATCGACATTAAGATCAAAGATGCGCTCGGCCGCTCATGGCAATGTTCCACGGTCCAGGTGGACTTCAACAATCCCGAGCGGTTTGATTTGAGCTATATCGGAGAAGACGGGAAAGCCCACCGCCCGATCATGATTCATCGCGCCTTGATGGGATCGATTGAACGGTTCTTCGGCATTCTGATTGAGCATTACGGCGGCGCCTTTCCAACCTGGTTGGCACCCATACAAGCAGTGGTCATCAACATTACTGATCAGCAGCAGGACTATGTCAGCGCCGTTGTGGCACAATTGAAAGCAGCCGGCTTCCGGGCCGAAGCGGATCTTCGAAATGAAAAGATCGGGTTCAAGATTCGCGAGGCTGAAAAGGCAAAGGTCCCGTTCATGTTGGTGGCAGGGAATCGAGAAGTCCAGAATGGCACGCTCTCAGTCAGAGGCCGAAGTGGGGCCACGTTAGGCACGATGACCGTGACTGAGATCGTGAATCTGTTGCAATCTGAGCTCAAGCATACCCAGCGAGAGCTTCAACACACTCACTAAGAGAGAGGTGGCCTATCGTCCCCAAATTACGTGTGAATCGTGAAATTCGAGTCCGAGAAGTTCGTGTCATTGGCCCAGAGGGAGAACAGCTCGGTATCCTTCAGACAGCCGATGCCTTTCGCCAGGCCCAAGAGACTGGCCACGATTTGGTGGAGGTCGCTCCTACTTCGGTCCCCCCAGTCTGTAGAATTATGGACTTTGGGAAGTATAAGTATGAGCTGAGCAAAAAGGATCATCAAAACCGGCGTCACCAAAAGTCCACGCAGGTGAAGGAAATCAAGTTGCGCCCACGGACCGATAAGCACGATCTTGAAATCAAAGTCCGACAGATGAAGACGTTTTTAGAAGAGGGCAACAAGACCAAGGTCACCCTCACCTATCGAGGACGAGAAATGGCCAATCAGGAGATGGGGCGTGCCGTGATGAACTCCGTCATTGAGCAGTTGGCACAAGCCGGCACGATCGAGTATGCTCCTCGTATGGAAGGGCGTAGCTTGATCATGATCGTTGCCCCGAAACATTAACGTGTAGTGCAGTGAGAACGCAACCAAAGGATCTCCAACATGAAAATGAAGACGCATAAAGGGACGAGCAAGCGTTTTGCCAAGACCGGGAGCGGGAAGATCGTCCGCCGCAAGGCGGGCAAGCGGCACATACTGACCAGTAAGCGACACGACAGGAAGCGCCGCCTGAGCGGAACAGCAGTGGTAGATTCCACGGTTGTTTCTACATTGAATCGACTCCTACCGTATGTCTAGGCGGCGATCGTGTCATGTTGTGAATTTCAAGACCCAAAAGGAGTAATGAAGAATGCCTCGCGCAAAAGGTGGACCAAAAACGAGAGCCAGACGGAAGAAGCGGATCAAGCTGGCGTCAGGTCAGTACGGCGGGAAAAGCCGGTTGTTCCGTTCAGCAACGGAAAGTGTTGATAAGGGTCTGACCTACGCTTACACCGGACGTAAGAACCGGAAGCGGGATTTCCGTCAATTATGGATTGCCCGCATCAGTGCTGCGGTACGGAATCACGGGCTGACCTATAGCCGGTTTGTGAATGCCCTCAAGAAAGCGAACGTGCTGTTGGATCGCAAAGTCCTGTCGGACATGGCCATCAAGGACGCCACCGGCTTTGAGAAATTAGTCGGCTTAGCAAAGCAACACGTGCCCGCAGCAGCCTAAGCTTCTCTACCAGCGCTACCAAACACAACACGAAGGGGAACAACAGGCGTTGTTCCCCTTCGTGAGTTTCACGACGGTATCACATCGGTTGCAGCATGACCACGCAAGGTCCGATACCTGGAGCTCACCCTTAATTGATCAGCTGCGAGAGGTTGAGATCGAAGGCCACAACCGGCATGGCGATCTGCCAACGCTCGAGCACTTCTGGGTGCACCTCACCGATAATGCCGACGGGCTTGTCTTCGATCAGAATCCGCCCCGCACGACCTTCCAAAAATGAAGGGTGCGGAACCGGTTCCAACCGGTACTCTCTCCCCAAATGATAGAACAACGTATCCAGACAGGAATGGATTTCTGAAAAATGTGCACCGGCATGGGCAAGCACCGCCCCCAAGACGGTCTCCGTCCGTGAGCCCAATGCATGCGCGCTATCTGGAATCGCGACCTCCCCGGCTTCAAAGAGTCGATGAGGATAGAATGCCCGACTGGACGCCGCCTCAATCCGCAACAACGACGGCAACATCCACTGTCGTAGCGACGAGAAGCTCAAGGACATGACATTATCGATTTCGACCGTCCGTCCCCACTCCGTGTCTTCAAGTCGCATGAAATGAGAATATTGCTCAGGCGACCCGAGAATGTTGGAGATGATCTCCTGAAAGCCGAGTCCCACCATCAGGTCTCGAGCCCGATCCGACAGGTGTTCAATGTCGGATAATCCTCCCACCGTAAATTGCGCCGGCATAACGGGAGTAAATTCGGCATACCCTCGACTCATGGCGACATCCTCGACGACATCCATCATGTGCAGCAAGTCCTGGCGGTAGGGCGGCAACTTTGCCTTGATCGATCCCTTTTCCTTTGAGACATCGAGGCCATAGCTTTCAAGTGCCTGCGCCACGACTTGTCCACCGAGTTCCTGCCCCAGCGCTTGTTCGATCGTCTTGATTTGAATCGTTTTAGATTTCCCAAAATCTTGAGGGCTCTTGACTCGCTTGCCCAACGGAGTACTCGTTGGATACTGGACTTCCATCGGTTCAATCGTGGCCCCGCGATCGGCAAGATTCACCGCGAAGATGTTCAGCGTGAGCATCACCATCGGAAGATCCGTTCCGGTCACTTCAACAAAGAGCTCGTCGTCACCGACCCGTACTTCTCCGATTTCTCGGCTGTTGATAATCGGCGGAAACGAGAGCGGCTGGTTCTTCGCGTCACGGAGTACCGGGAGCTGATTCTTGACCGCCAGGATATGCCCATACTCCAGCCCTTTGGGATGCACCATGAGGATCTCCGACAGCGTCATGGTCGTCTCCATCCCCAATGGAGTAAAGCGGACTTCGTCCGGTTTCACCAGCTCATAGGTGACGGGAAAGCTGATCTTCGGCAGTTGATAGATCCCGATGGAGACAGTCTTACGTTTACGCCCAAAGATATCGGCCAGCTTCTCCTGGGTTTGAATCAGCTGAGCCAGTCCCTTCTCGGTCACTCGATAGCCCTTGGCCGTACAGGCCGCCACGTATGGACGCACTTGTTCCATCCCAGGCTTCACGATCAGATGGTGGGACGATGTCGGCTTTTTGGCAAAGAAGGCATACGGCTTGAGCTGCCCCTGCTGCTTAATGCGAATTTGTCGGGCAATCCCTTCGCAGCACCAAAGATCGGGACGATTGCTGTCTTGTAGCTCGACACGCAATTCTCCGGTCTCCGGATTATGGCCTTTCAGTTCGCCTTTCACCAGCATCAGCCATTCTTCCAGTTGTGCGATCGAGAGTGTCGGCCCAGTACCGGCGTCCCGCGCGAGCAGAGACTCGAAATCGTCTTTGAATATGGTGATCGTGGGCATGGTTAGAGCTGTCCTCTGGTCGTGCGAATCAACTCCAGATTGTCGGTGAAGAGCTCGCGAATATCATGAATACCCAGTGCGACCATCGCCATTCGATCGAGCCCCAACCCCCACGCAATGACCGGCACGGTGACACCGAGCGGTACGGTGACTTCAGGCCTGAAGAGCCCTGCCCCACCCAACTCCATCCATCCCAATCGTGGGTGACGCACATGCAATTCGACCGATGGTTCGGTGAACGGGAAGTAGGCCGGCACGAACTTCACTTCCCTAGCCTGCGCGACTTCGCGGGCAAACAGATTCAGAAGTCCCAGCAGCGTTCTGAAGTTAATGTCGGTCCCCAACACGATACCTTCCACTTGGAAAAAATCCGTGGCGTGGGTAGCATCGACTTGGTCATAGCGAAAACAGCGGGCGATCGAGAAGTACTTGCCGGGCACATGAGGAGAGGCCGCCAGCGTTCGAGCCGAGACCGCCGTCCCTTGGCTCCGCAAGACCAGCCGCTGCGCTCGCCGAATGTCGAACGAATATCCCCACCCGGTAGAACCCGTCTCAGCACCGTTTTCATGGACTTTGGCGACATGCGACACAAACGGCTCGCTCACGACCGTGGAATGACTCGGCGACTTGACGAAGTACACGTCATGAATGTCTCGAGCAGGATGGAACTGCGGCATAAACAGCGCATCCATATCCCAGAACTCGGTTTCGACGAGCGCCCCACGCATTTCCTGAAACCCCATGCTCACAAGCTTCGTTTTGACCGTATCGAGAAACTCGCGATAGGGATGTTTCCTGCCGGTGCCGATGCGAGGCGGGCGCAGGCTGATCGTGTATTTCCTGAATCGTTTCTGACGCCAACTGCCGTCCTTGAGTAATTCGGGACTCAACTGCGAGATCTCTTCCACAAGTCCTTGACTCATGAGTTGCGCAACCGCGCTGATACCGGAAGGGGACAAGACAAACGAGCGCGTCACGCGCTCATCGACACGGAAGGGCTCCTTAGCGTTCCCGCGCTTCACCGAATAGTCTTCGATCAGTTGTTGACGTTCGGGTGAGAAGCTTGTCAGTTCCCGAGAGGCCTCGTGAACCTCCTCCAAGAGTGGCCGAAGGGCGTCTGCCGTCTGGCTTGAGCGTCCGGTCGTCTCAATGCATCCACCCTGGATAATCAGTAAGGCACCTTCTTTTTTCAGTCGCCCTACGGCTTTGCTGACATCGGAAGGATCCACTCCCGGTTGCGACTGAAGATCGCCGATCGTCAGCCGCTTCCCTGTTCCGGCCGCATCACGCGCGGCCGATAAAATGCGTTCGATCGGAGCGGCTGTTTGATAATACTCTTCTCCGATCTTTGTCAGCGAGACAACCGGCGTGACGATCTCGGATTGGATCTCGATCAAGGCCTTCGCCAGGAGCCACTCAACCGCCATACTGAGTTGAGACGGCTCCAATTCCGCGGCAACGGCTAAGTCTTCGCTCTTGAACGCGATGGCAGGCTGCTGCGCGCCCAATGTCATCAGGACTTTGATTTCGAGAGGGTGCAGGCTATCGATGACGCCGGAGATATCCACGCTGAATGCCCTATCGATTCACTGCCGCACGCGGCGTGGATTGAATGGCTGTCTGAGCGGCCGCCCGTAAGGCGGTGATCGTCGCTGTATAATCATGTTGAGAAAAGATCGCGGACCCTGCGACCAATGCCGTTGCACCGGAAGCCACGATCTCTCTCGTATTGTCCACCTTCACACCGCCGTCGACTTCAAGCAGTGCATGACTGTCGATCCGATCCAACATGGCCCGCGCTTCCGCAATTTTCTTGAGGACCGACGGGATGAATGTCTGCCCACCGAAACCCGGATTCACGGACATGATCAAGACAAGGTCGACATCGCCCAAGATTTCTTGAAGTAACGACATCGGCGTCGCGGGATTAAGGGTGACTCCAGCCTTGACGTTGTGCTCCTTAATCAACTGAACCGTACGATGCAGATGCGGACAGGCCTCAACATGCACGGTCAGATAGTCCGCACCGGCGTCGGCAAATTCTGGAATAAAAGCATCCGCATTGGTGATCATGAGATGCACATCAAGCGGGATTTTGGTGACCTTCTTCAAGCTTTCGACGATCGGTGGCCCCACCGTCAGATTGGGCACGAAATGGCCGTCCATCACGTCCACGTGCAAAAGATCGGCGCCCGCTTGCTCCACAGCGGCGATCTCTTCCGCCAGTCTGGCAAAGTCGGCTGAGAGAATCGATGGGGCGATATAGATCGGGTGTGTCATTAGCCCATCTTCCTCAGACGAACCGCATAAAATCCGTCCATTCCGACGCGATTACACATGGTGGAGAGCGCCCCGTGCTCGGTCACGAAAGGCAGCGCAGTGGGTGGAAGCCAGGGAGCCACAGATTCACGCACCCATCCTGGATAGGCCTTACAAAATCGGCTCACGACCTCTTCGGTTTCTTCAGGTTCGTTCGAACACGTACTATAGACCAGCACGCCGCCGGGCCGCAAGCAGGGAGCGACGGATTCAAGGATCTGCCCTTGTAGCGTGTGATGTCGAGCGAATGCGGATTCCTGTCGCCGGCCTTTCGATTCCGGATGGCGCCGCAAGACACCAAGTCCACTGCAGGGGGCATCGACGAGAATACGGTCGAACAGAGGCAGTCCGGCATGACGGGATCCTCCAACGTCCACAGGCCAGTCAGACGGTCGCCTCGCGTCTCCCACGACGGGGACAATACATCGCAACCCCAGTCTTCGACAGTTGTCTCGGAGCAATGCGAGTCTTGACGCGTTCAGGTCCAACGCGACAATCGAGCCTCGATCACCTATCAGTTCGGCAAGGTGCGTGGCCTTCCCTCCGGGAGCTGCACAGACATCCACAATCGACTCACCGGGCTGAGGATCAAGGATCGGCGGAATCAGTTGCGCGGCTTCATCTTCGATATAGTAATCACCACCCTCAAATCCCGGAAGCGAGGAAACATCCTGCCCCTGGTCCAACTGCACTCCTACTGGGCTTATGCTAGTCGGATGGGCTAGGACTCCGGCTTGTGCGAACTGTTCCAGAAGGCGGTCCCTCGTCAATCGCATCCGGTTGACCCGAAAGGTGAGTGCCGGGGTTGCACCGGCAGCCTGACAAGCGGACTCTGCTTGTGTATATCCCAAGCGTGTCAACCACCGCTGACTCAGCCACACAGGGATGCCGTAGTTGATCGACAGATATTCCGCCGGATGGATAGCCGGATCTGGGAGGTTCGGCATAGGCAACCGAATGAGATTGCGCAAGACCGCGTTCACCAGCGCACTCCAATCCCGTCCCAATTGCTGCGTAGCGGCCTTGGTCAACTCGACGGTTTCATGGACCGCAGCCGACGCGGGAATACGGTCGAGGAAGAGGAGTTGATAGGCACCGATCCGAAGCAGCATCTGAACCAAGGCCGGGAGCCTAGGAAGAGGCTTGGTGAGCACTGCACCCAACCGCCAGTCGAGAGTTTCCTGCCTCCGCAGAACCCCATAGGCCAGCTCCATCATCAGCGAACGGTCACGCGGGTCTGAAACCGACCTCGCCCGTTGATCCAGCGCCTCATCAAGAGCACGATCATGTCGCTGACTTGCGAGGAGAATAGCCAGCACGGCAGACCGTGGTGAGCACCTAATGGGATGTGGCAGCTTAGGTGTGCTGGACATGGGATGTCAGCGAGATCCAACCGATGAAATACTTACCCGACTACGGGACTTGGCAGGGACCCAGTTGTTGCCCAACGGTCACTCGATGGCCGGCCAGGAACTGGGCCACTGTCATGCGTTTCGAATTGGCGGTCTGAATTTCGCTGATCTCAAGGAGCCCATCGCCGGTTGTCACCACGATCGATTGTTTACTCACCGTGACAATCGTCCCTGGTACATCAGTGGTCGCGCTCGCATGGGGGACGGCCTTCCAGATATTCCACCGCTCATCACCCAAAAACGTATGAGCCCCTGGCCAAGGCGCCAACCCTCGCACCCGATTGGCCAGCGACATTGCACTCAGCGTCCAGACCATGAGACCATCTTCTTTTTTTAGAAGCGGGGCCATGGTCGCCTGATGATCGTCTTGCTTGGTCGGCACCAACGTCCCAGCCTGCAGTTGTGCAAGCGTGTTGATGAGCAGCTGTCCGCCCAGCGCGGCCAGGCGTGGCGCTAATGTCCCAGACGTGTCCTCAGGCAAGATCTCCACCTTTGCTTGAAGCAACATGGCACCGGTATCCATGCCTTCGTCCATGAGCATCGTCGTAATACCGGTCTCGGTCTCTCCGTTGATGACGGCCCATTGAACCGGAGCCGCTCCTCGATACTTCGGCAAGAGCGACCCATGTACATTCACACAGCCCATCGGGGGAAGCTGAAGGATCGGCGCGTGCAAAATGCGACCATACGCAGTAACGGCAATCACATCCGGCTGCCAGGACGATAAGGCTTGTAAAAAATCAGGGGTGCGAATCTTAAGCGGCTGCAGCACAGGAATTCCAGCACGTTCTGCCACCAGCTTCACAGGCGGTGCGACAACCTGATGCCCACGCCCTTTCGGACGATCCGGCTGACACACAACTCCCACCACCTGATGACCTGAGCTTAGGAGTGCTTCGAACGACGGGACGGCGAATTCTGGTGTGCCCATGAAGACGATTCGCATGCTATCGCTTTAGCATCGTGAGTCCGAGAATGCAATCAAACAACAGCTCAACTTGACTTGTCATTCAACGCTTTGTTACTCTCCCTTCGCGGGGTGGAGCAGCCTGGTAGCTCGTTGGGCTCATAACCCAAAGGTCAGAGGTTCAAATCCTCTCCCCGCAACCAACCTCGATCTTCTCAAGATTCACCCAATCTCTGTTACCCTGTGTTTTCTGCCAATCAATGTCATGTATTTGCTCGAAACCCATGGCAGGGAACTATTGCCGCACCACTCTTTGAATAAGTATAAATCATCTCAAGAAACGACACGACCCGGAACCCCGTGAGGGATTCCGGGCCGCTCGATCCGACTCGTCCGCTACCTGC
>CAYSFU010000107.1:0-10290 GCA_964430555.1 uncultured Nitrospira sp. | reverse complement strand
CCCATCGGTATGACCTTGTGAATCCAGAAAATCAATTGATGACACGCCCTAGCATGTCGGAAATCAAAAAGATCTGCAAGGGCAGTGCTGCGTAGTAGTATCGAATAAGCCGGATCGTGATGGAGCAGACACAGATGGGCAGCTGACGGCAGGATGATCGTTGTGCTGGATAAGGTATGGAGGATGGCTTCTTGCTGAGCGGTTGAAATACTGATTCCAGGCTGTCTCTCATGCCGACACAGATTCAGGAGGATCGAATCTGTCTCGGCATCAATTTGCCTATAAAAAGGGAGGGTGGATTCAGAGGTTTTTCAGGCAGCTTTCGCTTTTCTCTGAAGCTGCCCTTTCGCGGCAGCGACGACATTGTCCTTCGTGAATCCAAATTTCTTTTGCAACTCTTTGAGAGGCGCTGAGAGGCCAAAAGATGTCATGCCGATAATCTCACCGGTCAGTCCCGCATATCGTTCCCAGCCGAACGTGGAGGCCTGTTCCACGCAGACCCTGGCCGTCACGTTCGGGGGAATGACGCTGTCGCGATAGACTTGCGGTTGATGCTCAAATAGCTCCCAGGATGGCATACTCACCACACGGGCCTTGATTCCTTCTGCTTTCAATTGCTCCGCCGCCTCCAGACAGAGTGAAACTTCGCTGCCACTGGCCAACAACAGTACGTCTGGTTTTCCTCCAGGTACGTCGGCCAATACGTAGGCGCCTTTTGCCACACCGGATGCCGCGGCATAGGTGGAACGGTCGATAGTCGGCAGCGCCTGTCTGGTCAGAATGAAGGCGACCGGTTCATGTTTCAATTGCATGATGACGCGCCAGGCTTCCGACACCTCATTCGCATCTGCAGGCCGTAGCACGATCAGATGCGGAATGGCCCGCAGAGAGGCGAGCTGTTCGATCGGCTGGTGCGTGGGGCCATCTTCGCCGACTCCGATCGAATCATGTGTGAAAATATGGATTGTGGGAATTTCCATGAGCGCACTCAATCGGATTGCGCCCCGGCTGTAGTCACTGAAGATCAGGAAACCGGAACCATAGGGGCGAACTTTGGAGAGGGAGAGCCCATTGAGCACAGAGCCCATCGCATGTTCCCGCACGCCGAAGTGCAGATTGCGACCACCGCGACTCATGGCCGTGAAGTCGCCGGCGCCATCGAAGGTCAGGCGAGTTTTTGTCGAGGGAGCTAAATCAGCCGATCCTCCTAAGAGCCATGGAACGTTCTTTGCCAACGCATTCAGGACCTTGGCCGAGGCATCGCGCCCGGCCACACCTTTGGCATCGGTAGGGAACAGCGGCAGCTCCTTATCCCATCCTTCCGGCAGTTGACGCTGCTGCATATCTAACAGGTGATCGGCGAGCTGGGGGAATTGCTTCTTGTACGCCTCAAACTGTGTCATCCAGGCGGTACGCGCCTCGTGCCCACGTTTTCCCATGCCCTGGTTGAAATGCTCACGGACTCCATGCGGTACGAGAAATTTTTCCTGTTCCGGCCAGCCGTAGTTTCTCTTGGTTAGCCTGATCTCTTCTTCGCCCAGCGGCTCACCGTGCGCGGCGTGGGTATCTTGTTTGTTGGGAGAGCCGTAGGCGATGTGGCTATCGACGATGATTAAGGTCGGACGATCTGCTTCTTTTTTGAATGTGGTAAAGGCTCGTTCGAGCATATCGAGATCGTTGGCGTCGCCGACTCGCGTGACGTTCCATCCATAGCCGATGAACCTGGTGGCCACGTCTTCGCTGAACGCCCAATCGGTGTGACCTTCGATCGTGATCTTATTATTGTCGTAGATCCAGCAGAGGTTGGACAGTTTCAAGTGGGCCGCGAGGGAGGCTGCTTCGGCAGCGACACCTTCCATCATGCAGCCGTCGCCACAGAGGGCGTAGACGTTGTAGGTGAACATATCGAACCCTGGACGATTGAAATATTGTCCCTGCCACTGGGAGGCGATTGCCATCCCGACGCTGGTGGCAATCCCTTGTCCAAGCGGACCGGTCGTGGTCTCCACGCCGGATGTCCAACGGTATTCAGGGTGTCCGGCACACTTGCTATTGAGTTGGCGGAATCGCTTCAAGTCATCCAGTTGCACCGAGAGCTCACCGAGCCGTTCATACTGAGGATTCACCGCCTTCACCCCAGTCAAATGCAGCAGCGAGTAGAGGAGCATCGAGGCGTGTCCCATCGAGAGCACGAACCGATCACGATTTGGCCAAATCGGATCGTTCGGATCGAACTGCAGGACTCGTTGCCAGAGACAGTAGGCGACAGGAGCCATGGCCATTGGGGTTCCAGGGTGACCGGAATTGGCTTGCTGCACCGCATCCATCGACAGGGTGCGGATCGTATTGATGCAGGTCTGGTCGAGTTGTGCGTTCGTCACCATGGTCCCCTTTGTGGAGGTTTTAAAGGCTTATCGTCATTGGTGTTCGTTAATAGTTATGTCGGTCCTTTTGAGAGCAGGCTTGAACGATAACGTGGAGCAGAGGAGCGGATACATCCACATTCCAGGCAGAGTGCTCACGTTTCCGGGTGATCCACACTCTAGCCCACTTGCCGAATGTATCTCATCAGTGTAGCCTTTTCTCGGAGTAGACCTCCCATGAAAGAAAAGAAACGTATCTCTACCGATGGTGGGCCGACGAAGTGGACCAGTCCGTTCGCCGCGCTGAAAAACACGCCGCTCTCAGCAATGGCGCCTACTAACCCTGATTGCGACCAGAACGTTCTGGCATCCTCAGCCCCAAAGAAGAGCCGTGGCCGCGTGGACATCCTTCGCCAGACAGCGCATCGCGGAGGCAAGACCGTGACGGTGGTCACAGGATTTGTCGGGATTAGCCACTCGGAAAAGGAAGCCCTCGCGAAGCGGATGCAGACCGCCTGCGGAGCAGGAGGAACGGTCAAAGATGGGCGGATCGAAATTCAAGGGGATCAGCGTGACACGGTCGTACGGATTCTCACCGAAGCTGGGTTTCGCCCGGTCTTTGCCGGAGGGTAGCCCCTCGGGTGCTCAACATGTGGTATCTGATTGAGAACATTTTTGAGAGATGCCAGTAATCACGCATCATCACTGTCCTTGATGCCATCGATCTCGCTATTCCACTAGCCCGACTTAATTATTAATGATAGAGGCCACAATAAGGAGCTAGAGAGGGAGCGAAAGTTGTTGGACATGTCCAACAAGATTCCATCGTGCTCCTGAACCATGCCCTAGCCAAATAGCCAGTGATCGGCCGTATCGTTCAAAGCTTCCAGGCTTCAACAGATGAGCCATGATTCACGCTGTCTCAGATTGTAGCCATTGGACAGTTTGTTGTTGGACATGTCCAACAACTTCCCAGGCTGACGTGAATGATCAGATGGCGAGTTCAGTATATAGGTCAGAAGTGTGGTGAGAGGGATTTCTAAGTTGTGCGTCGATGAGGCAGAGTATGGAGCGGTTTTGATTGTCCCTCTCTCCCCATGGCGAGAGGGACGAATTGATGGGGGGGACTACGGGAAAATGATCTGCTCGATTTGACAGTTCCTCGCCGGCACTTCTTCTTGCTTTCCGTCCGCGAAATTCACGATGAGGTAGTTCGGTTGCTGCGGAGCATGTTGCAGATCAACAGTGCCTGATCGCTCTTGCACGATGACGATTAAGGATGGCAGCGCAGTCGCGAGACTGATCTTCCGTTTCTCCACGCCCTGTTCATTTTTAGATGAGGAGACGGTTGTTTTCTGCAACCCGCGGAGTTTGGTGGATAAGGCCGACACAGTCGCACGGGTAATCTCCTGATCGGCGGCGCACCACCGTTCAACTTCTTTTGGAAATTCTTTATGCAGATTCCGCAAATCATAGAGTGTCTTGGCCGATGAACATTTCCCCGACGTATAAATATCCTCAATGCAGGCCGGTGGCTCAATGAGCGCTAAGTGATTCGTGACCATGGATCGATTCACGCCGAGGAGTTCGGCAATGTGGGCCTGCTTTTCTCCTTCGTCCATCTTCTTCTTGATGAACATCGCGAGCTCACGCGGCTTCAGATCTTCCCGCTGCAAGTTTTCGATCACTTGCTGATAATCCGTATGTGCGCGATCGATGAAGGCAGGGATCGTGGTTTTTCCCGCAGCTCTTGAAGCTCTGAGACGACGAGCGCCGAAGTTCAAAATCCAGCGTTTTTGCTCGGTGGGGTGGGGGCGAATCGAGATTGGTGTCTTGACTCCATGGATCCTGACGCTCTGTTCCAGCTCTTCCATGCTTGTCGCATCGAACTCTTGGCGTGGCTGGCCTGGATCTTCATCGATGTCTTTGACGGGAATATGCAACGGACGCCCCAAGACTTCAGCCGTCACGGTCCGTTCTTTGGCGATCGGATCGGGCGTGGGTGCGGGAGTCGTCCGGTCAAGCGCGGTGAGATCCAACGTTGCGATCATTGGCTTTTTCATTCCATCACCCCCATCGTATGAGCCACCTTTTGAAAGATCGGCTTGAGATGCATCCATGCCTCGCGTGAACTGGTTTTTTGTAAGGTCCAGATCGGCGCTCCCATGGCTTGGGCCTCCGCCACGGCCGTGCGTGAGGGAATCGAAGCCATTCGTCCATCTTCCAGTCGAATGAACAGCGAGGCAAAGGCGGTGCAGAGTTGGTCGAAATTCGCGCGTTGAAAAGGCGTAGGCTCCACCAAATTTGGAAGCAAGCCGATGAATCGAAGGTCTTTGTTCAGCGTGCTCTGTATCTTGAGGACCTGCGCCCTCAGCGCAGCAATACCATCGACTGCCTCCTGATTCAATTGAATGGGAGACAGCACAAAGTCTCCCACCACGAGTGATGCGAGCACCCGGATATCCGGGTTCGGATTCGTATCGATGATGGCCACATCAAACCGGTCGTCCATTTCGTTGAGGAACAACCGCAGATTATTGGCAAACTGGTTGTGATCTTCTTCTCGTCGCTCGAGTTTGAGCAGATCGCTATGCGAGGGAATCACCACAAAGGTTCCACCCTCAATAGTGGTGACCGGCTCGGTCAACAGTTGGTTGGCCGTGATGGACGAGACCGTGGCTAACTTTGAAGTGCCGATGTTTTTCGACGTATTTCCCTGATGGTCCAAGTCAATGATCAAGACCCGTTTCTTGAGCATTTCGACGAGGAAGTACCCCAGCTGGCAGGCAATCGCCGTTTTCCCCACGCCGCCCTTCTGATTGGCTAGGACCAATGTTTTCATCGACAGCTCTCCTTCTTTACGAGCGAGGATGGTCTCGTCTTTCCGACGATCTCTCCGACATCGCAGGTGTCACGGATTCGATCCCTCGTCAGGTTCATAGGCAATTCAGAGAGACTAGGAGGGGGTACATTGCAAGGACCGACTCCGTGGAAAGATAATGGGTTCCTAATAAACTCGCGGGTTGCTCTCGTGAGCCAGACACGTGATGGACGGTATTGCGTTCTGAATAGGACATGCAGTATGAACCTGCGTAGTTCCACGAGTCAGCCCGAGAGGGCGTGTCTCGCACCTGTCTGATGGGAGCAGTATCCTAGGTGAGGAAAATTGTCAATCCTCTTCCACTCATAAGCTGCGGAAAAACTCATTGTGACTTCTGCCGCTTCGCAGGGATCGCATTTCGAGACGTGCTGAACCGCCATGCTTGATGAGGCAACAGGCCGTCCGGCAAGGTCGCAACGTACGAAAAAGTGATGTGGTCATATGGCGAGTCTCTGAGTGCTATGAGTATGCCGCGAGTCGTCATCGTGAGACGAGCAGGAAAGAGGCCGTAACGACACATCAATCGGTGGTGAGTTCGCTGGTCTCGTCTGAGAGCGTCGGCCCTTGGTGGGTGTCGGCGATCAAAACTTCGACGCCAGTTTTTAATGAAGTTCGGTTCGATCGTCGCGTCACCTCCGGTGAAGCCAACGCGGCTTCACCGAGCTCTCTTTGGTACGTCGTCCCACTTCATGAGGTGTTGTGCGTATTCTCCTGCAGATGCTTGCCGGATTGATGTTTGGCTATGCTGTAACCACGTTACTTGAGTCCATGCTTCATCGGGTAATTTACCACGCGGGACCGAGAACTCGTCGGTTCTGGGTGCGCTACCCGATGATCAGCGGGCCTTTTCGTCGTGCCTATTTCTCCCATGGCATCGTCCACCATCGCTGGACCTTTCAGAAAGATTTTGTGACCCAGTTTTCCAGCCGACAGGAGCAAAAACGACTTGATCTGCGGATAAAAGGCCCGCAGGCTTCATTGATTCGGCGAGAGCGCTATGGCATGACCGTGAGAGGCAGCGGGATTGTTTGGTACAACCTGCCGATTCTGTCCTGTATCCTGCTGATCGGCCTAGGGATTGGTCCATGGGGACTTGTGGGAGCGCTTCCTGCCGTCGCCGCGTATTCTTGCCTGGCTATGTTTGTGCATCCCTATTTGCATAGACCTCATGGAGAGGTGTTGACGGGTGTGTCTCCTGTGCTGCGGTGGGTGCTCGAAACCGGATATGTCCGGTTCCTCAGGTGTCATCACTATCTTCACCATCGATACATAGACTGCAATTTTAACTTACTGTTGGGTGGAGATGTTGTGCTCGGTCGATCTCGGCTGCCAACCACGCAGGATTGTGAGGAGATGCGTCGGCTCGGTCTCATGGTGATGGATGACGGTGGAACACGGATGCCCTCCATCTTCATCCACCGTGGTTCTTGATGCCTTGCTCCCATCCATACAGCACGGCTTCGTGGTGCTGGTTCCACGATCCCATAATACCTTCATTCCAATTTTGACGTGCGAGCAGTTCCATGGTCTTCCAGTCTCTCTTTTGGCTGTCTGGATCTTGCGCAAGATCGAAACCATACTTGTAAGCCAGCCGGTAGTGTTGGTAGGTGTGCCCCGATGTGGCGTAGTGCGATTGGTAATGGGCTTTGAAGAGGGATTCCCGGCGCAGGAATTGATCGGCCTCTTCATGTGAGGCGTAGTCTTCGGCTTGCTGCGTGATGCCTCGGAGATGGCTGGATCGCGAGTGGTCGGCAGGCAAGAGGCGAAGAATGACCCAGGTGAGGGGAATGATCAGGATGAGAAGTCGAAACATGGTCGTGGACCCCATGAAGACCTCCGAGAGGGCAGTATGATAGGCCAGTCAGACTCAAACGTCCAGAGTCGTGTGGCTGGCCAAAAAAATGGTCTATGATTTTGGTGTGTCGTGTTCCTCTCGGTGCGGGCATACACTCCTCGTCAATTCAATATCCCTATTGGTACTGACACAAGCGAGGAAATACTTTCAGGACCGCACATGGATATTCCTACGCTCCACCCGCAAGAAGGAGAAAATGCATGAGCTTCCTCCTGTTCCGCTGGATAGGTCGTGCGCTGCTGTGTTTGCTTGCTGTCGCGGCCATGAAGCTTCCGGTTGACGCTGCCCCGCCTACTCTCGGTCCCTGTATGTTGGTGACGCGTGCAGAGGTGGAGCAGGTCATGGGCAAACTGAAGGGGGCACCAAGAGATGAAACGTTGGCTGAGGCAAAGTTGTGTGTGTACGAATCGGCCAATGGTCAGGGATGAGGTCGAAATCTGGGTTGGTCATAGCGATGTCTTCGCCCGTATGCGCATGGGTGCGAAAAAACCGATGACAGTGGGAGGCTTTGGTGAGGAGGCATACTTGGATCGAGGAAGACTCGACCTTGGCGTTCTGGAACTTACCATTAAGAAAGGGGCCGTGTTTATTCAACTGTCGGTCGTTGAATCGGTCGACGACGAAGCGAAATTGAAGGTGCTGGCTCAGAAGGCTATGGGGCGAATGTAAACAGGATTGGTTCCAGGCTGGTTATAGGCGGTGGGCGCCCACTGTTCTTTTTTATGGAGCTGACAGGACTCAGGGGGGTTACTTTCCATGGCCTCAGTGTAGTACACAAAGAGATAATCGAGATGTGTGTGAAGGTGGGAGCGCGTATGGCACAACGAACGACTCTTTCAACCAAACCTCAACGGTTTCTTTCATGCGTGCGAATGACCCTCATTCTGACAGGGATTCTTTTTGCCGTAGAAGAGGCGTTCCCCTTCGGCGGCCAGGTGGTGACCATTCTCGATGGCGGCACGATTGAAGTGGTACGAAATGGGAAGGTACAACGAGTTCGTTTGAATGGGATTACTTGCCCGAAGGGGAGCCAGCCCTATAGCGAGCAGGCCAAACAAGCGATGTCGGATCTGGGGTTTAGCATGGATGTGACGCTCCAGATCCATGGCAAGGACAAGCGTGGGCGCGTCGTTGCGGACGTGCTCCTCTCGGATGACAGGAATATAAGCCATCTGTTGGTACAGCAGGGGTGGTGTTGGTGGGATCGGAAGCAGGCTCCTGGGGATACCCAGCTCGAAATGCTGGAGAAAGAAGCCCGAGATTCCCAAAGGGGGTTGTGGGCTGATTCAGATTCAGGTTCTCCTTGAGAGTAGTCAGCAGCTCGATCGACCGAACGTCACTCATAGGGAGCGGCAGGCAGGGGCTGGATCGTCTGTGTTCCTGCATGGGCAGACACCCATGCAGGGCAAACATTGTTCAGAAGGTGTGGCGTACACCGAATAACAATCCGATCGTGGAGCTATCCGCGGCTGATGGATGGTTCCGCTTCCAGGCCGTTTCTACATTGAACATCATTCCCTGTGGCGCTCCTGGGAACCAATTCGTTAGGGCATAGTCCACGCCTCCGCCAACCCGCCAAGCAAAGCTGTCAGACACGTTATGTGTATTGATATTCACACCGATTCCGGTCGTGACGTAGGGAATCAGGTTCCCAAAGTGTCCGGGGCGATACTCCAAGTTGACAGGCAGCAAGGTGACGGTGCTGACGGAGCCGGTTCCAGGATCATCGACGCCATGATGTTCCCATTCCAACATCATCCCGACGCGGAACCACTGATTGAGCCCGTACATGCCCTGGAAGTTCAGCAAGGGGCCTGCCGTGGATACGCCGGAGCTTTGTGTTGTGAAGCTCGGCCCGACACGAAATCCTCCTGTGAATCTACCTTCTTCGGCCATGCCTTCATGAACCCAACCCTCATCGGCGTCGTGTGCGTGAGTCGTCGTAGTCAGCAAGAACATTCCGACCAGTATTCCCTTCAGTAAGAACGACGGCCAAATCCGATTCATGGTGTTCTCCTAAGGTGAAAAGAGCTAGCGGGCGAACTGTAACGGACTCCTCTCGCGGTTTCAATAGGAAGCATGGAGCGGTCAAAAGGAATCCGATCCGTTTGGAATATTAGAAGCACAACGTCATGAAATCCTGCGACACTCAGTCGGGCTCACGCATCATTCTTTTGCCTGGGCGAGTCTCGGTGAGTTCCTCCAAGAGAAATCCGCGCACTCGTTCTCGCGCATCGCGTGAAGCCTGTCCGGCTTTAGCCTGCTTTTTCCACGACCCTATCAGGGTGCTGTGTGCGTGTGTCGGTTGCCCATCGGTCTGATAGGCGCTGGCTGGAATGGCCCCGTTGATGAAGCGACGGCCGAATACCTCGCGCAAGGTTTCGTGTTTCTCAGGAGGAGCCATACAGTCTGTTTCAAACCGTAACCCATACACCTTGGCGGTGCTGGCCTTGGCGATCATAAGATCGTCTTCTGAGATACCAAGGGATGCTTTGTCGTTGTCCGTGTACCACCAGAAACGTAAGGGAAGCGCTGGCTGGGCAATGACCGTGGCTGCGACTTGAGGATGATCCAAGAGAGCCAGAGGAAATGGCCCTGTCAGGCAATTGCCGATGATGCCGATTCGCTGCCCGGTATGCCGGTCTCCGATCTTCTGGACCACGCCGCGCAGCCAGTTCACGATCGGCGTGCTTCCTTGGGACGGCATGCCCCATTCCCCACCGGGGAAAAACTCGACCAGGCCTCGAAACCAGTAGGCTCCCAATCCGTGGACCAACGAGAACTTGCCTTTCTCTCCGAACAATAATGGTGCGTAGACCGTGAAATCTTTCGAGAGCTCCTCGGCATAGGCCAATGTCCCCGGAGATAGTCCGGTCAACTCGTGGAGCAAGAGGATCGGCGGTTTGGATGTGTCTTCATTAAGACAGAACACGGAATGAGTGATGCCCGCCCGCGAAAAAGGTTGCTCAAAACATTCGGTCCAGTTCTGTATTGGGAGTGCTTCTTCTTTGGTATGCGGCGCGCACATCCCGAGCTCTGTCGCGCCGCAGCCGGTCAGGAAGAGGAGCAGCGTCGGTATCAGTGATCGAAAGACCATCCACCAAGGTTTGCGCATGTGAGCCCGGTTGCCTCTCCAATCGTATCGGGTATGACAACGGGAGCACGGCGTTGAATTCCGTGCCCGTGCAGGG
>CAYSFU010000106.1:0-10320 GCA_964430555.1 uncultured Nitrospira sp. | reverse complement strand
ACGTCAGAACGGATCGAATTTTGACACGGTCCACTCCGGCTTCAACGACCGACTTCGTCAGATCCTCGGTAACCTCTTCGCTCCAGGAAACAATGATTTCCCCTGTCACGGGGTCGCGGATGTCCTCTGCCGCCAAGCGACCAAGGATACGCTCCTCCAACGGCTGAATGATTTCTCCACCTTCCACGAGTGCGCTGACCGTAATGCCGTCTCGCGTCCCACAATCAATCTCGTGAATAATGACATCCTGGGCAATATCGACGAGCCGACGGGTCAGATACCCTGAATTAGCCGTCTTCAGTGCGGTATCAGCAAGACCTTTACGAGCGCCGTGCGTTGAGATGAAGTATTGCAACACCGTCAGGCCTTCACGAAAATTAGCCGTAATCGGTGTCTCAATAATTTCACCCGATGGCTTTGCCATCAGACCACGCATCCCGCCCAGCTGACGGATTTGCTGCGAGCTACCACGCGCACCGGAATCAGCCATCATAAAAATGGGGTTGAACGATTCGACCTTACCGGGATCGCCCCCGGCTCCGAGCTCCTTCATCATCTCGTTTGATACCTGCTCCGTGACGTGAGCCCAAATATCAATGACCTTGTTGTAGCGCTCTCCGTTCGTGATCAACCCCTCAGCATACTGCTTCTCGATCTCGTTGACCTCTCGCTGCGCTTTTCCGATGAAGTCTTCCTTCTTGCTGGGAATGTGCATATTGTCGATACAGATCGACAATCCGGCCTTTGTCGCATAGGTAAAGCCGATATCCTTGATCTTATCCAGAAACTCAACGGTGTCACGATGGCCGGTCTGACGATAGACCGCATCGATCAGCTTGGTCATTTCCTTTTTCGTCATGAGCTTATTCGCATTCGCGAACGGTAGCCCTGAGGGAAGAATTTCAGACAGTAGCACTCGACCGACGGTCGTCTGCACCAGAGCACCGGCCAAACGCACCTTGACTCGCGCATGCTCTTCCACTTCTCGCGCGTCAAACGCAATCCGAACTTCTTCGGGTGACCCAAAGACTTTCCCCTCTCCCTTGGCCCCGAGTCGTTCTTTGGTCAACCAATAACAGCCCAACACCATATCCTGTGACGGCACGGCGATCGGCTTGCCGTTAGCCGGCGAAAGAATATTGTTGATGGACATCATTAAGACACGCGCCTCGACCTGCGCCTCAACCGACAACGGCACATGGACCGCCATCTGATCTCCATCAAAGTCGGCGTTGAATGCCGCGCAGACCAGCGGATGCAAGCGAATCGCTTTC
Source organism: uncultured Nitrospira sp. (assembly GCA_964430555.1). Classification (GTDB taxonomy): domain Bacteria; phylum Nitrospirota; class Nitrospiria; order Nitrospirales; family Nitrospiraceae; genus Nitrospira_D. The sequence goes on along the minus strand of CAYSFU010000106.1, from coordinate 9,046 downwards.
CCTTCGACCAAGACCGGGTCGAAGGCTTGAATGCCAAGACGATGGAGAGTAGGTGCTCGATTGAGCAATACCGGATGCTCGCGTATCACCTCATCAAGAACGTCCCAGACTTCCGGACGCTCCTTCTCTACCAACCGCTTCGCGCTCTTGATGGTCGTCGCCGCTCCTCGCGCCTCCAGTTTATGAAAGATAAATGGCTTGAACAATTCCAACGCCATTTTCTTGGGCAGTCCGCATTGATGAAGGCGCAGCTCCGGACCGACAACGATGACCGTACGGCCTGAATAATCGACGCGCTTTCCAAGCAGGTTTTGTCGAAACCGCCCCTGCTTCCCCTTCAACATATCGCTCAACGATTTCAGCGGTCGCTTGTTTGGCCCACGAATGGCGCGCCCCCGTCGTCCATTGTCAAAGAGAGCATCGACTGCTTCCTGCAACATGCGCATTTCATTTCGGATAATGACTCCCGGCGCCTTCAGCTCCATTAATCGCTTCAACCGATTGTTGCGATTAATCACACGCCGGTAGAGATCATTCAAGTCTGACGTGGCAAACCGCCCTCCATCCAGCGGCACCAAGGGGCGCAGCTCCGGAGGAAGGACCGGGATGACATCCATGATCATCCATTCCGGCTTATTCCCAGACTTTCGAAACGCCTCAAGCACTTTGAGCCGCTTCGCATATTTCTTTTTCATCGCCGCCGAAGTGGACGCTTTGGCTTTTACTTGCAACTCGTCCCACAGGGCATTGATATCAATTTTCCTCAAGAGGTCACGAATGGCCTCGGCTCCAATCCCGACCTTAAATCCACTCGATCCATACTCCGAAACAAGCGTGCGCAACTTATCCTCAGGCACCAGCTCTTTTTCTGATAGATCCGTTGACCCGGGATCCACACACACATAGCTTTCGAAGTAGAGAATCTTCTCCAACTGCTTCAGACTCATATCGAGCAGCGTTCCGATTCGGCTCGGCACGCCCTTCAGAAACCAGATATGGGCGACAGGCGCAGCTAATTCGATGTGCCCCATGCGCTCGCGACGAACTTTCGATTGAATCACCTCAACGCCGCACTTATCGCAGACGATCCCGCGATGCTTCATCCGTTTATATTTTCCGCAGTTACACTCCCAATCTTTCGTCGGGCCGAAAATCTTGGCGCAGAAGAGCCCATCTTTTTCCGGCTTGAACGACCGATAATTGATCGTCTCCGGTTTTTTAACCTCGCCATAGGACCAGGACCTGATCTTTTCGGGCGAGGCGATGCGAATGCGCATCGAATCGAACGAGACAGAATCCCGCTGCTTTTCAAATAATGTATATACGCCTTCCAAGGTAATGACCTCCTCTGATGCCGGCCACTTGCCGACACACAAGCGGTTAGTCTTGCGTCTTGACTAATTCGACATCAAGGCCCAAGCTCTGCAACTCCTTGACCAACACATTAAACGACTCAGGCAACCCCGGCTCAAGGAAGGGCTCACCCTTGACGACCGCCTCATACATACGAGATCGTCCAGGGACGTCGTCGGACTTGACCGTGAGGAATTCCTGCAATGTCGACGCCGCTCCATACGCCTGCAAAGCCCACACTTCCATTTCCCCTAATCGCTGACCTCCGAATTGGGCCTTACCGCCCAACGGCTGTTGCGTCACAAGCGAATACGGACCGATGGATCGCGCATGAATCTTGTCGTCCACTAAGTGGTGCAGTTTGAGCACATACATGTACCCAACGGTGACCGGGCTTCCGAACGGCTCTCCGGTCTTTCCATCAACAAGATGAGCTTGGCCACTCATTGGCAGCTTCGCCTTCTTGAGCAATTCCTTAATTTCCTTCTCAGAAGCTCCATCAAATACCGGACTCGCCACCTTCACCCCTAACGCCTTCGCAGCCCATCCAAGATGGGTCTCCAAAATCTGCCCGACGTTCATACGAGAAGGCACACCAAGCGGATTCAACACAATTTCAACCGGAGTCCCATCCGGCAAGTAGGGCATATCCTCTTCCGGCAACACGCGAGACACAACGCCCTTATTACCGTGACGACCAGCCATCTTATCGCCGACTTGAATTTTTCGCTTCATCGCAATGTAGACCTTGACGAGCTTGATGACGCCCGGAGGCAACTCGTCGCCTCGCTTGAGTCGTCCGACCTTTTCGTCATACAACGTTTGAAGAATCTCGATCTGCTCCTTCGCCCGCCGCTCGACATCCTCCAACTCCTTCTGCTCATCAGGATCACTCAAGATAATGTGCCGCACCGTGTCGTCCGGCAATCGCTTAAGGATTTCCGCGGTCAATTTCCCCTTCTTCTTCAGGATGACATCGCCGCTCTCAGGATCCATCAGATCGCGCCCGACTACCTTGCCGAGCAAGAGCTTCCGAATCTTCTTGGTCTTTTCTTCGTCGATGATCCGCAGCTCTTCATGATGATCACGTTGCAATTTCATTTGATCATCGGTTTCAATGCTCTTCGAACGCTCGTCCTTATCGAGACCCTTGCGCGAAAAGATTTTCACATCGACGACGATGCCTTCAACGCCGGGAGGCACCGTGAGCGAGGTATCCTTGACGTCGCCGGCCTTTTCACCAAAGATCGCTCTGAGCAACTTCTCTTCAGGAGTCAATTGCGTCTCGCCTTTCGGCGTCACTTTACCGACCAGAATATCGCCTGGCTTTACCTCGGCACCGATGCGAATGATGCCGCTCTCATCCAAATTCCTCAGTGCCTCTTCACCGACATTGGGAATATCTCGCGTCACGTCTTCCTTGCCCAACTTGGTATCACGAGCTTCCACCTCAAATTCTTCAATATGAATCGAGGTGAAGGCATCTTCACGAACCAATTTTTCGCTGAGCAAGATCGCATCTTCGAAGTTATACCCACCCCAAGGCATGAAGGCGACGAGCACGTTCTTCCCCAACGCCAATTCTCCATGATCAATCGCCGGCCCGTCTCCCAACACTTGTCCCTGCTTGACCGGCTGACCGATTCGAACCACGGGAGTTTGCGTAATACAAGTATTCTGATTGGATCGCTGGAATTTAATGAGGTCGTACACATCCAATCCCGAATCTTTCCCTTTCTTGCCGTCCTTCGATTCCGATCGCACCACGATGCGAGTCGCATCAACACTTTCGACGACGCCGGGGCGACGGGCCTGAATCACATACCCGGAGTCTCTGGCGACTACAGCCTCCATTCCCGTCCCAACCAGCGGAGATTCCGAAGTAACCAACGGAACAGCCTGCCGCTGCATATTGGATCCCATCAGTGCGCGGTTGGCATCGTCATGCTCCAAAAATGGCACGAGCGCCGTCGCGACACTCACCACTTGCTTCGGCGATACGTCCATATAATCGATTTTATCCGGCGCAGCTAAGACAAAGTCTCCACCGTGACGACATGAGACGGTCTCCGACACCAACCGACCCGTCCCGTCCAGCTTCGAGTTCGCCTGAGCGATGATGTATTTGTCACCCTCGATCGCCGAGAGAAATTCGATTTCATCCGTCACACGCCCTTTCACCACTTTCCGATAGGGTGCCTCGATGAATCCAAATTGGTTAATCCGTGCATACGTGGCCAGCGACGTAATCAACCCAATATTCGGACCTTCCGGCGTTTCAATCGGGCAAATACGACTATAGTGGGACGGATGCACATCTCGAACCTCGAACCCGGCACGCTCTCTGGTCAACCCACCGGGACCAAGCGCGGACAGACGGCGTTTATGTGTGATTTCAGCAAGCGGGTTCGTTTGGTCCATAAACTGAGACAACTGGCTGCTACTGAAGAACTCCTTGACCGCCGCAACCACCGGCTTGGCGTTGATGAGGTCGTGCGGGAGCACCGTTTCCATATCAAGGAGGTTCATGCGCTCCTTGATGCTGCGCTCCATCCGAACGAGCCCCAGTCGGAACTGATTCTCGAGCAATTCACCGACGGATCGGACACGGCGATTACCCAGGTGATCGATGTCGTCGATCTCCCCTTTTCCGATCTTCAGATTCACGAGGTAACGAATGACCTCCACGATATCTTGAGCCGTGAGCGTTCGTTGTTCGAGCGGTAAATCCAGTCCAAGCTTCTTATTGAGCTTGAGACGACCGACCGGCGACAGGTCATACCGCTTGGAGTTCAGGAAAAGATTGTCGAACAAGGCCCGCGCGGTATCGACCGACGGAGTTTCACCTGGACGCAGACGACGGTAGATCTCGACCATCGCCTCCTCTTTCGATCCGATTTTCTCCATCTCCAACGTATCGAGAATCACCGGCGTGGCTGTGGCCATATCGAGATAAATAACCTTAAACTCTTCAACATCGCTCTCGACGATTTGCTCGACGATCTCGGCGGTCAACCGCTGATTCTTCTCCGCCAACTTGTTCTTCCTTGAGTCGACCAACTCCGTAAGAACGGCGCGGCCGATTAATTCGCCGGGAAGCATGGGGATCTCTTTCACTCCAGCCGCTTTGAGCTTGGCGATCATCCCCTTTGTCAGCCGAGCCCCCTCCCTCACCAACGGCTCCTTGCTATTCTTGTCCGTCACCTCAGCGGAGCATCGAAGCCCATGATGAATCTCCGCATCCAGCTTACGGAACATCTTGCCCTTTGATACCCGAATTTCCTCGACCGGATAGTACATCTTGAGCAAGTCGTCACTCGAAAATCCGAAGGCCTTCAACAAAATCGTGGTGGGCATTTTCCGCCGACGATCGATCCGCACATACAAAATATCTCTGGCATCAAACTCAAAATCCAGCCATGAGCCTCGGTAGGGAATAATGCGCGCCGAATACAAAACTTTCCCGCTCGCATGCGTACGCCCCTTGTCATGCGTAAAGGAGGCGCCAGGCGACCGATGAAGCTGACTGACGACGACTCGCTCGGTTCCATTGACGATAAACGTTCCACGCTCGGTCATCAGCGGCAATTCACCGACGTAGACCTCTTGCTCCCGCACATCGAGCACCTTTTTACGAGGCCCCTTATCTTCTTTATCGAAAACCACCAGACGGACACGCAGCTTCAACGGAACAGCGAACGTCATGCCTTGCTCGAGGCATTCGCGCTCATCGTACTTTGGCGCACCCAAGGTGTAACTCGAAAATTCGAGCACAGCCGTGTTGTTATAGTCTGGGATCGGAAACACGCTGGCCAACGCAGCCTGCAAGCCATAATCTTTCCGGCGATCCGGCTCGACCTCAAATTGCAGAAACTCCTCGTAAGAACGCTTCTGAATCTCGATCAGATCTGGAATATCGATATTAGTTCGAATGCGAGAAAAATCTTTCCGCTCGACGAACTCCTGCAGAGTCGTTTCGGACATTCCTACTCCTCCACACTGGTTGGCGGTGAACAGCAGCCACCGGTCATGACATAGATGAACAGATCGGCAACGACCACCCGCTCACCAATGCACAATGACCAGTGACTATGACGAATGGGATCCCCCTACTTGACTTCGACTTTTGCACCGCTTTCTTCGAGTTTTTTCTTCATCGTATCCGCCTCTTCCTTGGCAACTCCGGTCTTGACAGGCTTCGGAGCTCCTTCGACCAGGTCCTTGGCTTCCTTCAAGCCAAGGTTGGTCAGCTCTCGAACCACCTTAATGACCTGGATCTTTTTATCCGCCGGTGCAGATGCAAGAATGACGTCGAATGCCGTCTTCTCTTCAGCCGGAGCAGCCGCCCCACCCCCTGCTGCCGGTGCCGCCGCCATCGCGACCGGTGCGGCCGCCGTGACACCGAACCGGGTCTCCAATCCCTTCACAAGCTCGGCCAAATCGAGCACGCTCATCCCCTCGATCGCCTTGATCAATTCCTCTTGCGACAATTTTCCTTCTGTAGCTGGCATGTCCCCTTCTCCTTTCCGTTTATCTTGAATGGCTGCAATAACTCTGACAAATTTTGACAACACCGCACTCAGCGTATACACCACCCCACGAATTGGCCCCTGCATGGCCGAAAGCAACATCGCAATGAGCACTTCCTTCTTCGGCAGTCTTGCAACGGCCACCAGATCCGCCGGCTGAAGAAGCTTGCCTTCCAACACACCGGCCGTCATCTTGATTTTCTCTTCCCGCTTCTCTGCCCCGATAAAATCCTTCAGGACCTTGGTCGGCAACACAGGATCATCATACCCAATGACGACCCCGGTCGGTCCCTTGAGATGCTCCTTGAGCCCAACCAACGCCGTGCCCTCCGCCGCGCGGAACGCGAGCGTATTCTTCACGATTCGATATTCGGCCTTGACCCCTCGGAGTTGCTTGCGCAACTCAGTGACATCGTTGACCGGAAGACCGACGCATTCCGTCAAAATAGCCAACCTGGCGCGGCCGAACTTTTCGGCCAATGCCGCTACTGTCGTAACTTTTTCTTCCTTCTTCATCGCTCTCCTTCTTCGAGGATCCGCCATCCGTCGCCGATCAATCGGGACCTACCGGGTCTTCCCGAACGATCAACGCTGGCCGAAGTCCTTCACTTAGCTCCACTGCTTCGTCAGTGCGATGGTATCCAACTTCACTCCCGGTCCCATCGTGCTCGTAATCGTGGCACTCTTGAGATAGCGCCCTTTGCAGGAGGCAGGCTTTGCTTTGATGACAGATTCAAGGATGGCCGATGCATTATCGTAGAGTTTCGCTGGATCAAAGGACACTTTTCCGACCAACACATGCACAATGCCAGCCTTTTCAACCTTGAATTCAACTCGTCCCTTCCGAATATCGGCAACCGCTTTCCCGACTTCGAATGTCACTGTCCCCGTTTTAGGATTCGGCATCAACCCTCGCGGTCCGAGCACTTTCCCTAACTTTCCGACAGACGCCATGAGGTCTGGAGTGGAAATAGCGCAATCAAAGTCCATCCAGCCACCTTTGATTTTTTCCATCAAATCATCGGAGCCCACATAGTCGGCCCCCGCTTGCCTGGCCTCCTGCTCCTTTTCGCCCTTAGCAAAGACCAGCACTCGAACTTTTTTCCCCGTCCCATGAGGAAGCGCTGCCGTTCCACGAACGAGTTGATCCGAGCGCTTAGGGTCGATCCCAAGCCGAAGCGCCAGATCGACCGACTCATCAAACTTCGCAAACGCCGAGCGCTTCACGGCCTCAACCGCCTCACGCAACCCATAGACACGCGGCTCAACATTCTTGAGCGCCGCATTCATCTTCTTTCCCATAGCCTACCGCTCCTTCGGTCTCGAAAATTAACCCTGAATCACAACACCCATGCTGCGCGCGGTCCCTTCGATGATTCGGGCTGCCCCCTCCACATCGGCCGCGTTCAGATCGGCCATTTTCTTACGCGCGATTTCGTTCAACTGCTGTCTGGTAATCTTCCCCACTTTATCTTTCTGCGGAACACCAGAACCCTTAATGACTCCGGCTGCCTTCTTCAGCAGATCCGAAGCCGGGGGCGTCTTCATGATGAAGCTAAACGTACGATCTTTATAAACCGTGATGACCACAGGGATGATACTGTCCCCATCCTTCTGAGTCTTGGCATTGAATTGCTTACAAAACTCCATGATATTGACGCCATGCTGACCCAGCGATGGCCCAACCGGAGGCGCTGGATTGGCCTTGCCAGCCGGGATTTGCAATTTAATCTGCGCTGAAACTTCTTTTGCCATATTTCCTCTCCCGAGCTTTCAGTCTTCAGCTTTCAGCCTTCAGCCTGCGCTGAGAGCCGACGGCTAACCGCTGACCGCTGCATTAAATCCGTTCAACCTGCAAGAATCCCAATTCAACCGGGGTTGATCGACCAAAGATGCTGACCATGACTTTCAAGCGGCTATGATCCTGATCAACTTCGTCCACAACGCCATTGAACCCGAGAAACGGACCATCGATAATTCGGACATTGTCGCCCTTGATAAACTTGACCTGCTCACGCGGTTCTGCTTGACCCGCATCAACCTGCTTGAGCAAGGACTCAACCTCTTCCTCGCTCAGCGGCGTTGGCACAACCCCTCCACCGACAAATCCCGTCACTTTGGGAGTCTCTTTAATCATCTGAAGCGTTTCGTCCGCCAGTGGCGACTCCAACTCCACAAGAACGTATCCGGGGAAAAATTTCCGACGAGAAGTCCGCCGTTTCCCATCCTTGATTTCGATCACATCTTCCGTTGGAACAAGGACTTGCCCAAGCCTCTCCACAAGCCCCATTTGACTCGCACGCTCCATGAGGCTGGTTTTCACGCGCCCCTCAAAACCCGCGTACGTATGTATGACGTACCAGTTCTTTGTCATGCACCACCCTCAGGTCTTCGATAAAGTACTGCTGCCTCTCGTTTTGGCTGATTCAAATGAGCTTCCCAACCAACCAGGAGAGGAATGAGTCTATGACGGACAGATAGACCGACATCAGAATACAGAATACGATCACGACCGTCGTTGAGCCGATAGTTTCCGCACGACTCGGGAACGAGACTTTTTTCATCTCGGTACGCACGTCCGTCACAAACAATCGAATTGACTCCGTCATACGTTTGAACATTCAGGCACTCCCCGCTTTACCGCCCTACGACACACCCACATGCACTAAACCCCATGAACCGCTCCAGGCCACCGCACAACGCCCCACCTCAAACACCACTTCTGAGCACAACAGCACTCCCCCAAAGAAGACGATACAAGTACATTCAGCCTGGCAGGGGCACTAGGATTTGAACCCAGACTCTCGGTTTTGGAGACCGATGTGCTACCATTAACACCATGCCCCTACACGCAATACCAAGCGCTGAGAAACTCCGAAAAATCATTCTCGGCTCAGCACCGAGCACGCAATTCTCATCTTGCTATTTCACTTCTTTGTGAGGCGTGTGCTTTCGACAGAACTTGCAAAACTTGTTTCGCTCCAACCGATCCGGATCGTTCTTCTTGTTCTTCATGGACGAGTAGTTTCTCTGCTTGCAGAGGGTACAGGCCATGTCGATAATCTCACGCATCTCAACTCTCCTTAGCCGTCAACTGACAGCTCTCAACTTCAGACCAAGATTTCCGTGACAACGCCAGAGCCGACCGTCTTGCCGCCTTCTCG
>CAYSFU010000105.1:0-10335 GCA_964430555.1 uncultured Nitrospira sp. | reverse complement strand
GGGCTTCTCGCGGTGCAGGTGCACAATCTGCGAGACTTTACGGCGGATCGTCACAAGGTCGTCGATGATACCCCGTACGGAGGTGGTGCGGGGATGGTGATGAAAGCTGAACCGATTCTCCAGGCAGTTGCCGCAGTGCGGAAGGATGCGCAGTCAAAGGGGGAAGAGATTCGGTTGCTGTTCCCGACTCCTCATGGGCGTCCATGGACTCAGTCCTATGCCCAAGAGCTGGCGACAGAGCCTCGTCGAATGGTGATTGTGTGCGGGCACTATGAGGGGGTGGACGAGCGTGTCCGTCTCGCACTGGCGCCCGAAGAGATTTCACTTGGCGATTATGTGCTCACAGGAGGTGAACTGCCGGCGCTGGTCTTGATCGATGCCACGACAAGGCTCGTCCCCGGCGTGTTGGGCGATCCGAGTTCTGCCGTTGATGAGTCGTTTTCTGATTCGCTCCTAGAGTATCCGCAGTACACGAGGCCGGCGGAGATCGAAGGCATCACGGTACCGGAGATCTTGCTGTCTGGTCATCATGAGGCCATTCGCTTGTGGCGTCGAAAACAGGCCTTGCGCAGCACGTATCTCAGACGCCCTGATCTTCTGAGGGCTCGGACGTTTACGACAGAGGATCGGCAATTATTGGATGAGTTGATGAATGAAGGCCTGTTGACGGCCCCGTTATTATGCGAGGAGGAGGGTTGAGGACATGAATCAATTGGAGCGAATTCAGCGGTCATTGACGAAAAAAACGGTTCCGCACTTTGAGATCGGAGACACCGTGCGTGTCCACGTCAAAGTCGTGGAAGGAGAGAAGGAGCGCATTCAGGTCTATGAAGGGACGGTCATCGCCCGGAAGGGCAGCTTGAACACCGAAATGTTCACGGTGAGAAAGCTCTCGTACGGTGTGGGTGTCGAGCGGATTTTCCCCGTGCATTCTCCGATTGTGTCCAAGATTGATGTTGTGCGCCAGGGACGTGTCCGACGTGCAAAACTATACTATCTCCGCGGCAAAAAAGGACGTTTCGCCAAAGTCGAGGAGCGAGAGTTTGTTGGGGAGAGCAAGGCCTCGGCACAACCTGCGGCGCCCGAAGCAGAAACGGCCACCGTGTAGGTCAGTTCTGTGCAGGCGTTCCATCATGCTGGCCGATTGCTTGGATCGTCGCCAGAGAGCGATTGATGGGACCTACCGATGAGTTTGAACGAGCAGCTCGGCTCTGTGGGTATCGCCGTATTGCCGGAGTCGATGAAGCCGGGCGTGGTCCACTGGCCGGACCTGTGGTGGCTGCCGCCGTTATCCTTCCATTGCGCAGTCGGCTTGTTGGGGTGAATGATTCGAAGCAACTGTCGGCGTGTGAACGGGAGCGATTCTATACCGCCATCCGTGAGCAAGCGGTAGGAACGGGAATTGGCTGGGCCGAGGTTGAGGAAATCGACCGGTTGAATATTCTTGAGGCGACCCGCCTTGCCATGCGGCGGGCCCTCCAGCAGTTGGTCCCGCTGCCCGATTATGTGCTCATCGATGCCGTGAGCCTGTCCGGTGTCGGCATTCCGGTACGGCCGATCATCAAAGGAGATTCCTTATCCATCTCGATTGCTGCTGCCTCCATCGTGGCTAAGGTCACGAGAGATCGGCTGATGGCGAGATATCATGACGAGTTCCCTGAATACGGTTTTCTCTCGCACAAGGGGTATGGGACAGCGGAACACCTGGAACGGCTTGCGCACCACGGCCCCTGTTCCATCCATCGTCGAAGTTTCGCTCCAGTCAAACTTGCCATGAGTGCCAGGAAGATGGAGCAAGTTCGTCCGACGGACCCCGCATTATCTGAGGCGTAATCTCATGTCCGCTGCAGACCTGCGGCACCTGTTCGGCCAAGATAGTGAGACGCGGGCAGAACAGTTCTTAATCGCCAAGGGCTATCGTATCCTTGATCGAAATGTTCGATCGTCGATCGGTGAATTAGATCTTGTGGCGGATGACCAGGGTGTCGTTGTCTTCGTCGAAGTCAAAGGTCGGAGCACGGCGGCTTTTGGAGGCGCACTGTCGGCCGTTGATCGTCGTAAGCGGGCGAAACTGTCGAGGCTGGCAGCACAGTATCTGGCACAGCGGCATTGGTCCGACAAACTCTGTCGATTCGATGTCGTCTTGATCCAAGGACAACTATCGATCCCGGAACAGATTGAACACATTCCCAATGCCTTCGATGCCGCCGAATAGGGACAGGTCTCGCCTGTATCGAGAGAGGTCTTCGTGGACGCGATGATTCAGCTCATTCATGTATCGAAATGGTACGACCGAAGGCCGGCATTGTCCGACGTCATGATCGCCATCGAGAAGGGAGAGTTCGTCCTGCTCATGGGACCCAGCGGATCGGGAAAATCGACGATCCTGCGCATGCTGATCGGCGAGGAACAACCGGACGAAGGCCAACTCTTTGTTCAAGGCAAGAATGTCACAAAGCTGAAACGGTCTGAGATTCCATACCTGCGACGGAAGGTGGGGTCGGTATTTCAAGACTTTCGGTTGTTGCCGAAGAAGTCGGTCTTCGACAATGTCGCACTGCCGTTGATCGTGCAAGGCGTGTCGGAAAAAGATATTCGCCGTAAAGTCACGGAGGCCTTGCGAGCGGTCGGGGTCGAGCACAAACGAGACCAGTCGCCCAGCAGCCTTTCCACGGGAGAACAGCAGCGGGTCTGCATCGCTCGGGCGATCGTGAACGGGCCGGTCGTCCTGCTCGCGGATGAACCGACGGGCAATCTTGACCCGGAACTTACGGGTGAGATCATCGAGTTGTTTAAACTGATCAATGCCAGGGGAACCACCGTGGTCGTGGCGACGCATGATCATCATGTTCTGCATCAGGTCAATTGTCGAGTCATTACCTTGAGGCAAGGAGTCGTCCTCCCGGAACGGACGGTGTCTGAGCGGGTCGGCGTATGAGACAGCTCTTTTATCTTGTTCGCGAGGCCTGGGCCAACATGCGGACGAACCGCATGACGACGATCATTGCGATCTTGACCACGGCATTTACCTTGACCTGTGTCGGAATCTTTCTCCTCCTCTATGTGAATTTGCAGCATGCGGCGAGATGGCTTCAGGAAGATGTCAAGATCATGGTCTATTTGGAGGATCGGCTCTCTCGAGATGGGCGTATGCAACTGGAGTTGATGCTCAAGTCCGATCGGATGGTCGCAAGTGTGTTCTATATTTCAAAGGAGCAGGCTCTGACAGAGTTCCGCACGCAATTCCCCGCTGATTTTCACCTGCTTGAAGGGCTGGGCGAAAATCCGCTTCCTGCCTCCTTTGTCGTGACGCTGGCCCCGAGCTTTCGCTCGCCCGAAGCCATGAAGGAATGGGTTGACGAAGTTCAAACCATGGGAGGTGTGGCAAAGGTCGACTATAATCAGCAATGGATCAGCCTGTTGTCCGAGCTCATCGGCTATATTGAGTTGGTAGCAATCGGCGTGGGAATTCTCCTTTCCGCCGCTGCGGTGACGATCATCGGCAATACGATCAGGCTGACCCTGTTTGCAAGGCGAAAAGAGATTGAAATTCTTCGCTCGATCGGAGCCACGGGGACTTTCATTCGCGTCCCGTACTTCGTGGAAGGAGCGGTGCTTGGAGCCTGTGGAAGCGCCATATCCTTGGGAATTCTCAAGGTCGGATTTGAGGTATTTCGGCAACAGGTTCAATTTGTCAGCCGTTTCAGCGACATGGAGGGGCTGATTTCATTTTTCCCCTTGTCCGCGTGTTTCGCCCTGATTCTGGCCGGAATGGTACTTGGTTTTACCGGCAGTGTGGTCTCACTTCTTCGCATTGGGGAAGGACGTGTATGAAATTCCCGCTCCTGCTGCTGACAGGGCTGCTTGTGCTTGGAGGGTGGGGAATAATGTTTGTTGAAGCGGCGTCGGATCCTCTCGCCGAAAAGATTCAGCGTGAGCGAAAGCGTCTTGAGACGCTGAAAGGCAAGATCGAGGAAAAACGAAAGCGGGCTGAAGCGGCGGAAAAAAAGCGGGAGTCCCTCCTGCAGGGGCTGCAATCCCTGGATGAACGATTGGTCCATCAGCGACAAGATCACCACGACATCAATCGGAAATTGCGTCAAAAGGATCGTGAGTTGGAGGACATTACGGAACAGTTGGTGACAACACGGACCAGTGTCCAATCGCGACGGGAGACCATCTTAGCCCGACTTCGCGTGCAATACATGGAAGGTCGGTTTGGGTACATGAAGGCGCTCTTAACGGCAAACTCCTACGGTGATCTGCAGCGTCGTGGACAGTATCTTACAGCGGTCTCGCAGAAAGATTACGAACTGCTCCAAGGTTTTCGAACCGACATGGCGCGGATGGAGCAGGCCGAACGTCAGCGGGCTGATGCCCGAGATGGGCTGATGGTCTTCAAGCAAAATATCGAGAAAAAGCTCGTCGATATTCGACAGCTTCAAAAAGAGAAGACCCGCTATCTGAAAAAAATCACTCACCAGAAAGATGTCTATCATCGTGCGGTCGAAGAGCTGGAACGGTCGGCCTCACGGGTGGATCACTTGCTGGAAGACCTCGAATCGCGTCGGCGGGCCGTGGGTATCCACCCGCCCAAGACGGCCTCGCTTCCACGCGGGGTCCGGGGGGCGCTACCGTGGCCGACAGAAGGACAGGTGGTGTCGTTCTTCGGACGACAGAAGCATCCGACCTTCGATACTTATGTCCAACGCAAAGGAATTGAAATTCGTACCACTGAAGGAAGTCTGATTCATGCCGTGATGCCCGGGAGCGTCGTCTATGCGGACTGGTTGAAAGGATACGGACTCGTTATAATCCTGGATCATGCCAATGGCTTTTTCTCGCTCTACGCTCATGCATCCAAGATTCTGACTCAGGTGGGTACGCCGGTGGTTGAAGGCCAGTCGATTGGGGAAACCGGGGATACGGGCATGACGGGGGAAAATACATTATACTTTGAGTTGCGTGAGGGAGCTGAGCCGGTCGATCCGCTCCATTGGCTGGCGAAGAGATAAGAAGCAGTCGTGACCGCGTCTTCAGACCGAATGATCCAACGACGCAAGAAAGAAGGGATGGAACGATGATGGAACAGCAGCCGCGGCGGAAATCTTGGGTGGTTGGGCCGATGATTGCACTCGCTCTGCTCGGTGGCGTCATCATCGGGAAAGGCTGGGAGCGGACCGGACATGCCAGTGAAACCTATGAGGAACTCAAGACCTTCTCGGAGGTGCTGAACCAGGTTCAGAAACATTATGTCGATGAGACAAAACCAAAAGATTTGATTCAAGGGGCTATCCGCGGGATGCTGTCGACGCTCGATCCGCACTCTGCCTATATGACGCCTGAGATGTACAAAGAGATGCAGGTTGAAACGAGGGGAGAGTTTGGAGGGGTTGGAATCCAAATCGGCGTGAAGGACAACCGGTTGGCAGTGATAGCTCCGATTGAGGGCACACCTGCGTATCGGGCTGGTATCAAGGCGGGGGATTTCATCACCAAGGTCAATGAGGATCCAACCAAAGATTTGACGCTGATGGATGCCGTGCAGAAGATGCGAGGTCCGAAGGGCAGTAAAGTCAATCTGACCATTCAACGAGATGGCGCGGCGGATCCTTTGGTTTTTACCCTCGTTCGAGACACTATCAAAATTGAAAGTGTGAAGTCGAAGGTGATCGATAACCTTGGCTATGTCCGGCTGACTCAGTTTCAGGAAGCCACGGGGAGGGACCTGGCCAAAGCGATCAAGCAATTTAGAGAACAGAAAGTCCAGGGCGCGATCCTTGACCTGCGAAATAATCCCGGAGGATTACTGACGGCAGCGGTTGATGTGTCCGAGCAATTCCTGCCGACTGGGAAGTTGGTGGTGTATACCAAGAGCCGTGAAGGGAAAAAGGATGAATGGTTCGCGAAGGCAAAAGACCAGCTGGAGGATCTGCCCGTCATTGTCCTCGTGAATGAGGGATCGGCCAGCGCATCGGAAATTGTGGCGGGAGCGCTCCAAGACTGGGGACGGGGCGTCGTGGTGGGGACCACATCGTTTGGGAAAGGATCGGTTCAGACGATCTTGGCGTTGGGAGATGGGTCAGGACTTCGCCTCACGACGGCGAAGTATTATACGCCGAAAGGTCGATCGATCCAATCGACCGGGATCACACCCGACATTGTGGTGAAGCTGTCTGCACCAGTGGTGGCCAAGGGGCCGGAAAGCAAATCCGGAGACAAGGAAACCGAGCCGAAAGCCGCCAAGCCTTCGACAGGGAAGGATGCCGCACCGCAGAATGGGAAGTCTCAGGATGAAGGAGGGGCAAAGAATGGGACGCCTCCACCAGCCTTATCCGAAACAGGAGGAGAGCTTTCACTCGAGCAGGATGTTCAGCTCCAGAAGGCGGTGGAATTGTTGAAGAGCTGGAAAATCTTCAAGGAACTCAAGCCTGCGTAGCAGGGATATGAGAACGTCCCCTCAGCTATATGATGGTTGAGGGGCATGGTCAGTAAATCAAGACTTCGTGCTGGGCGTTACTCTACTACGGCTCGTGATGATGGATCTGTTGTTGGATCGCCTGTAACAACTCCTCTTCCGATCCTGAGAAGCTCGGAAGGGTCCGAAGTAAGTGAGATTGGATGAGTTGCTCCAGATCGGGCAATGTCTTGATGCCCAGTCTGAAGTACAAATACGATACGAGTGAGTCCGACAGTCCCGGAAGCATTCCCCAGCTCTTGACTTCATCGGGGAGCGGCGTCTTCAGCTCTTCGTAGGCGCGGATCGTTCCAGTTGCAAGAAACTCCTCGATCTTTTTGGCTAAATCCGTGCCGATCCCGTCGATCTCTCCAAGCCCCTGGCGCTGTGCTACCACTCGCACATCTTCTTCAAGGGCAAGCAACGCATCCGCCGCACGTCGATAGGCTCGCACGCGATAGGGGTTCGCTCGTTGAGCCGACAGGAGATCGGCCATTGATCGGAAAATGGTAACGAGACGCTGGTGGTGTTCCTGCATGGATAAACTCTTGATGACCTATTGTGCGGGTTCCGTTGATGCCTCCGCAAGCCCCATTTGTTGACAAGGTGAATTCCCGTCCCATAGGATGAACGGCATGCAGAATGCCATTAAAATCCATGTGAACGGGGAAGCGAGAACCTGGCGCGTCGGTGCAACGGTTGAAGAGTTGTTGCGGGATCTCGACATCAAGACCGAACGGGTGGCGGTGGAGTTAAATCTTGAAATTCTGGATCGTGCGACATTCAGCCAATGCCAGATCAAAGACGGCGATCGGGTTGAGATCATGAGTTTTATCGGAGGCGGATCATTTTGAGAGGATAGCATGACGGACGATCGACTGATTATCGCAGGACGTGAGTTCACATCCCGATTGTGGGTCGGGACGGGGAAATACAAAGACTTTGCCGAGACGAAAAAGGCGATCGAAGTGTCGGGCGCCGATGTCGTGACCGTCGCGGTGCGCCGAGTGAATATCACCGATCGCTCGAAAGAGAATCTGCTCGACTATATCGACCCAAAGAAATACACGATTTTGCCGAACACGGCTGGATGTTACACGGTGGAAGATGCAGTCCGGTACTCACGGTTGGCTCGTGCCGCCGGTGTCTCCGATCTGGTGAAGTTGGAAGTGCTCGGGGATGAGAGGACGCTCTTCCCGGATACGGCGGGTCTTATCGAAGCGGCGAAGATTCTCATCAAGGAAGGGTTTATCGTCCTTCCATACACGAATGATGATCCGATTGTTGCCAAGAAACTGGTGGATATCGGTTGCCCGGCAGTCATGCCCTTAGCGGCGCCGATCGGGTCAGGGCTTGGGATCAGAAATCCTTACAATCTGAAAATCATTATGGAAACAGTCAAGGTGCCGATCATCGTCGATGCGGGGGTCGGTACGGCATCGGATGCGGCATTGGCGATGGAGTATGGCGCCGATGCCGTGCTCATGAATACGGCCATTGCCGGAGCACAGGATCCGATTGCAATGGCGGAAGCGATGAAGTATGCCGTGCATGCCGGTCGTCTGGCGTATAAGGCCGGTCGTATTCCTCGAAAACTCTATGCCACGGCCAGCAGTCCGATCGAAGGGATGTTGTAGTAGGAATGTTCCGGCGCAGAGCAGTGTTGAACAAGTAGCTCTCGAATAATAGACACGAATCCTGCGTTTCAGCGCTCAGCATTTGGTACGTAGTTCTTCGGTGATGCCTCCAGTCCACTTTCGTCTTCTGCTCGTTACGGACCGCCATCAGACGCGCGGGCGCCCTCTCCCTGAAATTCTCCATCACGCAATCGCGGCTGGACTGCCGGCGATTCAACTGCGAGAGCGGGATTTGCCGACCGGTGAATTGCTGTCGTTGGCACAAGAGATTCGTGCGCTGGCAGTGCTGCGAACTGTTCCGTTGATCCTCAATGATCGTGTGGATCTTGTGTTGGCGTTGGGCTTAGATGGCGTTCATCTTCGTTCCGACAGTCTTCCTGTATCGAGTGCTCGTCGGGTGTTGGGCTCTGATCGATTGATCGGGATTTCCACGCATTCCGTTGACGAGGTTCGTCGAGCGAATCAGGACGGCGCCGACTACATCATCTTCGGTCCGATTTTCGACACGTCGTCCAAACGATCATTCGGGCCTCCGTTGGGACTCGATCTCCTTGCCGAGGTCTGTCGTGAATCGACGGTTCCAATCTTTGCCATCGGCGGCATCACGTGCGAACGGGCGCGAGCTGTTCGACGAGCAGGTGCTCATGGCGTAGCGGTGATTGGGGCGTTATTGACGCATGATGATATCGGTGACGCGGTTCGAGCATTTGCTCATGCGTTGCAATCCTAACGTGGTGGCGTATGTGCCTGTCATGTGTCAGATCGTCTGTTGCAGTTGACCACCCCTAGGTCGGGTGTTAGAATCCATCACACCAAACGTACTCTCGCGTAGGCTCGTTAGTTCGAGCTGATCGTGCCGTCTCACTTATGGCGGATAGCAAGAGTCAGCCAAACCGACTCCGGTCCCTCCGAGATTCTGTCAAGAAGATTACAAAGCGGTTGTCCGAGGGGGAGGAGGGGGAGATGATTCACAAGAACGGGGAACAGGCTCGGGAACTCGACAAACTTCGCGTCCAAATTCAGTCGATGGAAGAAGAGATCCGTCGGCTGTACCAATCTCGCTACCAACTCGACCAGGCGACCAAGCAGAACGAAAAGCTTGTGGCGACGCTTCAAGACGCCAAAGCTCAGATCGAGGCTCTGCGGGCTGAGGTGGAAAAGCTGACGGCGCCTCCGTCGAGCTACGCCATCTTTTCCAGTCTGAACGAAGACGGAACGGGCACTGTGTATGTATCGGGACGGAAGATGAAAGTCAGTCTTCATCCGTCGATCAAGCAGACTGAGTTGCGGAAGGGGCGAGAGGTTGTCCTGAACGAAGCTCTCAATGTGATCGAGGTCAAGGGATTCGACAGCCAAGGCGAAGTTGTTCGACTCAAGGATGTGTTGGAAGGGGGGCGGGCATTAGTCACGCTCCATTTCGACGAAGAGAAAGTGGCGGATCTTGGTGATCCCTTGTTGACTGAGCGGCTGAGCGTGGGAGACCACCTGCTCTATGATGCTCGTTCCGGTTATGTGATCGAAAAGCTGCCCAAGTCCGAAGCGGAAGAGCTGGTCTTGGAGGAAGTTCCGGATATCGACTATGCGCATATCGGCGGCCTTCAGAGAGAGCTGGAACAGGTTCGTGATGCCGTCGAACTTCCGTTCCTCCATCCGCACGTCTTCGCGGAATACAAGCTCAGTGCGCCGAAGGGTGTTCTGCTCTATGGTCCACCCGGGTGCGGCAAGACGCTGATTGCCAAAGCGGTGGCAAATTCGATTGCCAAGAAACTGGGCGACCGATCCGGGAAAGAGATTCGGAGCTATTTCCTGCACGTCAAAGGCCCTGAACTTCTCAACAAATATGTCGGTGAGTCAGAACGCCAGGTCCGCGAGGTGTTCAAGAAGGCCAAGGAGCGGGCCGAAGATGGGCATCCGGTGATCGTCTTTTTTGATGAGATGGATGCGCTCTTTCGAACCCGAGGGACAGGCGTGTCTTCCGATATTGAGTCAACGATCGTCCCTCAATTCCTTTCCGAGATTGACGGCGTCGAACGATTACGCAATGTCATCGTCATCGGAGCGAGCAATCGTCAGGATTTGATCGATCCGGCTGTGCTGCGCGCCGGGCGATTGGACGTCAAGGTGAAGGTGGGACGCCCGGATGCTGACGCGGCGCGGGATATTTTCTCCAAGTATATCTCGACGGATCTTCCGTTCGCCGAGGAGGACGTTGTGCGGTATGGGGGAGATCGGCAGGCGCTT
>CAYSFU010000104.1:0-10460 GCA_964430555.1 uncultured Nitrospira sp. | reverse complement strand
CCACGTGCTTCAATCGCTGGAGAACACCCAACTCAGTGCTACGGAGATTATGCGGTATAATTTAAGACGCTATGTTTAGAACATGAATCTCACTCCCACAAGGCATGTGGTGTAACTATTTGATTGTCCAAATGGAAGCACTCGGCTCCACCGGACCTCCGCAAGTGTCGGTGTTTCAGCAATCGTGATAGGCGTTGGCACGTAGACCTTCAGGACCTGCTCAACTTTTGGGGCCTGCTCCATTAGAATCAACATACCACCACTACTGATATTTAAAGACAGCGCTTTCCCCTTCCTGACAAGATTGCTACTGTCACCCCCTTGAGCCATAATTTCATACATTATTGGCCGCAGCAAGACAGCTCTCTCTCTGTGGTTTTGATGACTATCCTGAATTGGCCACTCCCATTCCATTGACATCGGCTCACATCCTCCCACGCTTACAACAATATCTCCATTTCCACTCAGATTTCACCTCACTTCCTGGCCTACGCTCTCATTTGACGCGCAATGCCAGATCCTAAGGGCTCCCCCTCTCACACACTCGATTGGCCAAACCACTCAGCCGGTCATCCTAAATCAACCTGGGGGATCCTAGGCACTGATACCCAAATCTAACAATACCAATCTCGTAGGATGCTTTCTCGAAGGTATATGTTGACTCCCTCGAAAGGGTTAGGTACTATTCCGGTATCATTACAGTACGGTCAAGGCACTGGATAAACTACATCTATTGTGTCTCAGCCGTAGAACGATAATGAAGGTTTTATGACAGAATCACCAAAAGGCGCTGAACAAACTGACATCCTTGCCGATCAGAGAGCAGGTTCCGGCATTGTAGTTCTATCCACATCCATGCAACTACTCCACATGAATCGACAGGCCACCGATCTCGCCAAAAAGATCACTGCGGTTGAACATGGGGGCAACGCAGCTGTTTCAGCACGCGGCATACTCCCAACAGCCATGACCGAGCTTTGCACAGAAATCATCAAAGCCCTCCACATACGGACAGAAGCTAAAGATTGGGAACAATTTGAGATTAAACGTGTATCAGGCGATCCCAACCAACCAATTTTGCTAAGAGGATTTGGGTTACCCGATCGAGGTGGGATTCAACATGCCCGGCTTGTGGTAACCATGGAAGAACTCGGGCGAAAACAGAACCTGAATGCAGAGCATGCTCGAGAACGTTTCCAACTCACTAACAGAGAGCAATCCGTAGTCGAACACCTCGCAAAAGGCTGGACAAACAAAGAGATTGCTAACGCTCTACAGATTACCGAGCAAACTGTCAAAGAGCACATCAAGCACATCATGCGCAAAACAAATTCAACCACCAGAACCGGCATCCTCGTCCAAATATTTAACGCGTAACCACCCTCTCATTGATTTAGCCCGGTCTTTCTTCCCACTCCAACTGTTATATAAACAGCACAGTGCGTCGAAATTAACACGCTTAATCCAATCTTAATGATTTTATCTTATTGTTTTTCAGCGCTTTACAACAATCATCTACGGCCCACTATTTGCAATTAATTATGCATAATGCCAGTCAATAGCTACCGGAGGTGATGGGGTGATGCGAGCTAGCGCGAATAAAATTGGGACAGGGTTGGTCATCGGGTTGCTTGGGTCAGCGTTCCTCTTCACAGGATGCACAACAACCTCTTCTTCCCAAACTAGCGAAACAAGAGACAGTGGCTTCACCTCGTTGTGGAATGCTTACGGCAACTGTAAATCGACATCGGATTTATCCAAAGCAACGGCAAACTTAGATCAACTCCGATCAGCTGGTGGCTTTGGGCAAGAACAAGATGGGTCTTTCACCTTGCCGCTACCAAATCGAATCGCTCATCTGGTTTCAACTCCGACCAACCGAGTGGCCGTGGATGTTGAGGCTATGACCTCAGCCTGTGCACTCCATACTGGGGAACTTGCCTTTAACCTGGGGTACCTTGAAATTGCGCGAGATCTTTTTGTATCGATTATTCGACTTCATGAAGGGCAAAACTCCTACTACGCTGTCAAAGCAAAAACCTTGCTGGCAAAGCTCGAGCAAGGGCTCACCATCTCATTCCATGCACGATAACCCGCTCACATTACCTGGTACTCTTACGTAACTGGCGGTATAAGTCTACATAAGTTCTTGCCGATTGATCCCACGATAGGTCAGCCGCCATTCCCGAGGTGATCAATGATTCCCAAGCCGCCCGCTCTTCATAAACATGGAGCGCAAGCAGAATTGCAGAGAGTAAGGCGTCAGGCGAGGGATCAATAAAATGAAACCCTGTTGCACGCCTGGATTGAGCAGTTGATGGGCGGAAGGGAACAACCGTATCGGCGAGTCCCCCTGTGCGACGCACGATAGGAACCGTCCCATATCGTAAGCTATAAAGCTGGCTTAATCCACAAGGCTCGTAACGAGACGGCATGATCAACATGTCGGAGCCCGCTTCAATACGATGGGCTAACCCTTCATCAAAACCGAGATGGAGACCAATTTCACGAGGATACTTCTCCTTCGCTGCAATGAACTGTTGCTCCAAATGAGACTCGCCAGTACCCAATACGACCACTTGAAGATCCTCGGCCATGAGCTCGGGAAGAATGTCCAGTAAGAGATCAAATCCTTTTTGGAACGTCAACCGGCCGATGACCGCCAACAGTGGCACATCAAGAATCGGTAATCCAAGCTCTTGTTGCAGCGCTCGCTTGCATACCTGTTTTCCCGATAAGTCATTGATGTGGTACGGTGCCGGCAGATAGGTGTCGTGTGCGGGATCCCATGCAGCCTCGTCAATGCCGTTTGTCACGCCGCTTATACCACTCGTGCGATTTGCCAACACCCCTTCAAGACCACACCCGTATTCTGCGGTTAGAATCTCCCTGGCATACGTAGGACTCACCGTAGAAACAGCGTCGGAAAAAATGATTCCGCCCTTCAAGCAATTGACGGCTCCATAGAACTCAAGCCCACTCGGCGAAAACAGGGATGCAGGAAGGCCAATTTTCAAGAACTCCTGGCTTGGGAATATCCCCTGAAAGCCAAGGTTGTGCACCGTGAGCAACGTCTTCATCGACTGAAGACTGTGGTGTTCATGCGATAGCACCTTGAGATAGACAGCACACAATGCCGTCTGCCAATCATGAAGATGCAGGATATCAATCTTCTCCCGCTGCACGTCCACTAAGACATGTAAGGCCTGGATAACTGCACGACAGAACAACGTAAACCGGTCAAGGTTATCCGGATAGTCATGATGATCCTCTTGATAGAGCCCTGGACGATCGAAGTACGGGTCATGGCACACGAACAGCACTCTCACACGATGCACCGCGCCAACTACCGTTATATATTCCTCTTCAATGGAAACATCCGTCGACGTACCCGCCACAGGCACCGAGAATTGCATGACGACTCGACGGTTCTTCTGTGCTAACTGGGTCCGATAGCCCGGCAAGAACAAGGTCACCTGATGTCTCAATGTTGCGAGAGCCATGGATAAGGCTCCTACAACATCAGCGAGTCCACCCGTTTTTGCATAAGGAACCGCCTCAGAGGAAACCATCACAACATGCAAGCGATCTGAGCGTTTTGATGCCATGAGGAAATCAAGGAAAATTTATGGACGCGAACCTTCGTCGATCACGGTCTTGAACCGAGCCTCATATTCCCAGGCATTCGTCAATGCCTGCAACTCATCGGGGCGGAGTTTTTCTCTATAGACAAGATGTTCGTCAAGAAAGACCAGCAACCAGCCTCGATCAGGGTAAGCAAAATAGACGCCTTCCCCTGCATGAACCCCGCCGCTCCATCCTTTCGGCACCTCACCCGCGGCCACTCGGGATCGAGGGATGACACTCAAATCCGGCATCACAAAAAAATAGGCGAACTCGCTATGATAAAAAGGAGGCCCTCCCCACGCATTGACAACGGCCCGACTAGTGATTTGATCCAGGATAAAGTTTTCCTCTTGAACCAGCTGCTCTTGCCGTTCCAGTGTCGGCATACTCTTACATCCGATCAACAGCACGAATCCGGTCACCGCGCACACACACAGCACGGCTTTGATTGGAATGCCGGCGATATGTGCTATGTCATACGCTCTCCTCACAAAATCCGCCTGGACTTTACTTCGGCCGGTTTAATCGGTTGACAGACATCACACTGGCACAATGCCCGCAGTAGCATGTAGGAGTAAATACCCGTATCATGACCATCGCTCCATTTGAATTGAAGCGCATAGCGCCCAACAGGTTGAATATCCTGCAGCATGATCAGGAGTGGGACCTCATCAGCTTGAAGACGACGTTCTCCCGTCCATTCATCGACACACGCGGCGCAGGGACAATGCTGTCGAAGAGCGCGGACCGGATACACGGCATGATGACCGTCACTCCAGTGAATTCCCAATACGCCCTTCTGGATCCACTCCATATCCCGAGGCTCTAATACAGCGGTTGCCATCTCCCCCCTCTTCTCCTCTGATTGCATCTACGATGATACCGTGAATGATAAAAAATTCACTGCTGGGAGCCGTCTACCGGCCACAACCGTCACATACCCTTCAATGGCCGCTTCGACTTCATCACGGACTTGCCCACAAGCTCGTAACCGTGTCACGACCGTGGGATGAAGACGAATAGCTTGTTGGAGAAATGAGAGACTCCCGCGCGAGAGCGCCACACAACGAACTCGCTGGTGCGCCGCGCAGGATAAGCACACAAGCCCCCCTGCAACTGGCGAAAACTGCGGGTCTCCCACAAAATGGGCCTTCCCACATGTGGCACAATGGTCGGTCTGCGGACGAAACCCTGTGACACCGAGTAATCTGATTTGGAACAGGAGTGCCGTAAACGCTGGATCCTCACTCTCGTGAAGCGAAGCAAGCCCTTGCTCAAGCGTATCAAACAAGAGCGGATCCGGATCTCCATCCGGAGTGATCGCGGCCACCACGTTGACCATTCGTGCCGCTGAATCAATCAGACGAAGAGCCCCTCGCAACTTCAGAGAGGATCTGACCAGATCAACTTGTGAAATTCGAAAAAGAGAATCACCTGTTTTCTCAAAGAGATTCAGCCGACTCAAACTGAACGGCTCAAGCGCGGCTCCGAATCGACTCTTTGGCCGACGCGCACCACGAGCCACCCCTCGAATCTTTCCTCTATCCTTTGAGTAGAGCGTGACAATTCGATCGGCATCGCCCCACTTGAGACTCCGCAAAACGATCGCGGTCGTCTTGATATGCGGCACGGCTTCCTCTCATTCCTGACGCACCCGTATTCCGACGATCTGCTCAATCCTTCAGCGAAGATACTCCAAGAACATCGTCGCCAGCGTCAAATAAATTGAAATCCCCGTGATATCATTGGCCGTTGTCACAAAAGGGCCGGCCGCAACGGCAGGATCAACCCCCATACGCTTCAGAAGGATGGGCATAATTGTTGCCATACTGGTCGAGATAAAAAAGGCGATGATCAGAGAGACTCCAACGACCATCCCCAGAAACCCTTGATGCAATACCCACGCAACCAACGTCAACGTCACTCCACAGGCCAACCCCATGACCAACCCGATCTTCACCTCCCGAAACAACACCGGCCAAACATGGGTGAGCTCGACGGAACCGGTGGCCAACCCACGAATAATCAACGTTGATGATTGCAGGCCCACATTACCACCCATCGCCGCAATGACAGGAATAAAACTCACAATCGCCACGACCTCTTGAACCGTATAACGGAAGTACCAAAGGATGGCGCCGGACAGCAGGCTCCCCACCAGATTGGTAAACAGCCACGGCAATCGTAACTTCGCCGAGGCGAGACTTGAGGACTTCGAACCCGCCTCCTCTTCAATGGCTCCGGCCATCTTCAGCATATCTTCGGTCGCTTCTTCACGGATGACATCGACCACATCGTCGACTGTGATAATTCCCACCAGCTTCCCGTCTCGCTCCACAACCGGAATCGCCAACAGGTTGTAGTTGGCCACCTGCCTGGCCACCTCTTCCTGGTCCATATCAATACTGACGCTCATCGCTTCCCGCGTCATGATATTTTTCAACGGAGTGGTGGGCGGCACCGTGAGCAGCTGCCGAAGCGAAAGGACTCCAACCAAGCGATCGTCTTTGTCCGTCACATAGATATAGAACACCATTTCCGCATCAGTCGCCTGTTGCAATCGGCGGATGGCTTCCTGAGCGGTCGCATCCTCGGATAGGGAAAAAAATTCCGTGGTCATGATGGCACCGGCCGTATCTTTGGGGTATCGAAGAATATCGGCCACTTCGGTCGAATCCTCAGTTTTCATCACGGCCAACACTTCTTTGCTCCGCTCTTCCGGGAGAAACCCAAGAATATAGACCACGTCATCAGGGCCGAGATCTTTCAAGAGCCAGGCAATGTCGGAATGCAGCAAATCGGCGAGGACCTGCTGAATACTCTCCCCGTCCAGCTCGCTCAACACCTGCCCACGCTTCCCTTCGCCGCGAACCAGCTCAAAAATTTCCCGTTTCTCCTTCGGCGAGGAGAGATGCGTGACCGCTTTCGCAATATCTGCGGGATGCATGCGCCCTAACATTTTTGACAAGTTCGTGATCGCCCCTCGACGTAGCAACTTCTGAACGGATTGCATGACGATGTCGGACTTTGTCTGTCCTCGCTCCGTCTGATCACGAAGGACCTCGCGCAGGATATCGCGATCAGCGAGACGAGACCGCTGTTCCGAAAGGCGTGTGTCCATTGGTCGGTCAGTAGGCTGCATAATCGTTGTGCGGGATCGTAGGCTGTGCCCCAGCAGCGCCTTGACCGGGTCAACGGCTCACTGAACCACACCGAGCAGATCCTTATGCGTCACTATCTACGGAATTTGAGATATCATCCGTAATTGGATACAAGCGCGTACGGGGAGGAGTTCGTTTCAAGGTTCCACTACCGGCTAGTAGCCCAACTCCACAAGGGCCTGCTCATCCTCGCGCCAGTCTTTTCTGACTTTCACCCACAGTTCGAGAAACACTTTCATCCCAAACACCTTTTCCATATCCAACCGGGCTTGGGTCCCGATCAATTTCAACCGTTCCCCCTGTTTTCCAATCAGGATACCTTTCTGGGTCTCTCGTTCAACCATGATCGACGCCCGAATCTTCGCAAGCCTTCCCTCTTCAACAAATTCATCGATCTCAACCGCCGTCGCATATGGGACTTCATCCTCTGTCGCCTGTATGACCTTCTCGCGAATCATTTCGGCCGCCAAAGTCCGCATCGTCTGATCTGTCACCACATCTTCGCCATACAGACTCTCTCCTGACGGAAGATACGGGACTGTCACGGCAAGCAAACGCTCCACATTGTCGTTGACCTGAGCAGACACCGGCACCACATCCGTCCAGGCAAACAGCTTGGCATATTGCTCGAGAACGGGAAGCATCTTATGCTTGTTCACCAAATCGATTTTTGTGACGACCAGAATCACCGGTCTCGACTGCTTTGCCAGAGCTTCCTTCATATATTTGATGGCGGACACATCGCCGGGACCTGGACGACTCGTTGCCTCCATGAGCATATACAACACATCCGCTTCTTCCAGCGTTTCCACTGCTGCACGAACCATCCGCCGATTCAACAAATGTTCAGGCTTATGCAACCCGGGTGTGTCGAGAAAGGCGATTTGCGCCCCTTCCGTGTGCACGACACCCATTACCCGAGTCCGCGTCGTTTGCGGCTTACTTGAGACAATCGAGATTTTCTCACCCAACAGACGATTCAACAGGGTCGACTTACCCACATTAGACCGTCCGATGATGGCAACCGTTCCGAATTTCATGGTTTCGAGGAGGGCTCCCGTTGTTTCTCCGAACCTGGAATGAATTGATACACCGTCTCCCCTTTCCGCACATAACCTAACTGCTCACGGGCCAATCGCTCGATCTTACTCGAGTCATGCTGGAGCCCCAGGATATCGTGCTGCAAGGTCTCATTTTCATGACGTAACATCGACAGCTCTTGCTCCAAATTCTTGGCATGATCCCGCATTGCGAGATACCGAGAGAACCCCATCTCGCCATAGACGAGTGCGACTCCCAACCAAAGAATACCGATTGCTCCGCCCACCTGAACAAGGCGGAACAGACGTCGCTGCCACTCAAGCCACTCTCGGCCACGATTTTGTTTGATAACCATTACAAATTCGTCCGTCCGATGGTTGCGAACACGCTATCCCCGCACCAGCACGGCCTCTCGACCTCGGTAGATCGCCGCAGATCCAAGTTCTTCCTCGATTCGAAGAAGTTGATTGTATTTGGCCACACGATCCGTTCTGGAGAGAGACCCTGTCTTGATCAATCCGCTATTCGTGGCAACAGCCACGTCCGCGATTGTCGTGTCCTCCGTTTCGCCGGAGCGGTGCGAGATGATTGCGGTATAGCCCGATCGCTTTGCAAGTTCAATGGCGTCCAGCGTCTCCGTCAACGTTCCGATCTGATTCAGTTTGATCAAAATCGAATTTCCAATCCCTTCCTTGATCCCTTTCGAAAAGATCTCAACATTCGTCACAAAGATGTCGTCGCCGACGAGTTGAACCCGCTTCCCAAGCTTCTCTGTGAGCATCTTCCAGCCCTTCCAATCCAGTTCGCTCAATCCGTCTTCGATAGAGAGAATGGGATAGCGATCCAAGAGTTTACTGTAATAACTGATCATATCCTCCGATGAACGTTCCGGATGTTTTTCTGCTTCGAGGATGTACCGCCCCTTCTCATACAGTTCACTCGCAGCACAATCCAGCGCCAAGGCGATATCTCGCCCGACCTGATAGCCCGCAGCCTCAATCGCCTCAGCTATGAGTCCCAACGCCTCCTCGTTCGATTGCAGATCGGGAGCAAATCCCCCCTCATCTCCTACTGCCGTATTGAGACCCTTCTTCTTCAAGAGCGCTTTTAAGGAATGAAAGACCTCGGTGGCCATGCGAAGCGCGTCGCTGAATCGACCGGCTCCCACCGGCATAATCATGAACTCTTGAAGGTCCAGCCGATTGTCGGCATGGGCTCCCCCGTTGATGATATTCATCAGCGGCACCGGAAGCACGCGCGCATTCGTTCCACCTAAATACCGATAGAGCGGTTGCCCAGTTTCGATCGACGATGCCTTCGCCACGGCCAAGGACACACCCAAAATCGCATTCGCGCCCAGTTTCCCCTTTGTCTTCGTCCCGTCCAGCGCAATCATGGCTCGGTCAATCCCCGCTTGATCGAACGCGTCCTTTCCCAATAGTTCAGGCGCAATGACCTTGCTGATATTCGCAACCGCTTTGGAGACGCCTTTTCCCATCCACCGCTTTTTGTCTCCATCTCTCAGCTCGATCGCCTCTTTTTCACCCGTCGAAGCGCCGGAGGGAACTGCCGCTCGCCCGACCGCTCCGCTTTCGAGTGTGACTTCTGCCTCAATCGTTGGATTACCACGTGAATCGATAATCTGGCGGCCTCTGATTTCTCTGATTTCGCTCATACCACGTGTCCCTCTCTCCGGTTAGACGATCAGCTTCTTTTTCAACAACACATTGACCTTCCCAGGATTTGCTGTGCCGCCACTGGCCTTCATCACCTGACCAACAAGAAATCCCAAGACCTGTTGTTTGCCTTCTTTAAACTGCGCCACCTGCATTGGGTTGTTGCTGAGCACCTCATCGATCATGTTCTCCAATGCCCCTTCGTCTGAAACCTGAGTCAGCCCTTTGTCCTGCACAATCTGTTGAGGCGTCTTGCCGCTGCGATAGAGCTCGGGAAAGATTTCACGGGCGACTTTTAAGCTGATCACCCCCTGGTCCACCATCATCAACAGATCGATGAGCCGCTCAGGCGAGACCGGCGACGCAGTAATGTCTGTTACTGACGCATTCAATTCTCGAGTCAACTCCCCCATCACCCAATTGCTCACCGTTTTGGGCTCTCTGAACTGTTTCACGCAGGCCTCAAAATAGTCCGCCATGCCTTTCGATGTCGTGATCACACCTGCATCGTACTCCGGAAGACCGTACTCGGTGATCAATCGACGGGCGCGCACGGCAGGCATCTCGGGCAGTGACGATCGAAACCCCTCGATCCAATTCTCTTCGAGCTGTAACGGCACCAGATCCGGATCCGGGAAGTATCGATAGTCATGGGCTTCCTCCTTGGAGCGCATGACCGCCGTTTCTCCCCGATCGATGTTCCACAGTCGAGTTTCCTGGAAAACCTTGCCTCCTTCGCTCAAAACCTTGGTCTGTCGTTTCATTTCGTATTCGACCGCATCCTTGACATACTTGAAGGAATTAATATTCTTGAGCTCGACCTTCGTTCCGAACTCTCGTTGACCGGCCGGTCGCAATGATAAGTTTGGCTCGCAACGGAAACTTCCTTCTTCCATGTTCCCGTCGCACACATCAAGGTACATGAGCACATCGCGTAATCCCTTCAGATAGGCCA
>CAYSFU010000103.1:0-10498 GCA_964430555.1 uncultured Nitrospira sp. | reverse complement strand
GCGGGAGCCCCGGTGGCGTTTTTCATGGCGCGAGTCGTGAATTATCCAGGCTAGAACGTCTTTGCAGCCAGAAAAGAGAACGCAATCATGTCCAACATGGAGTTCGCCCTCTATCGAATATGGGTATCGGCCCTCCTAATTTTCAGCATATTGTTATCAGCAGTCTTTTGGATGTGGTTACTTGCTTTGGTAACCCAGTACTCGCTGGAGGACCAACATTTTCGAGTGAAAGTCTTTGGCGTGTTCCGCATCATTTCCATTCCATATCATGAAATAAAAGAGGTCCAGGTAGTTCCCTGGTGGAGAATATTAGTGAAAGATAATTGGGGCGATTATTTCTCGACACTCCATTGGAGTGGTTATGAATTTCAGCGCACACGTGTATTGATTACGACCAGTAGGTCTTGGTTCCGCTATACGGTTATTGCACCAGTAGACTCCGCTACCTTCGCAGCCGCCCTTTCCGCCAGAATTCCGAAGATCATGTAGTATTTTGTTCAGCCTCATCTGCTACCACGCTGCTACCAACACAGGACAAACCAGCCCCATCAGCACCAACCGTGCCAGCTTCTTGATTCGTGGTTTCTTGTGGGGTTATGCTAGTAGTACTTGGACTAGGGGTAATTCCTAAACCGCGGGTCGTACGTTCAATTCGTATCGGGGGCACCAAACTGCACTTCGCGCCAGCTGGCACGCCTTTCTTCTCGTAGGATACTAACAACGACCATCACCGGCGTGCTCGCGCCGCTCAGAGCGATTCGTCTTCCGTCGGCGCTATCCTTCCTTCAGCCCCACCGCACAGGCAACCGAAACCGGCGTCAGTGATTTGATTTCGAGATGGGCTCTTGAAAAGCCTGCGGCCATGAGTCTCTCCACCATGGCATGACCAGCCCTCAGAGCGTCCTCATCTGTAGGGTTCTGAACGTTGGGTTGAAACGCGATCACGATCTTCCCACCAGGATTCATCTGCCACTGCACTCTTCTCAGCACATCGATGGCATTGTCCCAACGGTGGAACACATTGACCATGAGACACTTATCATATCGACCGTGATCGGCAGAAAGGTCGGACACCGAGGCCAGCAACAACTGGACTTGGCCCTGCTCAATCGCAGCGGCGTTGCGCTTTGTTGCCTGTCGGAACATCACCTCTGAATGATCAATGCCCACGACGGACCCGGCGGTCACCACCTTGCTCATCAGTGTGAGCGCGACACCCGGCCCAAAGCCGATTTCCAACACATGATCCGTAGGCTGCAGCTCCAGCAATGACACCGCCCATGCATTACGTTCTCGGTTGGATGACCGATGTGCCATAAGCCACCCCGCCACCCTCCCTCGCAGGCCCATCGGCTTGTCGAACTGGGAGTGGACCTGGTTGGTGGTTTCCGTCTGGTTCCTTTGCTCAATCTCTTCATCAAGATTGCTCACTTGGACGTGCTGCACTTCTGTCGGCATCATGACCTCGTCGATTGAATTCATACTCATTCCAACCACATCATGTCGTCTTCGATCCTCAACAGCCCAACTCAGAACCCGATCAACCCACGCTACACCAGCGCACACCTCATATTCAAACGAGGATTTCGTACCGCACTGAGCATGGGGCGTCCTCTCTCAGTCTCTTCCGGACTGCTATCTTGGGCGAGATGAGCGATGAGATAAACTCACACACAGCGCGCCGGGCGGCTGCAGTGGGAATCGTGAGCAAACTCGAGTAGAATACGCACTCATACGTTATCTGGAGGATCTATGCGGTACGTGCTGCAACTGTTGATCGTCGGCTTGGTGTGGGGAAACATAGGGGTCGCCGATGCGCTTGATTCCGGAAGCAGGGAATCGCTACGCGGAATGCTCGGACTGGGAGTGGTCATTGAGGAGGTAAGTCCTGATGCTTCGGCTGACGGGCTCTCGCAAGAAGCGATCCGTGCAACGGTCGAGCAAGGTCTTCGCGCAAAAGGTGTCCGCCTCCTCGCTGAACGAACGCGTTCGAGCTCATCGCCGTATCTTTATGTCAACGTCAATACGCTCAAGGAAGAGCTTGGGTTGTATGCGTACACTGTCACGGTGGATTGCAAGCAACTCGTCGGCTTGCTGTCGACGAAGAACAAGAAAACCTGGGGAACCACGTGGTCGGCAAGCATGATCGGCATGATACGGCAGGAGAACCTGAATCAAATCATCACGGATGCGGTCGAACCATTGATCAAAGACTTTTCGGAAGACTTTCTTGCGGCGAATCCCCGATAGACACTCGCCGTTCGCCGATGGACGAGAGCCGTCTCATCGACCATCACCACCGTTCACCACGAGAACCTGCCTATCGAGAGATCGTACCTTGTCCCTGTCCCATCATCACGCGCCGCATCGAGGCCACAGGCACAAACCCGTTGTTTTCTTGCTCGGCTCAAGACCCTCGGATAGACTTTTCGCACGACCATGGCACGAGCACGCGCAGGAGAACAGCAACGCCCACGATCCAAAATAGACCTTCTCCAAGAGCTCTCACTCGGCATCAATAAATTTCAGGAACTGCTGACGGCCATCCATGACTTCAGCCAAGACGGCTTCCCCTACCGCGATGCCGCACGAAGCAAGGCGGAGCTGAAGTTTCGCGAGTGCTTGCGCCAGACATTCGGTGAACGGTCGCAGGAATTCCAAGCACATCGGAACTTCAAGATTCGGACAGGGGATCACGGGGAGACAGCCCAGAGCCTTGAGGTCATTAAAGGATTGATGCAGGCCCTGGAGGACCGAAAGCTTGAACTTCACGGACTGAAACCGACAGCCACAACCGACTCTACATCGAAATCGTCTCCTTCCCCCGCCGCAGCACACCTTGAACTCGTTCCACCCCCGCCACCTACACCCAAGGCGACACAAACACAGCCGACGGCATTCGCCACTATTGCAACTGTCACACCCACCCACACGCCTTTCACTCCTCTGTCGTCAGTACCTCCAACTGTTCCCGAACCAGTAACGCCAACACCTCCGTCCATATCCAAACTCGCTCCTCCACCGATTCCCGTAACAGTCGAATCCTCAACGCACCAGACAGCCGCCTCCGGCCCTCCCCCTCCTGCCACACAAGGCCCCTCTCCATCCCTTTCTCCCCCCCCTCCGTCGATCGACAGGCGGGTGGACAAGGCACAGGCATCAACCGCTTCTTTCGCAGTTTCACCAACGTCTTCTTCCTCTCCTCCTCCGCACATTGAGGCTCCGGCTCCCGAGACAAGCCCACCGATGTCATCTCGCATAACAGAGTCCCCACACACTCGCGCAGCAGACAATCCATCGACGACCTTGATTCTCCCACCCGCGTCCGAGGCCATCCGTGAGTACGACGCGCTCTCGCTCATTCGGAAAGTCTGTCAGCGTTTCCACTCGGTCGCCCGCCAGCTCAGACTTCGAAAAGACTATCGGCCGACCATTGAAGTCGATGACGAGTACGACTTGCAGGATCTGTTGTGCGCGATACTAAAAGTGGAATTCGATGAAGTGTCGACTGATGACTGGACGCCACCCTACACAGAAGGCGCCTCAAGAACCACGCTGCTCGTGAATCGCGATCAGATCGCCATCGTCGCAAAAAAAACCGGACCAGGCCTGACAACCAAAGAACTGACGGACCAGCTCCTGGCGGATGCGGCACATTATCGGACCCAAGGCCGCTGCTCCACCCTCTTTTGCTTTGTGTACGATCCGGAAGGCCGTATCGGAAGTCCCAAACGGCTCGAAACCACCTTAACCAGCGTCAGCGAGCACTGCCGGATCGAGGTGCTTGTGGCGCCAAAGTGAGACCATGGCAAAACCAAACCTCAAATCCATTCCATCTTCGAGCTCATCTTCTAAGACCACGCCCCGCAAGCCCGTGTTGACAGGGCAAACCGGCTTTGCTATAAAGCAGCCCACTCCTGGATCAGTTCCATACACCATTCATGGACCGGAACCAGGGGATCAGGGTACATCAGATCGGGCATACGTTCTCATCAATGTGATGCCAGGTATGACCTCGTCCGTCGTCAAAACGCTCGGAGAAATTAAAGAGATTAAGACGATTGATCCTTGTTGGGGCAATCCGGATATCATCGCGATCGCCCATGTCTCAGACCAAGACGCCTTAACTCAGCTTGTGCTGAGCCGGATCCATAGCATCGAAGGAGTGACGCAGACTGATACTCACCTTGTCTACCGTCTGAAGGAGGCCAGAACAAAATGATCCGCATGGACTACCTTGCCATTGTCGCCCTCGCAGCTGTTACGTTTGGATGTGCCGGTGCTCAGCACCCAGTAGCGCCTGATGTCGTTGACGTCACCCTGCCCGCGTCGGCAGACCGGGTCAAAGCAGCTGTGACGAAAGTGCTTGCAGAAGATGATTACTGCTGCGTGGACTGGAAGGACGGGTCCCAGCTTCAGACAGGCTATCGAGGTGAACAGCCGAGCATCTGGGATTGGCTCGTGAGAGGGCGACTTGGCGTCGTCAGAAGCCGCGCCGAAGCCTCTGTCACGGCGGAAACTGATCAGAGCTCTCACCTCCGTCTACAAGTCTCCTCCGAAGGCAAGCAAACGATGTTCGATAGCTGGGGGCCAACGGCTCCCCAAATCCCACAGAGTGCGCAAAACAAACTGCGCTTAATCAGGAACGAGTTGAAAATCGTCCAGACGACCTATACCACCGAGACCTTTTACGGCGCAAAACAGTAGCGCCTTCCTTTTTTCATGAAAAAAAGCCACGTCCCGACGGACGTGGCTTTTTTTTCTCACGCGCACCGACTCCTCTCTCGGAACATCCCACGTGGTCAGACCGGTTCTTTCTCTGCTCCCTCCGCTTCTTCTCCAAGGTCCAGACCAAACCGCTCAGCCATCCGATAGAGCGTTCGCCGATCGATCCCGAGGATCTTTGCCGCTTTCACCTTATTGCCTTTTGTTTCCTTGAGTACGCGAATTAGATGACGCTTCTCGACCTCTTCAAGCGTGAGATACACATCATCGGGTTGATCGGCATGAGACAGACCGGACTCAGCGTGAGCCACTGCACTCTGGCGAATCACTTCGGGTAAATCATCCGGCGTCAGCAACGGCCCGTGACTTAACGACACCGCTCGCTCGATCGCATTCTCCAACTCACGCACATTGCCCGGCCAACGATACTGCGTCAGGAGCACCATAGCTTCCGGTAAGACTCCCCGAACGGTATGCCCGGTCCCCGTCGCGCATTTCTGGAGGAAATGGTGAACCAGCATCGGAATATCCTCACGTCGATCCGCGAGCGACGGCAAAGTGATCGGCACCACTTTCAGGCGATAGAACAGATCGTCCCGAAACTTTCCTTCTTTCACCAACTGTTCCAGATCGCGATTGGTCGCAGCAATGATCCGAACATCAACTTTGGTGGATGTCGTGCTCCCGACTCGGCGAACTTCTTGATCCTGCATCACCCGCAACAACTTTACTTGCAACGCTTGGCCAAGCTCACCGATTTCGTCGAGAAATAACGTACCCCCGTTGGCCGATTCGAAGAGCCCCACCTTCGTCCCTGCAGCCCCGGTGAACGCCCCCTTCTCGTATCCGAACATTTCCGACTCCAGCAACGTATCCGGCAATGCCCCGCAATTGACCGGGATGAAGGGCTTGTCCCGACGAGGACCATTTGTATGAATTGCCCGGGCAATCAGTTCTTTTCCCGTCCCGCTTTCTCCCTGCAGCAACACCGTGCTCTTGCTCTCCGCCACGCGGGCGACCAGCTTGTACACCGCCAACATCGCCGTGCTGCTTCCAACCAGCGGAGACCACTCCCCCTTGCTCTTCAACTCCTCTCGAAAACGCGCATTCTCCCGAAGCAATCGACAGTGATCCAAGCCTCGCTTGACGACCAGCTTGATATCGTCTCGTTTAAACGGCTTCGCGAGATAATCATAGGCTCCTTGCTTGATCGCCTCGATCGCCCCTTCCAACGAACCGAACGCCGTCAGTACCACCACCGCCGTATTCGGGCTCACCCGCTTGAACTCCCGTAACACGGTCAGTCCATCCACGGCCCCCATGCGAATATCGGTCAATACCAGATCGACCCGCCCCTCACGTCCTCTCGCAATCACTTCTTCCCCGCTCGCAAACGATTCGACCTGATAGCCTTCTTTTTTGAGCGCCTCCGCCAGCAGCTCACGAGCCACCGCATCATCATCGGCCACCAGAATCGTCGCTGGATGCATCACGGATCCTCCTTTCACACACCCTAGGCACGTCGCATCGCGGGTAAAGTCATCGTCACAATCGTCCCCTGACCGATCATACTGCTGAGCACCAGACTCCCGCCATGAGCCACCACCGATTCGCGGCTCAAGAATAGCCCCAAGCCGGTCCCCTTGCCAACCGCCTTGGTCGTAAAAAACGGTTCGAACGCCTTATCCAGATCGGCTGCCGGCATCCCACATCCCGTATCCTGCACGGCAATGGTAATCACCATCGGAGACATGCCGTCTGCCACGATTCGGCCTCGCTCGAGTTCGCCGACTGAAGCCTCACGGCATCCTGTGGTGATGGTGACCGTCCCGTGCGCAGGGGTTGCGGCAAGCGCATTCGCCAGAACATTCACCAGGACCTGATGGATTTTTTCCTTGTCCGCCCACACGAACGGAAGGTCTTGAGGAATATCGACCGTCAGCGTGAGACCTTTTTCATGAAACGCCGGCTCCATCAGCACCGCCGATGGACTCACCACCTCTTCGACGGAACGCCATTCCGGTTCAGGCTGACGGGGACGGGTCGAGGACAGTAAGTCTTGGATGATTCGCACCACGCGCGCCAGTTGTTCGTCAATGACCGCCACCCGTTTTTTCATTTCTGGCGTCGCCCCTGGCTCCTCAGCCAAGGCCTGCACATGCCAGGCAATCGAGTGAAGCGGTGTCCCCACTTCATGCGCCACCGAAGCCACCAACTGTCCGACCGCCGCCAATCGTTCCGACCGATTCAGCTGATCCTTCGCCTGCACCAGCTGTGTATTGGCCTTCAAGAGGCTCTCCGTCTCCTGTGCCAAGGCCGCTCGCGCCGCCTCTTCCCTCGCCTTTCGCTCTTCCCAACTCATGCCGAGATAGGCGACCAGCAATAAGACACTGACGACGACGCTCCGATTGATCACCGCCGCTTGAAATCGCCCAGGCTTGGTGGGTTGGAGAAGACCCGAATAGGTCGCGACGATACAGGCCAAGACGGTGACCAGCATCATCGTGCGACTACGCAACGTCGCGACCAGCAAGATCGGCAACACGTATCCGTAGGCCCCGACGACGTTGACCGGTGCAAATTGCTCAATGATCAGGATGATCAGAAAACACGCGGCAGCGATGCCCAGTACGAAGCGATCCCGATGCGTCATGCCTGTCATTGATTCGTTCTGCTCAGCAGGGTATTGGAGATCGCCGCCTCTGCGCCGAGAGTATCACGACCTTGAGGATTCCTCGATCGCACGACCTACTCACGAGGACGGATCTCACGCAACAGGGCGGCGAGCCGCTCAACGCGAGCATCCTGAGCCAAGTCCTCCACCGTCACGCCGACCTTCCGCGACCAGTTCGGATGCTGGTCCACCGTTCCCGGAAGATTGGTCTGAACGCGTGTGCCGATGAGATCTTCAAGGTTGGCCAAGACCATCCAAGCAGGGCTTCGGGCCAGATATTGGTGAATACATGCAACCAATTCCGGTGTCATCGTCGGTGTGTGAACCGGATCGTCGGAGACACATGAAGGCAACAGCCCTTCCGCTTTCAATGCCGCAAGGATCCCGCTTTTCTCTCGCTGTCGTTCCGCCCACATCGCCTGACGCGCGTGATCCGACGGAAAGAAACCCAGCGCGGATCGAGTGTCAATATCCACCCCATCCCAGTATCCCGCCAACGTCGGAAGATCGTGTGTGGTGGCCACCGCAAGGGCTTGCGCGGGATAGTGCGCCGGAGGCTTCCACCCACCCCACTGTTCTCGCTCAAAATAGAATACCCGATAGGATAAGATCCCGGCCGGTCCAAGTCGGTCGCGCACCCAATCGGGAACGGTGCCGAGATCTTCGCCGATCACCAGTGCCTTTGCCCGTACGCTTTCCAACGCCAGGATCGCCAGAAGCTCATCGTCTCGATAGTACACGTAGGTCCCCATCGCAGGAGGAAGCCCACGGGGGATCCAAAACAGTCGAAAGAGCGCCATGACATGATCGATCCGTATCGCTCCCCCGTAGCGAAGATTGTTACGAAGCAACTCGCTGAAATGTCGATACCCGCTCGCGCGCAGACGCAAAGGGTCAAGCGGAGAGAATCCCCAATTCTGTCCTTCGGGAGCAAAGGCATCGGGCGGGGCTCCACAATCAGCCTTGAACGCCAGTACCTCTTGATTCAGCCATCCATCGGCGCCATAGCGATCGCTGCCCAAGGCAAAATCAAGATACAAGCCGATCGGCATCCCTGCGTCATGCGTTTGCGTCACCAACGAGTCCAGTTGCTCTGCCACCAGCCATTGCAGATATTGGAAAAACCGCACCCGATGCATGGAGCGGCGGCGAAACTCCCCGACCGCTTCCGACATCGGCGTTCGATAGGGCGCCGGCCAGTCCTCCCAGATAGCCGGAGGTGAAGGAGAAGACCGTTGCACTTCATCCAACGCGTGGAACAGCGCATAGCGCATGAGCGACTCACCTTCTCGTTCCGTGAAGTCCTGAAAGGCTCTCCCTCGATCGGTCGTCGGATGCAACTCCGGTTCGACTCCCTCGAAGTTATCCCGTACAAACGCCCGATAGCAGAGTTCGAGCGCCTCGCGCTTGACGGACTGCACCGCATCATAGTCCACCAACTCGCTGCGCCGAGCGGCGTCGATCCGAGCACGGAACGATGAGTCGGCCAATCTGACTTGCACCTCTGCGTCCGTCCGATATTCCACAACCTGCGAGAGGTCGAGATACACATCGTTGAGAAAGAGACGGCTGGTGGGGG
This sequence comes from uncultured Nitrospira sp., assembly GCA_964430555.1. Lineage (GTDB taxonomy): Bacteria > Nitrospirota > Nitrospiria > Nitrospirales > Nitrospiraceae > Nitrospira_D. The sequence continues at coordinate 1,520 of CAYSFU010000103.1, read as the reverse complement.
CATAGGGACTGATGTGATAGGGTTTCGTATTCTTGAGGGCATGGAGCGGATTGAGACCGATCACCGCAGCACCCAACTGCTTCCCGGCCCAGTCGATGACGGCGCCGAGGTCTCGGAAATCACCGATCCCCCAGTTGTGACGGCTCCGCAATGAATAGAGTTGCAGAGCGATCCCCCACCATCGCACTCCCTGTTGGAGTTGGTCGGGAATATGACAGCGCTCCGGCGCGACAATGAGACGGGACGTCGTTTTCGTATTCGTGCTGGCTCCTTTGGCGTGGGCGGTCAGCGAGTAATACCCAAGCGGCAGATCGTGTGGCCATGTCAATGCAACCCGCACAAACCGTCGTCCCTGTATCGTGCGGATCTCTTCAACCGTGAGGCCAGGCCCCTCCATTCGTTCACATCGCGTATCTCCCTGCTCGGCAATGACGGTCCATTTGACGGACAAACCGGCGTCGTCCGCGCTGTCACAGGCCACGTACAACGACCAGGGGTCAGCTGAACGTCCCACGCGTAGCACATGGACCGGTTCGCACCCTCGTAACCACCAACGGTCATCCCATGCCTCGAGTTCCGCCGCCAGCTCGTCGCGATTCGCAACCCGTAGATTCATGGCGGCGAGGATGGCGCGCCTGGTCTCATCCGTCGTCACGTGCTGGGTACCGGCAATATCGTAATAGTCCGCCGCAATGCCGGCGCGATCGGCCAACAGGCGAAGAAGGTCGCTCTCGGAGAGGGCGTGCATGCCGGGAGTGTGCGTGAAGGATCGAGTCAAGTCAATGCCAGAGATATTGCCCAGACCATGTGGACGACCTATCGTAACGCAACAGGATTAAAGGGCAATAAATCGTTGTTTCTTCATCGAGTCGCTTGCGCGACGAGTGGTAGGCGAATCAGAATGAACCCACCAAGACGCCCGCCTGGCTGCAGAACATCCGCAGCCAAGCGTGGCGATGGTTGCAGTGGACACATTCATGAATACTGCGGGATTGGTTGAGTCTGTTGAGACGACCGCAGAAGAACCTCTTTAATTTCCCGCGCATCCAACACCTCTTTTTCCAGGAGCGCGTCTGCCAGCGCTGTCAAACTCGTCATCTGCTCTTGCAGCAGACGCTTGGCACGCGCATGGCTTTCAGTCACCACACGCTTGATCTCACGATCAATCTCGGATGACATCTGATCGCTCACGTTCCGCCTGGTAGAGTAATCCCGTCCCAAAAACATGGACTCCTCCTTCTGGGCGAATACCAGTGGCCCGAGCGTCTCGCTCATCCCCCACTCGCAGACCATTTTGCGCGCGAGGTCGGTAGCCTGGGATAAATCATTGCCCGCACCGGTCGTAACCTGCTTGAACACCAATTCTTCCGCCACTCTCCCGCCCATGAGAATCGCAAGCCTGTTGTATAAAAACTCTCTGGAGTAATTGTGGTGGTCATTGGTCGGCAACTGCAGCGTCACGCCCAACGCGCGGCCTCTCGGAATAATCGACACTTTGTGAACCGGATCGGTATTCGGCA
>CAYSFU010000102.1:0-10515 GCA_964430555.1 uncultured Nitrospira sp. | reverse complement strand
CGCCGGCCTTTGGAGCCGGCTACCTAGGTTCGATTCCTAGTCCCCCAGCCACTTTCACCCACACTCGCGAAATCTACAGGCTGATTGTTACGCCAGCGATGCCATGTCGATCACGAATCGAAACTTCACATCGCCTTTGAGGACCCGTTCATAGGCTTCGTTGACCTGTTGGATGGGAATCACTTCTACGTCGGACTCAACCTGGTGTTGGGCGCAGAAGTCGAGCATGCGTTGGGTTTCTTTGATGCCACCGATCAGAGAGCCGGCCAGGCGCCGTCGCTTAAAAATGAGCGAAAAGGCTTGGATCGGAGTCGGCGTCTCCGGTGCCCCAACAAGGATCATGGTTCCGTCGGTCTTGAGCAGGTTCAGATAGGCGTTGTAATCGTGCGGAGCAGAAACCGTATCGAGGATATAGTGGAAATATCCTTGAAGTTTCGTAAATGTCCGAGTGTCTGACGTCACCGCAAAGTTCGCGGCCCCTAGTCGCTTCGCATCCTCCCGTTTACTCTCAGAGGTGCTCAAGACCGTCACTTCCGTTCCCATGGCTTTGGCGATTTTCACCGCCATGTGACCGAGCCCGCCAAGCCCGACAACCGCCAGTTTGTGGTAGCGCCCGATTCCCCATTGCCGCAAGGGGGAGTAGGTTGTAATGCCGGCGCAGAGCAATGGTGCCGTCCCGGCCAGTGAAAGTGTCGCGGGGATTCTGAGGACGTACCGCTCATTCACGACGATCTGGGTTGAATACCCACCCTGGGTGATTTGGCCTGCCTTGTCCTGCCCGCTGTAGGTCCAGATAGTGCCTCCGTCGCAGTATTGTTCTAAGCCTTCTCGGCAGGCCGTACAGGTTCGGCAGGAATCCACGAAGCACCCAACACCAGCTCGATCGCCGACGGCGAAGGTGGTGACCGCCGTCCCGACCTGTGCGACGGTTCCAACAATCTCGTGGCCGGGTACCATCGGAAAGAGTGAGATGCCCCATTCGTTCCGGGCCTGGTGGATATCTGAATGACAGATACCGCAATGCGAGATCGCAATCAGCACATCATGTGGCCCGACATCGCGTCGTTCAAACGAAAACGGCCGGAGCGGTTCCTTCACGGCCATTGCGGCATAGCCTTTGGTCGGGAGCATGACGGTCCTCCTTTGCGCGGAAGAAATGGTTGTCAAACCTTAGCAAGTTCGTCCGGACTTTTCCAACGGGAAACATACGAGTATGGTCAGCTACAAGCACGCTCGCTTGTTGTATAGTGAAAAAATGAGAGAATTGATCAATGAAACTCTCCTTTGAGGACGCGCGCCATCTTTTGGCCAGGACCGGCTTCGGCGGAAGCCCGAGGGACATCGATCAGTTGACAACGATGGATCGCGAAGCGGCCATCGATCACCTTTTCGCCGGTATCAGGGAACGAGCCGTCACGAGTCCACCGCAAGCGGTATTGTCCGCTACGCCTCTCCCGCGAGGGATGAAGGGCATGACATTTGATCAAAAGAAAATATTTCGACAAGAGCGGAAGGATGAGGCGTTCGCACTCAAAGAATGGTGGTATCAGGAACTGCTCGGCACGACGTCTCCGCTCACGGAGCGAATGACGCTCTTTTGGCACAACCACTTCACGTCCAGCTATAAGAAGGTGAAATGGCCTGCGCTGCTGTACCGGCAGAACGTTCTGCTGCGCCGCCGCGCACTTGGTTCTTTTCGGGATCTGCTATTTGAGATCGCCAAGGATTCGGCGATGATTCTCTATCTGGACACCCAGACCAATCGAAGGGACCATCCGAATGAAAACTTCGCCCGTGAGCTTTTCGAGTTGTTCACACTCGGTGAAGGGCAGTACGCAGAGCAGGATATCAAGGAGGCAGCGCGGGCCTTCACCGGCTGGCATGTGGCGATGCGCCATGGCGGCGAATTTGTCTTCAATCGACATCAGCACGATGGTGGAGTGAAACGTGTGCTGGGAAGAGTCGGACCGTTCGGAGGCGACGACATCCTGGCGATCGTTCTCGATCAACCGGCTTGCGCGCGGCATATCACCACTAAGCTCTGGCGGGAATTCATCTCGGATCAGCCGGATGCTCATGACGTTGAACGTCTCGCCATGCTCTTTCGTGCGAACGAGTATCACATAACACCGCTCCTGCACGCAGTATTGCTTTCGCCACAGTTCTGGGCGCCGGAGAACCGGGGTGTGCTGGTGAAGTCGCCGGTTGATCTGCTCGTCGGGACCGCTCGACTCTTTCAGTGGCCGATTCAGGAGACCGATGCGCTGGTGAAATATGGACGACGTCTCGGTCAAGATCTCATCGATCCACCGAATGTGAAGGGGTGGCCTGGCGGGACGCGATGGATCACGAGTACGACGTTATTGGCTCGCTGGCAGCTGCTTCAGCGGAGTCTACGCGGAGCTGAATCGGACATGCACTACCATCAGGGATCGATGGGTGAGATGGGCCACGGACCGGCGTGGATCACTCAGGAAAGTGCTGACAGAGTGCAAACAGTCCTCACGGCCATTCCACCGGTGACTCCCATAGCGGAGACTTCCGATCGATGGCATGCGGTACGGCAATTGGTGATGGACCCTGTCTATCAATTGAAGTGAGGCATGGGATGACCAGACGAGAGCTTCTCCGATTGTCAGGCACGCTTCCCTTTGTGTGGCTCGTCCACCCAAGCCGACTCTTCGCCGCTTCACTAAAAGGCGTTGAACAGGCGCGCTGGGATCGCGTGTTGATTCTCATCGAATTGAACGGCGGCAACGATGGGTTGAACACGCTCGTTCCATACGGAGATGAGTGGTACTATCAAGCCCGTCCGCGACTGGCGATTCCGAGAGAACGCGTGCTGCAGCTCAATGAGAAGGTTGGGATGCATCCTGCGCTCGAGCCGCTCATGACTTTGTGGCAGGAGCGAGAACTGGCGTGGGTGCAGGGCGTTGGGTATGCCGAGCCTAATCGGTCTCATTTTCGATCGATCGAGGTCTGGGAGACGGCTTCCGACAGTCGGCAGATATTGGATGAAGGCTGGATCGCTCGGCTCTTTGAAATCCATCCGCCTCCTTCGACCCTTGTGGCGGACGGAATCGTCCTCGGCCGGCGAGACGCAGGTCCGTTGAGTGGACGGACCATTAGGACAATTGCGTTGGAGGATCCACAGCAATTTCTCGCCCAGGCGAGCCGAGTCCAGGCCAGTGAACGGACGAGTCCCAACAACGCGTTGAACCATATCCTCCAAGTTGAACGCGAGTTGACTCATGCAGCCGGCGATCTTGAGCAGCGCCTTCAGCAGGGGCCATCCCTTTCAACCATGTTTCCCACGTCACCGATCGGGCGGCAACTGCAAACGGCTGCGCAGTTGTTGGCCGCCAAGGTTCCGGTTGCGGTCATCAAGGTGTCGATCGGGAGCTTTGACACGCATGCCAATCAACTGACTCTCCATGAACGACTCCTGAAAGAGTTAGCGGACGCCGTCGTGGCGTTTCGCCTGGCTGTGCAGCAGGTTGGGCATTGGGACCGTGTCTTGATGATGACCTATTCGGAGTTCGGCCGGCGAGTCGTGGAAAATGCCAGCATAGGGACTGATCACGGTACTGCCGCCCCGCATTTCTTTTTGGGTGGGAAGGTCAAGGGTGGATTGTACGGAGCGGCTCCGTCCTTGGCGGACCTACCCGACGGGGATTTACGATACCATGTCGACTATCGCAGTCTGTATCGAACGATCATCACGAACTGGTGGGGTTTGCCTGGGGCAATGTCCGGCATATCAGACTATCCTGTGATTGACTGCCTCGCCTAGTCCGTATCAGTCTTCTGATTCTCCGTACTCAACTCAAGAATACTGATCTCGGTGGTGAGTGGTGGGCCCGGAAGACGATACCCCTCGGTAGCCCAGGTACCTAGATCTGTGACCTGGCAACGTTCCGAGCAGAACGGGCGCCAGGGATTGTCCTTCCACGTTGTAGGGTGGTGGCAGATGGGACAGGTCATGGATGTACTGTAACGTCAGAACCTTCAAGAAGGAAGGTCCTTCGTACGGCATTCAGTGGTGGGATATCGACCGGCGGGTGGCGACATGAAGCAGCCGCTGCAACCGGCTTCGGTTGAGGTCGGTGAGGCGCAGAAACTCGACACCGAATTCGCCATGGTTTGCCCATCGAACGGCGGCAGAGTACACGGTGATCGGGACAGCCAAGTCTGTCGCCTGGATCAACAGCTTGACCCCGGTTCCAGGCGTCATCAATACGGCACTGGTCATGGCACAGCCGCCGGTTGAAAGGTCGAACGTGGTCCCTTGGCGGATATCGGTCTGATCGGTCATGGAAAACATGACGTGGAGCTCAATGGGGATGCGGGGGTGCTCTCGACATTCGATCATGGCTACGCTTGACGGCGTCTCAAGACCGGTGCCACAGGCTTGACGATCAGCTCATCAACAAGAGTATAGACCGGACTGTGCGTGATGGCACGGATTGCACGGAAATCCGCAAAAGCATTCGTCGGTCGTCAACCCAGAAGCCATATCACGTGGGTGTGGGCCGGGCTTTTGCGACCTTGGCCCATGCATCCTTAAGCGGCACGGTTCGGTTGAAGAGGAGGGTATCGGGTGATGAGTCGGAATCGACACAAAAGTATCCTTGCCGCTCGAACTGGAACCGGGAGCCTGGTTCGGCGGCGCGAAGGCTTGGCTCAACCCAGCAATTGGTCAGCAGTTCAAGCGATTGCGGATTCAGGGCGTGCGTCCAATTCTGATCGGATGTAGGTTTGACCTGGTCGGTGAGCAACAGCGGCTGATAGAGACGGACAGCCGCTTGGACGGCATGTGATGCCGAGACCCAGTGAATGGTCGCCTTCACCTTTCGCTGCTCCTGCGCCGATCCGCTTCTGGTATCGGGATCGTATGTGCAATGGAGTTCGACGATCGCGCCGGTTTGCGGATCCTTCGTCACGCCGACGCATTTGATAATGTACCCATAGCGCAGTCTGACCTCCCGACCGGGAGCCAGACGATAGAACTGCTTGGGCGGGTCTTCCTTGAAGTCATCCTGCTCGATGTACAGGATTCTTGAGAAAGGAACCTTTCTTGTGCCTGCCGATGCGTCTTCGGGATTGTTCACGGCCTCAAGCTCTTCAACCACACCGTCTGGGTAGTTCTCGAGCACCACTTTCACCGGGCGGAGCACGGCCATCACGCGCGGTGATCGTTTGTTGAGGTCTTCCCGGACGAAGTGTTCCAGAAGCTGCATTTCGACGATCGCGTCGCGTTTGGCGACCCCAATATGTTCGCAGAAAGCTCGAATCGCCTCCGGAGTCACGCCTCGTCGACGGAGGCCTTTCAAGGTCGGAAGACGTGGGTCATCCCACCCGGCGACCAGCTTCTTGTCGACCAGTTCGAGTAGCTTGCGCTTGCTCATCACGGTCGAGGTGAGGTTCAGCCTGGCGAATTCGATCTGCTGTGGGTGATGGGGTGCGTCGGCCTCAGTCACCACCCAATCGTACAGCGGGCGGTGATCTTCAAATTCCAGGGTGCAGATGGAATGTGTGATGCCTTCGATCGCATCGGACAGTGGGTGGGCAAAATCGTACGAGGGGTATATGCACCAAGTGGAATCGGTTCGATAATGACTCGCATGACGGATGCGGTAGAGGATCGGATCGCGGAGGTTGATGTTGGGAGATCCCATATCGATCTTGGCGCGCAAGACCTGAGCCCCGTCAGGAAATTCTCCGGCGCGCATGCGCGCAAACAGACTCAGATTCTCATCGACGGATCGGGTTCGGTACGGACTGTCACGCCCCGGTTCAGTGAGCGTCCCGCGGTGTTCTCGAATTTGATCAGGCGTCAGGCTGTCGACGTAGGCTTTCCCTTTTCGTATCAGGACAACGGCGAAGGCGTAGAGTTGCTCGAAATAGTCCGAGGCATAAAACATCTTGTCATGCCAATCGAATCCCAACCATCGGACATCGTCCTGGATTGCTTGAACATACTCGGGATCCTCGGTCGTGGGATTCGTGTCGTCGAATCGGAGATGGCAGGCGCCACCGGATATTTCGTCGGCCAACCCGAAATTCAGGGCCATGGACTTGGCATGACCGATATGGAGATAGCCATTAGGCTCGGGAGGAAATCTGGTCACGACCCGACCCCCGTGTTTGCCGGCGGTTCGGTCGGCGACGACGAGCTCGCGAATAAAATTCGACGACGATGAAGACTCTGATGTGGTCATGGTGGTGATTAATCCTGTCGGATCCGGTCGAGTGGAGGTTGTGTTCTGTGAGGAGTTCTATCACAGACGAGGCGATGAGAGAAATGGGGGACCGACTAGGCGGCAGGTTCAGTTGCAGTGGGATTCGGCGTCAACATCACGGTAAAGTCTTTTTGGGCGATCAGGCGACCTTCCATCAAGAGGCGGAATTCATATCGACCGGGTGCCGGAAGGATGAGAAGCGGGATATTGATCCCGAAATCGGAGATTTGGAGGCGGTCGGTGATCTCGATATTGGGAAGAGTGGCTCGACAGACCAGTTGTTCCGAGTTGAGATGGAACAAGTCGATATCAAAGTGATAGAGGCCTTCGGCGTCGGTGAGACAGAAGTAGAGCCCCATATGTTGATGGTGGAAAGGGAAGGATGCCGTCTGAAGGTGAGTGAAGATTCCGATCAGGCTTTTCTTTTTGGTGAAGCTATCCTCAATGACTTGGTCGCAGACGAGAAACGCTTGCACGGACGGCTTGGGAATATCGATCACGTTGATATCCTGGGGATAGATACTGAGTGAGAAATGGTTTCTCACCGCTGAGGACGATACATGGTCGCTACGGAATTCTCAAGGGACAATGAGTGGGAAATGGGTATCCGAGTCTTTGAGGGATTGCGAGCGATCAGTCGAATCAGCCGAGGATAGCGGGGCCGCCTCGCATGTCCAGGATCTCTCCGAAGAGCGTTGTGTGAACGCCGATTCGACAATAGTGCGGCGTGATTTCCACCGGCATGCCTTTGTGAGAGAACAGTTTTCCGCAGACGAGATCGACTCTGTGCACGGACATCAGGTGGGCCTTGAGTATCAGATCCCCGGACTGCCGATCCGACAACTGAACAGCCGGCAAGGGTTGATCGTGAGACAGCTCCACGGCAAATCGCCCGTGTTTATTCAATGTCAGAACGTTCCGGCGTAGGTGTGCGCTGCGAACACCTTGTTCGTTATAGAGGTCGAGGGTGATGAGAAGTTGACCGAGCTCCGGCTTGAGCTCGACCACGAGCTGCTCTTTTCCGTGAATCGTGACGACGCCGTTGGTGTTTCGGAAAATATTAGATCCGATTCGAAGCTCGAGTCGCGGCTTGGGCAGCACCCCCACCGCCGGTGAACGGGAGAAGGGATCGGTCCCGTGAAACGGCACCGACTCACCCATTTAGCAACCTCGAACCGCAACGACTTCGGGTCGTGTGAAGCAGGTATACAACATAGGGAATATCGTGAAAACACTCGCTAGGCTAGGCTTTCTGCCCTGTTCTGTCAAGTTTGTCAGGCGTAGAAATGCCAGGTATTATGGCCCCATGCAAAAGGCCCACAGGGAAGATCCCAAAGGGCTCTCCTTCCGATGGAGCGGCGATTCGTTGCAAAGGGAAAACCGCTTGTGCTACGGTCCATGCTTCAGCGTGGTTCGGCTGGTCCCATCGTCTAGCCTGGCCTAGGACGGAGCCCTCTCAAGGCTTAAACACGGGTTCGAATCCCGTTGGGACCACCAAACTTTCCCTTCATCTCTCTGAAGGTTAGCGGCTCTCACGTGTTTTGTCGATTCTTCAAGCGGACTTCCATCGGACAAAAAGGTGTTGTGCAGCTGGGAAACGGCGGCTCGTAGCTGCTGATTCCAGCTATATCCGCTGCGTGTTCGGGCACAGCACTGTCACGTATCGCATGAATGCCACGCCCGCCCAGGCTGTCCTAATAACCTGCTGTCATCAGCGCGAACACCACGATTGCTATGACGACGATACCGATGGCGATCAACATGATCGGAGGATTAGCGCCAAACATTCCTGGCATGGGCGTACTCCTTGTGTTGGTGTGTGGGTTCAGACTAAGCCTTGCTGTTGCCGTATGTCTAGCGTCTATAGGTCTCCAAAAATAATTCGAAGATTGACGATCAGTCGCGCCACTTCGCCGACGACAGCGGAGCCTCTCACGGAACGAGCTGTGTCTGACGAAACGCTTGCAAATCTATTCTAATCCGCTCAGTCTACCGTGTGGTCTCAAGGAGCATGGCATGATGGCACAATGGCGAGTGGGGTGGGGCGGTGTCGGCCTCTTCCTCCTCCTGACAGGCCTGCCCCCAGTGTGGGCGGGATCGAACGAAAGCGCTGACCCAGAGGGGCCATCGTTGGAAGCGACCTTGGCCTTTGTCAAAGACACGTGGGACGCATGTGCCACGATGCGCAGCGGGTTGCAACGGATGGCACCGAAGGACGGCACGCCCTGGCAGATGGATCGAACAGCGAAGGTGGAGGTGGTGGTTCGGCCTCCCTTCGGCCTCCAACTCATTACACGGCTCAATGAGCGGATGCGATTCGGTGGCGCCGTTGACCTTCAAGCGCCGGTAGAAAAAATTCAGGAGTTCGACTTGAGCGCCATGTCTCCCACCGTCAGCCCGGAACGAGAGGGAGAGGGGACGAATCTCTATGGGGTCCGGTTGCGCTGCACACGCGCGGCTTGTGTGTCTGAATGGGTTGCGGCGCTCTCGATGCCGGGGAAACCGATGCACGACCTCAAAACCGGTCGAGTCGTCGTCACGAACCTGGAGGAACTTGTTTATGAGGATCGTGCGCCGAAGGACAAGCCGGGGGAACGGAAGGGCGAGGTCTCGCTTCCGATCTGCGATGCGGCCGCTGTCGAGAGTCTTTCAAAAGCCTTGAGTCACGCCATCACCAAGGCCGGTGGGAAGAAACCGTTATTCTAGCGTTTGGATCAATCGTTCCGGACCGTCCATAGGTGAGAATCCGTGCGCAACATTCATTGACGCCTCCATTCAGGGTTGTGTATAAACGAATCCACAGCGATGAAGGGTTCAGCTGGTCGCAGAGGGTTGTCCTATGTACGCACGCGAGTTTGGTGATGGAGCAAAAGACGGACTAGAGGCGCTTGAGCCGCTTGATCCCGACAAAATTTCCTCATTCGGCGAACTGCTGGAGGCGATGGGGAAGACGGCCTTCGGTGGGCGGCACGTGGGGAAAGCCTTTGAAGTGCTCTGGGCGATGATCGAAGACCCTGAGTGCAAGGTCGTGATGACGTTGTCCGGCGCGATGACCATCGCCAAGATGGGGAAGATCATCACAAAGATGATCGATGAGGGGATGGTGCAGTGCATCATTTCAACCGGCGCGTTGATGGCTCACGGCTTGAGCGAGTCGGTCGGAAAGACGCATTATCGGCACGATCCTTCGATGAGCGACGAGGAACTGTTCAAGAAGGGATACAATCGCGTCTACGACACGCTTGAGATGGAAGCCAATTTGAATTATGTCGAGCACCTGGTCACCCGGACGGTGAAACGCCTCGGTCAGGATCAACCGCTCTGTTCGCAGATCATAACGCGTGAGCTGGGCAAAACACTGGCCGAAGAAGTCCAGGGCGAGGGTATTTTAAAAAGCGCGTATCTGAAAAACGTACCGGTTTATATCCCGGCCTTTACTGACTCTGAAGTGGGACTTGATATGGGCACGTGGGCGATGGCCCGGGAGGTGGCGCAGGCCAGGGCCCAGGGAGGGCACGACGGAGATCTTTCGATTTTGAAGAGCATCCTCCGATCGCAGCCCTCGTTCAATCCCTATCTCGATCTCAATGGTTATGCCGATCATGTGCTCTCGGCGAAGCGTCTGGGAATCTTCACGATCGGTGGAGGGGTGCCGAGAAATTGGGCGCAGCAGGTCGGTCCCTACATCGAGATCAGCAATCTTCGCTTAGGCCTCAGCGTGAAGCCGCCGCGCTTTCACTACGGCGTGCGGATCTGTCCGGAGCCGGATTACTGGGGGGGGCTAAGCGGCTGCACCTATCAGGAAGGACTCTCCTGGGGGAAGTTTGTGACACCGAAGGATGGTGGGCGGTTTGCCGAAGTCCTGAGTGATGCCACCGTCGTGTGGCCGTTGTTGCTGATGGGACTGTTGGAGAGAAAACGAGCAGGAGTCGTGCACGGGTCATGAAGCGGTCGATTCGACAACAGGTAGGCCTGGTTGCCATAGTCAGCATGCTCTGGGGCTTCGCGCCGGTTTTTGCGGGAGATGTGGGCGAAACCGATATGCGGATGAGGGGGCAAGCCAATGCCCCGATCACGTTGATCGAATATTCTGATTTCACCTGCGGGTACTGTTTGAAATTCTTCAGGCGGACGTGGCCGCGCATTCAGGAGCGGTACGTCAATACCGGGAAAGTACGGTTTCTGTATCGAGATTTCCCTCGGGGCGACCAAGGAGCAGGACTCGATGCTGCAACGGCGACGCGATGTGCCGGTGAGCAGGGCCAGTATTGGG
>CAYSFU010000101.1:0-10605 GCA_964430555.1 uncultured Nitrospira sp. | reverse complement strand
GCGCTGTATGTGCCAGAACTGCAAAGCGATGCGGATTTTGGCCCGTTCATGCGCATCGACTTGATGCCAGATCTGCCGATCTGACGGACGGGCACTGGGCAAAGAAAAACCGCGCCGGGCGTGAGCCTTGAGCGCGGTTTTTTTGGGCACTCCCGGACTGATTAGCGCAATAGGCGGGCAACAAAGGCCATGAGGAACATGGCCAGCGCCACGCCCATGGCAAGCAGCCCCGGCAATACCAGCAGCCAGCCAAAGATGGCTACTGGTTGAACCCCATGCGCCAGTGACACGAGCAACGCGACCAGCATGCCGACGATGGCAATGTTCGGAAGGTGCCGCCCCCGAGCTGCATGCAGAGGCGGTTGCGGCGGTATATTTTGAAAGGTCTGAGGCATGTCGAACAAAGAATTGAGAGCCAAGCTGGTCATAGAGGCCGACAGCGAGGGCACGGAGGAAATTTTAAAGCTGCACGGCGCGGTTGAAAAGCTCGGCGCATCCGCCGATGTGGCGGCGCCGGAGTTTGAGGCCCTGGCGGCAGAGTTGAACAAGCTGGGGTCGCAGCAGGCCGCCATCAATGAGTTCGAGCGGCTCAAGCAGGCCACGGGCGAGACCGCCAAGCGCACCCAGGAACTGCAGGCGGCGACCAGGGATGCCGCCCTGGCCCTCAAGGAGAAGCAGGCTGCGCTGGCGGCCGCGAGCAGCGCCCAGCAAGCGAGCAACGCGGGTCTGGAGCAGGCCCGCCAGCAGCAGGACGCGATGCGCGCGGCCGTGGCCGAGCTGGAACTGGAGCTGAAAAACCTGGCCCGTGCCGCGAAGGAATCGGGCGACAATTCGGCCGCGATGGCTGAGCGTCTCTCAGACGGACGGGCGCAGCTTGCGGTGCTTAGGCGCGAATCCCAGGCGACGACCGCGAACGTCAAGGACTTGGCGTCCGCCAACCGCGACAACGCCAAAGCCGTTGCCGAGGCTACCCGCGAGACTGGCGCCGCACAAAAGCACTTTGATGCGCTGCGCAAGACGACCAAGGACACCCAGACCACGCTGGACGCCCAAAGCGCCAGCCTGCAACGCTCGCGCGATGAGCTGGGCAAGCTAGGGATTTCCAGCGCCGCACTCGCCAAGTCGCAGGTGGCGCTGAACCAGGGGCTCGATGCCTCGCGCGCCGCCCTGGAGCGCATGGCCAGTGAGGCCGAGGCCGCCGCCGCCGTGCTGGCCGACCGCGAACTGCTGGGCGTGCGAGCCCACGCGGACGTGCAAAAAGAAATCGACAACACCCGGGCCGCTTATGAGCGGCTCAAGGTCAGTGGCAAGCTGACGAGCGCGGAGCTTGCCCAGGCGGCACTCAAAACCGAAGAGCGCGTGCGCGAGCTACAGCACCAGACCAACGGCTGGACGGAATCGCTGGGCAAGGCCAAGGCGGCATTTGCTGGCCTGGCGGCAAGCGGCGCCGGCATTGCGGTGGCGGCGAACGCGGCCATCAAGTTCGAGAGCGCCATGGCCGACGTGGCCAAGGTGGCCGATGGCACGCAGGAACAGATGGACGCGCTGGCCGGCCGCATCAAGGCCATGACGGCCACGATACCGCTGGCGGTATCGGAACTGGCGCAGATCGCGGCTGCGGGCGGGCAGTTGGGGGTGCCCATCGAAAAGCTCGACCAGTTCATCGAACTGGCGGCCACGATGGCCACGGCGTTCGGCATGAGCGCGGAGCAGGCAGGGCAGGCAGTGGCCAAGCTGAGCAACGTCTTCGGCATGCCCATAGAGCAGGTGGGAAAGCTCGGCGACGCCATCAACGTCCTGGGCAACACCACAGCGGCGCGCGAGGCGGATATTGTGGACGTGCTCACCCGCATTGGCGGCACCGCGCGCCAGTTCGGCCTGACGGCCGAGCAGGCGGCTGCACTGGGCACGGCGATGCTGAGCCTGGGGATGCGCGCCGAGGTGGCGGGCACTGGCATCAACGCGATATTGAGCAAGCTGCAGACGGCCAGCGTGCAGGGCAAGGATTTCCAACTGGCGCTCGCGGGCATGGGCGTGTCGGTCAAGCAACTTGGCAAGGACATTCGCAATAACCCGCAGAAGGCGCTTTCGGACTTCCTGGACACCCTGGCCAAGCTTGAGGGCGGCAAGCAGGCCGAGGTGTTGGCGCGTCTGTTTGGCGTGGAGTATCAGGACGACGTGGCGCGGCTACTGGCGGGGTTGGACGGCTACAAAAAGGCGCTGCGGGGCGTGGCCGATGAGGCGGCAGTTGCGGGCGCGATGCAGAAGGAATTCGCAACGCGCGTGCAGACCACCGAGGCGCAGATCGCCCTGCTCAAGAACTCGGTGGGAGTGCTGGCGACGAACCTGGGGAGCGTACTGCTGCCCGTGCTCAAGCCGATCATTGGCGGCCTGGCCAATGCATCGAATGCGATGGCCAAGTTTGCCGAGACGTTCCCGCTGGTGTCCGCAGCGGCGGCTGGGCTGGCGACGGCGGCGGCTTCTGCCGGGGCGCTGGGGCTGGCGTTTGCCGCGCTGCGCGTGGCGGGCACCAAGAGCATTGAAGCCCTTTCGCTGGCCCTGCCTGGCGTGGTCAAGGGCATGGGAAGTGCGGCTGTGGCGGCTGGCGCATTCACAACTGCACTGAGAGGTGCGGCGGGTGCCTTAGCGGCGTTTGGCGTTGGGTGGGATATTGGCGCTTACCTGCGAAAGGAGTTTCTGTGGGTAGAACAAGCCGGGATTGCCATGGCGGCGGGCTTGACGAAGGCAGCGGCGCAATACCAGGCGGCGTGGGAGATGCTCAGGGCGCCATTCAATGACGACACCATTGAGGCTGCGCAGGAGCGGCTGCGCCTCAAGCTGCAGCAAATCGACGATGAATACGCCGCGTTGTTTGCCAGTGCGGGTAAGGCCAAAGAGGCAGTGCAAGCGCAGGCCCAGGCAGCAGAAGGGGCGGCCCAGGCCAATACCAAAGTGAGTGCTGCGGTGCAGGCGGTGGCCGATGGCATGAGGACGCTGGGTACGTTTGCGCAAGGAGCCAGCCAAGATGCACAGGCAGCAGCGCGCCAACTTGAACAAGTGTTTGCCCAGTCAATCAAGGGCGCTCAATCGATTGAGGTGCTGGAGCAACTGCGCGAAAAGCTGCAGGAGGCGGCGGCGGCGGGGCAGTTGTCGGCAGATGCCGCCGCCCGTTTGAGGGTGCAACTGGATCAGGCCGGGGCGTCGGTTGGGGCCAAAGAGTTGGTGAACCAGTTCTACGCCCTCAAAGGGGGGGCTGAGGGCGTACAGGGTGCGATGGACAAACTGGTGTCCTCGCTCAAATTTGACGACAAGGGCAGCATAGGCGCCTTTGCCACAGCGCTGCAGCAGCTGGGCCAGCAGGGTGCGCTGTCTGCGCGCCAGGTGGGCGAGGCCTGGCAGCAGGCACTATCAAAACTCAGTGCGCAGCAGATCGACCAGTTTGCCCTCCAGGTCAAAGCCGCTTTTGCCCAAGGAACCTTGAGCGCCCAGCAGTTTGCCCAAGTCAACGAACAAATCCTGGCCACCAGCTTCGAAAAACTCGGCGTCAACGCCGCCCAGGCCCTGGGCAAAATCAGCGACGGCGCGAAAGACGCCATCAACAGCGTTGACTTGGTGGCCGAATCGGCCAAGGCTGCCGGTGTAGGCGTGCAAGATGCCGCCCGCGCCATCGAAATGGCCTTTGCCGCAGCCATCCCCAAGGCCGACAGCCTGCAAGCGGTAGATGCGCTTGGGCAAAAGCTCAAAGAGTTGGGCGACTCGGGCAAGATCAGCGCCGAAGGCCTGGCACGCATGCAGGCGCTGCTGGACAAACAGCGCATCACCGTAGAGCAGCAAATCCCCGGCATCCAAAGCCTGGGCGAGGCACTCAAAGAGCTGGGCGTCAAGCCCCAGGCCGAGCTCAAGGAGCTGGCGCGCAGCGCCAAAGAGGCGTTCGACTTTGTCAAGGCCAGCGGCACTGCAACCCCGCGCGAAATCAACGAGGCCTGGAAGGCCATGGCCGAAGCCGCCATTGAGGCCAACAACGGCGTGGCTGACGCCAGCATCAAGGCCCAGGCCCAGCAGCACGGTTTTGTGGTGGAGACCGACAAAGCAGGCAAAAGCACCGTCAAGAGCATGAAAGAGGCCGAGCAGGCCACCAAAGACGTGGGCAAAGCGGCCGTGGCCACGGCAGAGTCCATACGCAGCATGGGCGATGCCGGGTGGGACGCCAGCCAAGACCTGGTGGCCCAGGCGCGGGCGCACAATGCGGCGTTGGCCAAAGTTGAAACATCCTGGCTCTCTGCCGGTGCGGCCTCAAGCCAATACTCCGAGCAAATGGCCAAAGTGGTGTGGGAGGCCAACAAATCCATGACCGCCATGGCCGCCGAACACGCCCAGTTGGTGCAAACCATGGAAAGCCTGGCGCGCCAGCAAAAAGCCCTGGAAGACAGCGGCGGCGGCGCAGCCAAGGGCGTAGACGACCTGCGCCTGCGCCTGCTGGAATTGAACGGCACCGAGGAGCAAATCGCCCGCGCCCGCCACGCCCGCGACCAGGCCGAAGTGCAGCGCAAAATCGCGCTCATGCAAATCGAACTGCAGCGCGCCCAAATCAACAAAAAAACCGACGAAGCCGCCCGCCTGCAGCAAGAGCTGGCGCTGCTGCAAGAGCAGGTCAAGCTGCTCGGTGAGGTGTTTGGCGCCGAAGAGCGCCAGCGCAAGGCCAAGCCCAAAGCCGAGCGCCAGGGCGGCGGGGGTGGCGGCAGCAATGCCAGCCAGGGCGGCCAAGGGGGCGGCGTGGTAACCGGTGGGGCCGCGCCCCAGGTCAACATCACCCTCAATGCCAACGGCATTGAAGACCCTGCACGCCTGGCCCGCATGATCGAGCCCGAGCTTGCGCGCATGGCACGCCTGGCGCGCTAAAACGCCCATCCACTGCTTTGTAAAGGGCTTTATTCGCCGCGCAAGGGGCACTGGCGCCACCATGCGGTCATGCCATCCGTACAGCGCTACTTATCCGGCCGCAGCAACGCAGCACGCACCGCAGCAGTAGCGGCCAGCAGCGTGCGCGCCAGCACCGCCATCGAGCGCGTGGCCGCGCAGCGCGCAGGCTCTGGCCGGGTGCGCTTGGGGGGCAGCTACACCGGGCACGAAGCCACAGACGTGCAGGTCAAGATCACCGCCGGTGGCGGCGTGCCGCGCGCCAGCGTGCCGCAGTTTGCCGGTGTGGGCAATGGGCAACTGGCCGTGCAAACGGTAGGCCTTGCCGCCCCCCTGCAAACACTGAGCTTTACCCTGCAAGACCTGGGCGTGCAAACCGCCACGGCGGGTCTTGACGTGCGCGAGCTGCGCATCCGCGCCCGCACGCCGGGCGCTGCGGGCAATGCCATACGCATCACCGTCGCACCTGCCTTGACGCGCGCCGCCACGCCCTGGGCGCTGCTCTCTGCCTGGAGCGCTGGCCAGCCCACGCAAACCGGCCCGCAGTGGGACTTTGGCGGCCAGCCGCTCTCGGCCCATGACGAGCTTGACGCCGCCAGCCCGCGCATCCAATTCGGGTTCGACCCGCAGGTCTACCGCCCCTGGCGCCGCTTTAAAGATGGCGCCTGGCAATACGGCCTGTCCCCCCAGCTTGTGCGCGACGTGCCCGCCAGCACGCCCGTGTGGGCCGTCGCCGGCGGCTACATCGTCACCGTGGGCGACGGCGTGGCCACAGAAACCTATGGCGACGTGGGCGGCGGGCAAGCCCCCGTGGTGTCGTTCTACGACCTGCTGCAAGCGCTGGCCGTATCCAGCCTGGTCGAAGTGGCTGGCGTGGTGGCCGCAGACCGCACTGTGGGTGGACAGGCCGCCATTGACGTGCCGCTGCGCACTTCGGCGTGGCTGTTTTCCCTCGCGGGTAAGGTGCAGCTCGATGCTGTATCCGTGCCTGCAAACGCCCCCACGCAAACCGTTACCGTGCGCTGCACGAATGCCGACGTGGTGGGCCAAGAGCGCTGGAGCGTGGCGGGCGACGTATCTGGCGCGCTCGATGCCGCTACCACGGGCACGCCCTACAGCAGCGCGGCCTGCGCATTTATCGTGCCGCGCAAACTACCGCCCGGCGGCGGCAACAGCGGGCGCTGGGGATTCAAATTTGATGGGGTGGAGCGCAAAGACACCGAAGGCCTGCCCAGTGTGTGCGTGCGGCCCTTTCGGTTTGGCAGCAACGCCCGGCCTTTGTCGGTGACGTTCGTCTACAAGCGCCGCCCCCCGCCCGACTGCAAATGCAGCGACATGCCCACGCCCAAGGTATCGCTCAAATGCCTTGGCATCACCGAAGGAGACGATATGACGATTGACGCCGCCTACCAAACGCGGCTGGAGTCCTTGTACGAATGGCGGCGCGACTTCCACGCCGCTAACTGGGTCAAATACTACGTCCCGCCCAAAGACCTGGACTTTGCCGACGCCATCACACGCACCTTTGCGGACTGCCTTGCCGAAATCTACGAATCCACCCCCGCAAAGACTGAATGGGACGCCGCCCTGACGGCCATGCAAACCGACATGGAGCCGCTGGAGTCGCCGCTGTTCTCGGCAGCGTTCAATGCCGGGAATTTGTGGGCGAAGGATACGCATGAAGGTGCATATCAAGAGGGGCTTACGACATTCTCCGGCGATATAGCTAGCATGGCTGGCAAGCCCGGCATGCTGTACGAAGGCATTCCGTCCGAAATGCAGGGTGGAATCTCCCTTGCCATAGCAGACCTGGTGCGCAAATATGCCGCACGCATGGATTACGTGCGCACCCTGGCGGGCCTGGTCCCAAAATCTAACCCCGGCAGCGGTGACGCGGGCGGCTGCTGGGTTGACCATGGAGATGCATTTTGGTGGGTGGACACCGAAGGCTACTACTTGCCCGCATTCACAAACCAGGCTTACGTGAGCGCCCGGCGTAACACCGAAACCGGCGTGCCATACAGCACCAAAGAATTCGGCTTTGGATTGGTCGTCGCTTGCCCCGAGCGCCTCAAGCCTGGCGACAGCCTCACTATCAAAATCGACCAGGTAGACCAAGAGCGCCCCTACAGCGTAGGCGATGAAGCCACCATCCAAACCATCGGCGCAGGCGAAGCCTGGCTGGCCGGTGGCGTAGACGGCACTGACGTACAAACCTGGGCCGTGCAGGGCAGCACCAGCGGCCCGTTGCCCCCTTATTTCATCCCCACCGACGGCACCCCCGCCGCGCTGTACAGCCAGGCGGGGGTAGACGTGCAACTGGCCCTGGGCGGCATCCCCTTTGCCTTGGGCGACGCCTTCAGCTTTGCCGTAGAGGCCGGGCAATACCAATGGCGCCAAGGGGGTGGAGCATGGTCGGCGCAGGCCGACATACCCGCCAGCGGCCCAGCCGCGCTCTCCGATGGCCTGCAGGCTTGGTTTGACGCTGGCGCCGCGCCATCTTTCGCGCCAGGTGACACCTACACCTATGCCGTTCACCAACCCTGGGCCGCCAGCCACGTACAAGATGCACAGGCCAGCGCCTGGGGGTGGGAGGGCGCCAGCGCCAGCATGGTTTTAGACCTTGGCAGCGAGCAAATCCTGGACGCCCTGGCCCTGGCCCGCTACCAACTACCCACGGGTGCGGCCGTCACTGCGGAATTCTCGCTCGATGGCGCCGCTTGGACGCCGCCGCTGTCTCTGGACGTTACCAGCCCCGTTTGCGCAAACCTCTTGCGCCCCGTGCAAGCAGCCCGCTACATGCGCATTGCGGTGTCTGGCGCGGCGGGCGGAAGCATAGGCTGGGTGTGGTGCGGCCAGGCCCTGGCCACCGAGCACCATGCCAGCGGCTGCCAGCGCACCCGGCGCTGGGCCGTGCAGCGCGCCAGCGGCCCCAATGCTGCCGCCTTGTACGCAGGAGCCGGCGACGGCTGGAAACTCGACTGGGACACAGCCCTGCTGCAAACCGACGTTGCCCAACTCATGGCCCTGGGCAACTGGGCGCAGCAGCACGATGAGCCGCTGGTGTTTGTCCCCCATCACATGCATCCGGCCGATGCATCGCTGGTGCGCTGGGGCGCAGACGCCCTGCAGGTCACCGACGTGCACGCCTACCAGCCCGACAGCACGACCCACCGCCTGCTCACTGCCACCCTCGACCTGGAGCCCATCTACGCATGACCCCATGGCTGGAAATCGATGCCGGCGCCGATGGCTGCCAAACCAACTTGCTGCCTCCGGGCGGCATTTCTGCGGCCTGGCCGGTGGGTCTCACGCTCCCCGTGCTGGCCGGACTCTCCAGCATCCAGCGTCCCCTCTCAATTCCTGGCATCGCCAGCGCCCCCACCAGCAACATGGATGCGCTGCTGGACAACGCGGGCGGTGCCCTCACGGCCCTGTGGGGCCAGCGCGCCCCCATGCGCCGGGCCGTGCGCGTGCGCGCGGAAGGTGGCGTGCTGTTTGACGGCATCGCCACCAGCCTGGAGCTGGGCAGCCAAGTGCGCCTGGGCCTGGAGGCCGGGGCCGACCGCCCCCTGTCAGACAACGTCCCCCTGCGCACCAGTGCCGTATGGGGCGGCTGGCGCGAAGTGCGCGTACTGCCATGGGCCTGGGGCCAAGTCACACTCACGCCAATTCAGTACAGCGACGACCAACGCGTCTTCTTCCTGGCAGACCACCCCATCCAGGGCGTGGATGAAGTCAAGCGCGACGACGTGCCTACTGACGCCTGGGCGTTCTACAACGGGGTGGACAGCACCGGCCAGGCCTGTGCATTTGTCGAACTGGCCATGCCGCTGTCCGAAGGCGAACGCCTGTCCGTCACCCTGCGCGGACGCATGCACCCAGACACCGGCAAACTGCTGCAAACCCCTGCAGAAATCCTGTTCGACGTATTGGCAAACCTGGCGGGCGCCCCCCTGCAATGGCCCGAGCTGGACGACTACCGCACCGAAACTGCCCACATCGTGCTCGGCGGCCTGTTGGCAGACAACAGCACCAGCATTCGCGCGGCAATCGACGGCTTACTGCAATCGTGCGGCGGCGCCTGGGCGGCCGCCATGCCCGGCGTGGCCATCACTTGGCCGCCCCAGCCAGACGATGCAGTCCCCGCCATACGGGTCGATGCCCTCGCGGCCCAAGACCTCAAGGCCACAACCAGCGCCACCGGCCTGTGCACCAGCCTGCGCGTGCTCTACGACTACGACCACGCCATGGGCCGCTACCGTCGCGCAATCCAGCTCCAGGCCACCGAGGCGATCAAAGAATACGGCCTGCTGGAGCAAGAATGGCCCGCCCCATGGTTGCGCACCCCCCGCCAGGCCGAGGCGCTGGGCCAACGCATGCTGTCATGGCTGGCCCGCCCGCGCTGGCGCGTCACATGGCGCCAATCGTTTGCCGACGTTGCCACCGGTGCCTGGGCAGACATAGCGCACCCTCTGTCGCCCCTCACAGGCCGCCATCGGCTGGTCAGCGCGGAACTGGACTTGTCCGCCGCCACCTTGGCCTGCACTGCAGAAGCCCCCGTAGGCGCGCCGCCCGCCATCGCAACTGTGCGCCTGTCCAGCGCCTTCGATCCCATCATCCAGCCCGGCATCACGGTGGAGGTGGCCAACAACGAAATCATCTTCACCGCCCGCGACGAACAAGGCCGCCCCCTGGCGGGCGCAAAAATCACGCTCAACGGCGGCGCCAGCCGCATCGCAGACAGCCAAGGCCGCGTCTCCTTCCCTGTCAAACGCGGCCGCCACATCCTGCTCATAGAGGCCCAAGGTTACCCGCCCAGCGAGGTAGAGGTAGTTGTATGACGCAACCGCGCCGCCGCTTTTTCCCCGCTCGCGCCGCACAAGCCCTGCCCGCGCGCAGCGTTGAGCTGGCAGTGCAAGTGCGCAAAAATGCGCCGTCAACAAAGGCACAGTCTGGTGTGTGTGACCTCTACGGCGTGGGTTGGCTATCGCCTGCATTGGGGCACGATGATGCTTGGAGCAGCTACGAAGACCCCCAAGAATGGACGTGGGCGCTCAACGAAGAAGGGCAATGGGAGATCAGCCGTCAATGGGTTCGCTCCCGGTGGGAAGGCGATCCGGGAGATAGCGACCAAGAATCCACACCCAGCCCCAGCGCGCAATTTAGGTGCGTAAATTTGCGTGTCGTAGCCTACAGTGATGTCCTGCACGTCGGCGTCATTCAAGGTCAAAGCATGACAAATGTCCGGTGGGAAGCAGAGTGGGACGTCCCTTACTCAGAAGATCCCAGCAAGTCCAAGGGACTAGACGGCTACGAAACCTGGGGAAACGTCATTGTTGTGCGACAAAGCCCAACGGGTACAGGAGGGATCAATGGGCGAGACGAGACCTACACGTTGACTGCGACGGCTTACTGCAACAACGAAGTGGCCGGGGAATTGGTTTTTAGGAGCTGGCATCCAGCGTTCTAATGCCCCCTTCACTCAATTTGCCGGTGGTGGTTGAGCATCAACGACCACCCGGCGATCAGGGAGTGCTTCGCGGACTTCGAGATGGAGGCGCTCAAGCTGGACTACATCGTGGGCGGCTGGGCTGTTCTGACGCGCAAATTTGTTTTGCGGAGCGAAAAGAGGCGGCGGGGCGATTTATCGCGCTTCACGCACCGCATTTATCGCGCCGCGCTTCA
>CAYSFU010000100.1:0-11183 GCA_964430555.1 uncultured Nitrospira sp. | reverse complement strand
ACAAGCCAAAGCGCGGCGGTCAATGGTTCGCTCAGACGGTCAACAAGCTTCTCGTTGGCTTGGAGGCGTAGCCGGTGGCTCGCAATCAGATCAAGCAAGCGGTCGCGTATCTTCGCGCTAACGACGGCAGCGCGGCGAAGCTAGAAGCACAGCGGCAGCGCGTAGCCGCCTGGGCGGCAAAGACCGAGACCGTGATCGGCAGCTGGCACCTCGAGGTTGGGAGCGGGACCGCGGAAATGCGGCATCGGCCGGGGCTACTGAGGGCGTTGGCGGCAATCGAGCTCGGGAGGGCTCAAGTCCTAGTCGTCGCTCACTCTGAGGCCCTTACCCGTGATGCGCGGCAGATGGTGGCGTTGGTCGAGCGGGTCGGCAGGCTGGGCGCGGAAGTCCAGAGCGCCGTGGAAGGCTCGCTCACCACCGTAAGCGGGCGCTTTTTCTTTTCCCTGGCGTTGAGCAGGAATATACTGCGCGAATGTTCCTCACTGAACCAATGAACGCAAGAGTTCGTCATCATTACACGATCCCCAACAAGATCGTCGACCAATGCCGCCTAGGAGGGACGCTGGTCGTCACTCGCGTCGTCCTGCGAGCACTCACCGCCGAGGAAATTGAGTGGGCGCGCGTCCGCTCGGATAATTGCGGCTTCAAAGAGAAAAAGATGTTGATGCTGCTGACGATCCACGCCCTAGAACGCATCGAGCTCGAGGGCCAGCAGTGGATCAACCTCGATCCTGCATCGGAGAACTCGTCTATGAGGCCGTATGAGATCTACAAGCGCCTGCCGCTCAGACTGATCCGGCTGCTTGAGCTCGCCGTAACAGAACACTTGTCCCCTCGCATCGCTAGCCCATCTTGCGCGGATGCAGAGCCCTCATTTGTCCTCCAGCTTGACGACGTGAGCGCAGAAGACATCGCACTAGCAACTTTCGACGCCCTCAAGGGGGCTGCAACGGCACACTACCAAGCACTCAGCCGGACGGAGCCCGCCGCGGCTCTGAGTCGCCGCCTCGGTCTGGCGCGCGAAGCCTTCATGTCTGTCGTCGTCAACCTTCCATCCAACAATCCCTACCGCACTGAGTTGCTTCGGTATCTCGATGAAGAAGTCGTGCCTAGTCTCCTTCGTGACGACCGCGAGCCGCGCCTTTGGAACTAGGGTCCGGCTAACCGACGCCGATCGGGCGGCCCGATAGCGGCGCGTTCGGCCGTCGGCAGAGCCCTTTGCCTTGTCGTCGGCCTGCCATCGCCATGACGACCTGTGGCGCGAGACATCCAGCACAGCGGTATCCTGCCCGAGCTCGGCCGCCAGGCCAGCAGCGCGCTGCCCGGTGTTCGCTGGCAGGGCCGTGATATGATGGCTGACGTGCCTTGGCTGCCATAGGAGAGCATCACGCACACCACGATGCATGCGCCGCAGGACAGCTAGCGTCATGTGCTCTTGACCGGATCAATGGGCTACAGCTAGGCTTGCATCTAGCCATGACGCAGATTCGCGACAGTTTAATTCGACGGGTGAAGGCATGGGCAGCAGAGTGTGCTGAAGGAAATCGTATCGATCGTGCCTACCTTTTTGGTAGCCTAGTATTCGATGGAGGAAGTCAGTTCGACCCCCAAGTAAGCGATGTCGATTTGATCGTGCGCTTCGCTGAAACATGTTCATCGCCTCTTGATCGGCTTGCCGCATTAGCTGAGATCACGGCAAAAAATGAGACTCTGGAAATAGACTTACTGCGAATCCTGAAGCGCCGCGATGCATTTAAGCCAATTGTCAGCACGACGCCAGTTACTACATTTGAACTCTCATTCGGCGTACATAAGGGGGGTAGGCCAGCATTGTATAGCCACAGTCAATTTCTCGACTTACTCGCCGATGACACGACTATCACAAATTTGAGTCGAACATCGACAGTGCCTTATGGAGATTTCCCATCTGCGACTGCAGCCCTTGAGGGGGCTCAAGGCGTGCGCAACCAATATGTTGCCGTCTCGGCAAACGCCACCCGATTTCTGAACGCGTGGACGGACGAGCATGACCCACTGCCAAAATCCATGGCTCGGGCAGCCGCACAGTTTCGCTACTACCGAGATAACCTATCGGATGACTCATGCTTTGACTTGAATAGGGGATACACGGTCATTTCAGAACTTGTCTCAGCCCGTGAGGGAGAAGCCCCGGAGTATCGAGACCTGCAGCGATGGCTGGACATTAATCGAGGCCGGGGAATTCGGAAGCCTCTGGAACCACGGTCCGCGATGTTGCTCTGGGAGATCTTGGCAGCGACTGCGGAGCAATTACTGCGCTCTCGTCTAGAGTACAAAG
The DNA here is from genome assembly GCA_964430555.1 of uncultured Nitrospira sp. Lineage (GTDB taxonomy): Bacteria > Nitrospirota > Nitrospiria > Nitrospirales > Nitrospiraceae > Nitrospira_D. The sequence goes on along the minus strand of CAYSFU010000100.1, from coordinate 8,866 downwards.
AGAACACTGTCACAAATTTGCAGCCAGCGCATACAGCACCGGATGGCCGTCCCTCAAGTCCCCCACTTGGTTACAGAGAACAGAGGCAAGAATCGCCGCCCGAGATCCTCAATCCACACTATTTACCAACAAAGGAAACGGCTAAAGAGCAAACTGCAGATGCAGGGAAAGCTCACGCTTCAGATTTAGATGAAAAGGCTATTTATGCTCGCATGAAACAGCTAGAAGCAAGAGTGAATTCTTTTCAATCGACACCTCCCGATGCACAGATTTTTTTCGAAAATAGAGCGGCTGAAATATTAATTCGGTACAAAAATAATCGCATTTTTGTCCCTAAAAGCCTGAAGAAACCCAAAGAGATAAAAGATCGCTTACCCAAGGTTAACCATGCTCATGATAGTAATGAGGCCCAAAGAGAGGCTAAGAAGCCCCAAGGTGTGACGGAACATATAATTGCCGCCATGAAGAAGAGCGTTGCAAAGGGCGACGAAGAGAGAAAACAATCAATCAATTTATACAATAGCTGCCTTGATAAATATTTTGCAGCGTATGAAGTCTATTACGAAAAGGCGGTTGCTTACTACGCGTGCAAAAAATACCCAATAATTCTTGATCTATGGATCGAAAATAGCGGTGGATCTGTGGCTAATGATTTAGACATTGAAATTGAATTCCCTAATAATGGATTTAGCGTGGTTAATTCTCAAGAGTTCCCTTCTCCTCCAAGGCCACCTAATCCCCCAGAATCATTTTACGGAAGCAACCGGAGTGAAGTGATTGCAAAATATAGGCATTACGATCCGAATAGTGTGGGTTTTCTTGAAGAAGTAATAGGGAAAGCATTTAACGCAAAAGCAGACTCAGGAATTTCTCAGTTTAGAATTCAAAACACACCCTTCCCAAAGGCTCACTGCAGAATAGAACTTCTGAAACACTATCGACCTATTGCGTTACCGTCTCTTCGGCTCCTGTATCACCAACGCAATTTCATGTCTTTTGATTTTAGATATTCGATTTTTGTGTCCAATATCCCAAAACCTGTAATGGGAAGTCTAAACGTCCTTTTCGATTAGGTACAACTTCAGGTGCCGGCATTCCGATTTTGAGTTGTGCATGCGCATCACGAGATCAGGGAGCAGCCCGTTGCGCGGCCTAGCGAGCTGCCTGCCCCGCAGGCTGAGGTAGATGCAGCGCACCGCTTAGCGCGAGCTTCCGCCGCCACGCCCCGCAAGCGCTAGCGCTGCACGATTTGCAGCAAGGCACTGGCCCACGGCGGTCCGCCAAGCAAGCCGATGCGATGTCGGGGCCACTCCGCCGGTCAGAACACATCACGGGCGCAATGCAGTCGCCTTTGATGACACCAACAAGCCGGCTGCAGCGTCCAGTAGGGATGGTGGGCGGTGCTGGCTTTGGTTGAAAGTTCCCCCGGGACCAGGCCCGGCTGGTGGGCAGCGCAACACGAGCGCCTGAGTTGCGTCGGGCAGGCAGCGCCAACCGATGCTCAGCGAACTGAGGCTTGACTTGTCGGGAAGTGTGGTCCTACCGTCCTGGTTACACGAGCCGATCAGCGAAAATCGCTTGATCTGTAAGCAGAAGCAAAGGTGCCATTTTATGGAAATCGAAACAAAGTGGGCGACAAAGGTATTCTTCCCGCACGCTACCTTCGTCCAGATTTATTTTGAAGCTGTAGCAAATGCGTTCGATGCTAATGCTAATAATGTGACGATCGCAATTACCTCAGACGGCACCATTAATAATAGCAAATCTTTTCAAATCGTTATTAAAGACGACGGGGACGGTTTTACAAATGAACGCTTTGACCAATTTCGCCGATTGTCGGAACCGAAAGATTCTTATCACAAGGGTCTTGGCCGGCTTGTCTACCTACATTACTTTTCACTGGTCCAGGTTGTTAGTGTTTTTGACAAGACAAAACGAATTTTTGCCTTCGACTCGACCTTTAAGGGTGATCATAAAGATCAGGCAGCGTTGGAGACAGACGAACGGGGTACAGAATTGAGATTCAGCGGATTCGTCAATCAAAGACTCCGCAGTTACGATGATCTGAAACCATCTATCCTTAAAGAAAAGCTCTTAGAACAATTTTTACCATTTTTCCATAGCAGGAAGAAGGAGAATAAGGTCTTTAACATTCAGATTCAATTAGATACAGAGGAAGCAGTTATCGAAAAGGAGCTTTTTACAGACCGCCAGTCGGTTACTATTTCCGATGTTCCCGAACTAGAATGCAAATCGATTGCGGCCCCCATTCTTGGACTTTTTGAAAAAATAGAGATGTACTTTAGGATTCAAGAGGTAGCTGGCCCGAAAGCGCAGCAATTGATAGCTGCTTGTATTGATGGTCGGACTATACCGATAAAACTGCTGAGTCAGAATGCTATTCCAGAGAACTACGCGGCGATCTTCCTGTTTGAGTCTCCTATGTTCATAGGAAGATCAGATAGTGCCCGCCAGCGCTTGCATCTTCCTGATGCCATCTCTCTCGAGACTTTTCATGACTTGCTACGACGAGAGTTAGCGTTGATTCTGAAAGCCAAGCTTCCAGAAATTGAGGATAGAAATACAAGAATCAAGCAGCAATTTGAAGACCGCTACCCCCACCTAACAGGTCTTTTCCAAGAGGATACTGTAGGAATTATCAATAAGGAGGAGGCACTTGAGGTTGCTCAAAAGAATTTCTTTAAGAAACAAAGGAAAATTCTGGAATGCGAATCACCCGATGAGGAAATTTTTAGGATGTCCCTAGAGGTATCATCACGCACACTTACTGAGTACATTCTGTACCGTGAAATTATCATTAACCAATTGAGCAAGGTGAATACAAAAGATACTGAGGATGTTGCTCATAATTTGATTGTGCCAAGATTCAGTAATTTTCAGGGCGACAACTTGCTTGAGGGGATTTACAGCAACAATGCCTGGCTGCTCGATGACAAGTTTATGAGTTTCAGAACCATACTCAGCGAAAAAAGAATGGATCAAGTTATCAAGGCCATCACAGGCAGTGATACTGATTCAGATGACACTAGGCCAGATATTTCGATGGTCTTTTCTGCAGATCCAGACCGTGAGAAAGTCGATGTCGTTATTGTTGAACTCAAGCGCCGCACAGAGAACGATAAGGATAACACATACGTCTATACTCAATTAGCAACCAGGGCTCAAAAGCTAGCCGATTACTGCCCAAATATCCAGCGCATGTGGTATTATGGAGTAATTGATATAAATCCAGAACTTTCTAGGACACTGCGAACGATGCGCTGGACACCGCTTTTTTCGCGAGGGTCGGTATTTTATTTCGAATTTAACGCAGAGAGAAAAGATGGAACCAGTGTGCCAGCTCCTACTTGCTTACTTGACTTTAATGCGCTTATTAAAGATGCTGCTGCTCGGAACCATACCTTCCTTGAAATCCTGAAGAGCGGATTCAAGCGAGCTAAGGGGAAGGACTGACACCGCGTCTTAGGAGGTTTGGCGCGCGACTCAGGAGCTACAAGCGATTGAGGCTTGACGCGCGATTGTGGGCTTGACCCAGGATTGAGGGCCTCTGGCGGCGCCCTTGTGGGCTTGGCGGACGGGTCTATAGGGACGATTTCTTTTGCCATGCGGCAAGGCCCCAGACGGGTCGCCAGGGTGGGCGCAGAAGTTCAAAGTGTGCCGAGGGCGGTTCGCTAACTGCTGGACTGTCGATCCGGCTTACAGCCGGCGGGCGCGCGGTGCAGCGCCCCGGTCCAGCGCGGGAGGCTTCCAGATCGCGACCCCAGCGGCTCTAGCGCAGCTAACCATGTCGGCTGTCCCAAGATGCCCGGGAAAAGCTACCACGAGCACCGGATGATACAGGTCGAGCATCTGCTGATTTCGGACTCCGCCCGCGCGCTGGCCCAGCGCCGACCACCGAGCTGGAACCCGGGAAGCCGGGACTTGGCGAAGGATGCACCAGTCATCGACCAGGCGATCTGAGCCGCGCATGCTGGTCCACTGCGGCCGGTCCGCATCGACACCGCAAGCCCCGTGCACGACGGCACCAGGCCGTAGCCCGTCCAGCACTGAGAACACGTGCGCCCTGTCGCGGTAGTCCCGACCCCCGCAAACGAGCAAGACCGCCCTGGGCATAGAGAGTAAGCATGAACTTGGTATTCAAGGGAAATCCCCCCCCTTCCCAAGCAGGTACAATGAGGGAAAAAGACAAAACCCCCTCGGCGAACTTGAAAAATCCGTCGAAGGGGTTTTGCTCTCCGGTCTACGAAAACCTGGAGAGCCGCAATGTGCCAAAAGCTGCTGGGAGATCCCAGCTTTTTTGAGTTTTTGTATCGATGCGATCTGGACGCGACGGAGCAGGCGAGAAACAAGGGCTGCCGCCGATGCCGGGGGAGACTGCATCGTGCCGACTACGGGCGAAAGCCCCGGGGCGCGCTGGCCAAGCTGGGGCGCGAGTATGACAAGCGTCTGAGCTTGTGCTGCGCCCGGGAAGGCTGTCGGAAGCGAGAGCTGCCACCGTCGGTGCGTTACCTTGGACGGAAGGTATACATGGCGGCGGTGATCGTGCTGTGCACGGCGATGCAGCATGGGGTCACGCCCCGGCGGGCGGCCGAGCTGCAAGAGGCGGTGAGGGTGAGCCGGAAGACCCTGGCTCGCTGGCGAGAGTTCTGGCAGGATCTGGTGGTCCAGACGCGCTTTTGGCAGCAGGCCCGCAGCCGCTTTCTGCCGCCGGTGGAGGAAGCGGAGCTGCCGCAGTCGCTGCTCGTTCGCTTCGGCGGCGAGCTCGGCACGCAGCTGGGCAGTATGCTGCGATTTTTGGCCCCGCTGACAACGAGCTCAACGGGAGGCTGGGAGTGAGCTGAGCGAGGGGCGGCAATTTCCCGCAGGGGATGGCCCGGCCGCCGGGCGCATAGGTGAGGTAGAGGTCTGTCCGTTTTCACAAGCCGGCCAAACGGCAGGAAAAAGGAGGACCTGGATGAGCCATCACGACTTCGAGGAACCCGGGGACGGACCGGGCTGGGCACCGCTGCGCTTTGCGATCGTGGGACCGCTGCTGGCCGCGCCACCCAAGCGCGGAGAGCTGGGATCAGAGCTCAAGAGGCTGAGTCGGAAACTGTGGCGGCATCCGGAGAGCGGAGAGCTGATGAAGTTTGGTTTCTCGACGATCGAGCGCTGGTACTACGAGGCCAAGAACCAACCGGTAGACCCGGTGGGAGTCCTGCACAACAAGGTGCGTAAGGATCGGGGTAGCTGCAAGCTGAGCGAGGAGGTCAAACAGACGCTGGCGGCGCAGTGGAACCAGTACAAGGACTTCAGCTACCAGCTGCATACCGACAACCTCAAGGCCTTGGTGGAGCAGGACGAGAGCCTGGGGCCGATGCCCCATTACTCGACGGTACGGCGCTACATGCAGCGTACGGGCCTGGTGCGGCAGAAGCGGCGCGGGCCACGGGGCAGCGCCGGCGGGGAAGCGGCGATGGAGCGATTCGCGAAGCGGGACGTCCAGAGCTACGAAGTCGAGTACGTGCACGCCCTCTGGCACGTGGATTTCCACCAGAGCTCGCGCGCCGTGGTGACGCCCAAGGGAGTGTATAAGAAGCCGCAGCTTCTGGCCGTGATCGACGACCACTCGCGGCTGTGCTGTCACGCGCAGTGGTATTGGGAGGAGGAAGAAGAGACGCTGATTCATGGACTGTGTCAGGCCTTCCAGAAGCGCGGCCTGCCGCGGGCGCTGATGAGCGACCAGGGAGGCGCGATGCGGGCGGCTGAGTTTTCTGCGGGCCTGTTGCGGCTGGGGGTGCTGCATCAGATGACGCTGAGCTACTCACCCGAGCAGAATGGGAAACAGGAGTACTTCTGGACCCACATCGAGGGACGGCTGCTGCCGATGCTGCAAGGGACCCAGGAGCTAACCTTGGCCAAGCTCAATGAAGTCACCCAGGCCTACATCGAGATGGAGTACAATCGACACCTCCACTCGGCGATTGGGCAGACGCCGCTGGCGCGTGCTCTTTCCGGACGCCCGGTGGGACGCAGCAGTCCCAGTGCCGAGTCGCTGCGCCAGGCCTTCACACAGTCGGTGATGCGCACGCAGCGGCTCAGCGATGGGACGCTGACGGTGCATGGGGTCCGCTACGAGATCCCCTCGCGCTACCGGACCCTTTTGCGGGTGTACGTACGGTATGCGCGCTGGGATCTGTCCTGGGTCCTGCTCTGGGATCCGCGCAGCCAGCAAGTGCTGTGCAAGCTGGCCCCGGTGGACCGGCTCAAAAACGCCGAAGGACTGCGCCCGCTGCGGGAGCCGCTCTCGGAGGCGGCACCGAGGGTCTCGGCGCTCCCGACGCCGGAGATCGCGCCGCTGCTGGCGCTGCGGATCGCCCAGTACGCAGCCACCGGAGCGCCGCCCGCCTACCTTCCCAAAGACGAACTCCGCGAGCCCACGCTCCCGGAAACCCCCGAGCAATAGGAGCCGATGATGAGCAAGAAGCTACTGGCCCTGTATGGCCTCAAACGCAATCCCTTCGCACCTGAGTGCCCGACCGAGGACTTGTACGTCTCGGGTCGCATGACGCTGTTTGCTTCGCGCGTGGAGCAGATGTGCCGCGAGGGGGGCTTTGCCTCGCTGACCGGCGACTGTGGGCTGGGCAAGTCCGCCACGCTGCGGGTCACCGAGGCGCGCCTTCTGACGCAGCGCGACCTGGGCCTGGGCGTGCTGTCGCGCCCCCAAACCAAGATGGCCGATTTCTACCGGGAGATCGGCGACCGCTATAACGTCCCGCTCAACCCGCACAACCGCTGGGGCGGCACCAAGCTGCTGCGCCAAAGCTGGCAGTCCCACCGCGCCCAGCTGGGCTTCCAGCCCGTGCTCCTGATCGACGAGGCGCAGGAAATGCGGCTGGACGTGCTGTCCGAGCTGCGCCTTCTGTGCACCGCGGAGCTGGATGCGCGCCCCTTGCTCACCGTGGTCCTGTGCGGCGACAACCGCCTGGACGCCATGCTCAAAAGTCCCGAGCTGCGCCCGCTGCAGAGCCGCCTGCGCGTCCGGCTTCATCTGGAACCGGCAGACCGCGAGGAGCTGCAGGCCTGCCTCCGTCATGTGCTGGTGCAAGCGGGGGCTCCGGCGCTGATGACCCCCGAGCTGCAGTCCGCTTTATGCGATCATGCCGCCGGCAATTATCGCGTGCTGATGACCCAGGCCGACGAGCTGCTGAGCGCCGCCGCCCAGCGCGAAGCCCCCGTGCTCGACGAGAAACTCTTCTTTGAGGTCTTCTCCTCCCGCCCCGCTCCTGCACGAAGCAAGCCTGCGGTGCGTCGATGACCCAGCTGCCGGTCTCCCCTGCCTGGGAGCTGTCTGCCGCGCCCCAGACCCTGCGGTGGCTCATCGAAGATCTGTGGTCGCTGCACGCCGTCGGCATCGTCGGCGGAGAACCCAAGTGCTGCAAGTCCTTCCTGGCGCTGGAGATGGCGGTCGCCGTCGCCTCCGGCACCCCTTGTCTGCGCCGCTTCCCAGTGCCGCATCCGGGCCGCGTGCTGCTGTACTGCGCCGAGGATTCCCTGCATATCGTCCGCTCCCGTCTGGAGGGCATCTGCTACGCTTCGGGCCTCTCGCTGCAGGCGGTGGATCTGCACGTCATCACCGCCCCCTCCTTGCGACTGGATCTGGCCGGGGACCAGCAGCGTCTCTGCGAAACCCTGGACTCCCTCCGTCCGACTCTGCTGGTCCTGGACCCCTTCGTCCGCCTGCACCGCATCGACGAGAACTCTTCCGGCGAGGTCGCGCCCGTGCTGGCCTACCTCCGCGAGCTGCAGCGCCGCTTCCAGCTCTCGCTGGTCCTGGTCCATCACGCCAAAAAAGGCGGCTCCCATCTGCGCGCCGGCCAGGCCTTGCGCGGCAGCTCGGAATTTCATGCGTGGGGGGATTCCAACCTCTACCTCCGTCGCTCCGACCAGGCCATCACCTTGACCTCGGAGCACCGCGCGGCTCCCTCGGGGCCCTGTCTGTCGCTGACCCTGCATTCGGAGGGGCCGCACCTGGCCCTGCAGCTGCTGGAGGCCTCTGCCGCGGCGGTCGCCCCACCCCGGAATGCGCCGACGTCGCCCTCGGCCAAGATCGAGCAGGCCCTGGCGCAGTCCCCAACGCCCCTTCCCCTTTTGCAGCTGCGCCAGGCGTGCCGTATGCGCAATTCCGCCCTGTGCGCCACCCTCTCCGATCTGCAGCGCGCCGGCCGCGTCGAAAAGACGCCCTCCGGCTATCAGCTGACCCTCTGACCTACCGCCGCTTCCCGTTTCCCGTTTCCGCTGGCTCCTAGCGCAGGCGGGAACGGGTACTGGGAACCGGACCTCCGGGTAGGCGCTCCGGGCTCTGGCCGCCCCGGGAGCCTGGCCGGGGGGCTCGCGCTTCGGCCGGGTCGTCCGGCACGCCAGGGCGCAACTGGGCGGCGCATGGCGTGGGTCCGGGCGCAGGGCGGGTCACCGCGTGGAAGCGGCATCCCTCACGCAGCGGACTTTTTGTGCCATGGAAGATCGAAATCACGCTCATAGAGAGCAGGCGCCTGCGAATCGACTCCGGTGGAGGCGCGGGAAGCCAGGTTTCTTGCAAGCAGCCCAGGCAAGGTGTTGCAACGTGACCCGTCATGGCCGGCTGCCTAAGCCGCCGATGCCTGCACTCGGCGATCTGTCGAGCCGAGGATCGAGATTGATCGGCCCATCCTGCGCGGCGTCGTCGCCAGGCTCCAGCTCTCGATACTCGCGGAGCTTCTGATACAGCGTCCTTCGGGCGATTCCGAGCGCGTCCGCCGCCGCTTGGCGGCCCCCTGAGTGCGCCGCCAAGGTTGCCCGAATGACCAGCCGTTCGGCATCCTTCAGG
>CAYSFU010000099.1:0-11721 GCA_964430555.1 uncultured Nitrospira sp. | reverse complement strand
CGCCATCTATCTCGCCGCTTCACTCACGTGGCTTAATTGATGACACGCCCTAGACTGAGGCCTTGAGAGTTTCTTCCAGATAATAGTACAGCCAGCGGTGTTTTTCTTTTGTCACCAACTCATCCCAGACGACGCCGATGAGGAATCCCTTCTTTTCCCATGGCCTCACCCAAGCGACCATCCCGTCGAGTTTTTCCTGCTGCTCGACTCGATCGGAATCCAGGAAGGCAAGCGAAACGGTGACTCGTTCGTTCGATGGGAACCGGTCTTTGGTATGAAACCCCGCCCCGATCTTGTTTACATTATCGAGAACCGCCGTACAGGCGCGCCCTCCACTTTTCGGAGACACTAAGGCAGACCCGACCAATTCGGCACGGACGAATTTCCGCCGGTCACTCAGCACAGTGGCATGGGTTGAAAGTTTTCCTTCTCCTCGCCTCATCGTTCTAAGTATAACCGATTAGACGAGAATGTAAACCCCGACAATTGGCCCTATGAAGACGGCTTTGGGCGGTAGTACCGCCGGCCCTTCAGTACCGGTGGGAGGTGGGCTTGCTCTGTTCGTGCTTGCGGGTCGTCATGAACGTAGCGGTAGTCGGCCCCATACCCCAAGTTCTTCATCACGGAAGTCACCGCATTCCGAAGATGGAGCGGTACTCCTAAGTTTCCATGGGCTTGTGCGTCTTTGCGTGCCTCCAGGAGACCAATGTAGGACGCGTTGTCCTTGGGTCGTGAGGCGAGGTACGTCGTGCCGTGCGCCAGAGTAATCTGGGCCTCCGGGAGCCCGACAAGCTGGACGGCTTGTGCCACCGAGACGGCTAGGCCAAGCGCGAGCGGGTCGGCATTGCCGATATCTTCCGATGCAAAGATCACCATTCGGCGGGCAATGAACGTGGGATCCTCTCCGGACTCCAACATCCGCGCCAACCAGTAGAGCCCCCCATCGGCATCGGAATCCCGAAGACTTTTGATGTAGGCTGAGATGATGTTGTAGTGTTCTTCGCCGGACTTGTCGTACCGCAAGGCCTTCGCATTCAGGGCGGCGTCCAACATCTCCACATCGATCGCGCGTGTACCGTCAGATTCTATCGGCGCCTGCCTCACGACAAACTCCAACGCCGTCAGGACCGCTCTCGCATCGCCATTGCCACACGCGACCAAGCGCTGCCGGGCTTGTGGTGACACATTGGCTCTTAGCTGCCCCAAGCCGACCTCTGAATCGTTCAGCGCCCGATCCATGATCCGACCAAGGGCTTCGTCGCTCAAGGGTTTTAGGACCACTAAAATTGAGCGCGACAACAGGGGGCTGATGACTTCGAACGAGGGATTTTCCGTGGTTGCCCCAATCAAAATGAGAGTGCCCCGTTCGACGTGAGGAAGAAAAGCATCCTGTTGTGCCTTGTTGAACCGGTGAATTTCATCCACAAACAGGATGGTTCGTTGACCGTTGATCGACCAGCGTTGCTCGGCCGCCTTGATGATCATGCGCAACTCTGGCACGCCCCCGGTCACGGCCGAAAACGATACAAACTGGGCCTTCGTATACCGGGCGATGAGATGAGCGAGCGTCGTCTTGCCCGATCCGGGTGGCCCCCAGAAGATGACGGAGGAGAGCTGATCGGCTTCAATGGCCCGTCGTAGCGGTCGGTCCATTGCTGTGATGTCGTCTTGCCCCACGAAATCTTCAAACGCACGTGGACGCATCCGTTCCGCGAGCGGAGCCTCAACGGCACACACAGGCTGTTGTGCGGTAAATAGATCTGGAGCCTGATCACGAGCGCGGGTCATCTTCACTCCTGATACACTGCAGGAATTGTATACACCGGATCACGTGAGCGCAAATGACCTCTTGACCATGCAGGCAGCCGATGGTACGACGATTGACACGTACGGGATGAATGATGCTCGCTCAAGTCAATGACATCACCCTCGCCTTCAACGATCAGGGAACCGGACTTCCCCTTGTCTTGCTTCATGCATTTCCGCTCAACCGCAGCATGTGGGAGGACCAAGAAAAAGCTCTTTCATCGCAGTTTCGTGTGATCACGATCGACCTGCGTGGACACGGCGAATCCGATGCGCCGCTCTGGCACTATACTCTGAACCAAGCGGCCGATGACATCCGCGGATTGCTCGATCATCTGTCGATCAAGCAGGCGGTCTTTATCGGACTTTCTATGGGGGGCTACATCTCCTTTGCTTTCTATCGAAAGTATGCCGAGCGAGTCAAAGCGCTGGTATTGGCCGACACAAGGGCCCAGGCGGATACAGAGGATGGGAAGCGGGCACGTTTTGAGATGGCTCAGATTGCCTACAAACAGGGGGCACGCGCGATCGCGGACATCATGGTCCCGAAATTATTGAGTCCCACAACGATCCAGACAAGGCCTGAGCTCGTTCAACGGGTACGCGCGATGATCGAAGGCAACCAAGTGAGTGGCATTGCCGGAGATCTGATGGCCATGGCGGAACGAGCTGACTCGCAACCGCTCTTACCACGGATCTCCTGTCCGACGCAGATTATTGTCGGTGAGCGTGACATTCCAACTCCGCTTTCCGATGCTCAACTCATGGCGGATCGGATTCCCAATGCTTCTCTGGCCGTCATGCCGGGAGCCGGCCACCTCTCAAACCTGGAACAACCTGAGCTGTTTTCCGAAGCGATCCGTTCCTTGGCTGCGAAGCTCACGAACTGACTGTTTGGGCTAGGATGGGAATCGCTGCGATCTCACTCGGGATCGCCGACGCTGCCTCGCCGAATCAATTTCAAAAATTCCTCGCGCGTCTGTGATTGACTGCGGAACGCTCCCAACATCGAACTGGTGACGGCAACCGTGTTTTGTTTTTCTACGCCCCGCATCATCATGCAGAGATGTCGGGCTTCGATGACGACGCCGACGCCATGTGCGTTGAGTTTCGAGCTCAACGTTTCAGCAATCTGCACTGTCAGCCGTTCTTGTACTTGCAGACGCCTCGCAAACATGTCGACGATCCTCGGGATCTTGCTGAGACCAACCACTTTCTTGTTGGGCAAGTAGCCGACATGGACTCGACCAAAAAACGGCAGCAGATGGTGTTCACACATGCTGAAGAAATCGATGTCCTTGACGATGACCATTTCGTCATATTCGATCGGAAAGAGCGCACCGTTCAAGAGATGGTCGATATCACGCTGATACCCTTGCGTCATAAAGGCCATAGCTTTGGCCACTCGCTCAGGGGTCTTGAGGAGCCCGTTCCGGCTTGGCTTTTCACCGAGGGCAAGGAGCATCTCCGTGACCAGCGATTGGAGGACCGGTAAATCTGGAGTCCTGCCAGTCCCATTGGCGTCCTCCACCGACGTCGCTCTTTTCACTCGCTTTTGTGATTTTCCCACGATGTTTCCCTTCGACTTACATGGCGCCCATATATTCGAAATAGTTATCTCTGGTTTCAATGACCCCGACTTTGTGCAGACGACCGGTGGGCAGTCGCGGATTGAGAATGCCCCAGATCACCGCGACAAGATTCTCTCCCGTCGTGGTCAATGTCGAGAATGCCGAGTCACTGTTCAGGTCCTGATGATCAAAGCGTTCGATGATCGTGTCGGTGACAAGGTGGTCAAGAGAATCCAGGTGATTCATACTCTCTGCTGTTTCCACGCGAATCGTCACCAACACCACATAGTTATGCCCGTGACCATTCGAATTATTACATTTGCCGAACGCAGTCCGGTTTCCTTCAGGTGAGAGGAAATCCGTGTGCAGCCGATGGGCGGCACAAAAGCGATAGCGTCTGGTCACATATGTCTGTGACATGCAATCCGGTGATTCGTGGTGTGGGTAAAAAAGCTAAGACTGCTCGAAGATCGAGCAGTCTTAGACTGGAGAGTCCATGATCGGCATTCCTACGGTCGTCCCGTAGCCGTGCTTACGCGCTAAAAGAACTGCCGCAGCCGCACGTCGTCTTGGCTTGAGGATTCTTGATCGAGAAACCCGAGCCTTGCACACTATCCACGTAATCCACTTCCGCGCCTTGCAGCAAGGGGGCGCTCTGTGAGTCCATGATGAGCTTTACCTCACCCTTTTCGATGATGGTATCATCCTCAGCCATCTTAGATTCAAAGGCCATCCCATATTGATAACCATGGCATCCGCCGCCGCGTACGTACACCCGCAGTCCGACCACGTCTTTTTCCTCGGCCATCAATTCCTTGATCTTCTGTTCCGCCACTGGCGTAATATTAACCATTGTCATCCTCCTCTATGGATCGTTCCAGCCTGCTCGGCTGGCTAGAATGTTAGTCTAACACCTCTTCTTCCAATATCAACCCCTCGCCTCTGATGACGCCTGCTGTGGTTTCTCCCATTTGGCTTCTGGCACGCGCACAACGACATCCCCTAACACGCGAGCCTGACAAGCCAACCGGTGCCATGGTTCCGTCAATGCTTCACGATCCAGCAGATCTTGCTCGTCGAAATCGATCTCCGAGAGATGCTCCTGCCCCAACTGAACCTCGACTCGGCACGTCGTACAGGATGCGTTCCCGCCGCAATCATGATTCAGGCGGAACCCCAATTCCTTGGCGGCATCCAGCAGCGAGACATTCTCGTCAACCTCGCCACTTCGCCCGTCCGTGTGAAGAAACGTCACTCGTGGCATCGATTCACCTAGGAATGAGCAGCGGTGCCGGCTGGTGCTGCTCGATAGGGACAGCGCTGCAGCCGGATATGCTCTTCATATTCGTGCCGGAACAATTTCAGACTGCTTTGCACCAGGACCGACGCACCAGTCACGAGGGTGCAGTATCCCGTCCCCTTCACAAATCCACAGAGCTGCAACATACTGTCCAGATCCTTCTGGGTACCCTCTCCCGATTCAATTTTCGTCATCAGCACGGCGAGATTATTTGTACCCATTCGACAAGGAGGACACTGACCGCAGCTCTCGTTCTTGAAAAAATTTGAGAAGTGGAGCGTCTTCGCCACCATGCACGTCGCGTCGTCCACGACGATCGTGCCGGCCGAGCCTAGGCCGGTTCCGGCTTTCTTCAACGAGTCGAAGTCCATGGCAAGATCAAGTTGGTCTGCTGTCACCATGGAGAAGGCTGGACCGCCGGGAAACACCGCCTTGATCTTGTGTCCTCCAGGCACTCCGCCACCGCATCGTTCGACCAACTCGCGGATCGTCACCCCCATCGGCATTTCGTACACCCCAGGACGATTGACTGACCCGCTCAACGAAAACATCATCGTTCCAGGACATTTCTCCGTCCCGACCTGCATGAACCAAGCGGCACCTTTGTGAAGAATCCGGGGAATATTGCACAAGGTCTCAACGTTATTGACGAGGGTCGGTTTGCCATAGAGGCCAAAGTCGGTCGGATAAAACGGAGGCTTCTGCCGGGGCATCGCGGGTCGGCCCTGCATCGACTCCAACATCGCCGTTTCTTCCCCAGCTACATAGCTCCCATGACCATCAAAAACCTCCAATTCAATATCAACCCCACTCCCCAGGATGTTTTTGCCAAGCAACCCCCGGTCCTTTGCCTGAGCCAAGGCCTTCTTTAGATTTTGCTGTTCCTCATGATACTCATGATTCACGTAGATGAAGGAGGCTTTCGCCTGTACCGTCAATGAGGCAATCAAACACCCTTCGATCAATTGATGCGGCAACGTTTTTAGCAAATGGCGGTCCTTAAACGTGCCCGGCTCATGTTCGCCGGCATTGCAGACGAAATAGCGTTCCTTGACTCGGTGATTGAGGACCTTATCCCACTTGATCCCTGTGGGAAACCCCGCTCCACCCCTTCCGCGAAGACCAGATTTTTTCAGTTCATCAATAATGTGAGCTGCGCTCAGCCCTGTGACACACCGTTTCCAGGCTTCATAGCCACCAACCTTGAGATATCCTTCGATCTCCCAAGGCGCCCCTTCTATATTTTGAACAAGGCGTGGTTCTACGGCAGTAGACATAGTGGTCCTGTCAGTCCTTCCTCAATAAAGGTCGTACTATACGGCCCTGCCACTTCGTCCGTCAAGATAATGAAACCTAAATAGGCCTGAATCTCAATCAGTTAGGACTACGGGGCCTACTAGAACCTGGGTATAGAGGGGCAGATGATACGCACGTTCACCGGTGGGCTGAGCCCACCGGTGAAGGGAATCGGACATTATCTGAAATGGCTCCCGGCACCCATAAAGAACAGCATGGGAATGGACAGCAAGAAGTTCACGCGGGAGGCCAGCAAGGCAGTACGTCCCCATTGCGCCATCTCAGGCGGCGCCGGAGTCCCCTGCGCAGCTGCCGCGACAGCGGCAATGATCTTCTTCTGGTTCGGCCAGATGATGCCGTGAACGTTGCCCATCATGATGATACCGAGCAACCCGCCTATGGCTAAGGCCACAGCGCCGGTCCCACCCTTGTGATACATGTGGCCATACAACAACACCCCGGCCAGCACGGTCACAGTGGCTCCATGCCGGAACCAATTGAGCGCAGCCGGCATGAGTTTGGGTATCACAATGTTCTTGGTCGGCCCATCCAGGCTTTTCAAGAACGAGGCATTGATCAGGTTGAAGAAATAGAGAAGCCCGATCCAAGTGATCCCGGCCAGGAAGTGCACCCAGCGAAGAATCATCTGGCCCCAATCAGCTTCACCCGCGCCAATACCCGTTAACCCCAAATATATTACGATCAACACGATGGTGAGCCCAAATCCGGCCCACATCGTCTGCATTGGATCTTCGAGAAATTTCATATACTCCCTCTCTTCAGAACGGTTAACTGTCTATATCGATGTCTGTACTGCAGCGTTTCGCCGAATGTCAAGCCGTGGAATCACAAGATCCGTTGTAAGACTCCTCGGTCGGCGACGACCAATGGTGGGGTTTTACGACGCCATCAGCCGATCGACCGTCCCGCAGAGTTCTCGCACAGCTTGCGCTGATGTGACTAATGCCGCTCGCTCGTCACTCGTCAGCTCGTATTCCAGAATCTGTTCCGCTCCTCCTCGCCCTATTGTCACCGGCACTCCTACGACAACATCCTTCAGTTCGTATTCGCCTTCACACAATACCGCACAAGGCATGACCTGCTTCTCGTCCTTGAAGATCGCCTCCACCATCGCCACCG
Organism: uncultured Nitrospira sp.; assembly: GCA_964430555.1. Classification (GTDB taxonomy): domain Bacteria; phylum Nitrospirota; class Nitrospiria; order Nitrospirales; family Nitrospiraceae; genus Nitrospira_D. The sequence continues at coordinate 4,608 of CAYSFU010000099.1, read as the reverse complement.
CCGAGGCGGACGGAGCATAAAAGGCGCTACCGGTTTTTAGAAGACCGACGATTTCCGCACCGCCGTCGCGTGTGCGCTTGACGATGGCGTCCAGCTTATCTTTCGACATCAATTCGGAGACTGGTCGCCCCTTCACGGTCGTATACCGTGGCAACGGCACCATCGTATCTCCATGGCCACCCAAGACCATCGCCTGCACTTCCGTAACCGGGACGGTCAATTCTTCGGCGATAAACGTGCGCATCCTCGCCGAATCCAACATGCCGGCCATACCGATAATTCTCGATTTGGGGAGGCCACTGACCATCCGAGCCACATGGACCATGGCATCCAACGGATTCGTCACAAGGATCAGGATGATGTTCGGAGAGCGAGACACGAGCTCCGTGACGACGGACTTGACGATCTTCGCATTGGTCGACAACAACTCGTCTCGACTCATGCCCGGCTTTCTCGGAATACCGGACGTGATGACGGCGAGCGACGATCCCGCCGTGTCCGCATAACTGTCGGTGCCGACCACACGCGTGTCGTAGCCGTACACCGGCCCCGCTTGAGAAATATCGAGCGCTTTGCCCTGTGCAATGCCCTTATGGATATCGATGAGGACCACGTCGTAGGTATTCTTCTCCGCCAGACGTTGTGCCGTCGTTCCTCCGACGTTTCCTGCCCCCACTACGGTAATTTTTGGTCGTGCCATTGCTCCCTCCGAAAGTTCTAACGTGCCGGATACTGAGGCATGAGAGGTGTGTCGCTCTCGGTGCTGCACCCCTTCTGCTCAGCACCTCTTAGGTATGTGCGTGTTCGGTCCAGCCTGCAACTTTGAAATTGATCGTGCAGACAAAATTCTCTCCATCGTAGAAATTGACTTTGATCTTTTTCTTACCAAACGTCGTTGCCAGAAACTCTTCAGGGTTGTCTACAAGAGCCTGAAAGCTGCCCGGGAGATACTCACTGAGATCATGGAAGACCACGATCATCCCTTCTTTGACCTCTTGCAACACTTTCACCCGACAACGCGGATACACCTCCCAGAATTTCGCCTCGATCATGTCCTTCGTTGGTTCGGGACGATCTTCGCCAGGCTTCACGATTTGCCCAAATTTGGCTAACCGTCGGACATAGGGATACTGATGCCCCGTGAAAAGCTTATACAGCCAGGCAGGGACCGCTGGTTTTCCTGTCGAGTTGGTCATGCGATGAACCTGCTCATGCCGTCAATTGTCGATACATACGCGGCAACTTGGTCGGCAGCGTTTCGATACTGTCGATGACGCAGTACTGTGTCTCGGCATACAGCGGGCGTACATAGCTCTCCGCATCCCGATCAATCGTCACGCAAAAGGCATCGATTCCCCGTTGCCTTGCCTCGCGAAGTGCCGCTTTCGTGTCTTCCAACGAATAGTCATCTCGATAGTGATCATCCAACGGTCTGCCGTCACTCAGCATGACCAGAAGGCGGTGCTTCGCGTCACGGGTCAACAGCTTGGCAACGGCATGCCGAATTGCCGTCCCGTCCCGGTTCTGGTGACGAGGAGCCAGACCACCAAGCCGACGTGCCGTCGTCACGCCCAGTCGATCGTCAAAGTCTTTAATCGTGAGAAACTCGATCGTCGATCGGCCTTGACCTGAGTACGCATAGAGTCCGTACTGATCGCCCACAGCATCCAATGCTTCGCAGAGGAGCACCAACGCTTCCTTTTCGACATCGATCACTCGCCGACCGGTTCCGAGATCTTGACTTGTCGACCCGCTGATATCGATCAGGAATGCGACCGCGACATCCCGTTCTCGTTTGTCGCGATGGATATACAGCCGATCGTCGCCTTCGATGCCCGCCTGCTGTTCCGCTGCTCGCCGAACCACCGCATCAAGATCCACTTCTTCCCCATCGGGTTGCCCCGCAACACGGCGATACGCCGGAGCACGGAGACCTTCAAAAAATCGGCGTAGCCGGTTGACGATACTCCGCCGGGCAGTCAACGTCTCCGTCACGAATTCGTCGGACCCGAGATCCGCCGGTCGTTCCACCACTCGACACCAATTCATCCGATAGTCCTTGATCTGATGATCCCACTCCGGATAGAGAATTGTGCGTTCCTCATCGGAGGTCTCCCTCAACCGCGAGTTGAGGTCAAGCGTGAGACATTCTTCCACCATGGACGGCAAAGTGCGCCCCCCCCCCAATGCTTCTTCGCTTCCTGATGCGGACTCCATGCTCGAAACATCTTGCCTGCCGAGAGCATCTGCTTGCGCGGGGGACAGGGGTTGTTGTCTCTCAACGCGCTCAGGACTCCACACGACAAGTTCCGGGTTCATCGAACCACGGTAGGCAACATCCGTTACTGCGCGAGATTGGTCCTCCGCTCGATCCGGTTGCGTCTGCGCCTCCGTGGTATCCTTCGGCTCCTCACGTACCTCTCCTTGGATCATTGCACCGCGAGCCTCCAGCAATTCTTCAAGCCGCACGTAGACGGCGTCGACCACGCGGACGGTGTTCTCAGCCGTCGCCGTGATCGTAAGAACCGGCCGGCACAGGTTCCACAAAATGGAAATCTCTTCCTTGATCGCTTTGGGCACGACGACATCTTCCGCTTCACCGAGCGAGAGTCTTAGCAGGCAATCGACAACGAGCTCCTTCGGCGTGACCCCTTGCGTCGGATCACGCGGAGGGAGAGACTCCGTCGCGAAACGAGCGAGGTCACATCGGAGCCCCGGATATTCCGTTTGCAGGAAGAACTCGACCCTCGCATCCTCCAGCACAATCCAGAGATTCCGTACCAGCGCGGGGTTCGGGTACAGCTGAAACAGAGCGGCCAGCGTCCCTGGTCTCGCCTCTTCGGATCGTCCGTATCGATGTCGAACCGTCTCGACCAGATCGGCGAGCGAGTCGAGTGTGAGCCGGTAGGTGCCGAACTCCACATGGCCGGCTTCGTGCGCCGCCATGAGAAGATAGAGCCGCTCATTTTCCGAAGCCGTTGGATACCGGCGGAGCAACGCCGGCAGCGAAATGACGCGCCCATCTTCACTGACTCTTGCTCGAGCCGGAGTCGCGACCGAATCCGGCAGCGCGGCCACCGTGACGTCTGCTCCGCAGAGTCCCTGCACGAACAGCGTCATACGTCGCGCGACCTGCCGAAACGGCACTCCGCTCAACGCTTCTTCCACGGAAGAGAGCGCTTTCCGAGACTCAACGGAAAAATACGCACGCGCTCCGTCCGAGCTGTAGGCCAAGACTTCCATTCCGGCCTTGAACCAATTCTCAAATCGCGACAGCGCATCGGGAACATTTCCAATGAGCTCGACCAATTCCGGAGCGCGATGGAGGTACTCGATCGCCGCCGTCGCATGTTGTTCGGCCAGCAAAGAACCATACTGCAGCACTCGCACCCGCCATTCGACGGAGGGCAGCCTCCGCAGCAGAGGGGGCGACGCAGCCAGCCATTTCAGGCTCAACTCCGGGGACGCTTCGGCCAACAGCCGGCACAGGGACACCGCCTTCACACGAACCGCTGAGTCTTCGATCTCTCCGAGAATTGTCGGGCTTGTTCTGAGAAATTCGATGGTTGCCACATAGTCCGGCTTTCCGAGGCTGTTCGGCACAATCAACGTCATGCCCACCTCTGCCCAGCTCCGCACCGTATCAAGAGGCAGGATGGACGACAGTTTGCCGATGTGTCGAATGAACTCAAGCCCAACGACCACATTGATCTGGGTGAGTTCACCGGCAATCTCCAACCAGGGTCGCAGGTGTGCCACGGGAACATCGGCCAGAATCTGCGGAGCCTGGCGCATATATTCGAGCGTCACATTCGCATCAAGCTCCGCGATTTCCAGACCGATGGTCAAGACCTCGGTACGCACATCACCGGAATCGATCAGTCCAAGGACCAACGGACTTTCCTTGAAATACTTGAGCGCAGAGGCGCCGGATGATTCCGTCAACGCAACTCCAAGATCCAGCCATAGTAGGACATGCGAAAGCCGGCCTCGGCGATCCAGTTCCGAAAGCGCTTCCACTGCAGCACGGGCTGTTTTTCCGGAGAGCTCGCAGAGTTCGTCCAATAGCGTGAGGACCTGTGCGGACGCGCCTGGGTTGCCTGTCTCCTGGGCCAAACGCGCCACAAGGGTCTCCGCGACCGTTGGACTCAACTCCGACACCAGCCGGTCTCGCAATATCTGTCGACTTGACGCATCCGTCATGATTGACTACCGAAATCAGCGTGAAGGGACGGATTGTAAAGGAGCGAATTATCCTTGTAAACTAGCGGTTCTGCCCATTGTGGCGCTGAGGAGGAGACCCATGGCTGAACCGACAGCAGAAAGCCTCGAGAAAATCCGGAAGTTCATCAAGGGGTTCGCTGAGAAAAGTGGAACGGCGATGCATCCGACTGCCGCTGTGACGGAAGCGGTCGTCAAGGGATTGGCGGCCCATATCGATGAACTTGGGAAACCGCTTTGTCCATGCAACTTCTACAAGGACAAAGAGGCAGAAGCCAAGCTCCGACGATGGATCTGCGCGTGCGACGAAATGCAAATCTACAAATACTGTCACTGCCTGCTGTTTGTGCGGGAAGATGGGATGCCGATTACGGAATATTTGCCGGA
>CAYSFU010000098.1:0-12162 GCA_964430555.1 uncultured Nitrospira sp. | reverse complement strand
CGAAGGAGCAAACGGACGAAACGATTCGCGATACTTGATTTTGAGGTTCATCACCGATTGCATCTTCGTGTTTCGAGCATCACCAAGGATGCTTCGGCCGCCGAGCGCCCTGGGCCCGAACTCCATCCGCCCTTGGAACCACCCCACCACCTTTCCTTCGGCTAGATCTCGGGCAACATGATCGACGAGCTGCTCATCGTCGAGAAGTTCATAGGGCGCGGATGCGTATTTGAGAAACTGTTCGATCTCCGCATTCGTGTGCCTTGGCCCGAGATAACTCCCCTTCATCCGGTCGATGCCGGACGAACGTCTTGGCTGATCATCGTACCGATACCAAGCGGTCAGCGCAGCTCCGACCGCTCCGCCGGCATCCCCAGCCGCCGGCTGAATCCAAATCCCCTTGAAGGGACCTTCGCGAAGGATCCGACCGTTCCCCACACAATTAAGGGCTACCCCTCCGGCCATGCAGAGATAGTCGATCCCCGTTTCACGATGGAGCGTTCTGGTCACACGAAGCATCACTTCTTCGGTGACCTCCTGAATTGACCGGGCCAGGTCCATTTCCCGTTGTGTCAACGTACTTTCAGGCTTCCGGGGAGGCCCACCAAAGACATCGTCGAATTTGTTCCCCGTCATCGTCAAACCAGTACAGTAGTTGAAATACTCCATATTCAAGCGAAAGGTTCCGTCCGGCCTGAGATCGAGGAGATGGTCATAGATCTGCTTCACATATTTCGGTTCACCATACGGAGCCAAGCCCATCACCTTATATTCGCCTGAATTGACCTTGAATCCGGTGTAGTACGTGAAGGCGGAATAGAGGAGCCCCAGTGAATGGGGAAAGGGAATCTCCCAGAGCGGGGTGATGACGTTTCCCTCGCCGAGCCAGGCCGAAGTCGTAGCCCACTCCCCAACACCATCCATGCATAAAACAACCGCCTTCTCATAGGGCGACGGATAGAAGGCGGAGGATGCGTGCGATTCATGATGCTCGCCGAACAAGAGCAATGGAAGTTCCGATGGCTTCAGCTCCGGAGAAAGCGCCGCACATTCCTTTGCGAGGAGATTCCGAAGAAACAGCTTTTCTTTCAACCACACCGGCATGGCGGCGACAAATGACTGAAGTCCCTTCGGAGCATACCCGAGATACGTTTCGAGCAGCCGCTCAAATTTCACGAGCGGCTTATCATAGAAGACGATATAGCGGAGGTCTCTGAGGGTAATACCGCCCTCCCTCAAACAGTAGGCCACTGCCTGTGAAGGAAAACCCGGATCGTGTTTCTTGCGAGTGAATCGTTCTTCTTGCGCGGCAGCAAGGATCTCACCCTCCGAAATGAGGCAGGCAGCACTATCATGATAAAAGGCCGAAACGCCAAGAATATGACTCACACTTGCTCTCCCTTTCATACTTAGACCAGCGTCTTGAATGCAGGATCATCCACCATCCTCAGACAACTCTAGATTCTGTCGACATTCACTTGATCCAGACCCTAGTCGCGACAAACGAGATGAGTCTATCGAGATGATAAGCGGATGTGGCGTGACACGTTGCAGTGGCTACAGCGTAACCTTAAATTCTCCACTCCGATCAGATACGACCCTGCACTCGAGGTGGGAATGAGGTGGCCCCGGTCAATCTGTACGCCCATACGGCGACCAGGAGAAAGGTAGCGGCCCGCACGCTCTCCTTGATTTCATCAAAAGTATCGCTCATGATGACATTCTCGCCCACAATCGAGTAGAGCACCTGCGTGGTAAGAATATGAGCTGGTACGAGGCTGGCGATCCACCACGAGACAATCGGCAGCCCGATACGCGTCGCCCAGGTGCGGAGAGTCGCGCTATCGTGCACAGCGTAAGCTGAAAAACAGCCAAGAGGCGATCCATGACCAGCAAACGTGCCCAGAAGGATTTTTCAATGCCTTCCGCAGTCTGTCCATGAAACCACGCAAGATTGTGCAAGTTCCACTCACCTTGTCGATTGATATCCTTAAGCCAAGCCGGAACGGCATAGTCAAACAGCCGTTGTCCCCAAACTAATTTCCTCGCCGAAACAGATAAAACAGAACGCCCCGAGGAAGAACGGCGCCAGGGAACGTTCAAAACGGTTGGTGCCTGGTTGTCTACCGAGCTTCGACAACCGGTAGGCGATTATAAAAAAGACCACACTGGCAAGGAAGAAGCTAAGCGCCCCGATATTCTCTATAACGCTGTCCTCCATGCCCAACCAGACAACTGTCTCGTCTGAGTAGAGCAACAGAGTGGCTTGTCCGAACACTATTAGATAGGCTGCGACGGTCATTGCGTCAGAAACCTGAATATTTGGTGGCTTTCAACTTCCTTGACCCTCACGCAAGCACCTGTCCGGCTGCAAATCTGCGGAATAGCCGAACTGTGGTCACATACACCAATCTGATCAACTTCATGTTCATAGAGGCCTTTTGGCTTGGCACCCTGTAGTGTTGATGTTATTCTGACTTCTTACACTCCAGCAGTCCTTGATCGGATGTGCGACTGGCATACGGAAAATTGAATCCGAGCTGGGCATCATGACGGTACGATCCTCGCGCTGGTTGAGGAATGGAGCTAAAAGGTGACGCAGTCTGGATTTTATGCTCAGACATCGCTAAAGCAGCGCAGGAGGAGAGCAGGTCCAGGCATTCATTGACGCTATAGGCGTGTTACAACGACAAACACGCCCGTAACGGCAAGGTCCCGACTGTCGACTGCGACAAACTCTCGAGCAAAGTGCCTCCGGTAACTCTCTACCACACCTTCAGCTTGGCGCCACATTTCAACCGAGATCTCCGCAGGTCGCAGATGCGGCGTCAGATCGCCGACGCCGATAAGGCGAGTAATGAAGATGTCATAGACGATCAGGCCGTGCGCTTTCAGCTTCTCCAATACGGCACGATAGCGATGAAGGAGAACCCGATTTGGTCTCCCTGAATTTCTTGTCATATGGCGATACATCACATGGGGGAAGCGAAGAAAGGTTAGTTCGTGTTTCTGCGGTGTAAACATGTTGAGATCCCGCAGATCGATCTTGTGGATCATATGGCCGCCCGGCTTAAGACAGGCTGTCATTGTTTCCATCGCGCCCAAGGGATCAAAGAGATGTTGCATCACCGCCCGAGATACTATGAGGTCATAAACGGGCTCCACATTTCGAGAACATTCACGAAAATACGCCTCCGCCGAGTGACCAACCTTCTGCATAATTCCGTCTAGGTCATGATCATTCCAGTGAAACCCACGCTTAAAATGACTTAGATTGTACTTCTCCGATAAGGCTTCGTAGATGCGGTGATGCTTGTCCGGGTCACGCCTACTGACATAGCGGTCGATTAAATCGACGCAGTCGCACCCTTCTCCTCGCATCAGCAAAGCAACGCCTGCATTATCACCTGGCCCTACCTCTGCAGCGACCCCTCGCAAGGTCGTCAAGCTGCCATACCGTTTGTAATCTGACAGTACTGACTCGATATACCGTGTCGACTCTTCCAGGGATAGCATCGCATGCGTCATACCTGAGTCCGTATCAATATGCCCGGTCCGTAATCTGACGCCCCACCAGAGGTCATCAACCATCAGCTGCACCGCTCTAAGCAAAGGCCAGTGAGCCAATAGTGCTCTCAGCCTAGCATGAAGACTTGACCGCACCTTTCTTAATAAATGAGTTGGCAACAGCACACTTGTTACATTCATTGTCCAATCGGCGGTTGCTAGTGAGGCGACCGCTCCTCTTCCGTCTTCAGCCGACACGGTCTCGTGCTCTTGTTTACACCACCCTTAAAACAACAGCACCTCGCGTTGGTTCCATTTGTTTGCTCTACCCATCACGATGTACGCGGGATAGCTCCTCAATGTGAGGTGTACAACTCATGACTTCATCAGATGGCCACTTATGGGCTAATTCTGACGATGAGTCATGGGGTAGGAAGACCGATTCATATCCCTCTGACTATCAGCAGCGCGCGTGAGCACTCTATTAGCTAGGCTGGAAGCGAAAACCGCATCGGCAGCGACCTGATGCCCCAGACCGTTCCAATGCCCGTCAGTTGGAAACTCGAAGCGCGCCTTATCCTCTTGGTGTCGTGCAATGAACGCAGGCTGCAGATCGATCACTTCATAGCCCCTCGAGGTTGCGGTTTCGATAAAGTACTGCCGCATGAGATCAAAGTAGCTTTCCCGTGTGGTTGCGAGATCCTCAGGCGAGTAGAGTTGTGGTCTCATGCCGTCGACTAAAAACTGAATCCGGGAAGGTTCCAGTCCAATACGACGGGAAAGTTCGAGAAAGAAGGCATCAATCACCATACGCGAATCACGGACGCGTTCTTCAGCTGCCTCGCTTGAGGTATTTCCCACATACATGACCTCGGATCGTGCGAACCACTGAGGGAGTCGTGATAGATTTCCAATACCAACGGTCGACCAGAGATAACGGGCGATCGCCGAATGCTTGAGGATTTTCTCCAACCCAGTGGGTTGGTAATCGGTTCGTATGAGTCGAAGAGATTGGTCCTGGCTGTGCTTTTCAAATAGGTGCAGCCCAGCTCTCACTTTGACCAAGCTCTCGTCAAAATCGTTACCAATAATCACGAACACCAGCCCTTGAGGATGGAACTCCTGCCAGACGTACTCACCCATGGCCACATACTGGGCCAATTGTGCACCAGAAATCCCGAAACTGTAGACCTTGCCCTTTTCCTTATAGCGCTCCGCGAGGCGGGCCTGCAGGGTCTGCTCGTACGGCACCATGAGAGCTTCGACATAGCTGTCACCAATGACTGCTAGAAGGAGATCCTCAGGGTTGGATTGATATGTCTGATTGTTGACAAATCCGTAATTATTGAAGCGACCATGGTTCAGGATCCCAAAGTCCCAGCCTTTCGCATACACAAAGTTCTGATTCGATGGGAAACGGAGGATCGGATTGTGCTGATCGACCGGTAGCTTCTCCAGGCTGCTACAGACCGGTAAAAATCTTAGGGCGATCTCGATCATCAGCAGAGAGAAGAGGAGGCTCCCTGCGATAGTAAGAAACCCGAGAACCACAGATATGCGCCGAGCATTCTTCATGCGACAATCATACGCGGATGTTGTCGTGTGAGCTGCACGTGATCTTCTCTGGCGATCGCGTGAGTGGTTGCCGATTGTCAAACCAGGCCTGGAACATGAGTGCATCCCACAAATGAGTGTGCCAATCCATCTTCCCGGAGAGATGCTCGTCCCATTTCTCACGGATGAGATCCGGATTGAGGAATCCTTGTTCTCTCAACCGCTTCCGGTCCAGCAATGCCTCACCCCATTCTTTCAGGGAGCCGCGTAACCATGTGCTGATTGGCACAGCGAACCCCATCTTAGGCCGTTCAGTCAGCACGGGTGGAACGTACCGGGAGAGTACTTGCCGGAGGATCCACTTTCCTCGCCCATCGCGAATTCTCATTGAGACGGGGAGCTGCCAGGCAAACTCAGCCACGCGATGGTCTAGAAGCGGCACGCGCGCTTCGAGGCTCACACCCATACTGGCGCGATCCACTTTCGCGAGGATGTTGTCTGGAAGATACGTGATCAAGTCGGTGTACATCATACGCTGGAGTGCGCCTGAAAGACTCCCCCACTGGGCCCGATCAGTAAATGGTGTTGGGGGCTCAGACGCCCCGATGACCAATGAGGCGGGAGCATCGCAATGCCCAACAAGTCCCCGATACATCGTTTCTGTATAGTCCGCAGGCAAGAGTTCCGCTAGCTTTTTGAGTCTGAGGCGTAGATACGGAGGCTGTAGGCCCTTCGGACAGATCGGCTCGACCGGACGAACCAGGAACTCCCAGGGTGCCGACGATAGCGCGCTGAACCCTCTCCCAGACAGCGTTCTCAGAACTCGCGGCAACCAGCTCATCAGCCGCCAAATGCGCACCCCGTGGAGATAGGTATCATAGCCGGCAAATAACTCATCCCCAGCATCCCCCGACAAGCATACGGTCACGTCTCGGCGAGCCAGTTGAGAAACCAAAAACGTTGGTATTTGTGAGGCATCGGAAAACGGCTCGCCGTAGAGCGTGGGAAGCCGGGGGATGACCGCCATCGCTTCTTCAGAGGCCACATAGAGCTCGGTGTGATGTGTCCCGAGATGCTTCGCCACGGCTTTCGCATAGTCTGCTTCATTATAGGCCGCTTCGTGAAACCCGATACTGAAGGTCCGGATGGGCTGCGCGCTTTGTGCCTGCATGAGCGCAACGATGGTCGAAGAATCCACCCCACCGGACAAAAACGCTCCCAACGGCACGTCCGATTCCATTCGAAGTTTGACCGCATCCCTCAACAAGTGATCCAAGTGCCCAATAGCCTCGGTCTCGGTTCCAGTGAACGGATTCGCACTCCCCTGTTCGGCAATAACTCGCACTGCCCAATAAGATACTGAGGTTGGAGAGGAACCCGATTCCGGGCGCACTGTCAAAATTGTACCAGGTAAGACCTTCGAGATACCGCAATAGATCGAATAGGGAGCAGGAATGTAACCGTGGCGAAAATAGAGCGCCAACACATCTCGATTGATATGTGCTTGGAAGTCCGGATGCGCTCGCAGAGCCTTGAGCTCCGAAGCAAACAGGAATGTCCTCCCCATCCACCCGTAGTACAACGGCTTCTCACCAAACCGGTCGCGAGCCAAGTAGAGCCGGTGCTCATCACGATCCCACACGGCAAATGCGAACATGCCATTAAACCGCTCGACGGCCTGGCGAATACCCCACTGTGTAAAAGAAGCGAGCATGACCTCGGTATCTGAGTGGCCACGAAATGTATGCCCGAGGCATTCCAGTTCGCTTCGTAGGGCCCTGAAATTGTAGATCTCGCCGTTGAAACTGAGTGCATAGCGACCGGAGCCCGAGTGCATCGGCTGGTGACCGAGGGGAGAGAGATCTAAGATCGACAAGCGGCGATGAGCCAAGACGATACCGGCAGATGGATCAGTCCAAACCCCCGAATCGTTCGGTCCTCGATGGTGCAACGTGGCAGCCATTGCCGCGGCTGTGGCTTTCAGCTCCTCCCTCGTACTCCGAGACACGGTCTCACAAAAACCGGCGATGCCGCACATGATGAGGTGTTACTCCATCTCGAATGATGCTCCCCGTAGCAAGCTACGGGGAATATTCAAGCTTAATGAGAAAGTGAATGAATCCGGTCCAATCGATTAATGACCACCTTACACGACGCTTGAGATTGCAAGTTCTTCAAACAGTGTTTGGTACCGCTCGACTATATTCGGGAGATCAAAATTGTCCTTAATTCGTTGTCTCGCCTGCAATCCTGTTCGGAGCAGCTGCTCCTGGCCAAGATCGAGCATACGCTCCCAAGCTCGCGCTAATGCCACCGCATCTCGCGGAGGAACCACAATACCGGTCGGCCCTACGATGTGAGCTGAATCACCGACATCTGTCACAACACAAGGGACCCCACAACTCATCGCTTCACTGACCACATTGGCAAAACTTTCACCGAAGCAGGACGAGGAGGTGGCCAAATCAAACGAAGCCAACAGTTTCGGCACGTCCTCACGCCGTCCAAGGAGACGACAATTCTCACGAATGCCAGCATCGTCAATCCATACAGCAAGTTCTCGATTGTCCCAGGTCACACCTTCGCCGCAGAGAACAAAATGGGCCGATGGTCGTATGGAGGTGAGGAGTTTTGCAGCGCACACAAAATTTCGATGGTCTTTCTGGGGATGAAATCGTCCCACAAGGCCAATCACGGGGGCCTCAGTGGGAATCCCAAGAGCCTGTCGAGTCAAACGACGCGCCGCAGGATCGGGTTTCAACGCTGCCAGATCGACACCGTTGGGGATGACCACCATTTTGTCGGCTGTATAGCCAACGGCCACGTGAGCTTCTCGGGACGCCTCAGAGCAACAGACAATCCGTTTGGGAATCCAGCGAGACAATCGAGCACAGAGCTTGACCGTGGGGACTGTCAGCGGTCCATATCCTTGAGTACGCGGGTCACTATGCCGGATTCCCCACGCGATCGGAATGTGTCCTGCCAATTGAGCTACCACACCTCCGAGTAAGTCTGCGTGGTACATCCAGGTTTGCATGACATGTGGACGGTCCTGACGAATCCAGCTCAGGAGACGTCCAATGGACGCTAAATTCGGTTTGCCGGGTTGCATCCCGAGCGATTGAACGGAAATTCCCAATCGCTCAATTTTTTCACTGACCGGCCCGAGCTGGATAAGGGAGATAACTGAGGGCACAAAGCGTTGTCGATCCAAACGCGAAAGCAACCGAAGTAACATTAACTCAGCTCCTCCAGCGTAGAGTCCGGTCGCCAGAAATAAAATCCGTTTGGGTGACATAGATCCTTTAACAAAGATGATTGTAGCTTTGTGGATACATGTTGAGTGCGAGGCCTGACCTTGAAGAATTCAAACCACGAGTACTAGGGCATGTCACCAATTAGCTTCCTGAGTTCACAGGGCATCGTATTGTGATTCACTCCGTCCCAGGCCGAGGGAGGGGCCTCCGGATGGTGAGACGATACGGGTTGCGTGATGACCAGTGGGAGAAGATTGAGGGCCTCTTGCCAGGGCGTGAAGAGACCATCGGCGTGATGGCGACGGATAATCGGCTATTTGTCGAAGTGGTGTTGTATCGGTATCACTCGGGGATTCCGTGGCGTGATTTGCCAGAGCGGTTCGGCGATTTCCGGGTCATCCACACACGCCATACGCGTTGGAGTCAACGCGGTGTCTGGAAACAAGTGTTCGCGCGTCTGGCCGACGATCCCGACAACAAGTACGCCATGATTGATTCCACGATCATCCGCGCCCACCAGCACAGTGCCAGGGCAAAAAGGAGGGCCCCCGGACGGCGGAATGTATCGGGCGCTCATAAAGGCGGATTGACCACGAACATCCATGTTCGGTGCGATGCGCTGGGGAATCAGACCGGGTTTCATCTTACCCCGTGGCAGGCGCATGATCTGGAGGGCGCCGATGTCTTGCTGTTCGACATAACTGCAGACACACTCATTGCCGATCAAGCGTTTGATGCCGATGAGCGGGTCATCGAACCTCTACGAAAAGCAGGAAAGACCATCGTGATCCCGCAAAAATCCAACAGAACGGTCCCCCGGGCCTATTATGATGAAGACCTGTACAAGGCGCGGCATCTGATCGACAACGTCTTTGCCAGACGCAAGCAGTTCCGCGCCATTGCAACCCGCTACGGCAAACGCGTCGCCAACTTCCTTGGCGCCATTGATCTCGCGCTTCGATCACATGGCTTAATTGATGACACACCCTAGGTTCTGTTGACATTCATTTCATCCAGAGCATGGTCGCGGCACGATAGATAACGCTGGTGAAGTTGCGGGCACGTTTGGCGTCGCGCGTCGCGATGGCACGGTAGTGCTTGAGCCGGTTGAAGAAGCACTCAATCCGGTAGCGTTCAGCATACAAGGTGAAGTCCGGATCGCGCGGATGCTTGACACCGGCGCGTGAGGGAATGACGGCTTGGTCACCAGCACGTTCAACAGCCTCGACGATCGTTTGGCTGTCGTATCCCGTATCGGCGATCACGTATTGCGCAGGAAATCCCGCCAGCACCGGCTCGGCTTGTGTGTAGTCTGAGGCCTGACCGGGTGTCAGGATGAAGCGGAGCGGATTGCTAAGCCCATCAACCGCAGTGTGGATTTTGGTGGTCAGCCCGCCCTTCGACCGACCAAGCGCTTCCGTCTCGTGAGCCCCCCTTTTGCGCCTGCGGCGTGCTGGTGGGCGCGGACGATGGTCGAATCGATCATCACATCTTCAAAGTCCGGATCGCCTGAGAGGGCACGGAACACGCGCTCCCAGACGCCCGCGTTCGACCACCGGTTGTACCGCTGAAACACGCTATTCCAAGCGCCAAAGTGTTCCGGTAGCTCACGCCAGTGCGCCCCGGTCCATGCGATCCAGAGCACCGCATCCACAAACGTTCGATTATCGGTAGCCGTCCGCCCGGGGTCGCTCGCCTTGCCAGGCAACCATTCCTTAATCCGCTTCCATTGGCCGTCCCGGAGCTCGCGTCTCGCCATCTCTCCTCCCTTGGGCGTTAACCAGTGCCGCACCGAGGTGCAATGTGGGAAGAGACCATGAATGTCAACAGATCCTAGATCCTAGATAGGTGCTCCGGTGATACAGATGAAGGCCGATACACACACATCACCCCATAAATGTTTACAGGGTTGAAAAATATGAACGAGATTGTTTGGGAACTGGAATAGATAAAACTGTAATGATTCCACATCATTAGCACTCACAGTGTGGTGTTCTAACTCATATGGGAATACAACTTGCTTACACCGCTTCAGGCGTCGGTGGCTCACGACTATGTCGGATGCGTCATCGATAGACATAACGAATGACTATTAGATAACGAAAGGAATCACGCATGACATTCCTGTTCTTTTTGCTGATGATGCTGATGCCGCTGCACAGTTGGGCTTTTTTGATCGACACTGTCGTCTATCCTGAGCCAGCTCGGCCTTCTCTGCCCGCCGCTGGCGCGAAGGCAAACGACCCCGTGTTTGGATCCACCATCCTACGCGTGACAGACGCTGGGGACGGCAGCGGTGACTGCACGACGTTCTATTCCAATATGCCCTCCTTGAACGTCAACAACACCAAAATCGCGGCGCAATGTCGAGTTGTTGGACCAAAGCGCCTCAAGGTCTGGGATTTCAATGCATCAACCCTGACACGTTCCAATGGGCGCATCCAAAGCAATGAGCCGACAGGAGCCCAAGTATATTTCACGCAATGGTCTCGAACCACCTCCAACAAATTTACGATCTGCGCACAAATGAATCTCTTTGAAGTAACCATTCCCGATGGGACTTCGACCACCTGGACGAATAGGACTCTCCACAATTTCGCAGCTGATTTCCCAAGCGCAACCTACGTGACCCAACATTCCGTGTCGAATAATGATGATGTGTTTGCTGTGATGTCCAACACCGGGGGTTATGCCGTCTGGAGGCGCAGTACGAATTCCATTCTCCTGAAGGTCACCAACGAAACCAATCTCGATGAAGTGGAGATTGATAAGAGCGGACGCTATCTTGTGGTCAGAAAAACGGGAGTGACAGCTATCTGGGATCTGCAAGCCGGGCCAACCTTGACACAAGTTATGCCGACGCTAGCTTTCAGTCATCGCGCCATGGGGAATAGGATCGTTGGGAGTTCATGTAACTACCGTCGGCTGTGCGTAAGAAATCTGGCGACACCAAACACCGTGACCTTCATACTGCCGAGAGATTTATGGGCCTACTATACTCAAGATGATCATTTTGCCATGCCAGCCGGTAGTGATGCCTGGATGACTGCCAGCCGCTATTCACCCGCCGGAGGGTCTGTGCATCAAACGTTCGACAATGAGATTGTGCAGATCGCCACTGATGGGTCGAATCGAGTGCGACGAGTCGCCCATCACCACAGTGTCGTGTTGAACGATAATTACGACGCTCAACCAAAGGCATCGGTGAGCCGTGATGGGAACCTCATTACCTTTACGAGTAATTGGGGGAACCCCAGTGGACGCAAAGATCTTTATCTGGTTCGAGTCCAGTAACCGACTATCATCTCACTAGGTGTTTAGTCCCATTATTTGATGGGCTGGGTAAGGGTGAAGCGTTCGAGTTCTTGTGTCCATGGGTTGCCGATGTATTCGTAGGACGTGAGGCCCTTGAGAGTTTTGAGGCACCACCCATAATGAGGGCCTTTGACGGTGGCATCCTTACTGAGCAGGCAGAAATATAGGCAACACTTGGGTGCCTGAAGAACGAGCGAATGAGTGCGGGGCGGTGCGCCATCTCGGTAAGTTGCGCGGTAATGCGATCAGCCAGACGTTCGCCCTTCGGCAAGGGCCGACGTGCGTTGCTGGTGCGCTTCGCATGGCTCCCGACCAACTCATCGGGATTGAGGTCTGGGGCGTAGCCGGGCAGGTAATGCACCGTCAGCTTGCCGGCAAGCTCTGCGACGTATTCCGTGACCGCGCGTGCCTTGTGGGCTGGCAGTCCAGCAAGGATGAGATGCAAGGGTTTGCATCGTCTGAGGCGTGTAAGATTAACTGTGTAACTGGTTATCATGCTTCTTCTAGAGAGGAGGGAGGATTTGATGAC
>CAYSFU010000097.1:0-12571 GCA_964430555.1 uncultured Nitrospira sp. | reverse complement strand
CCCATCGTAGAAGGCTGCACCGTCAACACGAAACATGGCCCGGTCGTGACCGATCACATCCTCTTTATCGCCGCCGGGGCGTTCCATGTCGCGAAGCCGTCTGATCTCATCCCGGAGCTCCAAGGCCGCTTCCCGATTCGCGTTGAGCTTAGCCCGCTCTCCAAAGACGATTTTGTCCGTATTCTGACAGAGCCGAAAGGGGCGCTGGTCCGTCAATATCAGGCCCTGATGGCCACGGAAGGACTGGCCATCGAGTTCGCCAAAGACGGCTTGGAGGAAATCGCCGAGATCGCCGTGCAGGTGAATGAACGGACCGAGAACATCGGCGCCCGTCGCCTCTTCACCATCATGGAACGGCTGTTGGAAGACATTTCTTTCGAAGGACCGGGTTGGCCGGACAAGCGGATCAATATCACGGCCGCCTATGTCCGAGATCGATTGAAGGACATCGTCAAAGATCAGGATCTGAGCCGGTATATTCTTTAAGCGAGAGTCGATAGACGGGCGGGCGGACGTGACTCGTTTGAAACTATCCGACCGTCACACACATCTCGCCTGTTTCGTGTGTCCCGCAGCAGGAGCACAACATGAACAAACTCATTAAAAAAGCCGACGTCCTGATCGAAGCCTTGCCGTACATCCGGACGTTTCGCGGCAAAACCGTGGTCGTGAAGTATGGCGGCCACGCGATGACCGACGCGTCGCTCAAAGAGCGATTTGCGCAAGACGTCGTCCTGCTAAAGTATGTCGGTATCAACCCGGTCATCATTCACGGCGGTGGGCCGCAAATCGACAAAATGCTCGACCGACTGGGCATTCAAGCGAAGTTTCGTCATGGTGTCCGAATCACCGACGCCGCCACGATGGAAATCGTGGAGATGGTCTTGGCAGGGAAAATCAATATGGAACTGACCGACCTAATCACCCGGCATGGAGGGAGCGCCGTGGGCTTGAGCGGAAAGGACGGAGGGCTCATCCTCAGCAAGCCGCTCACAGCCAAAGCTTGGGCGGAAAGTCTCGATCGGGACCTAGATGAGGAAGATGCAAAAGGCGATTTTGGATTGGTAGGGGATATCGAAAAGGTCGATCCTGGGCTGTTACGCAACCTCCAAGAAGATCACTACATCCCGATCATCGCGCCCATCGGCACAGATCGCGAGGGCAATACCTACAACATCAATGCTGATCTTGTCGCTGGAGCCATAGCCGGCGCGTTACGGGCAGAAAAGCTGCTGATGATGACCGATATCAAAGGCATTCGCGACGCGAACGGGCGCCACCTCTCGACGGTATCCCGTAAAGATGTGCAACGCATGATGAAGAAAGGGACCATCACAGAAGGCATGATCCCAAAGGTGCATGCGTGCTTGGATGCCCTGGGCGACGGAGTCGGAAAAGCGCATATTATTGATGGGCGGATTCCGCACGCGGTCCTTCTTGAAATCTTCACGCGGAAGGGCATCGGCACGGAAATCGTGACCTAACCCTCTTGCAGCTGGAAATCAGTTCTGTGCCCATCGATCGAAATCGACTCAGAGACGATCTTCAGGCCCTGGTGGGAGAACGTCATCCCATCACTTCACCGAACCGCCTACGACAGACGGAGGCCTACTTGCATCGTCGTTTCTCGGACGCTGGGCTGACCGTGACCACACAATCCTTCCCTGCCTTGGGCCGTACGTACCAGAATGTGCTCGGAACGGCGCTTCCTGCGGGCAGTCCATCACAATCTGCGCCACCCCTGATCCTCGCCGCACACTTCGATACGGTTGAAGCATCTCCAGGCGCCGACGATAATGCCAGCGCGCTCGCCGTCTTGCTTCATGTGGCTCGTCAGACGAGAGCCCTGACATTGGTCAGGCCGATCCGGTTCATCGCCTTTAACCTAGAGGAAGAAAACCTTCTTGGCAGCCGGGCTTATACCTCTCTCTTACGAAAGAATGGTGAGACCATCCACGGAGCGATCGTGTTGGAATGTGTCGGCTATGCGAGCCATCAACCCCATTCACAGAAAATTCCGCCCGGTGTCCCGATCGCGGTACCCACAACGGGAAATTTTCTGGCCGTGATCGGCAACGAGCAATCACACAGCTTGACAGGCTCCGTCGCTCAGATCATGAAGGCGCACCTTCCAATTGTTCCGCTGGTCGTGCCGGGTAACGGAGAAAAGCTCCCGGACACCAGACGCAGCGACCACACCTCGTTCTGGGAGCAGGGCTTCCCCGCCGTCATGCTGACCGATACCGCCAACTTCCGAAACCCCCATTACCATCGGCCAACCGATACCCTCGAAACACTGAATCTCGACTTCATTGCTGCCGTGGCTGATGGGGTGACAGCGATGGTTTCCGCCATGGCCAGTTCCTCCTCAACCTAGCTTTCATGAGCTGACATGGATAGACTGACCACTGCTCCAAGCGACAGATCTGTTTCCATTCAACGGAGGATTCGTAACTCGATTCAATATGAAGACGCAACTTTCTAGATCAACTCGACAGACGATCAGCAACGTCTTTAACCACCTCGACTACACGCGCTTGGAATCGGTTTATTGCTACGAAGGCGGCAAAGAATTTTGGCAGGCGAAGCGGGAACCTTGTCGGCGACTGGGAACGAAGATCGCTGAGACTCTTGTAGAGAAGTTACCGCGTGGTGGCCGAAGTTTGTACATCGGAGCTGGTGTCGCGGAGCTCCCGGTGCTGATCGCAGAAACCATCGACCGAGAACGAGACCTAGAACCCTATAATCTCAGGCGATCAGAAGTCACGATTCTCAACCACGCCTGTCGGGGCCTGTCGGTTCGCTTCCTTGCTCGTGATGCCTCTACCGCACAAGGACGATTCGATCATCTCTGGATGGTCAGCGTCCTGAACGATCCGGAACGCTTTCCTCACCTGGCTCCGCTCTCGTATGGACGGGCAAATCCGGTCAGTTTCAATCCCGTGGAGTTTCAGAAAGAACGACGGATTGTCCAATCCATCGTGAACCGCTGCATGCCGAAGCTACAGTTACCCGGTCTTGTCACAACATCGAGCGAGGAAGTCATTTGGATTGCAGACTGGTGTCATAGACACAAGGTTCCGTACCGTGTGGATCGGAAACAGCACGCCACAGCGCTCGTAGGGGATCCGATCTGCTTCATGCAGGTTGGTAGGACCGAGAGGTGAGAAGCTGATGGCGACGCCTGAGATAGATCATATCTCAAAGCCGGTCTTCTTGCCTGGATCACCCATATACTGCCGGGCATATCGCATATAGTTTCCTGCGGATTCCTTGACCCACGCTAATTCCTTCTCGGTGACCGGTCGCTTGACCTTCGCAGGCGAGCCGAGGATGAGGCTCTTCGGCGGCACAATCGTCCCTTCCACAACCAGAGCTCCGGCTCCCACCACAGAGTCCTCCCCAATCACGGCACCGTCCATGATGATCGCACCCATTCCCACCAATACACGATCCTGGATCGTGCAGCCATGCAGCACCACGTTGTGACCGATCGTGACGTCATTGCCGATGATCAACGGGTGGGTATCATGTGTCACGTGCAGCATGCAGAGGTCCTGCACGTTAGTCCGTGCACCAATCCGAATGTAGTGCACATCGCCTCGGATCACGGCGTTGAACCAGACGCTACACTCTTCCCCCATCACAACATCACCGATCACGACTGCCGTCGTTTCGATAAAACAAGACGCGGGGACCGTGGGCTTGATGCCTTGAAAGGTACGAATCATGTGGCTCACTGTAGGGGAATCGATCAGCCCCTGCAAGGGTCTCATTGACAGTCTTTTTGACCGTCCCGTAGACTGCCTGACCATGTCACAGCCTTTGATTACCCCAAAGCGCGTACGCTCCACGAAAACCACGCGCATCGACCGTGCCGCAACGACCATCGGATTCGTCAATCTTGGCTGCTCGAAAAATCAGGTCGATTCAGAAATTATGCTCGGCACATTGGTCACGGAAGGGTTTCAACTCACCGGCGATCCCAAACAAGCCGAAGTGGTCATCGTGAATACCTGCGGCTTCATTGAAGAGGCAAAACAGGAATCGATCAACACGATCCTCGAACATGGACATCTGAAGAAAACAGGAACCTGCCGCGTCCTGATCGCAGCCGGTTGCTTGGCACAGCGGTATCAAGGAGACTTGCTGAAAGAGTTACCGGAGTTGGACGGGGTGGTCGGGACTGGTGAATTCGGCAAGATCGCGGATATTTGTCGAGACCTCTTGACCCCTAAAAAGAGACACCGCCGCCTCTGGATCAGTCAACCTCCCTATCTCTACGACGAATTAGCTCCTCGTATGAGACTCGGTGCACAGCACAGCGCCTATGTCAAAATCGCCGAAGGCTGCAATCGCAACTGTACATTCTGTGCGATTCCGTTGATGCGTGGAAAACAGCGCAGTCGACCGGTCGACTCTATCGTGGCAGAAGCGCGCCGGCTCGCTGCGGAAGGAGTCAAAGAGATCAACCTCATTTCACAAGACACCGTCAACTATGGTGTCGATCTTGGCCTGCGCCAAGGTCTCGTCTCGCTCCTTCGTGAATTGGTCAAGGTGGATGGCCTGCGCTGGATCCGGCCGTTTTATCTGTACCCTCAGCAAGTCACTGACGACCTTCTCGATCTCTATGCCGGGGAAGAAAAGATCACGAAGTATATCGACATGCCCCTTCAGCACATCAATGACCGGATGCTGAACCGAATGCATCGCCTGGGTAATCGAGCCGCCATCGAACGTCTCGTGGATCGCATCCGTACACGCATCCACGGAGTCACCTTCCGAACGGCCTTTATCGTCGGCTTTCCGGGAGAAAACGACTCGACCTTTACCGAGTTGCGTGACTATGTGGAACAGACAGAATTCGACCGAGTCGCGGTATTTGTGTACTCGGATGAGGACCAAACCCCGGCAGCGGATTTGGATGAAAAAGTCGAGCGAGACGTGATGGATGACCGCCGCAATACCATTCTCTCTGTTCAGGAAGCGATTGCCGTCGCCAAAGGCAGAGCCAGGATCGGCTCGATTCTCGATGTCCTGATCGACGGACGGTCCGAGGAAACTGCGGGCGTTCTCGAAGGACGTCACGAAGGGTTGGCTCCCGAAATCGACGGCGTCGTCTATGTCGACGAGGACACAACCGACGCCGGTTGCAAGGATTCCAATCCGGCACCCGGTGACTTCCACCGAGTCGAGATCACCGATGCAGCGGGATTCGATCTCGTCGGGCACATCGTGACAACAACTGTTCACTGAGTGCGGAATCTTACCGCTGCTCTTGGACTGATCGCACTGATTCCAATCAGAACACATGCCCATGACTACACGGAAGAAGAACTCGATCATTCTCCTGATCCGTTGCAAGGACCGCAAAGGCATCGTTGCACGCGTATCGGGGTTCATTCACGATTTCGGCGGCAACATTCTCGATTCCGACCATCACACCGATGAAGAAACAAACGCTTTTCTCATGCGGATGGAATTTTCCACAGATGGGTTTCAGATGCCTCCAGGCGATATTCCGGCCGCTTTTGATCCGATCGCGAAAGTGTACGAGATGCACTACGAAATGTATCCGTCCAATCAGCGGCCTCGTGTCGGCCTTCTGGTCTCAAAACAGGATCATTGTCTGGCCGACCTTCTCCAGCGACACCGTCGAGACGAACTGCACATCGACATTCCCATCATCATTTCAAACCATGACACCTGCGCAAGTTGGGCCGAGCTTTTCAAGATCCCCTATGTCGTCTATCCCGTCACGAAGGAGACCAAACCCCAACAGGAACAACAGGTCGTAGCCCTGCTGAAGGAACATCACATCGAACTTGTGGTCATGGCTCGCTATATGCAGATCCTCAGCGCTGATTTTCTGGCTCAGGTCGCCTGTCCCGTCATCAACATTCACCATTCCTTTCTTCCTGCCTTTATCGGGGCCAATCCCTATCGGCAGGCCTACGATCGTGGCGTGAAAATCATTGGAGCGACCGCCCATTACGCGACCCAAGACCTGGACGAAGGGCCTATCATCGAACAAGACGTGATTCATGTGGGACATCGGGATACGGTGGAGGATCTCGTTCGGAAAGGACGGGATCTTGAGGAAATCGTGCTGGCAAGAGCTGTACGCCGCCACATTGAGCGACGAGTCTTGGTGTATGGGAGAAAAACCGTGGTCTTCGATTGAATACTGTTAGAATAATGCCTCAAACAGGGGGAGCTTAATATTGCCTCCCCCTGCGTTGAGATAAGCACAGTCCTTACACTTTGACGGATAGGAATAGCGCATTCCCTCGGCGATTAACCAGAATAAGGACATTGGCTCCCTTCTTGAGATCTGCGGATGCCTTTTCAAAATCCCTGACTGATTTGATCGGCTGCCGATTCATTTCTTGAATCACGTCACCCGCGGCAAGACCGGACCGTTCGGCCTCGCTCTCTGGATCAACCCTTGTTACCACAACACCTTGCGCTCCATGGAATCCAAGCTGTTTTGCCCGGTCCTGATCCAGCTCCTCGACCACGAGACCCGACAGAACCTCGTCGGAACCTCCTCGCTGCACCTTCGCAATTTTAGATTCGTCCGGTTGCGCACCGACCTTGACGGTCACCTCACGCTCATGTCCGTCACGAACGACGTTGAGTGTCACGCTGACACCGATAGCCGTCCTGGTGACGAGTCGTTGTAACGCGACACCATCTTCCACCGCAGTCCCGTGATAGCCGACGATTACATCCCCTTGCTTGAGGCCGGCCTGATCCGCAGGACTTCCTGCCTTTACATCGCTGACCAACGCACCTTTCGCATCCTTGAGGCCGAATGCCGTGGCCAGATCCTGGCTCAATCCCTGAAGCCCAATCCCGAGATATCCTCGGACGACCTTGCCGGATTGTATGAGACTCTCATAAATCGGCTTGGCCATCGTGGTCGACACGGCAAACCCGACTCCCTGATACCCTCCCGTCTGGGAAAAGATGGCTGTATTGATGCCCACCAGCTCTCCTTTGGTATTCACCAGTGCACCGCCTGAATTACCCGGATTAATGGCCGCATCCGTCTGTATAAAGTCCTCGTACTGGGTGATGCCCATCTGGCCGCGACCCACCGCACTCACGATCCCAAGTGTTACGGTGGAATTGAGCCCAAAGGGGTTGCCGACCGCCAACACATACTCACCGACTTGCAGACCCGACGCATCACCCCAGGTAACGGTCGGAAGATGACTCGCATTGATCTTGATCACGGCGAGGTCACTCTTCGGATCCGCCCCGATAATCTTGCCCTTAAACTCCCGTTTGTCGGGAAGCGTGACGTTGACCTCGCGGGCCTGGGCGATCACATGATTATTGGTCACAATATAGCCATCCGATGAAATGATCACACCGGATCCTTGTCCTCTCCGAGGCGCTCGATGGTCAAATGAATCTCCGGGTCGCTGCCCACGAGGTCCGAATGGTTTCCCGAAGAATTCCTCCATTCGCTCTCGTAGCTCGTCCGGGACAGGGGAACCGTCCGTCACGTTTTCCGTCATGACCGTCGTAATGTTGACGACCGCCGGAGTGACTCGCTTGGCCACCTCCGTAAAGCCAGGTGCCGGTGGAGCAACGGCGGCAACCGCAGCGCCTTGTGACGACGCATTGGATGCATAGGACTCGGTGAATGAATGGCCGGCCCAGATTAAAGCCCCGCTCACAAGCCCAATTCCGAGAAGAGAACCCATTGTAGGATGAAAATGCGATGACATGCTAACCCTCCTTCATCACGCTGCGGATAATGTTTTGAGACGATTCAAACTCATCACTGCACGGTCTGTGATTCCGTATCGAGTACTAGAACTAACAATCGATGATGAGAGAGAGATTAAGCGAGGATTAAACGTGGCTAAGCTGGAAGAGTCATGAGCGGCAATACGACCGTGAAAGTCGATCCTTGGCCGAGATCGCTCTTGACCTCGACCCGTCCCTTATGGAGATCGGCGATCCAGGCGCAGATGGCAAGACCAAGCCCTGTTCCTTTCTTCGTGTGGGCGCGAGCCACATCTGTTCGGAAAAACCGTTGGAAAATCTTCTTGTGGTCGGTCGCGTCAATACCGATGCCATGATCGGTGATGGAAAGCCGAGCTTCCCGTCCGTCTTTCAACAGCGAGATTTCAACTTTGCCGCCGGGGTTCGAATACTTCATCGCGTTCTCCACGAGATTGAGTAGTAGTTCACGAAGCCGCAGATCATCTCCCTGCACAGTGACCGGCATCGCTGTTCCGAGCACCACTTCAATATTTCGCTCATGTCCCAGCAGCTTCGCCTGGCGATGGACGTCTTCCACCAACGGCTGCAGAGCAACCGGCATGGACTCTATCTTGACCTCCCCCATATCGGCGCGGGAAAGAAACAACAGTTCATCCACGATACGGGTCATCCGATCAATCTCTTCGAGGTTGCTCTCCAGCACCGCCTTGTAATCTTCAAGCGGGCGGGGTTTCCTGAGAACCAGATCGGTTTCGCCCTTCATCACGGTCAGAGGCGTTCTCAATTCATGCGATGCATCGCTGGTAAATTGACGGATTTGGCGAAACGAGGCATCCAACCGGCCGATCATGTTGTTGAAGGTGGCCGCCAGCCGCCCGATTTCATCGTGAGCTCCGGGTATACTCAGCCGCTGACTGAGATCGCCTGCGGCAATCCGCTGCGCAGCCAAGGTAATTCTATCGACCGGACGGAGCGCTCGCCCAGCCAGAAACCAGCCACCAGCAAGCGATACGGCCAACGCTACCGGGATCGCCACCAGAACCAGGACGAGGAATCGATGAAGCGTCTCTCCGACTGACTCCATCGACGTCCCGACCTGCACAATGTACAACAGATTGCCTCGGTACATAATCGGCATGGAAACCAACCGCAAGGGAGGCTCTTTGGGATATTTGGCCGACTCATAAATGCTCTGTCCGGCGAACGCGGCGTCGAGCGCCGTCCGGCTCAGCGGAACCTCGTGTTGTTTGATGTTCGGGGAGCGAATCGTGATGGTGCCGGAAGGGCTGAAGATCTGAAAGAATTTGTCGATTCGCGTCAGTTCAGGAAATTGAGAGAGCAGAACCTCTTCATCGATCAGCGGAAGAAATCCGTGCGTTTCGAGCAAGCGGACGGCCGTCGTCGCCGTGTCTTCCAACGACTCATCAATGGCGTCACGGAGATTTCTCGCCGTAATCGCATAAAGAACCATGGAGAACACGATCAAGACCAGCGCGAGCACGGTCCCATACCAGAGGGTCAACCGGACACGTAAGGGCATCAACGACCTCCTAGTCGGCCTTGAGCATGTACCCGCTTCCACGGATGGTATGGATCAGCTTCTTCGTCCGACCTCGGTCGATTTTATTCCGGAGATAGTTCACGTAGACATCGATCACGTTCGTAAAGGTGTCGAAGTCTTGATTCCACACGTGCTCGGAAATCATCGGTCGAGTGAGGACCCGGCCGGTATGACGCATCAAGTATTCCAACAAGGCATATTCTTTCAGCGTCAGCTCGATGCGTTGCCCGCCTCGTGTCACCTCACGCGTCGCCGGGTTGAGCATCAAATCATCGACTTGGAGCACTCCCGAACTTTCTGTCGCCCCGCGTCGCAGCAAGGCACGAACTCGCGCCAAGAGTTCATCGATGGCAAATGGTTTCGTGAGATAATCGTCGGCACCGGCATCCAGCCCTTTGACTCTCTGATCAATCTGCGATTGAGCAGACAGAATCAACACCGGCGTTTGGATCCGTTCACGACGAAGATTCTTGAGCACATCCAACCCCGACATGCCCGGCAACATGACATCAACCACCAGAAGATCATAATCGGTGGCCAACGCCATCTCTAACCCCTTGGTCCCGTCTTCGCAAAGATCGACGGCGTAGCTTTCTTCTTCCAATGCCCGCTTAATAAAGCAACCAACTTTGGTTTCATCTTCGAGAACCAGCACCCGCATACCCACTCCCATAAAGATTGATCAGGGGGTGATTATACCAAACGATACCCCATGAATCTTGGATCTCGAGCAAGCCGGCGGAAAATCCGATTCACTTGTGTCGCCGAGCTCGGCACGAATGAGAGGGCACGGAAGACTGGGCTGCGCATCAGAAGGGTATGAGGGGAACCACAAGATCAGGTGGAGTCGCCAGGAAAGGTCTGTTCCAAAGAGGTAATCATGGGTCTCCCGTCTCGGATAGCGAAGACCATGGTTTCTTCGCCTTCGGCTTTGAATTCATGATTGGCCGGACGAAGAGTCTCCATGGACTTATATGACACCTTGGCGCTCCGCTCATCCGACGCCAACGAGACCGATGTATTGGTGCGTGTGAAATCATTGGCACTCGGAAAGGCGAACGCCATGGCTAAGGTCTTCCGATAGTCGTCCCGTGTCAACAAGGCTGTTTGCTGCTGTGGGCCTTGCTTCAGATGGATGGTGATCATTGCATCATGCGAGATGTAACGGAGGACGCCCTCGACATCTTTTCTGCGGACCGCGTCGTCGAGGGATCCGAGAAGCCGATCGATTCCTTCGCGAGTGAGGCGCATATCCGTCGCCCTGGAGTTCGACTGTTGTTCCGTAGGCGACAGGGTTCGTTGAGAATGAGAGGCCTCAAAGATGGTCGGGAGCCCCTGGCCGTTGAAGATCACGTACGCGCCTACGGCTAGGAGGCCGAAAGCCAGCGTAATCACGAGGACCATTCCCTTAGAGGAGTGACCTGTGGATGGTTTCTCAGAATCCTGACTGGAGCTCCGACTGGTGGTGATCATGGTCAACGCTCCGAACTCGATCTCTCCCCTCACCATAGCGTGAATTCTCGAAAATGCAACGAAAGAGCAAGGCTGTGCACGCTCATCATCGTCATCATGAATGTTCCCTACCAGAAACGGATCAGGTCGCTTGGAAATGTGATGATCCCATGATACGCTGCGCGGTTAACGAGATAACCTCGACGTTTTGCCCGGATGATGGAGGCCTCGAACACCGAACAGAGGATGGATGACTGGTATGAGCAATCCGACATGGCTTCGACCGACTGATGATTTTGTGCATCGACACCTTGGTCCCACTAACGCTGATATTCATGAGATGTTGGCCACCTTAGGTCACCAATCGCTCGACACCTTAGTCGACGCAGCGGTTCCCTCTGATATTCGCCTTCGGCAAGCCCTGGACATTCCCAACGGTGAGGGCGAGCAGGCCGTTCTCGCCCGACTCCAGGGCATCGCGGCCCAGAACAAGGTCTATCGGTCCCTGATCGGCATGGGGTACTACGACTGCGTCACGCCCGGAGTGATTCAACGGAACATCCTTGAAAATCCGGCGTGGTACACGCAGTACACTCCGTATCAAGCTGAAATCTCACAAGGCCGCTTGGAGGCGCTCGTCACTTTTCAGACCATGATCGGGGATCTGACCGGTCTCCCGCTGGCCAATGCTTCCCTGTTGGATGAAGCGACGGCGGCCGCGGAAGCCATGGCGATGTGCTACGCAATCGCCCACCATGCCGGTCAGGAACGCCCTGAGTTCTTCGTCTCACACGATTGCCATCCCCAAACGCTTGCTGTGTTGCAGACAAGGGCTGAGCCCCTGGGCATCGTCCTCAAGACGGGAGTCCCATCGACCGCAGATTGTGTGCGCCCGGAGCTGTGCGGCATCCTCTTGCAGTATCCTGCCACGGACGGCTATGTAGGGGATTTCAGTGCATTGGTGACCCAGGCTCATGAGGCCGGGGTTCTCGTCGTCGTAGCCACCGATCTCCTTGCGCTCACGGTGCTCCGTCCACCAGGAGAATTCGGCGCTGATATTGCCGTCGGGTCGACTCAGCGGTTCGGCGTCCCGATCGGGTTCGGCGGACCCCATGCCGCATTTCTGGCGACCAAAGAAGAGTTCAAACGACAGATACCTGGCCGACTCGTCGGCATCTCCAAAGATGTCGCCGGTAAGCCGGCCATCCGGCTTTCTCTTCAAACACGCGAGCAGCATATCCGGCGAGAAAAGGCCACGAGTAATATCTGCACCGCCCAGGTCTTGCTGGCGGTGATGGCGGCCATGTTCGCGGTCTACCATGGACCAGAGGGGTTGCGTCGCATAGCCGAACGGGTTCATGGCCTGACGTTATTGCTGGCGGAAGGCCTGCGTCATCTGGGCTTCGAGGTGTTGCCCAAAGTCTTTTTTGATACGATTCGAGTACCGGTCTCCAAGACCCAAGCCTCGCAGATCATCGCGCGGGGGGAGACACAAGGAATCAATGTTCGGCAGTATGAGGACGGCTCCATCGGCCTGTCACTCGACGAAGTCAGCTCCGAGCAGGAAGTGCTCCGGCTCCTGCAGATGTTCGTCGGCCATGACCACGTGCCGTTCCGTCTCTCGGACCTTGCCTCCACCATCGATCTGACTTACCCCGCGCCATTGATGAGACACAGTCCGTATCTCACGCATGAGGTGTTTCACCGCTATCACTCCGAACATGAAATGCTCCGCTATCTCCATCGCCTGCAGGCGCGAGACCTCTCGCTCGTGCACTCGATGATCCCGTTGGGCTCCTGCACGATGAAGCTCAA
>CAYSFU010000096.1:0-12584 GCA_964430555.1 uncultured Nitrospira sp. | reverse complement strand
ATTGGATTCCGATTTCGCTCGGCGGATTGGATATTTCCATCAATAAGGCCGTTGTCTTTATGTGGATCGTCGTGCTGGTCGCGGCGGTGCTCATGGTCATGGCAGGGTCTGCAAGGAAGTTGGTTCCGGGTAAATTGCAGAGTCTGGCAGAGATGATGGTGGAGTTCATTCGCAGCATGATTTTGGACACGATGGGGAAGGAGGGGATGCGATTTTTCCCTCTGATCGCCACCCTCTTCGTGTTCATCCTCTTCAGCAATCTGATCGGCTTGATTCCAGGGAGCTACACGGTGACGAGCCAGATTATCGTGACGGCCGTCTTCTCCTTCGTGGTGTATGGGTTGAGCCTGATCATAGGGTTCATGTTGCATGGCGCGAAGTTCCTGGGCATCCTGGTGCCTCCTGGAACGCCGGGCTGGTTAGTCCCTTTGATGATTCCGATTGAGATCATCAGCCAAGTGGCGCGACCGGTTTCGCTGGCGGTTCGGTTATTTGCCAACATGACGGCGGGCCATGTGATGCTCGCAGTCTTGTTTAGCCTCACAATCGGCGGTGGGTTGTTGGTCGGATGGTTGCCTTTTGCATTTACGGTGGCCATCTATGGGTTGGAATTCGGTATTGCGTTCATTCAAGCTTACATTTTCAGTATTTTGACCTGCGTCTATCTGGGCGACGCATTTCATTTACATGGCCATGATGAGCACGCGCATTAGCGCATGCCAGTTTAGACAAGAGAGGAGTAAGACATAATGGATTCAGCAGCAGCAGGGTTGATCGGTATGGGATGTGCGGCGGCAGGGTTTGCCGGAGCGGGTGTGGGCATCGGATTTATTTTTGGAAAGATGATCGAAGTGGTGGCACGTCAGCCTGAGGCGGAAGCGCGCGTCACGAAGTACATGTGGATCGGTTTCGCATTGGTGGAAGCCATCGCGCTCTATGGCCTGGTCATTGCCTTCATTATTATGGGATTCCGCAAATAACCAAGGAGCGTTAACCGTTATGCGGTCACCGTCTATCGAGGATATCTTCGTCTGACGTTTCACGTGTAACGTTTCACGAGCGCACGTATGCCACAGTTTGAATCGCATTTTTTCTCTTCCCTGATTTTCTGGGAAATCGTGTCTTTTGGCATTTTATTGTTCATCCTGTATAAGTACGCATTCCCTGGCATCCTCAGCGTCCTGGAGGAACGAGAAAAGAAAATTAAGGACAGCCTGGATCATGCTGAGCGGCATCGATCGGATGCGGAGAGTCGGCTGAAGGAATATGAGGCGAAGCTCAGTGCCGCCGGTAAAGAGGCAGAGGCCATCCTTGCAGCGGCAAAAGAACGAGCGCAACGCCTGCTTGATGAAAACGAGCAACGTCTGATCGCTGACGCGGAGCGTATTAAAGGTGATGCGACGAGGGAAATCGAACAAGAACGGCGTAAGGCCCTTCAGGATATCCGTACCCACACCACGGAATTGGCACTCATGGTGGCGGAAAAGGTTGTGCAACGGAGTTTGACGGAAGCCGATCAACGGAAGTTTGCTGACGAAGCGCTTGAAACCCTTTCCCGATCACAACAGCGCTGATCCCTCCCTATTGATGGTCTACCGAGGGGATGTCAGCTCAGGCTGACTCCCCCCGGTCTATATCCATCCAGATCCACCGTCACAAACTGAAATCCAAGTTCTTTTAGCCGTGCACTGATTCGCGTGCAACGGTCCGGTTCGATGAGCCAGAGTAGGTCACTGGGGGCTACTTCAATTCTGGCAATGTCGCCATGGTTCCGGACTCGAAAATGGCGGAGCCCCTCGCGTTGAAGTACCGCTTCGGCTTCTTCAACGCGGCTCAATTTTTCCAGTGTGATTGGCATTCCACGTGGGATTCGTGACGACAGGCAGGCCGCAGCAGGCTTATCCCAATTTGAGAGGCCGAGTTCCTTGGCCAGGATGCGGATGTCGGCTTTTGACAGCTCGGCTTCGACAAGGGGGCTGCGTACTCCCCATTCCCGTGCTGCCTTCATGCCTGGGCGGTCATCACCGAGATCGTCCAGGTTAGTTCCATCCACGATATGTGCAGCGGCCTTTGATTGTCGAACGGTCCCAAGCAACTGATACAAATCGGTTTTACAGTGAAAGCAACGGTTGGCGTCATTCTTAACGAAATCGTCGATGGTCAATTGATTCGTTTGCACTGTCTCATGACGAGCCCCAATTTCTCGGGCAACCCGCTCGGCCGCTTCCAGTTCCATCAACGGGAAGGTTGGTGAGACGGCGGTGATGCCGACTGCCTTGTTCCCGAGTTGTTCATGCGCAACTTTCAGCACGAAGGTGCTGTCGATTCCACCGGAATACGCGACAACCACGGACCCCAATTCTGTGAGCAGGGTTCGGAGCCGATGAAGTTTCTCTTGAAGCGCAGGAGGTTGCATCGATGCGTGCCGCACGTCTCGCTAGTGACGGACTTTTGCCTTGGTAATATTTCCCACCACTACAAGAGCGTAGAGCTGAGGGTTGAGGTATTGCTTGGCCACACGTTGCACGTCCTCTTTCGTCACGCGGTCAATCCATTTGGGATATTGGCTGAAGTAATCGAATCCGAGTCCGAAAAATTCAACCTGCCCCAAAACTTGCGCCAGCTTCGCGGTCGAGTCCAGCCGCAATGGAAAGCTCCCCATCAGAAAGGACTTTGCCTCGGCCAGTTCCTGGTCGGTCACCGGTGCCTCACGGATCGCTTTCATCTCAGCGATGACGCTGTTGATGGCTTGATTGGTCGTCTCGGTTCGAGTCTGGAGGTTGATCCAGAAGGACCCCGGCAGGGCTCTCGCGTCATAGTGACTCGTAATGCCGTAGGCCAGCCCCTGTTTGTCGCGAATGGAATCCATGAGCCGGGAGGAAAATCCACCGGCCCCGAGGATGTGGTTCATGACGGTGACTGCATAGAAGTCCGGATTCGTTCGGCTGATTCCAGAGTGGCCCAACACAATTGTGGATTGGGTTAAGTCTTTTTCGATGAATTGAACAGCCTTTTTATCGATACTGGACGGTTTCCTGGACGACCGATGTGGCGCAGGGCCTTTCTTCCAGGATCCGAAATGAGTCTGAACGAGCGACGTCGCTTGTTCGACCGTCACGTCGCCGACGATAGTCAGAATGACTTGGTTGGGGAGGTATTCCTTGGCGTAGAAGTTTTGGATATCGGCCAAGCTGATCTTGTTAAGTGTTTCCTCAGTTCCATGTGCCGGCCAGCGATAGGGATGATTCTGAAAGACCAACTGGTTGAAAGCCTTCATGGCCACATGGCCTGGATCATCATTATCGCTTGCTATTTCACCAAGGATTTGTGAACGAATCCGCTCAAATTCCTGTTTGGGGAAGCTCGGGCGCTGAAGAATATCGGCAAGGAGCGTAAACCCCAGGTCGATATCCTTTCGCAAGATACGGGCGGACGCAGTCGTAAAATCCTCACTGGCTTGAGCCCCCAGTGATCCGCCGACGAAGTCGATTTGTTCGGCGAGTTGCTTGGATGATCGTGATGTGGTGCCCTCATCCAGCAGGCTGGCAACGAGATTCGCAACACCCGCCTTCTCAGGAGGGTCTTGCGACGAGCCAACTTTGATGAGCGCGTGGAGCTCCACGATGGGAAGGAAATGTTGCTCTAA
Organism: uncultured Nitrospira sp.; assembly: GCA_964430555.1. Classification (GTDB taxonomy): domain Bacteria; phylum Nitrospirota; class Nitrospiria; order Nitrospirales; family Nitrospiraceae; genus Nitrospira_D. The sequence goes on along the minus strand of CAYSFU010000096.1, from coordinate 8,938 downwards.
CACGACAACCGTCATCCCATTCGATGTGGTGAACTTGACCGGCGTAATGTCGGCTGCGGTCGAAGCCAGGGGAAAACTCAGGGACCATGCCACACTGAGAGCCCAGCCCAGTCGCTGAAAACGCGAACGTCCTCGAACAGGTCGGCGACTGGAGCGAGAGTAAGCTGCAGGGCTAGTTGTGTGATTCATGGCGTCCTAGGACTTTCCATCGTGGGCGGCTGGAGAGGGTGATTCGAGGGGTTTGGGCGGCACGGGGATGAGAATCCCGGTGGTTCGATTGTCCGGGGTTAAATACTGCTTCGCGACACGTTGAATGTCCTGGGCCGTGACCGCACGGATACGCTCAACGAACTGATTGATTCGTTGCCACCCTGCGCCGACGGTCTCCGCTTGTCCCATCAGCATGGCATGACGAAAGTTGGAATCCTGCTCAAAGACGCGCGAGGCTTCGATTTGGTTCTTCGCCCTTTGGAGTTCCAGCTCCGAAGGCAGCTCATTCTGAAGACGCGCCACTTCGCGTTGGAGCGCGTCTTCCACAGCCTCTACCTTCGCTCCAGGATTGACCAGCGCATAAAAGTAGAATAGTCCGGGATCGGTTTGCAATAAACTGTAATCGGCCCCGACGGCCAGGGCCATCTTCTGGTCATAGACCAAGCTCTGATAGAGGCGAGCGCTCTTTCCGCGCGAGAGGATCGACTCAAGGAGATCAAGGGCATAGCTGTCATCACTCGAATAGTTGGGGATGCGGAACCCCATCATCACGAACGGAACCTGCGCTTCCCGCTTGAGCAGAAACCGACGTTCGCCCCGCTGTTCCGGCTCGGGCGGCAGCAGTTGCTTCGGGGATGGGCCTCGGGGAATCGGCTCAAACAATCGTTTGATCGTCGGGAGCAGCGAGTCGGCTTTGATGTCACCTACCACGATCAAGGTGGCATTGTTGGGCGAGTAAAAAGTGTCATAGTGCCGCTGCAAGTCTTCGATCGACATTGCATCGAGGTCTGCGAACCAGCCGATCACCGGCCAATGATAGGGATGGCTCATGAAGACCTGAGCGAACAAGGCTTCGACTAAGGCGCCTTGAGGATCATCCTCGGACCTCAGGCGTCGTTCCTCTTTCACGACGTCGCGCTCGGTCTGGAATTCACTGTGATCGAGCAGCAATCCCTGCATCCGGTCGGCCTCCAGTTCCAAGGCGAGCCCGACACGATCTGCCGCCACATTTTCAAAGTAGGCGGTGAAATCCTGGCCGGTAAAAGCATTGTCGATGCCACCATTTTTTCGGATGATGCGGGAAAAAGAGCCTTTGGGATATCTGGCCGTCCCTTTGAACATCATGTGCTCGAGCATGTGCGAAAGCCCCGCACGACCCATGACTTCATTTCGGGAGCCCACCTTGTACCAGACTTGGACCGTAGCCACCGGAGTTTTCGGTACTTCGATGAGCAGCACTTTCATTCCGTTTGAGAGGATGTATTCGTTGGGGTCGGCTCCCATGGAGATGGAACGGTCGCACAGGGCCAGGAGAGTCCCTACCAAGCAGGCAAACCATGTGCGTGTGATAATCGACCTGATCATAATGAACGTTGGGCATGGCATGCTAACAACGAGTTTCAATAGCTGTCAAGGTAACGGGGGATTGGTCACCGGAGACGTCGCCAAGTTGCCCGCAGGCGCCGTACACGTCACGTCCACGACTTTTTCGCACATAGACGTCGAGTCCCGCCTTGCGGAGGTCGGATTGAAACCGGAGCACGTCTTTGTCCGGCGGACGATGAAAACGACTTCCCGGAAACTCATTGAACGGGATCAGGTTCACTTTGCAGCGCAACGATTTCAGCAACCGCGCTAAGCGCTGGGCATCGGCCGGAAGATCATTCACGCCGGCCAGGAGGACGTACTCGAACGTCAACCGCTGATGAGGCGCCAGTGGATAACGTCGACAAGTGGCCAAGAGTGATTTGAGGGAGGCGATGCCACTGGCGGCAGGCATCAGGTCACGACGTTGTTCTTCCGTGGTGGCATTCAGGGAGATGGCGAGATTGACGCCCATCGCCGCGACCACCGAGAGGCGGGATGCCAAACCGGCGGTCGAGACCGTTATGCGCCTCCGCGACCATCCCAGGCCCCAGGCGGTGTTCGTGAGGCCGGTCACGGCGGCTTTGAGTGTCTCGATATTGGCGAGAGGTTCTCCCATCCCCATGAAGACGAGATTGGTAATGTGTTCATCGGATGTCAGGAGATCTTGTGCGCTCAGGACTTGATCGATGACTTCATGAAGCTTGAGGTTGCGTTTCAACCCCATCTGCCCGGTGAGGCAAAACCCACAGTCCAACATGCAGCCGACCTGCGTCGACACACAGAGGGTCAGCCGTGTGTCGTCCGGGATCAGGACGGATTCGACTGACAGTCCGTCTTCGAGTGTCAAGAGTAGCTTACGTGTTCCATCTTGGGACCGGAGCACGGTTGTCTGCGCCGAGCGGCCGATCGAGGCCGATCGAGAGAGTGTGACGCGATCCTGCATCGGGAGGTCCGTCATGTCCATGATCGTCCGGAGACGCCGTTGATATAACCAACGCAGAATTTGCCCGGTCCGATACGCGGGCCAGTGCTGCGTGCGGACAAATCGAGCCATCTGCGGTTCGGTGAGCGCTAGGAGATGAATCGTGGTGTTCGGGTGCGGGACCGATGGGTCGGCCATATGTTCCCTCGCTGGAGGAGCAGCCTACCATAAGCGCATGTCACCTCGCATACGAGCCGGGTTGCTCACCGACCCGCAATTCTTTTTCCATTGTGCGTGGCTCTGTATATAATGAGGCGGAGTGAATTTCGATGGGTGACCATGAGGAACCATAAGCTGTCAGGTATCGTCAGCCTCTGTGTGATGCTGTTCGGTGTGGTCGTGCCCTTGCACGATGTGCATGCCGCGCAAGTCACTGCGGTGGAACAAGCGAATCCCGAAGGCTGTGCGTCTCCAGAAGACTGTTTCTTGGCGGCGGTTTGGCCGAGGGAACGATTGGGCAATGTGCTGACGAAGGATCAAGTCGTCGCGCTGAAGCTTGAGCGGCTTCGTAAGGTGATGGAGGAGTTTCCGACCTCGCTGTGGGCGAAACGGGCCGGCCTTCTTTCCGGTGTGATCCTGACGGATCGCAATCCCTCTGCCGCGCTGCCGTATCTTCGCGCCGCGCAACAAGACTTTCCGATTCTCGACGATTACATCCGATTCTGGATCGGAGAGGCGCACTTGCGTGTGGGGGAGGTCAAGGAGGCTGCCGCGATGTTCGAGGGAGTATCGCAAGCAGTTCCCGATTCCAGTCTCCTCCACTTGGCCGCGCTTCGCGCCGGCGAAGCCTGGTACCGCGCCGGCAGTTGCCCTGAGGCGATCTCATGGCATCTGAAGGCGGTGAACGGGAACGAGAGAGACCCTCAGATCGCACAGGCATGGTTGCGGTTGGCTTCGTGTTATCTCCGTGAAAATCAGCTAGCCGAAGCTCAAGACACGTTGAAGCAGCTCTGGGTGAAGTTTCCGCAGACGAAGGAAGCGAAAGAGGCCGAGGGGCTGCTGGTGAGCAACAGCGGAGGCACACCATGGAGCGCATCTCCTGATCTGCGCTATGAGCGTGCCCAGACGTTTCTGTCGCAGTCTCTCCATTCGGAAGCGATTGATGAGCTCAAGCAGTTTATGACTCTTGATCCGTCCTCTTCACAACGCTGGGATGCCAAACTCAAATTGGGAGTTGCGCAGGTTCGGCTCAAGAGCTATGACCAGGCACGAGATACATTCTCCGCGTTGACGGAGGAACAAGGGCCTCGGACGGATGAAGCGACGGTCTGGTTGGCGCGAGTCTATCTCCGTCAGGGATTGGGAGAGAAGTTGCTGGATTTGTGCCGCACACTGTCCAAGCGGGCCTTGACTCCGGAGCAGAAGGGGCAGGTCAACTTGTTCGCGGGGATCTGGCTGGAGGATCAATCCCGCTTCGATGAGGCGCTTGAACGGTATCGGCATGTCGCCAAGATGGGTGATTCTGCTTCTCAACGAACCGATGCACAATGGCGGGAAGGGTGGTTGCTCTATCGAACGGATCGTCAACGAGAGGCGATCCGTGTGTGGCAACAGATTGTCGACCAGAAGGACGGCGATGCCGAACCGCAAGCGCTCTACTGGATTGCTCGTGCCCACGGGCAGCTTGGGGATGCGAAGGCGAAAGACCTGTTTGTGCAACTCTGCCAACGGTACCCCTACACGTACTATTGCCAGAGGGCACGTGAGCAGGGGGAGATGCCGGTTCTCTCACGATCGGAACAGGAGTCGCCCGTCGAGCCGGTGTCATCCATCCAGCCTGTTTCCGAGACCGTTCACCCACCGGATCAGGACAGCCATGCTGCGAATCGAACGCAGATTGAACAACAGTCAGCCTTCAGGCGAGCGGTTGAACTGAGGTTGCTTGGTCGAGAGCAGGATGCCGCGAGAGAGCTGAGCGTCTTGACGGATCGGTATAGTCGAGATCCCGAGGTGTTGGCCGTGTTATCCATCATGTTGAATGAGGTCGGCGCGTACCACCATGCGTTACGCCTTGTGCGATCACGATTCCGAGAGAAATTGGAACGGACCGGTGGAACGATCGCCGACGGCTTATGGAATGTGGCGTATCCAACCGGATTGATCCCAACGATTAAGCAGTCGGCTAGCAACGGGGTCGACCCCTTTCTGGTTGCGGCGATCATCCGAGAGGAAAGTCAGTATGATTGGAAGGCGGTGTCGCGCGTCGGCGCCATCGGCTTGATGCAAGTGATGCCGACCACGGCCACTGCCGTTGCACAGCAACATCATCTGCCGAACGTGTCTCGAGAAGATCTTTTCGATCAAGAAGTCAACATTCGGATTGGCGTGCGGTATGTGGAGCAACTCCTGACGCAGTTTTCCGGCAATGTGGTCCAAGCGATTGCCGCGTACAACGCCGGCCCGGTTGTCGTGGGAAACTGGGCGGCGACGTATCGCGGCCGAAGTGAGGATGAGTTCGTAGAGTTAATTCAGTACCAAGAGACTCGGCACTATGTGAAGCGGGTGCTCCGCAGTTACAAGGAATATCTGCGATTATTCGGTGCTCCAAAAACCGTTTCTTGACAGGATCTTGTGAAATTTTTATAGTGCGCCACAATCCGTTGTGGTCCTAACCAAGAGGGGATGATTATGTCGTTGGATCGACTGGATGCGCTCGAAATGCGAATTCGTGACCTAGTCAAGCTCGTTCAAGAGCTCAAACGAAAGAACGGACTCTTGGAGGAGGAACTCAAGACAGCTCGCCAGCGGTTGGCCCAGCAGGATGATGTGAATCGCAAATGGGAAATGGAGCGAGTCGACATCAAGACGCGAATTGAAAAAGTCATGAGCGAGATTGAGCTGCTTGAGTGTATCGAGGATCCAAAGGAGGTGGCCATTGACTAAGACCATCGACGTGGAAATCTATGGTCAACGATATGCCGTCACCGGAGACAGCGATGATGCCTATGTCCGGCGGCTGGCTCATTTTGTCGACGACCATATGAAACATCTCGCGGAGGGAATGAAAACCACGACGCCCTCGAAATTGGCCGTGCTCACCGCAATCAATCTTGCCCATCAGCTCTTTGAGTCCGAGAAGAAACGGGTGCAAGGGGAGGCCGATGTCGAACGGCGGATGGTGACCTTGATGGAATCGATCGAAGAGCAGATGCCGTCGTCGCTCTTTCGATAGCAGTGATTCGCCTTGCTTTCAAAGAGTCCCTTTGTTATCATGTAGATAAGTCGGTCTCGGTGGATGAGATAAGGGCATGACATTGAACCGTTGAAGATTTGGAAATACGCGTTAAGAAAGCCACAGGCGGTATTGTTTTAAAGGGATACGAAGTGTTTGCTCAAGAGGTGAAAAATTTGCGGATCGTGCAGGGTCGACCCCATCCGTCCGTCTTAGGACGGGCAGATGCTCAAGTCGCACCACGATCGTGGCAGATGCCGGATGGACGGAGTGATGAACCAGCGTCCGTCGCTGTGTTGTTCCTGAGCCTCGCATCGATGGCTGAGGAGTGTAGAGCCAACAGCGGAGCCCGGCAGAGTAGAACGTTGTATCCCGATGAACGCCTGTGCTTGTACGTGAAGCCATTTCCAGTCTCTTAAGGCCCTTCCTTCATCGTCACCGTACATGTCTGAATCGTGTTTGTTGTCCGTGATGCGTCTTGGTATGCCCGGTTCGGTCCGAGCGGATCTGACCGGGCGAAATTTAAGAAGGGGGTGACTCCCATTTCTACTGCAACGGTTGTATCCATTGTGCTGTCTCTGATTGTTGGTGCCGTGGTTGGGGCGGGGGTGTTTGAGCTGCTGCGACGCCGTGTGACGGGTGCCAAACAGGCTGAGGCGGAAGACCTCGCGAAGCAGGTTGTGCAGAATGCGCAGCGAGAAGCCGAGAATGTGCTTAAAGAAGCCAGGTTTGAGGCCAAGGATCTTGCGTTCAAGGCAAAGTCAGAGTTTGAGCAAGAACAGAAAGCGAAGTTGGGTGAACTGTCCGGGATGGAAAAACGGCTTATCCAACGAGAAGGGGTGTTGGATGGAAAAGTGGCGGCCGTAGAAAAACGCGAGAGTGAAGCCCGGAAACGCGAGCAGGATTTCGCAAAACGCGAGGAAGGGTTGGTGGGGAAAGAAGCTGCCTGCGCCAAGGCCGAGCGTGAGCACCGCGAGGCCTTGGAGCGTGTCGCGGGCATGACGGCCGAAGAAGCCAAGAAGCAATTGATCGTCGAGATGGAGTCGCAGGCGAGACTGGATGCTGTGGGGATTGCCAAGCGAACCATTGAAGAGGCTCGCGAGAATGCCGAACGAGAGGCGCGGGAAATCATTACCTCCTCGATTCAACGTGTGGTTCGCGACTATGTTTCGGAGTCGACGATCTCCGTCGTCCCGATTCCGAATGATGCGATGAAGGGGAGGATCATCGGTCGTGAAGGGCGCAATATCCGCGCCTTGGAAGCCGCGACCGGCATTGATCTCATTATTGATGAAACGCCTGAAGCCGTCATTATTTCAGGGTTTGATCCCTTGCGGCGGGAGATCGCCAAAGTATCCCTGGAACGTCTGATGCACGATGGACGCATCCATCCCACGCGTATTGAAGAGATCGTCGAAAAGGTCAAGGTCGACATCGACAAATTGATGTATGAAGAAGCCGAAAAGATCATCTTTGAATTGGGGCTGTCCGATTTTAATCCGGAGTTGATCAAGGTCTTGGGGCGCCTGAAATATCGAACGAGTTACGGGCAGAACAATCTCTATCATGCCCGCGAAGCCTCCTATATCTGCGGCATCATGGCGTCGGAGTTGGGTCTTGATGTCAAATTGGCTCGGCGAGGAGCCCTCTTGCATGATATCGGCAAAGCCGTCAGTCATGAAGAGGAGGGGCCGCATGCCATGCTGGGGGCTGAGATTGCCAAGAAGTACGGAGAATCGGCAAAGATCGTCAATGCCATCGCGGCACACCACGAGCAGGTGGAGCCGATCTGTCCGGAGAGCGTCTTAGTGGCTGCGGCGGAAGCTTTATCGGCCGCACGTCCGGGGGCACGGCGTGAGGCCCTTGAGTCGTATGTGAAGCGGTTGGAGAAATTGGAATCGCTTGCAACCGGACACAAAGGCGTTCAGAAGGCATACGCTATTCAAGCGGGACGTGAAATTCGGGTCATCGTTCGACAGGAAGATATCACTGATACCGAGTCGTTTCAGCTGTCACGCGAGCTGGCCAAGAAGATCGAACAAGAGTTGACCTACCCCGGCCAGATCAAGGTGACGGTGATCCGGGAAAGCCGATACGTGGAATACGCCAAATGAAGGTGTTGTGTATCGGCGACGTCATGGGAGAGCCAGGCCGTCGAGCGCTGGCCAGAACAGTGCCGCGTCTGGTTGCTCAGCGCCAAATCGATGCAGTCATCGCCAATGGAGAAAATGCGGCCGGTGGTTTCGGAATTACGCCGGAGTTGGCTGAAGAGCTCTTTGACGTCGGCGTCTCAGTCGTCACGACCGGCAATCATGCGTGGGATAAAAAAGAAGCCGTCGACTATTATTCTCGCGAACCTCGTTTGCTGCGCCCAGCAAACTACCCACCGGGAGTGCCTGGAAGCGGGAGCGTGGTTATTGAGACTGCGGGCGGTGAGCGCTTGGCCGTTCTCCAGGTGATGGGCCGAGTGTATATGCCGACGATTGATTGTCCCTTCCAGACGGCTAAACGTGAGTTGTCGAGGTTGAAGCGAGAGACCTCGGCCATCATCGTCGATATGCATGCGGAGGCGTCCTCTGAAAAAATGGCCATGGGTCATTTTTTGGATGGAGAGGTGACGGCTGTCGTCGGAACCCATACCCATGTGCAAACAGCCGATGAGCAGATCCTTCCGAAAGGGACTGCGTATATCACGGATATCGGGATGACAGGCCCGCTTCATTCGGTCATCGGGGTCAAAAAGGAATTGGCCATCGAGAAGTTCTTGACCGGCATGCCCAAGCGATTTGAGGTCGCCTCAGGGCCTTCGGTGTTTTGCGCCGTCGTGCTTGAGCTTGATGCGCGCCTGGGCAAGGCCGTGGCGTTCGAACGAATTCGTCACATCGACTGAATGAAGCGTCATCCAGTGACTCACGCGACCCGATCCGTCTTGTGGCAACTCTGAGTGCCTCACGGGTTTCATGAAACGAGGACTCACCCATACCAAGCTGCCTTCAACTCTTTTTCCCCTCGATTCACCATCGAGGCAGGTGTTGACCGTCTCAGAGCTGACGGCTAGGGTGCGGGCTTCGCTTGAGACGTCCTTTTCGGAGGTATGGCTCGAGGGAGAAATTTCGAACCTGCGAGCGCCGGGGTCCGGGCATCTGTACTGTACCCTCAAAGATCAGACGAGTCAGATTCGAGCGGTGATCTTTCGATCAACCGCC
>CAYSFU010000095.1:0-12664 GCA_964430555.1 uncultured Nitrospira sp. | reverse complement strand
TTTCCATTGATTTTGACCTGCACGGATTCTCCCAAGTTGGCTTAGAGATTAAAGAATTTCGAAAGTAACAAAGGCAGGCGCTGCTTGTCAAGGCTGCCTCATGTACATGAGAGATCGGAACAGGCAAAAGGATTCACCGTGGGTCACTGGCCGGTGACACTGAGGAGCACATCCCGAGGGGATTGCTTGACTTTCGCGCTGCCTCATCGCCACTATGCCGTCTGCAGGGATGCTGGAGAGAAGCTGAATGAGCGGCTTTTCTGACAAGAGCTTTCGGGATACCATCCGTCGAGATGTGGAAAAAGAATTTTCTGTTTCGGGCCACAGACTCAACACCACTTGTCGAGTCCGAGAACGAGCTGTTCCATGATACGGAACCGGCATTGGATAGTGCCGGCCTCGTGCTGGACAAGTTCCTTTCTGTCTGGGTACAGGGTGACGGGACCGAAGAGCAGCCGTCGACCTACACGAGCCTCTATGTGCGAACCGCGATGCTGGATGTGAGGAAGCGCATCAGTCTTCTGCAGCCTCTTCAAGGGCGTTCCCATCAGATCAAGCAGTTGCTTACCCTGGACCAAAAGCGGTTTCTTCGACAATGGCTTCAGGTGCAAGCCCCACAGGCTTGGGAGTCCTCCGACGATCACTTTCGTGATCTCTTCGAGCTGGAATGATTCTGCTGGTACCACTGCCCGTCGTCACGTGGTGCTGTCGGCTGATCACTATTTGGCTGCTTGCCGCTGTTCTGTTTGGGCCAGGCAGAACGGTTTCAGCTGCATCCATAGAGGTCTGGTATGGCCCGGAGGATCGACCACTTGAGCACCTCGTACGGGTCTACGATCGTGCCACACGGTACATCTTTGTCGCGAGTTATGGGTTCACGTCGCCACGCTCGGTGAAGGCATTAGTCGAGGCCGCGCGACGGGGCGTCGATGTTCGGATTCTCACTGATCGAGAACGCCTCAACGATCCGAAGCAACGAGCGGCTCTCTCGGCGTTGCGGGAAGCCGGGATTCCAATCAAGATCAATCACCATGACAGTCTCATGCATCTGAAGCAAGTCGTGGTCGATGATGAGATCAATACGAGCGGTTCGATGAACCAGACGACAAGCGGCAATCAGTATAATGACGAACGGCTGGACATTATCAGAGACCATGCCATCACCGTGAAGGCCAGGGAAAAGTTTCTGTCACTGTGGAAAGATCAGGAACGATTCCGGGAGTGGAAATAGCGGGAAAGTTGGAGGTAAGGTGGCTCTGTGCTGCGTAGTTGAGAATCCATGATTGAAGAGACGGACATTGCTGTCGTAGGAGCCGGTGGGGGCGGAGCGGTGCTGGCCCTTGCGCTGGCGCAGAAGGGGATCAAGACGATTGTCTTGGAACAGGCACCGGGACCACCACAGGGGTTGCGCGGAGAAATTCTCCAGCCGAACGGACAGCAAGTGCTTGATCGTTTAGGCCTGTTGAATAAGCTGCCGGGATCGTCCACGCGGACGGTGCACCAGTTTCATTTTTGCCGAGTAGGTGGTCGGCGGCTCTGCACCATAGACTATCGCGACTTGCCGCCTCCGTACAATCAAGCCGTCGTGACGCTTCCGAATGTGGCGCATCACGCCATCGTGGATGCGATCGAGCGAGAGCCGTCCGTGTCGTTGCGGTATCGGGCGACGTTTACCGGACTACTTCGTGAAAAGGGACGGGTGGTTGGCTTGACCGCCAAGCAGGGAGACCTGGAGAGGGCGATCAAGGCCAAGGTGGTGGTCGGTGCCGACGGAGCCTTCTCAAAAGTTCGGGAGGCGTTGCAGATTCCCGCCGATCTCTACCTCTATCCTCAAGGGTATTTGATTGCCTTGTTGGATGCGGCGATTCCGATGGGTGAAGCAAAATACTTTGTCGGAAAGCGAACGATCCTTGGGTTGTTTCCTGCCGCCGGGGATAAGGTCTATGCGTTCTACATGATTCAGACCGGTTCGTATGAACAGGTGAAGGAGCGAGGCATTCCCGCGCTCCAGAACGCCTGGATTGCGATCGATCCAGCGAATGCGCCGATATTTCGGACGTTGACTGATTGGAAGCAAACGGCTTTTTTGCCGACCGGACGGGTTCGGACTCCCACCTGGGTAGCCGATGGCGCGGTATTGATAGGGGATGCCGCGCATGCGATGAATCCGCATGCCTCGCAGGGGCGTATGCAGGCGATGGTGGATGCGATGACGCTGGCCGACTTGTTACCGGAGTGTCTCGCGACGAGCGACTGTTCCGCCTCACGGCTCAAGCGCTATGAAGACTCACGGCGGCCTCACGTCTCGATGCTCCAAAAATTGGCCGATGAGCAGGTGCTTTTTTGGAATACGGCCAATCCCGTCATTGGCTTTCTTCGGGATCGGGTTTTCAGCACCTTGGACCGCAATGCGCGCCTGCGCTATCGGGTTTTGTCCACGACGGCAGGCTTTCGCAAGGACCCTCCGTTTGGTGTATTAGATCGTCTGATGGCGGCCGGATTGCTTCCGGATCCCTCGGCTCGTGACGTGGCAGCGGGAGGCACTCGATAACGACATGCAGTCCGTTGAGTGGACCATAGATGGATTGCCGGAAGAGACGCAACAGCTCTTGCGAGCCTATGTGAAGGATGTGACCAAGGTCTACGGACAGGAATTGGAAGGCATCATTCTTTATGGCAGCGCGGTGCGAGGAGAGTTTCTCCCGGGGCGATCCAATCTCAATCTCCTCTTGGTCATGTCGGCCTACGATCTTGAGGCATTAAAAAGATATGACAGCCTTCACAAGCGATGGAGTAAGGACCATGTGGTCGTGCCCATGTTCCTGACGGCTGACGACATTCAGGCCGCCTCGGTCGCCTTCCCGCTGGAGTATCAAGATATCCATGATGGCCGACGATTATTGTGGGGGCAAGATCCCTTCGTGGGGCTCAAGATCGACGCTCGTTACCTGGTTGCCGAAGTGCTCCAAGCCTTGCGTGGAAATCTGCTCCGGCTCCGGCAGCGCCTGGTCGAAGGTCGAGGCACCGAAGAGGCTATCACTATTCTCTTGCCCCTCTCGATCACCGCACTCCTGCCGGTCCTTCGTGGCGTGCAGCGGTTGCTCGGGCGACCGGTTCTTGCCCATGGAGAACCGTTGCTCGCTGATATTGAAACGACTCTCGCCGTCGACCTGACAGGTCTTCGCGATGCGCTGCTCCTCAAACGGGGCCAGATTTCTCCGGGACAGAAAGAGACTCCGCGGCTCATGGATCGATACCTGGAAGGTCTGGCTCGACTTGTCACGGCTGCGGAAGCACGAATCACATGATCGGAATACTCGTGCAGAGACCACGATGTGGAATGGTCTGGTTGATTCTGCTCGTCGGGCTCGTCGCACCGGTTGCACAGGCCGCACTCTACGATCGACCGAAAGAGCGGGTTCCGCTTCCGAACCCGATCGGTTATGTCAGCGATCATGCTCAGGTTGTCGAGCGGGAATGGAAAGACCGCCTTCGGTCTGTTTGTACCGATCTCGAAAAGAAGAGCGGTGTGGAGATGGTGATCGTGACGGTGCCCAGCATTAAGCCCTATCCCTCCGCCAAGGAGTATGCGGATGCGCTCTACGCAAAATGGCAAATCGGCTCGACGCAGCAGGAACATGGGTTGATGGTCTTGGTCGCGGTGCAAGAGCGACAAGCGGCGATGACTGTGGGGCGCCAAATGCTGCCGGCGATCACTCCGGAAATCCGAAATGAAGTCAGTCGTCAGTATCTTCAGCCTGCTATTGAACGGGGGCATTTCGGTGAGGGGCTGTATCGTACTGCGGTGGCACTGGCGACACCGGCCCAAGAAGTCAGGCTCGAAACTCCGTCGCGTCGTCGCATCAAGGGACTTGGGGTTTGGATTACGCTCGGTACGACTGGTGCGGTCGTCGGGTTTTTCTGGTGGCTCAGCCGTCCTGATCTTCGACATCCCTATCGGCGGATCCAAAAAGGTGAATATTGGGGGACCGGCCAAGGGGGGTTCGGCGGGAACTGGGGTGGTTTCGGCGGCGGGACCAGCGGGGAGGGGTATCGATAGTAACGACTTGTTGCCAACTGCCAATCTTTCGATCCAAACAGCAGAGGAGACCTGTCCATGAGCACATCCCACTCTCTGACTCGCTTTCCGTTTTGGTTGAGTATCTTGAGTATCATCACTCTTTTCGTATCCGGTTGTTCAGCCGCAGCGAAAAATACGACGAGTGCTTCCGCTCTTTCTTCTGACCCTACCGATGCCGCGATTGAGCGCTACATCCGTGCCCATCCCGAAGTGATCGAGCAATCGCTGCAGGCGATGGAAGTGAAACGAGAAGCGGAACAGAAGGAACGTCAGAAAGCCGCTCTCAAGACGAAGCAGAACGAGCTGCTATACGATCCTTTGTCACCGGTCAGCGGCAATCCGAAAGGCGAGATCACCGTGGTCGAGTTCTACGACTACCGCTGCGGCTTCTGCAAGAAGGCGGCATCAGCTGTCACGGAACTACAGAAAGTTGATCCTCGTGTGCGGGTGGTCTATAAAGACTTTCCCATCCTCGGTGAACCGTCAGAACTCGCGGCGAAAGCTGCGCTGGCGTCTCAAGCTCAAGGCAAACATCAAGCGTTCCATGAGGCGTTGCTTGCCTCCCATGCCGACATGACCAAGGAATCTATTTTAAAGATTGCGACGAAGACTGGACTCAATGCAAAACGCCTGGAAGTCGACATGGCCGATCCCAAGTGGAAGGCTGTCATTGCAAAGAATCGGGCCCTCGCTCACGAACTGGGCATCGCGGGCACACCAGGCTTCATCGTGGGTAATGAACTGGTGCCGGGGGCGTTGGATTTGAATGGGCTGAAGGAATTAATTGCCCGGGCGGGATATGGGAGATAGAGGGAAGTAAAAGAGAACATCCGATACATCAAAACTGTTGAATGGTCTGAAGAAGATCAGTGTTATGTCGGGAGTGCCCCTGGTTTGGTGCTGGATGGGTGAGAGAGCGGTGTTCGAGGAGTTGGTGTCAGATCGCTGAGGAAGAGATTGTGCTGACGAGAACGACGGCAAGCCGCTGCCTTTCTTCACCTCAGGAGGAGACTTCACCAATAAGATGCAACCTGTCGCACAGTGCTCGTTTCATGTAATGCCAAACGAGCTGCATTTGAATTACCAAATCCGCCCGTGACAGCTCATTTTTAGTGGTATCTAGACAAACCAGGCTAGTCCCTCAATATGGCTTCTCTCCTATAGAAAGGGTGTTGACATGCAACATGATGCTCGCACCAGCCTCCTTGTCGACCAACATTCTTTGGCAACTTGCAATGATGTACCGATCATTCCAAACTTCGCCGGCTGGAGGCTGACACGATCTCTGACGGTTCTCCTTACCGCGGTCCTCTTTGGATTTGCTTGGATATCGGCGTCGTATGGCGATCCCGGTTCCCAGGTTCGGATAACTGACGCGGCCCAGGTGCCGCTGTATGACAAGCTTGGCACGCTTCACTACTCGATCACTACATCGAAGCCGCTTGCGCAGCGGTACTTCGATCAGGGCTTGCGGCTGTACTACGCATTCAATCACCAGGAAGCGATTCGGTCCTTTCAAGAAGGTGTGCGGCTCGATCCCAACTGCGCCATGTGCTACTGGGGTATCGCGCTTGCCCATGGACCTAATATCAATGCGCCGATGGATGCTGCGAGTGGACGTCTGGCGTATGCTGCTATCCAACAAGCCGGTCACCATGCGACAAAGGTGAGTCATCGAGAGCAAGCCCTGATTCGAGCTCTTGCAACACGGTACTCCGTCGAGCCATCGGCTGATCGTGCGGAATTGGATGCCGCCTATTCCCGCGCGATGGCGGATGTAACGAAACGTTTACCGGACGACCTGGAAGCCAAGACGCTGTACGCGGAGTCGCTGATGGATCTGAGCCCATGGGCCTACTGGACTGCTGATGGCAAACCCAAGCTCGATACGACTACGTTCTTGTCTCATCTCGAGCAGGTTTTGGCTGCCGAGCCCAGCCATCCGGGCGCCAATCACTTTTACATCCATGCGGTTGAGGCGGTCCAACCGGAACGGGCGCTTGCGGCTGCGGAGCGGCTCGCAGACCTGATGCCTGGCGCGGGACATCTGGTGCACATGCCGGGTCATATCTACATCCGAGTCGGCCGGTACGAAGATGCCATCAAGGCCAATGAGCATGCCGTCCATGCTGACGAGGCCTACATTCGTGACCACAATCCCGCAGCCGGTATCTACGTGCTGGGCTATTATCCACACAATTACGACTTCCTTGCGTTTGCCGCGAGCATGATCGGTCGTGAAACACAGGCTATCGCCACGGCAGACAAGATCGCGGATTTGGTGCCACAGGAGTTGTTGCATCAGCCGGGCATGACGTTTCTCCAGCATCACCAGACGCGCAATTTGCAGATGCGTGTGCGGTTCGGTCGATGGGATGAATTGCTGAGCGTAGAGGAGCCTGCCCAGGATTTGCCGCATGCCCGAGCGATTTGGCTCTACGCGCATGGGCGAGCGCTGGTTGCACGTGGGTACCTCAAGGCGGCGGACGCCACGTTCGCGCAGTTGCGCGCTATCGTTCAGGATCCTCAGCTGAGGTCACTGCGGCTTGAATTCAATCCCTCCGAGGCTGTGCTGAGAATTGCTGTCGAGGTGCTTGCCGGCCATATCGACGCGGCGAAGGGTGACCTGCCCGGTGCGATCAATCATCTTCGGGATGCCGTGCGACGCGAAGACGCGCTTGTCTACGGTGAGCCGCCCGAGTGGACGGTACCTGTGAGAGAGGAGCTCGGTGTGGTGCTGCTCAAATTGGGTCGCCCAGAGGAGGCCGAGCAGGTGTTTCGTGAAGATCTGAAGCGATTCCCTCGCAACTCCTGGGCTCAGCAAGGCCTTGCCGACGCACGTCGTGTCCTGAATCGTAAGATGCAGGGTGAATGACGAAACAAGACTGGCTGCTTGTACGTACGGATGATCTGACGACACGTCATTCGAAGCGACTTGCCACCAGGCATAGATTGGTCTATGCCGGTGATGGAAGCAAGGCACGCCACGATCGTGTCCCCCATTCGCGGGCTGTTCTCAATACCCAACCGGAGCAGGTTCAGCCGGTTTTCTCCAGAATCACATTTTTCTTGGGAATAACATCCACCACGGCGATACTGCCAAAGCAGAATGTCCAGCCATGTGAACCACGGAGGGCATATGACGGGTCCGGCCAAGATCGTCGTGCGATATCGGAATGGATCGATGTTGAAGGGCTATGCCCAAGATTTTTCTCCAGGTGCGCAATACTTTCATGTACGCGCAGAGGGAGCAAAGGCGTCGGCGTCGCTCACGCGCGTGGTCATGCAGGAGTTGAAAGCCGTGTTCTTCGTGCGGGACTTCGTGGGAAATGGGAGTTACAAGGAGGGTAAGTCATTTGTGCCGGGCAGACCCTTGTCCGGGAGAAAAGTCGAGGTCACGTTCCAAGACGGCGAAACCTTAGTGGGAACGACTACGGGATATGATCCCACTCGACCAGGCTTCTTCTTATTTCCCGCAGATGATCGAAGTAACAATGTTCGCCTGTACATTGTCGCCAAGGCGATCAAAAGCGTGCGGTTCGTCTAGCGCAGGATGGACGGTGCAAGTTTCAGGGGGCAGCGCAACGACGAAGCCGGTCCATGATCGCCATCCCAAGCCCTTCTTCTTGGCAAGGCTCCACATAAATTCGATCCAGACCTTGGGCGTCCAGTCGTCGGAGCGCTGCAAAGAGGTGGCGTGCGGCCTCCCGAAGATCACCGGTTGTCGAGAGTATTTCAATTGCTGCGAAGTGCTCGTCCATCGCATGTGATTGGGAGAAGGTCAACAATCCGGCTCGCTCAGCATTCATTCGTGTCGGCCTTGCTGTGACGGGGGTCAGGATCGTGACGGGGGTTTGTGTTGCGTAATGGCGAGCCAATTGCCCTGGGGCGGTCGGCTGATCGACCACGGAAGATGATCGACGCAGTGGACCGATTGCGGCACTGAGCTGCTCACGTGTGATGCTCCCAGGCCGCAACAATTCAGCTTGAGAGCCGGCCAGTGAGACGATGGTTGATTCGATACCGACGAGGCAGGGACCTCCGTCGAGGATGAGATCGATCCTATGTCCCAGCCCATCTGCCACGTGCTGCGCCGTTGTCGGACTGACGTAGCCAAAGGGATTGGCGCTCGGTGCCGCAATCGGAGTTCCTGCTTCTCGAATCAGTGCCTGCGCTACCGGATGGCTCGGCATTCTGACAGCCACGGTATCCAGCCCGGCGGTGACGAGATCGGGGATGGTTGGCTGTTTCGGTAAGACCAAGGTCAGTGGCCCTGGCCAAAACTGATCGATGAGCTGTCGTGCTGTTGCAGTGAGGGTTTTCACCACGGTGTCTAATTGCCTCCGATCGGTAATGTGGACGATGAGCGGGTCGAATTGTGGACGTTGTTTGGCTTCAAATACTTTCACCGCTGCGTCGGGATTCAGCGCGTCGCATCCGAGCCCATAGACCGTTTCGGTCGGAAAGGCCACGAGCCCGCCCGTCCGAATGGCTTCGCCGGCCACATGAATGGACTCTGGATTTGAGGCTGGAAGGATGTGAGCTTTCACAAGAGTGATTGTGGCCTTGAACGAGGGACTGTTATTCTCGGCTGGTTATTCTTTGACGGTCATGGTCATTCTGATTGGATCGAGCGGATTGTCATATTCGTCACGTGGCGCAGCGACGATCTTGTCGACCACGTCGATCCCACGAAAAACCTCTCCGAACACGGTATAGCGTCGATCCAACCCGCTGTTGTCGTCTACACAGATAAAAAATTGTGAACCGTTGTCGTTGAAGTCGCGCGTGCTGTTACTCTCGCGCGGCATTTTGGCCATGGAGAGCGCGCCGCGTTTGTGGGGATAATCGTTGGGTTCAGGAGAGAGGAAGTATCCGGGCCCACCGGTTCCGTGGAGCACGCGATCGGGCTGCTTGCTCAAGGGATCGCCGCCTTGGATGAGAAATCCAGGCACCACGCGATGGAATGCTGTGCCGTCGTAGAACCCTATCTTGACCAGGTTGATGAGGTTCTCGACGTGCCGTGGTGCGGCATCCGAATACAGACGGATCTTGATCTCCCCCAACGTGGTGGTAATGGTGATCCGAGGATCCTTTTTCTGAAACTGCAAGGTCATGGTCCTGACTGTAACAAGGCCATAGACGTGGTGACAAGGACCCTCCGCATGCGAAGTCCTGTGTGCAATGTTTCGTCCTCTCGTCTCAGTCCATTGGGTGGTCTCGTGTAAGCCGTTCTTCCGGATTAATGCGCAGCCATAGCAATCCACCAAGCAGCGCCATGAACGCTGCCAGGCCGAGCGAAGCGGGCCATCCCCACTGTTGCGCGATCCATGGCGTGAGGGTCGGGGAGATTGCTCCCCCGAGATTGGCTCCCATGTTCATCAAGCCTGATAGGCTCCCCGCATGGGCCGGAGACAAGTCGCTGATGGATGACCAGTAGGCGCCGATCGTGAAATAGAGCCATCCGGCTCCGAATGACAGAGAGGTAATGGCGAGGTAGGGTGACTCGACCAAGGCCCCCATGGTGATGGACAGACCGGCCAGCCCCATACCGGCCATACCGACCATGCGGCGCCCTCGTGTGACACCATGTCTGGCTGCCAAGCGATCCGTCACCCATCCGCCGAATGGACAGAATAGGAGGATGGCGAGGAAGGGGGCAGCCGCGAAGAGCCCACCGCGTAAGACGCTGAAGCCTCGCTCATTGACGAGGTACAAATAGAACCAGGACATATACACATAGGCGACATAGCCAAGGCATCCGTAACTCAACATGAGCCACCAGACTGTGGAGGTTTGTCGGAGTTGCTTCCAGGGAATCGAAGTCTGGGGCCTAGGGGCGGATACCGCGACGATCGGTTCTACGGAAGAGGTCAGCCATGGATGACTTGCGGGGCGGTCAGCGGCAAGAAACCACCAGACGGCAGCCAAGCCGATGCCAAGCCCGCTTGAAAGATAAAACGCGGTCTGCCATCCATAGTTGACCATGATCCAAGCAGTAAGCGGAGGGGTCAGTGCTGCTCCCACTCCGATGCCTCCGATTGCCGTGCCGATGCCAAGTCCTCGTTCATGGGGAAGAAGCCAATCAGTGACCGCTCGATTAAAGGTCGGCAACGCGGCGGCTTCTCCGATACCGAGGAGAAAGCGAATCAAGGCGAGTGCGCCCACGATCCCCAATGGTGCAGCGAGGAACGACGTAGCTGCCACGGCCGTCCAGGCTGTAAAGCAGGACCACCAGATGAGGGCGACGGTGAGAACGATGCGCACCCCCCACCGATCGCTCAGCCATCCACCTGGAATTTGAAAGAGGGCATACCCCACGACGAATGCGGAGAACACCCAACCCATCTGCTGGTCGGTCAGCCCAAGTGCCGGCATCATCTGACGAGCGGTGACGGAAATATTGACCCGATCAATGTAGGTGACGACGCTGATGGAGAAGAGGAGGCCAAGGATGAGCCAACGCAATGGTGAGGGTGCCGATGATTCAGAGCGCGGAAGGGAGGGCGTGTCACTCACAGCAAGTTTGAGAGTCGGTGTTCAGAGAGGATTGCCCGCACAATTGACCGGTTTGGTAGAAGGCTGAATGGCGTGCCGCCTCTTGTCTAGAGGCGGCACGCCGGCGATTATTTCCCAGCCACGATCTCGAGTAACTCCACTTCAAATACTAATGTGGAACCTGGTTTGATGGGCGAACCAGGAGGGTTGGTATCGCCATAGGCAAGATTAGACGGACAGATCAGCCGACTCTTGCCACCAACTTTAATCTGTTGAACCCCTTCCGTCCAACACTTGATGACTTTGTCGAGAGGAAACGAGGCCGGCTCTCCACGTTTGATGGAACTGTCGAATACGGTGCCATCGGTGAGGGTGCCATGATAATGGACCTTGACGGTATCGGTTGCTTTCGGTGTCGCGCCGGTTCCAGGCTTGATCGGCGTGATCACAATGCCGGACTCGGTCTTGATGGAGCCCTTTTCTGCAGCTGCTTTGGCGGTGAAGGCAGCGCCAACTTTTTTCTCGCCCTCGGCGACGAGGGTCAACCGAGCTTGTTGAAGTTGCTGGATCTTTGGCCCGAAGGTTTGGAGGTCGACTTTTGGAGTGCGCTTGAGCACACCGTCGGTCATCCCATTCTTGACCATGTCGAGTTCAGCTTCAGTAAGGGAGAATGTCCCGATCGATTGGCTGAGAGCCAAGCCAAGGGCATACAAGGTTTTTTGGTCATCGTTGGCTGGGTCCGACGCTGCCCACAAGGGGGCCGCGAGCAGGAGAAGCCCCGACGCAATAGCCAGTATACGAGTTCGCATAGATTGTTGGGTCCTTTCTTAATTAAGAGGCCAAAGAGGGTCGTAAGCATACGACACGTGCCTTGGTCCTACAACACATATTTCACGAGGTGAGTTGAGGAAGTCTGAGATAAAAGTGGTGAATTACTCGAATAAATTCGCCCAAGCAACAGTGGCGGAGAGGGAGGGATTTGAACCCTCGGTAGAGATTTTGTCCCTACGGCGGTTTAGCAAACCGCTGCCTTCGGCCACTCGGCCACCTCTCCACGTCATGACTGTTAGGGATCGGGCCACATCCACAGCGGAAATTATCGCCAGGGCGGGACATCACCGACGCGGAGGCATCATACCTCAGCTCAAGGGAGGGGCACAAGGGATGATTCGCATTCGGACTTGGCTAAACTGCGCAGGCCCATTCTCGAGGTTGCCGCACGGCGTGGTTTGAACATGCTGGGCTTCAAGAAACTTGGTTTTAACGCTATCAGCTGTGTGATCCGCCTTTGCAGTGAGCTGAGGCATCGATGGAGGTGAGGTGACGTTTGGGTAGGGGCGAAGATGCTATTCGGAGAATCAGGGATCTGCTCCTCTGCCTGCCCGAGACGAGTCGCGTATCGTAACTCGGTGTGGCTGGGCCGCACCACTCCGCTGAGGATCAGCATATGAAGCGCTTTGCGTTTTCGTTCGGTACGGCCAAGATACATTTTCAATCTAAAAACTGCCATCGTGCATCCTCCTCGGTAAATCAATCATGTTTTCTGACGGTCTGGCTATATGTGATCAGATCCACAAGATGTGCTCGAAGTCTGCCTCAAGACTTCTTGGATGACCGCAGTGACGGCATCGTGCAGATAGGACGGATTTGTCTGCAATGCCTGTCGTTCGAAGTACCAGTTGATACGTCGTTCCTCCACAGAAAGGACAAGCCTTTCCATGCAACTCCTGTCGAATGGTTCCTCGAGCACTTGGTTGTTTTTCCACGTTCGACTCTCCTCTGCAGCTGAGCCGTTGTCTGTATTCGGCCTGGCGTCAGAATAGTTCGAGTTCTTCAATCTGAAAATACCGTGGAGGTAGGATGGAACAGGCCAAAGTGGGATGAAAGCGATCTTGTTCTGTTCAGCCTCACGTTTTGTGTCTGTGAGAGATATTTGTAGCGAGCCATTCGATTGGCTCCAGGGTATGCCCATTCAACCATGAACGGATTTTGCTGCTATTGCATGTTGTTCGACATGTGCGCGTTATAGCTAAGCCGATAGTTATTGATAGGCCTTGACGATTTCGTTGAGGGTTGCCTGGTCCT
>CAYSFU010000094.1:0-12995 GCA_964430555.1 uncultured Nitrospira sp. | reverse complement strand
ACCATTACAAGCGCATCTCTTCGAAAGAAAAAGGGGTCGATGATATCGAGCTTCAAAAAGGCAATATTCTCATGGTGGGCCCAACAGGAACAGGGAAAACCCTATTGGCCCAAACTTTGGCCAAGTATCTCGATGTCCCCTTCACTCTTGCGGATGCTACGACTTTAACTGAAGCCGGTTATGTGGGGGAAGACGTTGAGAATATCATTCTGAAACTCTTGCAGGCAGCCGATTATGATGTGGAGCGTGCTGAACGTGGGATTGTGTACATCGATGAAATCGATAAGATTAGTCGGAAAAGTGACAGTCCATCAATCACGAGAGATGTGTCAGGCGAAGGAGTTCAGCAGGCGTTGTTAAAATTGATCGAGGGAACGGTTGCAAATGTTCCTCCCCAGGGCGGGAGAAAGCATCCGCATCAGGAATTTATTCAGGTGAACACGAGCAATATCTTGTTCATCTGCGGTGGAGCGTTTGTGGGGTTGGAGCAGATCATCGAGCAACGCTTGAATCGAAAGTCAATGGGTTTCGGCGCGGAAATCCGTGGGAAGTGTGACGTGCGGTTGGGTGATCTACTGGCTAAAGTTCAACCGGAGGACTTTTTGAAGTACGGGCTGATCCCAGAATTTGTTGGGCGGTTGCCTGTCGTGGCTACGTTAGAGGAGCTAGATGAGCGAGCTCTCATTCGTATCCTGACTGAACCACGTAATGCCCTCACGAAGCAATATGAGAAATTGTTGTCGTTCGAGAAGGTGAAACTCCGATTCACAGAAGGGGCTTTAGGTGCTGCTGCGCGAAAAGCACATTCTCAGCGGACTGGGGCTCGAGGTCTTCGGGCCATTCTGGAGGAAGTGATGTTGGACGTCATGTATGATGCCCCTTCACAAAAAGACATCATGGAAGTGGTCATTACAGAAGATGCTATTGTGGGCAAAAACCCTCCAATGCGTATATTTGAGCAGGAACAGGACGCAAAGACAGCATAAATCATTGATAAGATAAGACTTTTATATTGCCGGAAAAGACGGCTGGTATGCGGAGGCGAAACGACGTCTTTTCCGGCTGGCTCGCGTGTTCCTGATCCTCCTCCGGCACTCCTCTCCTTCCTCGACAAGTAAAAATACCGCGCTATACTTGACACGTGTGAACTGTGAAGGGAGAACGTGTGAAGTATTCTGTGCTGACAAGCCTTCGCCACAAAGGCAAAGTACTTCAAGTTGATGTGGAACGGGAAATGATGACGTTATTGGGAAAGAATGGGGACGTCATTGGGAGTTTGTCATGGGACGTAGTGATTGATCAAGTACTCGCCTATCGTAAGGTAGCAGTTCAGAAAGAAGTTCGGATAGAGCCTCGAATTTCCCTCACCTTTAGAGTGCGCTACAACACACCAGAAGGGCAGCAATTCGAGAGTCGTGCTGGTGGTATTGGAGGAGGAGGATTATTTATTGAGAGTCACAGTCCGCTCCCTGTCGGAACTAAATTGGCAATGGAATTTTCTCTACCTCAAAATCCAGATCAATGGCTTCCAGCCAGGGGGACTGTCGCCTGGGTATGCCCAAAAGCCGATCAATATACCTTCAGCCCAGGAATGGGAGTGCGATTTACGGAAGTAGACCAGGGAGTACGCGATCAAATTCATGAAGTCGTGAAAACGACTCAGGTAACAAGCCAAGTAGACTAATCCCTGTACTCGCAGAGCCATCAGGACACCATTGTCTCCATATGAAGCTTCCCGTCGTTTCTACTGCAAGTCATCGTGGCAAATGGTTGATCATTGACGGCCAGCAAGAAACAATTTACGTGCATGACACGTCTGGTCAGTTGCTGGGTAATGTGCCGTGGGGTTCGCTTATTGAACAAGTACTGGCTAGTAGTGAGGATGCTCGGTTTGCCCATTGTCGCGCCCAGCCGCGAGCTCCACTCGCCTTGAAGGTCCGTTATACCACTCCAGAAGGAAAGCAATTCGATAGTCTGACAGGAGGAATCGGTGGTGGAGGGCTCTTTATTGAGAGCGGTGCCCCTCTCGGTCCTGGTACCGAACTCACGGTTGAGTTTGCACTTCCAGATCGACCAACGGATAAAATCAAAGCAAAGGCAAAGGTTGCTTGGACTCGTCACAAGCCGGAACGATACCTCTTATTTCCCGGCATGGGCATTCAGTTCATGGATTTAGAGGGCAAGATCCAGGAGGATCTTGTCAGTCTTGTCGAGGCTTTAAATCGAAGTCGAATGCCATTTTAAAATTGCGCGATGATACGTCCCTGCCTGTGAGATCTTGACTGCTTCCGGTTGGTATCTCTCCTTCCTGACGGATGTTCCAGACTCGAGAAATGAAATTAAGAAGCCATCTGCGGCTCACAATGGATCTGACAGGTCTGGTGCCCGTTTGCTCTACTTAGAAGCTGCGTACAAAGATTAGCGAGCAGTGCGTGTCAATCTCAGTGTGATTTCGAGGATTCGTCTTGTTCCGGTGGAAGCTGCTGTGCTGCTTCGATGGATTGCTGAATTTCTTTTTTGGCAGCGTCTACCTCGGTTTGGATTGTGCGAATTTGAGGGTCGATACCGCCGCGGATGTCGGTCACGGTTTGCCTGAATGTTCGTACGACCTCTCCCAAACCCTCACCAAGATTCTGTAAATCATTAGGTGATACGTCCACGGTTGCGGGTAACGTCTTCGTTTTGAGTGCAGCTTGTTGCGCCTGCACGCGGGCAACCGCTTCCTGATTGACGATAGCTGAAGGACGTTTTGTTGGAGGTTTCGCCTGAGCTCTTGTAGGCAGAGATGGGTACGACGCTTGAGGTGGTGGAGCTGGATTTGCTGCTCGCTCTTCCATCGAAACGACCTGACTGGGCTGCGACGACACGGGTGGCTGGGAAGGAGTTATCGAGGTGTGAGGACTTGTATTGTAAAGAAATGAGGCTGTGGTCCCAGGAGTCAGTTCTGGGCCGGGAGTATAGGGGGTATTCACCTTGGTTGATGCCGGCGAAGTTGCTGTGGGTGTAGCGACTGGAGTTGTGGAGACAGTAGGAAACTTCTGAGCTGGCTGTTCGAGGGCCGTTTCTTGGGGAGGCTGATCAGCACTGGGGGGAGGAACGTCGTTCACTTCCTTTCGAAACCCTTTTAACGCTTTGCCGACTCCCTCGCCGATTTGGGGTAAGCGCCCTGCTCCAAATATGATGAATACGATCACAAGAATGATGATGAGCTCGGAAAACCCCATCGTCCCAAACAAGGATGACCTCGCGTGGCATTGAGCGTAGAAAGAATCGTGACAGAAAGACTCTAGCTGCCGCTTTGCTGGGCTGTCAAGAAAGCATCAAGCCACGACCCTGCCGTGTTCTGTCAGAGAAGGGCGACTACCTCGGTTTGCAGGGGCAAGCCATGAACGATGGATTCTTGATCTGTTACATACACGTCGAGCTCGCTCCGAATGCCGAACTCGCCAGGGAGATAGATGCCTGGCTCGATCGAAAAGCAGGTGCGAGGTAGGATCCGGCGCCCATCATGCGTTTCAAGGTTGTCAATGTTGGCTCCATTGCCATGAACCTCCTCGCCGATTGAATGGCCGGTACGATGAATGAAAAAATCGCCGTATCCTGCCTCACGGATCTTACCTCGACAGACATCATCGATTTCCCATCCATAGGGAAATCGTCCTACTGCCAGCTGTGCCTGGACAAACGATACGGCTGCATCGCGTCCTTGTCGAACATGTTCAAAAACCAAGCGATGTTTTGATGGTACCTGTTGTGCGGTGTAACCGGTCCAGGTGATGTCGCCATAGACGGAGCCAGGTGCTGTTCGCTTCGCCCAAAGATCGATTAAAACGAGGCTGTCCCGCGTAATTGGAGACGAAGTGGATTCACCTGGTGAGTAGTGGGGGTCGGCACTATGGGCATCAATGGCCGCGATCGGAGCACTAGAGGTTGTCATACCCGCATCATGAATACGCGAGAGAATGAATTGTTGCAGACTGTACTCAGTTAGGGGGCGTTGGTGCATGAGGCATGCGGCTATATAGGCGAAGGCTTCATCGACAATGCGTCTGAGAGTTGTAACGGCATATCGATGTGATTCCAGTTGTTCCTCCGTCCAGACGGCCTCAAATCGTTGAACGAGATCGGCGGATGTTTCAATCTCAACGCCAAAGCTTCGAATAAGCTCGATGGTGCCGGCATCAACTCTGGAGAGATAGGGGACAGCATTGAGGGGCGAGTACTGCATCGCAATGCGTCGTCGACCCCGTAAGAGAGAGTCCAACACCGTCCGGTGCTGTTCCCACGACACGTAAAGATGGGAGTACCCAGGCAAGTCATCTAGCACATGCGGTTCGATCCGATGAAGAAGTTTTACCGGTTCGCCGTTCCTGGGGATCCAGTAGTACCAACGGCGCGTGACATGCTGAGAAGAATCAAGGAGCAACACCCGATAGGCCAAGGGGTCTGAACCGCGAAAATCATAGAAAAGCCATCCCTCAACGGCCTCTTGATCCAGAAGCGCGTTTTGAATCGCATGGATTCTCGCATGATGGGCAGTTTGGCTCATGAGTGTTGCATCATATTCTTCGAGGCGACGGGGCGTCAATCAGACCAGGAGGTATCTCCATGCTTCATGGTACAATGGCGATCATATGATTACCGCAGCGACTCACGATATCACCGCCTATCGCGTAAGCTTCTTCTTTGGTCCTGAACCAGTTGAAGGGAAAACGGATGTGCAGGCCTGTGTGTTTAATGTAAAGAAACGGAGTTGGAAGACTGGTATTCAGGTTGTCGTGGAGGTCAACAACCGTCAGCTCTCAATCCTTGAGAGAACGATCCAGTTGACTGATCGACTTGCGGAGAGTTTAGTGGCCGTGGAGCTTCAAGAACGGTTCGATTATCAAAAACGCATCGGAGACGTGTTTGTCCAAGCTGTGTGTCGGTGGAAATTGAATCTTCAGTTGTTGCGCGGATTGCCACAGAATAATCAGCGAATCCCTGCTGAGGCATTGATAGCCGAATTGGATCAAGAAATCAGTACGCATCCCGAGCATCCTCTCTCCTACATCCTGGATGAACTCGGTCTCGCTCCTTGATCATTCGTGTCTCCTTGTGTTGTCTCTACATAGAGATGTAGCGACAAAGGGGGTTGCATTCGGCATCAAATTTGTTATAAGGCATGTGGGTATTCGTGTATGATATGGGGTTGAGGGATTGTTTGTTTGAGCTATTGATTTAGGGGAAGGAGGAGTCACACGTGAGACTTCCGATCGTGATCATTTTGATTGTCGTTGCGTACGGTTCGATGCTTGTGGCACCGGCTTGGAGTCAATCCACATCAACTGATTCCATACAAGGGACAGCATCGGGGGCTGGTATGGGTGCTGCTTCTGCCGCCGCCACTATTTTGTATTTTCCGTTTAAAGCCGCGTTTGCCATTGGTGGAGGAATTGTCGGTGGCTTGGCCTATGTCTTCTCAGGATTTAGTGAGTCAACGGCGAAGAACATTTGGATTCCCAGTGTGTACGGAACCTATGTCATTACTCCTGAGCACCTCAACGGCGATCGTCCGGTTCGTTTCCTAGGCGTGGCAGCTGAAAACGAGGGGTTCTCTCCAGCCCCTTCTCCGATGCCCGAACCTGTGCAGTAATTATGAAGCCTGTCATCGGCGTGACCCCTGACTTTAATGCCGGTGACAGGAAGGATATGGGTGGGTCTGAACCCACCTACTTCCTGAGAGCCCGGTATATTCGGGCTATCGAAGAGCTTGGCGGTGTTCCGCTAGTCCTCCCCTTAGTGGCTGCAGCGGCTGATCGACGACGACTTCTTGACAGTGTTGATGGGCTGCTTCTTACCGGCAGCGGCCCTGACCTTTCTCCGCGTCTGTACGGAGAGAAACAGTGTTACAAATTTCCATTGGTCAGCGAGCGACGTGCTGACTTTGAGCTGGAAATGGTGCGGCTGGCTAGGCGACGAGACCTTCCACTCTTGGGAATTTGCGGAGGGATGCAGGCTGTGAATGTGGCCTGTGGAGGCAGTCTCTTTCAAGATATCCCTGCCCAGGTTCCTCGCGCGATGGACCATCGTCAAAAGACGAAGGCCATCTCTGTCTCGCATGCGGTGAGGGTCGTACCCCACAGCCTCCTGAAGCAGATTGTCGGAAAAGAAACACTGATGGTGAACAGTTCACATCATCAGTCCGTGAAAGCCGTCGCTCCGTCACTCATCACCAGTGCGGTGGCTCCCGACGGCATTGTTGAGGCCGTTGAGTCCCCGACTCATCGATTTCTACTTGCCATTCAATGGCATCCAGAGTTTTTATTCGACCGACATATAGCCCACCGTCGGCTCTTTGAGGCGTTGTTACGCGCCGCGCGGCGGACCCGGACATGAGCGTTCTTCCGGTGATTGCGTCGGGCCAAGATTTTGCGCCTGAGACCGGAGAATGGTCGTGAGCAATCCCTTCTTCCGAACGAAACCCATCGATCAAATCCTGGCCGATGCTGAGCAGCCAGAGCATCGCCTCAAGAAAACATTGACGGCTTGGGATCTGACGGCGCTGGGGATTGGAGCAATTATTGGAACTGGGATCTTTGTCCTGGTCGGGACTGCCATCGTGGGCGATGCCCATCGACCTGGCGCGGGACCTGGGATTGTTCTTTCCTTCATCCTCTCCGGTGTAACCTGTGCCCTGGCGGCCCTCTGCTATGCCGAGTTCTCGGCGATGATTCCAGTAGCAGGATCTGCGTATACTTTTTCTTACGCCACTTTGGGAGAGTTTCTCGCCTGGCTCACTGGATGGAATCTGATCCTTGAGTATGGTGTCGCCTGTGTTGCCGTTGCAATCGGTTGGTCGGGGTACTTCAATAAATTGCTCAAACTCGCAGGCCTCGAATTGCCCTACTGGGCTACCAATCCACCGCAGTGGGCTGGTGGGCCGGAGGGGAGCATTGCGAATTTCCCCGCCGCCATTATTGTCTTGCTCGTCACGGCGATCCTTGTGATCGGGATTAAAGAAAGTGCAAGGGCAGCCGGTATAATCGTGCTCCTGAAACTGGCGGTGATTCTCTTCTTTATCGCCGTTGGCGTTCCCACTGTGAACAGCGAGAATTGGACCCCGTTCATGCCGAACGGTTTCGAGGGGGTTCGAGCCGCTGCCGCCATCATCTTTTTTGCCTACATTGGGTTTGATGCGGTCTCCACTGCCGCAGAGGAGGCAAAAAATCCTCAGCGGGATGTTCCGTTGGGAATCCTGGGATCGTTGAGTGTATGCACGGTCCTTTATATTTCCGTCGCGGCTGTCCTGACCGGGCTCGTCCCGGTAGGCCAAATCGACATTCACGCGCCTGTTGCAGAAGCGCTCACGCTGGTCGGATTCAAATGGGGTGCCGCGATCGTCGCGATTGGAGCGGTTGCTGGGATTACCAGCGTACTGGTGGTTATGATGTTGGGGCAAATCCGAGTCTTCTTTGCCATGTCACGGGATCATCTGCTGAGTCCACGCCTCTCCACGGTTCATGGACGATTTGGAACACCGCATCGTGCGACCATATTGACTGGTGTCGCCGTGGCAATTCTTTCGGCGTTCTTCCGGATCGGGGACGCGGCCGACATGACCAACATCGGAACATTTTTTGCGTTTGTCTTGGTCAGTTTTGGGGTCATGCTGTTGCGGTATACAAAGCCCCATCAGCCTCGCCCATTTCGTCTTCCATTCATGCCCCTTGTACCGCTTTTCAGCATTGCAGCCTGTCTCTACCTCATGGCCGGGCTGCCGTGGGTGACGTGGATCCGCTTTGGAGTGTGGACTGCGGTGGGGATTCTCGTCTACGTTGGTTACAGCATGAAACACAGCAAGCTCTCTAGGCGAGATGCCTCGAACTGTTGAGGAGGCCGACGAGACAGACGACAATTCCTGATCAGGCGATGGCCGATTATGTGGAGGGCGATATCGTCGATGCCGGAGCTTTGGTAGGAGCGCCATCGGCAGAGGTTGGCACTGCTTCAGGTGCGGCCGGACTCGTAACAGGTGAGGCAGGTAGAGGGGAAGCGGTTGCGGCTGGAGCGGCAGGAACTGAGGGAGGTGTAGCGGCCTTTGGTGGTGCCGCAGGTTTTGGTGGGGCCGGTTTTTCCGGTTTAATCCCTCCTTCCCAGGATGGTCCAGAGTACATATCTGCAGTTAAGCCCTTGGTTTTCCATTTTTCTTCAAAATCCGCAGCGGCTTTGTTTGGTGTTTCCCCAACGCCCGTCACATCATTCCAAGGGTACACTTTCGGTCCGATCTGGCAGCCGGATTCTGTTCGTCGCAAATATAGCGCGATCGGATTACCACGGTAGGGTCCAAGAAAAATATGAACAGATCCGACGTACTCGAGTAATGAGGCCATAAGGCCCTCCCAGAATTGCCCATGATGCCACAAGCAGTAAGAACGGAGCAAGACTACCTTTAGCGTGGCGCCTTCCGACTCCAGAGACCGTCCACGTGGAGAGGGCGATCTGTAGGCCGACTACCAGAAAAAGAAAAGACCCTCAAAAACGCTCATGCCTCCTGCTTCACGACCCGCTCTCGGATTTGGTGAATGGACCGCAAGAGCGCTCGGTGACTACGGCAGCCAACCGCCAATCTTGCATCAGAGATTGTAACGGGTCGATAGGGAAGGAGGTAGTGGTCCTTCAGACGGCGGATGCGGGCAAGCGATTGAGCCAACCGTTGGGGAGAGATATCCGAGCTCATGACAGCTTTGTCGACGGCTTGCATAGCGGTGACCACTCTGTTCCGATCCTTGCAGATCAGCGGCATGTCACAACCTGCTTGGATAGCCAGGACGGCCGCGTCTCCGATCCCGTAGTGATCGATGATCGCATGCATTTCGAGGTCATCTGTCAGGACGACGCCGTCATAGTACAACTCTTGACGGAGTAATTTTGAGATGATCGTCGAAGACAAGGTCGCCGGCCGCTGCTCATCCAACGCCTGATACTGAACATGGGCTGTCATCATCGTTGCCACGACGCCGGCGATCGCTCGCCGGAATGGGGGTAACTCAATACGCTCGAGATGATCACGAGAAGCGGCCACGACGGGCAATTCCTTATGTGAGTCCGACGCGGTATCACCATGTCCAGGAAAGTGCTTTCCACAGGCGATCACTCGATTATCTTGTAGGCCTCCTATCGTCGCTAATCCCATTTCGGACACACGGTCGGGAGTGGTCCCGAATGCTCGGTCGCCGATGACGGGGTTTGTTGGATTACTATTGACATCCAGCACGGGGGACATATTCATGTTAATCCCGACCGCCGCCAATTCTTTTGCTGTTGTTGCAGCTGCGGCGTAGGCTAGTTCTGAGGAGTGGCATTGCCCCAGTACCTCGCATGGCGGGAAAATCGTAAACTCTTTTGGCAACCGTGAGACACGTCCGCCTTCTTGATCGATGGAAATTAGGAGAGGGGAGTGTGGGCTACAGCGTTGAAGGTCGTTTGTCAGGTCGACGATTTGTTCGGCCGATTCGAGATTCCTTGAAAAAAGGATGATCCCGCCGGGCTGATATTCTTTGATGAACGAAGCAAGGTCTGCCGATAGGGTCGTACCGTCAAAGCCTATCATGAAGAGCTGTCCGATCTGGTCCTGAGGGATCATCATACCGGTGCGCTTTCAGGCTTCAGCGAACGATGGATCAGGAACTGGATCAACAGCCTCGTCCCGATACCAGTCGGGCCTTTGGGAATGTACGCACGTTCCCGCTCGCTCCAATCGGTGCTGGCGATATCGAGGTGTATCCAGGGATAGTCGCCGACGAACTTGCTCAAGAAGAGGGCGGCTGTGATCATGCCGCCTCCCCGTCCGCCGATATTTCGCATATCGGCCACATCACTACGGAGTTGCTCGAAGTAGTCCTCCCACAACGGCATTTCCCACACCCGCTCTCCGGCTCGGAGACCGGCGCTCGTGATCGCCTCCTTCAACTTCGTATCGGTACCGAACATACCGATCGCGAATTGTCCGAGAGCAACCACGCAGGCCCCTGTCAGGGTTGCGATGTCGATGAGTGCGGCTGGTTTAAAGCGAGTGGCGTAGGTCAGGCCGTCAGATAAAATCAGCCGACCCTCGGCATCAGTATTCTGGACTTCCACGGTCTTTCCGGAGAGCGTGGTGACTACGTCTCCAGGGCGCATGGCACGACCGCCGGGCATGTTTTCTGCCACTGGAAGGATGCCGATGAGGTTAAGGGGTAATTTCAGTCTGGCCGCAGCCCGTACGGTAGCCAGGACCTCGGCGCCTCCGGTCATATCGGCTTTCATTTGCTCCATGTTCTCAGCGGGTTTGAGCGAGATTCCTCCAGTGTCAAAGGTAATGGTTTTACCGACGAGGACAACAGGACGATCATCTTTCTTTTTGGCTCCGTGATACTGAAGAATGATGAATTTCGGAGGTTCGTGGCTGCCTTTTGCGACGCCAAGCAATGCACCCATCCCGAGCCGTTCCATCTCTTTTTGTTCAAGGATCTTGAGGCTGACTCCGGTATCCTTCGCCACAGCTTTTGCCTCGCTGGCGATTTTCGTTGGGGTCATCACATTGGAAGGATGGTTGCAGAGGTCACGAACGAAGATCGTGGCTTCGGCGGTCGCGATACCGCGGCGGATCCCCTCAGAAAGAGGGCTCATGTGGCTTTTCTGTGAGGCAAGAATGGTCATGGCGGTCACATCATTACTGGCCCGCGCCTCACTACGGTAGGCCGTGAACTGATAGCTTCCTAAGATCGCTCCTTCGGCCAAGGTCTGTGACACGTCGCTCACTGATACTCCGCGCGGTATGGCGCTCGGCAGCACGACTGTGAAGGAGTCGGCTTTTGCTTGGCGAACCCGTTTGACAGCGTACCCCATGGCTTGGCGAATCTGATCCAAGCCTAGTTGATGGTGTTTCCCCAAACCTGCCAAAATCAGACGCTTTGCAGGAAGCTTTCCGTGGGTGTGAAGCAGGAGGACCTCGTGTACCTTCCCTTCGAACTCCCGCGATCGCTGGAGCTCCCGAAGTGTTCCACCAAGCGCTCGATCCAACAACGCTCCGTCGGATGTCGACAGCGTATCGTCTTCGCACAGCAGGATGACGAGCACTTCCGTGCGGTTGGTATCGACGCGTCCATGTTTGGCGTGAACCCGCATGATATTCATTGAATTCTCCTTGTGTGAAGATGAACGATCAGCCGCTATCAGTCCTTGAGCCTTGAGGGTGACACTATGTCTGATGCTCCAGATGGTCTAGGGACTCCTCACACGCCTCGTGTATCGGGTGCCCAAATGTGTTTGTGCAGTTGGAGTTGAAGACGAGCAGCGAGGCGGTCTTCCAGCATCCATTCGGCCAACTGGCGAGGATCGAGTGTCCCGAATACCGGACTGAAGAGAGTTGGGCAGCGATCGGTTAAATGGAATTGTTGGAGAATGTCTTTTGCCCATTCATAATCGATACGATCCTGGATGACGAATTTGGCTTCATCTCGCGGTCTCAGCCGCTCCAGGTTTGGCCAGTGCATGCGGTCTGTCATACGGCTGCCCGGACATTTCACATCCAGAATGATATGAACGGATGGATCGACGGTACTGGTATCGACTGCGCCACTCGTTTCAAGAAGGACCGTGAAGCCGTCGTGACATAATCGATGCAACAGGGTGATCGTCTCCGCTTGTGCCAAAGGTTCGCCTCCCGTCACCTCGACTAAGGGACACCCATAGGATCGGACCATCTCGAGCACGTCCTCGAGTGACTGTTCTGTGCCGCCAAAGAATGCATACTCTGTGTCACACCAAGTGCAGCGAAGAGGACAGCCGGTCAGACGCACAAACACGCAGGGCAATCCGGCAAAAGTTGATTCCCCCTGAATGCTGTGAAAAATTTCGGTTACGCGCATGAACAAGGTGTGGGCTAACTCATCATTGGACGTGATGATGCGCCGAAGAGAGGGTGCGTCCGGTCATCGGCTTCGTTCAGGGCCACGTGACAACCGGCCAGTTATGATGACGGGCAATCGCATCCATTCCCCGAATCGGATTGACCACGGTTGGATGTCCTACGGCGCGGAGAAGGTCAACATCCCCAGGGCTATCTCCATACCCATAGCATTGGGATAAATCCAGTGTGAGCTCCTGGGTCAGCTGATCGATCAGTTGACGTTTGCCTTCTCCATAGGGGAGCGGAGGCACAAGCCAACCTGTATAGAGACCGTGCTGTTGCTCCAACCGACTGGCAAAATACCGATCCACTTGAAGCGCATCGGCGACAGGCGCGATCAGAAAGTCGAGCGATCCGGTTACGAAAACGATGTCGTGACCTGCTCGGCGATGCTCATCAAGCTTGCGCATGGCGGCGGCTGAGACACGAGGACAGAGTTCTTCCCGACAAAATTCTTCACCCAACGGCTCAATCACCTGCGAGGGCTTCCCGGCCAAGTACAATTTCCGTTGGCGGAGAGGATGGAGCGAGAAGGGGGGAGTATGCCGCAAAAGCCACGCGATACTGTCTCGAGCTTCGGGCCAGCCGACAATCCTGCGACGCCACAGCCAGCGGAAAAATCTCAATTCACTGGCTTCACCGGGTAAGATCGTATTGTCGACATCGAAAAATGCGGCAACCCGAGAAGCAAGGCCTCGTTGATCGGTCTGTATCATGCCAAGTGCAAAGGAGATGTGACTCGAGTGGCCAATTCTACCGGACGATTCGTTCATTGACAAGAATTTTGGGGTACTTCTATAATGCACCTTCCTTTTCCCTCATATGCTGACTAAAGGGCCTCAAGGCAGGTTGCTACGATGCAAGCCTGGGAGAGGACCGGGGTGAGCGAAAACCCGTGACGGCGGTTTCAGAACGTCGCGATGTTAAGCAACCCCAGAACATGATAGCAGGCTTCGTTACAATGTCCTGCTGAGTGCCGAAGTGGTGGAATGGCAGACACGCACGTTTGAGGGGCGTGTGGCGCAAGCCGTGCGGGTTCAAGTCCCGCCTTCGGCACCATAGG
>CAYSFU010000093.1:0-13968 GCA_964430555.1 uncultured Nitrospira sp. | reverse complement strand
AATCGTACCACTGCGAGACGTCATAGCCTCGATCGCTTGATGCTGCCATGATGCAACCTCCTTGTTAAACCCGCTTCTCCGCAGACGACTTCAGACACGACTGGAGACCAACCAGTTTCTGACTCGCGTTGATTTTGAGACTTCATAGCCGATCACGATGAGTAGCAGAAGCACGGTCAGCGGTCCAATTGCTGTTCGTGCCACATTCGTGTAGTCGATCTGCTGGACTCGCAACAGATACGACGATGGACTGAAGCCATCCGGGGTAATGATCAATCGATAGAGCCCCTTGGCTAACTTGGCCTCACCTCGAAGCACTCCGTCCGGATGAATCGTAGGCGGCCAGTAGGCCACGGTCTCTTCTTCTGATGTCTCACTCATCCCCTTTATAACCTGCACGCCTATCGGAAGGTTGCGCAGGATCGGATCGACAAGATCCAGCACGAGAAACGTATCGCCCTCACCGGGAATATCGGTACAATACTGAGCCTTTGCTGCATGTTGTGGCTGATAGGCGTTGAAATGAACGAGATTCCCGCCGACCCGTTGAACACAAGCGTCTTCCTCTATAGTCACATTGCCATGTGCTCCTGCGAAACCGGGAAGAATCATTGGAAGCACTGCCAGCACACTGAGAACTTTATAGGAAAGGACTGGTCGCTTCAGTCTGATCGGGATGGGACTCCAGATCGCTCGCTGTAGAGCTCCGGCGAGGACGATCAGCGCGACACTTGCCATGACGACTGTGATCATCAATTCTCACCTCCTTCCACCCCTATTACGAAAGCATACTCCCCACAAGATGAAGGTCAGATTAGAACTTCATGAAGAATTCTTCATGTTCATATTCTTTGCCAAAGCTCGCTGTTCGTCTCATTCAAGTTCTTCTCTGCATTCTGGGCGCCCTACGATCCCGGCGGTCACGACCATCTTCGTAGCTGCTCCGTCAACGTCGTAGCGATCAACTGTAAATCGAACGGCCAGGCATAGCGCAGTTCGACATCGGGATACTTTGGCCTAAGGTGATCAAGGATCTCCGGTATTTCGACTTCCGAATGAGAACCGCCCGGCGTGAACATCGTTGTCAACACCGTGATGGATGTCGCGCCTTGTGTCACCAAATCCTCGACGGCTTCCTCCAAGGTCGGTGCGCAGAATTCGTTATATGCCATGGTAAACAACACACCATTCAGATGTGGACGCAGTACGGCTCCCACGGCCTCCAGTCCAGATTGGTAGGGATCAGTCGATTTGGTTCGTGGCCAACGACGGATGGTCTGATCCAAGTCAAGTTCTTCTTGAGACGGCAGCTGCTTGGCTGCACGCCGCTGGGCTTCTAAGCGTTTGAGCCTGGTCACCAATTCCTGCGGGCAATCCTTTGGAATGCCGCCATGCCCGACTAAGATAACTCCTCGTGTTCCTGTCGCCATGCATCCTCCTCTATGTGGCTCCGAAGTATGAGTTCCTTGGGCTGTGGATTGAGATACACCTGGTCGCGGATATAGTGCATGTCCAATATCTGGGCATACTGCTTCATCAAGGTTAATGGAACAATCAAAGGAATACGCCCCTGATGATAGTCTCTGATCACACCCAACAACTCGGCCTTTTCACGCGGGTCCATCCGGTTTTTGAAGTGGCCGGCGATATGTTGCAAGACATTCACGTGCTTGCGCGCTGTCGCTCTCACGGTCAACGTTTTCATAAAGAGATCGGCATACTTCACCATCAAATCTTTGGGTCGATATCGTTCCGCCTGAGCGACAAGCTGCCCTATCATTTTGTAATGCCGTGAACTATGGGACAGGAGCAAATATTTGTGAACCGCGTGGAAACGAATCAGCTCTTGTCTGTTGATCTCATATTGGAGAAGGTCCTGCAGCCGACGATAGCAAAACACACGTTCGATGAAGTTCTCTCGAAGTAACGGGTCACAGAGTCGCCCCTCCTCCTCGACAGGAATCAATGCAAACTGCTCCATAAAGGCGTTTGCGAAGATTCCAACACCGTTGTGGCTCGACATTCCTTGTGCGGTGTACACGGGCACCCGTTCGACTCCGCAACTGGGTGAGCCTCTCTTGAAGACAAACCCCGAGAGATTCAGTTTACCGAGGGAGTCGAGACGCTCCTTGATCACGGTCTCCATGGCTGGGGTGTGATCGTGCGCGCTTGTGATCGTCATGAGTCGGAGACGATGCGGATTGCCCACTAATCGCATGGCTTCGCGCGGAATACCTAAACCCGCTTCCACCTCAGGGCATACCGGTACCCATTCGACATACCGGCCCAAAACCTCAGTGAGAAACTGGTCTCGTTTATGCCCCCCATCGAAGCGGACTTCCTCTCCAAGCAAACACCGACTGATTCCAAGGCGGAGGGCTGTCATCTCGTCGCTTCCTGCTTCCCGAGGTTGAGATAGTTCTGACGAGCTCGTTGATGATCCACAACCGGGGCAGGATAATCGGCCCCAATTCGACATTCGGCGCACACCTGCTCATCTGCCGTCATGAGATGCGGCTCATGAATTCTCTTCGCCGGTACATGGGCCAGCTCCGGAACATAGCGGCGGATGTAGGTCCCGTCTGGGTCGAACTTCTTACTCTGGAGAGCAGGATTAAAGATGCGATAGCCTCGCATGGCATCTGTCCCCGTCGACGCACACCACTGCCAATTCCCGTTATTGGCTGCCACGTCAGCGTCGAGCAGGTGGCGCATGAAGTACTGCTCACCACTCTGCCAGTCGATCCGAAGATCTTTGATCAGAAAGGACGCCACGATCATGCGAACACGGTTGTGCATCCATCCTGTCTGGTTGAGCTGCCGCATGCCGGCATCTACGATTGGATACCCCGTCCGCCCACTACACCACGATTGAAACAGGACATCACGCTCCGGACCGGGGGCTCGCGACGGCGGCACAGACGTCGTTCGGAACGGCCCGTCGACGACACGCGGAAATGCCACCAAGACTTGTTGAAAGAATTCACGCCAGATCATTTCATCGATCCAGGTCACAACATCTGTTCGAGAGACTGGCCCTTTACGGGACAAGCTTTCCAGCGCTGCCTGCACGGCCATCCTCGTGGACAGGGTCCCAAAACGAAGATGAGGCGACAACTTTGAGCTGCCCTCGATTGCGGGACGATTCCGACCATCGGCATATCGGTGAATGGGTCCTCCGACGAACCGACGCAATTGTTCGCGGGCACGACGCTCTCCCGGTGCAATCCACAGAACAAGGTCCTTGTAGCCCAACTCGTTGGCTGTTGGCAGCGGAGAGAGAGGCAACCGGACCGCTTTGCTTACGGTCGTCGAGAGACGCGGGACGGCACGGACTATCGGTTTGACTGCATGCCACGCGGCCCACCAGCGAGTACGATACGCACTGTAGCGCTGCATCGGTCCTCCAGTGGCTCCACGCACTTCCTCTGCCTCAAACACCACGTGGTCTTTGAAAGTCTTGGTGACAATGCCTTCCCGCGCCAGTCGTTCCTGTACAGTCCGATCTCGCCTGAGCGCACGCGGCTCATAATCTCGGTTCCAATACACGGCATCGGCGTCCCATTCGAGGGCCGCTCGAAACACTTCATCGGCCTGGACTCCACGCCGCCACTGAAGAGGCAGTCCGAGCGCCGCAAGGGATACGTGAAGCTCCTCCAAACAGCCCAGCATGAAGTTCACGCAGGCTGACCCGAATTCCTGCGACTGCAGCAAGGGCTCATCAAACACAAACAGCGGAATCACGTCGTCGCATTCTTCACAGGCCGCAGTGAACGCCGGCTGGTCGGCAAGGCGAAGATCTCTTCTGAACCAGACGATTCCGCGCATGGACCATCTCTCTTCCGTACATCCTAAAAACTGCAGTCAACACTCACATTCACGTATGAGGTATAGAACCGCATGATTTTTCAACTGCTCCACAGTTCACCACCTATTTTTTGTCTCCCTCAAAATGGCTTGCAGGGCCTGCTCAAGCGTTGGATACTGAAAACGGTACCCTCCCGCTATGGCTTCCACTGGAATCACCCGCTGACCAGTTGTCAGCAATGTGCTCAACTCACCAAGGAGCACGTTCAACGCGAATCTTGGAACAGGAAGCCAGGACGGTCGGTGCAGCACCCGCCCAAGGACTTCACAAAACGTCGTCATCCTCACCGGCTCGGGAGCCACGGCATTGATCGGTCCGACAACTGTCGGCGTGCTGAGGGCCCACTGGATCAACCCAATGTGATCATGGCGGTGAATCCAGGAGACCCACTGACTCCCCGGCATGATGGGTCCGCCGGCAAACAGTCGGAAAGGCAACAACATCTTGGGCAAGGCTCCACCGTCTTGTTCCAGGACCATTCCAGTGCGCAGGGTGACGACTCGTGCCCCACACTCCGCAGCTCGTTGCGCCTCTGATTCCCATGCGAAACACAGATCGGCCAAGAATCCCTCACCGCGCGCTGCGCTCTCATCCAACCGTTGATCGTCGGTAACGCCGTAATACCCGATGCCGGACGCGCTGATGAACGTGGTGGGTTTTGACGACCAGCGAGAGAGAGCCCTGACCAGCAAGCGGGTCGTGAGGATTCGACTATCGGTAATGAGTTGTTTGCGCACATCCGTCCAGCGAGTCTCGGCAATGGACGCACCGGCAAGATTGATGACCGCGTCGGCTCCTTCAAGGGCCTGCTCCCAGGAGCCTGAGTCCCGCGCGTTCCATTCGACTGCTTGAGCCAGCAGCTCGGGCCGATGATGGGCATGACCCATATTCCTGGTCAAAACCGTAATCCTGTGACCGCCCTGCACGAGAGCGGCACACAACGCTCGGCCAATGAATCCTGTGCCTCCGGTGATAACAATCTTCATCGGGTTATCCCACAACAATAGCCTCTTGAAATATCGTTGATCTCTCGCACGTGCGTCTTATCAATCCGGCTCATACGTTCCCCGTAATTCGCACTCCGTACTCCTTTGAAGATAATCGCATCGGCATCGGCCTGCAAACCCACACCATGCTCGATAACCGAGCCCTCCGTATCGTACGCAGACAATGTGGCTTGGTGGACAAGGGAAAGCCGATGCATTATTTGAATTCCCAGTGGATTTTTATGGGAATCCTCAATACCCATGAAGAGATAACCAGCCGCTTCTTACTTCTGAATAAGCCTTTTGTTTTTCGCCCGATGTGTGTCGACCACACGCACCGTTTCAAAGAGTCCGGCCACCAGTGCACGGGTCAGGAATCCCATCACAAGCAAGAAGACACTGCTCGTAATCATGATTCTCTCCTTGCACTTGTAGAAAATAGGAAAGTCCGTCACAACGCTTTCATTTCACCGAGGAGACAGGCCTCTCCATCACGAGAAGACCTGCCCACCTCAGCGGGTGATGCCGTGCGGAGTTGCGGCGTCACCTTGAACTCAGCATCCAACATGCTTTCGTCTGAATACGAAGGTCTTTGCCATGACGCCGATCGATGCGCTATGAACTGATCAGATTCTTCATGTGCGTGAATTGGCATCGAGCCATGCCGATCCAGTGACTGGGCAACATGACCGCCTTGATGATGTCACGGCACTCCC
This sequence comes from uncultured Nitrospira sp., assembly GCA_964430555.1. GTDB lineage: Bacteria > Nitrospirota > Nitrospiria > Nitrospirales > Nitrospiraceae > Nitrospira_D. The sequence goes on along the minus strand of CAYSFU010000093.1, from coordinate 8,398 downwards.
CCCTCGGCTCCGCTCTGCGGAGAACGATATCGACTTCATTCACCATTAAGGTCACCACATTGGGAGCAGGTAAACCGCAGCGTGGCTGATTTTTTCTTAGAGCGCATCAATACTTCTGCTCTATTCGGAATCGCTATAATCACGACTCCCTCGCTCAAGTGTATGTCCTACACATGTCATATGTATGTCCAATGTATAGCCAATTATGTCGAATGTGTCAATCGTTACAGTGTAAAATATTTGACAAACATTGGACATTCATCTAGGTTGATCGATAATATGAATAAACATAGAATTCATAGGGTTGCGAAACTCACAGGACTCTCAAAAGATGTGATCAGGATTTGGGAGCGGAGGTATAGTCTTGTCAAACCTTTACGAAGCGCCAATCGCTATCGAGAATATACCGATGAGGACGTCACACTCTTCCGCTTTCTGAAGGAGGAATTGGATCGAGGTCAGACAATCGGCGAGCTCGCAATAGAGGGGCGAGATTCGTTGCTCCAACGTATGCGGGCAAGCGCAATCCCAACGCAGCAGGAGCTTGTCCCCCATCGCTCGCTGCTCGATGAATTAATCTCCCGACTTAATCCGCTTGATAAAAGTCGGTTTGACCTGCAACTGAACGCAGCAATCGCCGTGATTCCGTTCGAAGAAGCCGTACAGCGCATTCTTCTTCCCTTACAGCGACGGGTGGGAGAACTGTGGCATGAAGGGCGGGTGAACATCGCGGTGGAACACTACGTGACGAAAGTCATCCAGCAGAAACTCTTTTCCGTGATGAATCAGTTGCCGGTGAACGAATTCGGCCCGCGCGTGCTGATTGCCTGTCCTGAAGGTGAGTATCATGAGATTGGCGCTCAGGTTGCAACCTATCTTGCCGCTGCGCGTGGCTGTCATGTGTATTACCTTGGGCCCAATCTCCCGCTGATCGACTTGGAGGCGTTGTGCGATCCGGTCCAGCCCGACTTGATTCTTCTCTCCCTGACTGAAACGAAATCGACCGAAGAGACACACCATTTGCTCCACGGCTTACGCACGCTGGCTCAACGCTGGCCCGTCGCTGTAGGGGGGAAAGGCGCATGTGCGATGGAGTATCTCCTGGAGAATACGGAGATTGAGCTGGTTGATGAGCTCGGCACACTTCACAGGAGGCTTGCGCAGCTCCTTGCAACGCATCAGCGCGCGGTTCATTGACTCATCTTCCTCCCGGCTTGCGGCAAGACCAAACACCACAACCATGGGAGCGCGTGGTTTGGGAACGATATTGACTCAGGACTCGCGGAGAAACTCGATCGGCTTCGGAGAAGCCTCGACAGGCTCCTGCGGAGCCGATTCATGATCCAGCCAGACATCACCTTCCGGCTGATCAGCCTCCGTTGAGGTCAACGAAGCAAAATCAAACAGGCGCGGATCCATGAGGAGCGACGGCGCAACATTTGAAAGCGCTGCGGCAATACTATCGGAACAACCAGGAGACCCTCGCTCCCATTCTTGGAGAAAGGCTTTGACCTGTTTGCGTTTTAAATCTTCTTGTGACCCACAGAGGTCGCAGGGAATGATCGGAAAGCTTCGCAGTTCCGCGTAGCGTGCGAGGTCCGCTTCCTTGACCAGGGCCAATGGGCGAATGACAATATGACGGCCATCTTTCGAACGCAGCTTCGGGGGAATTGCCTTGAGCTTGCCGGTATAAAAGAGATTCAAAAACAAGGTCTCAATGATATCGTCTCGGTGATGGCCTAACGCAATCTTCGTGGCGCCAAGCTCAGCTGCGATGCGATAGAGATGGCCTCGTCTGAGACGGGAGCACAAGGAGCAGGTCGTCTGCCCTTCGGGAATCAGTCGTTTGACGATCGAGTACGTATCGCGCGCCTCGATATGAAATGGGATTCCGCGGCCGGAAAGATACTGAGGAAGCACCTGTTCAGGAAAACCCGGTTGCCGTTGGTCCAAATTCACCGCAATCACGTCAAACCGGATCGGAGCCCGTCGTTGCAAGACAAGCAAGATGTCCAACAACCCATAACTGTCCTTCCCGCCGGACAGGCACACCATCACCTTGTCGCCTTCCTCAATAAGGCGATAATCTGCAATGGCCTGTCCGACCAGTCGGCACAGGCGTGTTTGCATCTTCTCCGTCGCTTCGTCTAATTTAGGGACGGCTGTTGGAATTGTCTGACTGCTCATAGCCCGATTGTAACGATCCCGTTGCGGTGATGTCGACTACCCGGCCCATATAAAGGTACCCACGTCCTCCATGCCTCAATCAATTCTGTTCGTCTGTACCGGCAATGTTTTCCGAAGCATGGCCGCGGAATATGCGTTACGCGCCCAGCAGGATCAACGATCTCCCTATCAGGTGGAATCAGCGGGCATCGACGCCAAGCCTCAAAAAATTCATCCCGTGATTCTCAACCGACTGCGCCTCAAAGGCGTTGATCCTTCCGCTCATATTCCCCGAATACTGACAACGGAATTGACCCGGCGGAGCGATCTCATCATCGCCATGGGTCTGGGACATCGTGAATTCATTCACACGACATTCCGGCTGAAGGTCCCGCTCTTTAATGAGGTCGCCTTCGGCGAGGACTCACCGATCCTCGACCTCCACGAAGCCCTTCCGAATTGGGAACGGGATATGGTCGAGGCGCGAGCGTATGTGGAGTCGGTCATCGATCACATCTGGAACTCCATTCCGGCTCTGATCGCTGGGCTCTCCCGGTTTTCTGAACAGTCCCCTCCGCGCCAGTTGTAACGTCGGCGCAAACCGGGACGGCGCTGGGAAATTTCTTCCTCTTTTGACGACGGTGCAGACAACGGCCGGCCCATCAGAGCACGATGCTGTGCGGATGCTATAGTTTTACATGCATTATGCCGACAGGCCAAGTGGAAGGCCTCTCTTATGGACCGAACGGTTTCCGACATACTCAAGACTCCGACCGTCAACCAAGGCGACACCCCATGGGCCTCATGGTCCGATGAGGCGCTCCTGGATCTGCCGATGTGCGACTTGCACGTCGAGCTGACGGGCAGTTTTGTCGAGCACCCGATCACGGAGTTGGTCCGAGAACTCGAACAACGTGGGCTCCGATTCCGTCCCCACTTTTGGCTTTCGACCGAATGGTTCACTCCCGACGGAGTACCTGGCATTGCCATCCCCTTTTACCTTGCTCATCCGCGATTAGCGAAACTCGAACAGGCTCAGATGTTGGAAGTGGAAGGCGGGACAACCGAGTGGTGTTTACGGATTCTCCGCCATGAAGCCGGTCATGCCATCGAGAACGCCTATAAGATCCGCCGCCGCAAAACCAGGCAGGCCATGTTTGGAAAGTCGTCGCAACGGTATCCGCTCTATTACTCTCCACGGCCCTACAGTCGCAGTTTCGTCCGTCATCTGGATTTGTGGTACGCGCAAAGCCATCCCGATGAGGATTTCGCCGAGACTTTTGCCGTATGGTTGACGCCGGACTCCCTCTGGGAAGAGCGTTATCGAGAATGGCCGGTGTTGAAAAAGCTTCGATATGTTGACGGACTCATGACGGAACTCGCCGATACGCCACCCTGTGTCACCACACAAGAGGAAGTCGATGCCTTGCCGACGCTGAAAAAGACGCTGCGGGAACATTATGAGCGCAAACGTCGACATTATGGCGTCGAACGCCATCTTCAATATGATCCGGACCTCAAGCGCCTGTTCTCCACGCTGCCGAGCCATGCGAACAAAATCAGCGCCGCGTCCTTTCTGAATCGTTTCCGACGAGAGGTTCGGAAAAAAGTTGCGAGCTGGACCGGCGAGTATCAGTACACCATCGACCAGGTGTTGGAGGATATGATCCGGCGCTGCCGTGAACTGAACCTGCGAGTCCCGATGGCCGAAGAACAGGCCAAACTCGATTTTACGATTTTACTGACCGTCCACACCATGAACTTTCTGCGCAGCGGACGGCATCGGGTGGCCTTATGAAGCGGCTACGCGTGCTCGTCCTCATGCATGAAGATCTCGTTCCACCCGAGCAGGCAACCGATCACGATCTCACGTCGGTTGCCTGGCGGACTGAATACGATGTCGTCTCGACCCTGAAGAAATTGGGTCATGACGTGCATCCCCTTGGCGTCAAGAGCGATCTCGGCGTCATGCATTCCGCAATCGAGCAGTGGAAGCCGGATATCGCCTTCAATCTACTGGAAGAATTTGACGGTGTGGCGGTCTATGATCAACACGTGGTCTCCTATCTTGAACTGTTACGCGTACCCTATACCGGATGCAACCCCCGGGGTCTCATGTTGGCGCGGGACAAGGTCCTGACCAAAAAGGTACTGGCCTTCCATCGAATCCCCTCCCCAGACTTCATGGAGGTGCCACAAGGACGAACGGCCAAACGGCCGAAGCAGCTCGCCTTTCCGCTGATCGTCAAGTCCGTGAACGAAGAAGCCTCGCTGGGGATTTCGCAAGCCTCCATCGTGGACGATGATGACAAGCTGAACGAGCGAGTGGCCTTTGTCCACAATAGCGTAGGGAGCGGTGCCCTCATAGAGCGCTATATCGAGGGTCGCGAGTTCTATGTGGGCATCACCGGCAACGGGCACCTCCACGTGTTGCCGGTGTGGGAGCTCATCATGGACAAGTTGCCGGACGACGCCAAACGCATCGCAACCGCACGGGTCAAATGGAGCCGGAAGTATCAGCAGAAATATGGCATTACCTCCCGGGAGGCCGGACAGCTACCGGAAGGCAAAGCGCAAGAAATCCAAGACCTGTCCAAGCGGGTCTATCGCGCGCTCGGGCTCAGCGGCTATGCGCGCATTGATATGCGGATGGACGTCGAGGGACGGCTGTACGTGCTAGAGGCCAACCCGAATCCTCAAATCGCAGAGAATGAAGACTTTGCCGATTCTGCCAAGAAAACAGGGTACAACTACAAAGAATTGCTGCAAGAACTCTTGATCATGGGCCTTCGCTGGCGCCCTGCGAAAGCAGCGTGATGCCCCCGCCGAACTCGGCCGTGGGATCCACTTCGTGGTGACATACACGCACGATGAGCACTGCAGCCTCTGTCCATCCAACGCACCCGTTACATTTTCCTCAATTCCTTGAGCATTCCATCGCTCTATGGAATAGTGACCACACCGTGCGTATGCTCCTCACTTGAGCCAAGGCTTCACCCCCTTCATCTGTGGAGGCACCGCTATGATGTCAGCGAACACCGTTTCCCGACATGCCTTGTGGCTCCCGGCCCTGCTGCTCGTGGCAACGGGCTGCGCTCAGTCTGTCGCGCAGGAACAGATGTCGCAGGAGTACCTCGGACTGGGCATCGTGTCCGGCACATTGGGCGAACAAAAACGTCTGGGGTTATCGACCGGGGAACTGCGTTCCTCCTCGGTGACCGGCCAAGTCCAGGCTGTGGAAGGTGCCGCCTACCTGATTCGAGATAGCTATGGAAAAGAACTCCGTATTCCGCATGACGAGAACACCAGGATCGACCGCCCAGCCCATGTGGGAGATCAGATTCAATCCTGGCTCGATCATCACGGCCGCGCCGTACTGATCCGCGGTCTCGATGGAAACGGACGATAGCAACTGTTCGCGCTCTCGCTTATTGATATCCCCTCAAGAAAGCCACATCATTTCAATATTATCTCATTCGAAACCGTTCGCTGATCGGCCCCCCACCCTCCTGTCACTGTGCGAGCACGAGTGTATCTGGTCCAGACTGCTCAAAGAAGGTCGGCACGGCCGGACAGATCCCATAAAGGCAGGAGCAGAGCTATAGAGCCGTGATGCTCCACATAGACGATAGAGATGCACCACCCTGCCGTCATACCAGACAGGACTACAGCCCAACCGCCCGGTGCGTCTCGTACGTCATCACGCCAAGAAATCCCGCAAGCAGTAAATAATAGGTCGCGTAGCTCCACCGTGTGGACGGAGGCACGTCATAATACCGTTCAGGCATCGCAGTGCCGGTCCGTCGGAACGTCGAGAGAAGGTGGGGAATCGACAGGAGCGCAAGGAGCAACAGCATGGGGCTGTGGCTCCAGAGGAAAAGGACCACGATCAATGGGGCCCCAATCCACCATGTTTTCGGCGAAATAATGGATGTAATGCGTCCCCCGTCAAGCGGAGCCAGCGGGATCAAATTGAACAGATTCAGCATAAACCCCGCATACGCCAACGCCCGGAGAAGTGGACTTTGTAAAAAGTCGGCGGCATAGAAACACCCCATAGCCGCGATGGTTCCGACAACCGGTCCGGCCATGGCGACGTAGGCTTCCGTCTCCACATCCATCGGTTGTTCTTTCAACTGGATCCAGGCTCCGACGAACGGAATGAACGTGGGGGCCCCGACATCCAATCCACGTTGCCGAGCCGCAACAAAATGCCCCATCTCATGGAAAAAAATCAGGCCGACAAATCCAGCCGCATACCTCCACCCAAAGATGAAGCTATAGGTGATGACCGACAAGAGCATCGTGCCTGAGGTCAGCAACACCTTGCCGAACTTCGCTCCTGCCAGCAGGGCAAGCAATGTTTTCATCTCGTTCCTATCAGGCCGATGGTTTTGGCGTAGAGCGCCCCTTCATGATCTTCCACACCCAGCCCACCACAGCCACTCCCGCGAGAAGGATGACCTTTTTGAACGCAAGGATGAATACGAGGAGCTTCGCGAACAATCCAGATTTAAACGCCGCGCCGGCCACGAGCGCAGCCAACCCGACCGCCGCGACTTTGTCGGTTGTACTGTCGAAATCCACGTACCGTTTACCCTGCACAAAGTTGAGATTCGATAACAGGTTTGCGGCATGAGGCTTGAGCGCGGGCAACTGCGTCAGATCAGCCACGAGATTCATGCTCATGTAACCATGGCGACCCAGGGCGAGGGTGTTGTAATTGACCGTCGTCCCGTGGCTGGTCTCCGCAGCAATGGCCCACACCACTTTGTTCGTGGCCTTATCGTAATGCGGCTTCTCTTCCCACCCCCTGATGTTCAACACCTCCATCCCCATCTCCCGTCGTTTAGCATTGGCCTCCTCCGTCCCCTCCTTAATAGAGTTCAGCATTTCGTCGGCATCCCAGGCTGACGCATCATCATCCTCTACATACCCGGCATCGACAAACCGAATGACGACAAACCAGTCACGATCTCCTGAGCTACCTGTGACCAGCCCTAACTCGGCGCCTGAAGGGAAATTCCCCATCTCCTTCAGCAAGCGTTGCGTATCTTGCGGCCCCAAGAATCGATACCCTGCTGATAAACTGAGCGTGGCTTGTTCTCCAAGTGGTGCGTCAATCGGTCCCTCTTGCCAGGCATACGAACGCTCGCCAGACTGAGCCCAGGCCACACCCCCTATACTCAGTACAGCAACGATGCCGACCACACAGATGCGAAGAATCATGGATGTCATACGGCCTCCCAAATAAGGGGTTGTCGCACGAGACGAGACAACCCTCATCGTAAAATCCAGCATGAGACAAACCTTACGATACAATGCAACATCATCTCTGCCAGCAAAAAATAGGTGATGAGGAATCCCCAATCGTGACTTGCCCTATCAAGGATTGTACCGTACCCCGAGGCACAGGAGCCACGCGAGTGCATCCAATTGAATGCTGGACGCATCTAAAGTGATTCAATAGACCTCTTGCATAACTTCATGGCGTCACGTCCTTGTTGTATGCCGCAGCAATGAGCGTAACGCGCAGGCCAAAGCGCCTTCTGCGGTTTCTGTATTTGTCGGCGACGATCTTGAACCGTTTCACAGCGCCCATGACGTTCTCTGCGAGGATGCGATCTCTGGAGATGGCACGGTTGTGCCGCTTGTCGTCCGTATTCAGCGGATGCTTTTTGCTGCGCTTGTTCGGCATCGTGGTGTTGCCATGCAGTTTCTGTAGGCCCAGGTAGCCAGTGTCCGTGATGGCGTGGGTTTCGGGATGCAGCCGGATCCCGGATTCTTTGAACAGCCGGAAGTCGTGGCGACGACCTGCATCGTGGGCGAGGCAGCGAATCCGGCCCGTGGCTCTGTCGACAACGAGTTGCGTCTTCAGGGTGTGGCGTTTTTTCTTGCCTGAGTAGTACCGGCGCTGTTTGTTTGAGGACGCTCGACGGGTGTTTCCGTCGCATCGATCAGGACGACCTCGTAGGCCCTCTCATGGTTGAGCAGGGCGTTCTTACCCGGCAGCGTAAAGGCACCGCTCTTGATGAGCACATTCTCACACCAGCGAATCGTGCGATACGCCGTGCTCTCGCTCACACCGTAGCTGTGACCAATGTGCAGATACGTACGGTATTCCCGCCAGTATTCCAGCGTCATCCGCAACCGAGTCTCCACCGCCAGGCGATTTGGCTTGCCGCCCCGCTTCTTGAGTGTCGCCTCGGCACTCTCCAGCACGGCGACCATC
>CAYSFU010000092.1:0-14218 GCA_964430555.1 uncultured Nitrospira sp. | reverse complement strand
CATGGATCCCGAGAAGATTGAACGTGTGTACACCTCCTATGCGGGGTTTTACGACAGAGTGTTTGGGAAAGTGTTCCATGAGGGCCGTGAATCGGCCATTCGAAATTTGGATGTGCAGCCTAATGAACAGATCCTGGAAGTCGGTGTCGGGACGGGACTGGCTCTTCCGATGTACCCACGACATTGTCGCATCGTGGGCATTGATGTCTCCGAAGGAATGTTGGCCAGAGCCAAGGAAAAGGCTGCGGCTCATCAGCTCGATCATGTCGAGCTGCACCGGATGGATGCCGGCGCGATGCAATTTAATGATGACAGTTTCGATACGGTCGTTGCGGCCTATGTCGTTACCGCAGTACCGGACCATCGAAAAGTGGTCAACGAGATGATTCGGGTCTGCCGCCCTGGTGGACGAATTATCATGCTGAATCATTTCAGCAACGGCAATAAGATGATTGCTGCCGTGGAAAAAGCGCTTTCTCCGTTGACGAAACATCTAGGCTGGCGTACGGACTTGTCTCTCAATACCGTGTTGGAAGGGACGTCGCTCAGCATTGCCAGGAATCAACGGGTGAATCCCTTGCGATTGTGGGCCTTGGTGGAATGTATCAACGGCAAAGGGCAGCAGGTGAATGGGAATGGTACGGCACATGCTGCTTCAGGCTATGCCAGGGGCAACGGGACCGCTTCGTATTCAAACGGGAATGGGCATTATTCCCCCGAACACGCACACTGAGCAGAGGACGGTTCATTTCTCACCGTTCACCCTGTGACCGGTGTTCTCGACCCAACCAGCGCTCCCATTCGCGGCCAGGGATGATTGTGGTGCCGACGAGGCAGTTGCCTGGAAAGCACTGTGTGATCCGATCTGTCAGGACTTCAAGAATTCGACTCATCCTGCGATCTTGGATGCCGAATACTCTCAGCAGTAGTCCGAAACTTTGTCCTTCCGGTGGGCTATAGGCCATCACCTGGATCAGGTTTGTTTCGTCCACCGAGGGATCGCCTGCCGGTTTTAGGGTGCCTTCCCACTTCACAGTCGGATGAATCGCAACAGACCGTCCTGCGTCTCGCCATGTACAAGGGAGTCCAGCCTGATCCAGCTCGTCCAAGAGCCACTGAACGGTAGGCCCCTCGGCGTCGGGCCCCTGGAAGGTCCATCGGGCGAGTTCCGCAGCTTGTTGGGCTGTCACAACCGGCACGGTCAGTTCTTCCAGATGCGCCTCGTCGCAGACCACGTAGAGCTCGCCCTGCGGATCAAACCAGAAGCGCAGTTTACCTGCAGTGAGTTCCGTCTGAATTACGCTGAGAGAGGAGCAGTCTATTCCATCCTGTTCAAAGACTGAAAAGTCCGTGACGCCGGTCATGGTCAGCTTGGCGACTCGCGCAAGATCTCGAACTTCGTAGTGAATCATCACGACAATCGTGGTGCCGGCCGGGACTTCGCGCACCGATCCTTCGTCGAAGAGGCGACGCTTCAAGATTTGCACCTCCGTCACATACCCGGCGCGAAACCCACCGGTATGGTCGATCAGCCATCGAAGGTCTGCTGCATGTTTGATCGTTCGGTTCATGGGGGTAATTGTAACGCAGGCCAGGACGTACGGCTAGGCGGGCTGGCGTATCCAACAGGAGAGGACGGGCAGAGGCAGTCTCGGACGCAGGCTCGATCTCAACTCACAGGATCCGCACGGGACCATTCCGACCTTGCGGCACCATGAAGCGGCAATCGTTGCCTCATCCCTCCCGTGGTTCACCATGAGGAACAACCCGTGCGGCTGTAGATTGGCCACCACTTTTGAAAAGAGGAGATGTGGAGCAAAGAGAGACAGCGGGAGCCGCCAAGCCAGGACGGGAGCCGGTGTAACAAAGGGATACCAGGCGGTGATGATATTGGCGGGGGACGAATAGTGGCAATAGTCCTGGATATGGAACGTCGTGTTCGGAAGGTCTTGGATGTAGCCTTGTGCGTAGTCGTGGCGACTATAGCCGTTGATATACATCCGACGGCCGTCCACCTCAACGCCGAGGAGCGTAGTCGGGCGAAAGAAGGTGTGCAGGACGGGGGCGTACCAAAAATTACTCGACCCGATGTCCTGCACGGTACCACCGGTTGACTTGGGCAACGTCAGCGCCGACCATCCTTGGTCGAGCAGGTCCAGGTAATCGTATTGTCGCAGTGCTGTCGGTTGGGTTGCTCGTTGTTCATATCGTACGCGGAATCGGCGTTGGAGCGATGCGATTCGCTCATACTGGACTCCACTGAGATCGTGCAGTTCCTGTGCGGGCTGTTCCCGATATATTCCACGTGACCAGGCGAATCGTTCTCCAAGGTGGTACCAGAAGGCGTGATAGCGAGAGCGGACTCGCTGCTGGAACGAACAGGGTGGAGGGGCGTCTGGCCTTGAGCAGCCAGTGGACGCGTCAAGCGATGGACGGCTCATATCAGTTGCGAGAAAAGCCATGACAGATACTTGTCGGTCGATCGCGTGTGGAGCTAAAGGTGGAACTCAAGAAGGAGCCGCAACCAGCGCGTTGGCCGGCACGACTTCGGTCGGCAGGTCTGTTTAAAGCGTATTCAATGTCGCAGTCGGAGACTGGCTAAATCCAATCGTTAATCCATCCATTCGAGCCGGAGCGAGGGTAATCCTTTGTTCATCTGTTGTCGCTAGTGATCGCTGCTCACGAAGCCGTCGGACAATGGATGGAAGATCGGCACAGGCGAACTCAATTCCGAGGAGTCGGTTCCCCCTGCCGGGGTGAAATCGAAGCAACGGCCCTGTGCCAAATGAATGGGTTGAGTGTGTGTCCAAGTCCGGCCGATCCAGCAGTCGCCTCCAGCTAGCGATATTGGTCGATATCTCGATATCGATCCCCGCAACCCCGGTCATGCTATACGGTCCATTCTGTCCGGTTTTTCGCCAAGTGGCCTTCAACTCTGCGATTCGTTCTTGATGCGGATTACTGTGGTTGTCGCACATGAAGATCAGAGAACTCCCCAGCAGCAGCGAAAATGTCTTGGAGCCTGCTTCAGTGCCGACCATCCAGGTTTGGAGGCTGGATAACGCTCGACTGACTCGGGTATTGCCGCTACTAGGCCGACCGAGCCAAAACGCTGTAGTCGGCTGACCGTCCAATAGGTTACGTAAAAAGGTGAGGGTGGAGTGCATCACAAGAGGCGATTCGTAGCAGAGCGTCAGCGGCGGTGCATGCAACACCCTCCGAGACGCCAACCCTTCAACCGTTTTCCAGGTGGGTTGCCATGGCGCAAAGCCGAGGCCGTAGAACGATGTTTCTACGAAGCCAAGGCCAGTAAACCGACCGATTTCGATCGTCATGTTACCCGCGTATAGCCCACCGGAAACGAGTAGGCCACAATCGGCGAGTGGCCAGGCGACCGGTAAACCGAATTCGTGACGAAATCGAGCAAATACTCGTTCCACATCCTGTGTGTGGATGAGGATGCGATCAATCCCACGAATCAGCGAGTCCGTCGTAGCGCCTGTAGCCATATCGGGCGGCTACTCTACGGGAGAAGGAGTAGAAAAGGGAAGCCATGCGAAAGGTGTATGGTCAATCTGACGGCCAGAGGACATGTCGATGCCGGAGTTTCAATGTAGCGGGCGTCTTCTACTGCAGCACTGGATCTTGACGTGAGTCGGCCTGCTATGCCAGTAAAGGCTTTATGCGTGCAGTCTGTCTTCAACACGTTCCCTTTGAAGGGCCCGGTGTGTTTGTCAACGCGCTCGCCAAGCGTGGGGCGAGTCTCGATTCCTATCTCGTTCCCAAAGACGGATTGCCTGGGGATACGGGCGATCTGCTGATCGTCATGGGTGGGCCGATGTCGGTAAATGATTCGGATCCATGGATTGCCCATGAAACCGACTTCATTCGGTCTGCGGTGCTCGCTGGCCAGCCGATGATCGGGGTCTGTTTGGGCAGTCAATTGATGGCCAGGGCGCTTGGTGCTGCGGTGCGACCGGGCAAGGCGCTGGAAATTGGCATGACGCCGATTCGTCTGACGGGTGAGGGCAAGAAGGATCCGGTATTTGGAGCTGGTCCTGATGCGTTCGAGGTATTTGAATGGCACGGCGAAATTTTCGATTTACCGGTAGGTGGTGTGCCTCTAGCCAGCTCAACAGTCGCTCCGCTGCAGGCGTTTCGTTATGGCGATTGCGCCTATGGACTCCTCTTTCATTTGGAGATGGAAGAAGGTGGAATCGATTCATTGTGCCGGGAATGTGCTGTGGATGTGACGAAGGCGAATCTCACCGCACAGCAGGTCAAGACAACCGCGCTGCCACGGCTCCCCTCAGGTCATCACATTGCTGATCGGTTGATCGGCCACCTGCTGACTCGTACGCGTTGATTGCGGCTGGTGCTCTGCAGTACTCTACACAAGCTTGAAACCATCGGCTCCCGGCATTGCGAGCGCGGCGGTGAGCTGATGGCTGAAGGCATCGTGCTATTCATGAAAGGAGCTTGATTGACCATGGGTGGTTTTCCGATCGAAGTCGCAACACGTATCAAGACATTGCCGCCGTATTTATTTGCGGCCATCGATAAGATGAAGCAAGAGGCCATCGCCCGGGGAGTGAATATCATCAATCTGGGGATCGGTGATCCTGATTTGCCGACGCCGGCGCCGATCATTGAGCGTTTGGCAGAGGCGGCCAAGGATCCTGCGCATCATCAATATCCTTCGTATGAAGGCATGTTGTCGTTCAGAAAGGCCGTCGCCGATTGGTACAAGCGCCGCTTCAACGTGACGTTGGATCCGACCAACGAAGTCCTCACCTTGATCGGTTCGAAGGAAGGCATCGGTCACATCCATGTGGCCTTCGTCGATCCGGGAGATATCGTGTTGGTGCCCAGCCCCGGGTATCCGGTGTATCCGGTCGGGACAAGCTTTTGCGGCGGCCAGTCGCACCTCATGCCGCTGACCAAAGCCAACGGATTCCTCCCGGATCTCAGCGCAGTTCCCAAAGAGGTGGCAAAGAAAGCCAAACTGATGTGGCTGAATTCCCCGAACAACCCCACCTCGGTCATCATGACGAAGGACTATTTCAGGCGGGTCGTGGACTTTGCACAGGAGCACCAAGTGATCGTGTGTCATGATGCGGCCTATTCTGAGATCTACTACGATGGGCGGCGGCCGACGAGTTTTCTGGAGGTCGATGGTGCCAAGGACGTGGGAGTTGAGTTCCACTCGCTTTCGAAGACCTATAACATGACCGGATGGCGTCTCGGCTTTGTCGTGGGCAACAAGGATGTCCTGGCTGGTCTCGGTAAGGTGAAGAGCAATCTGGACTCAGGTTGTTTTGAGGCGGTTCAAGAAGCGGGGATCACGGCGCTCGGCCTTGACGATGCTGTGACGGATGACCTGAGAAAGACGTATCAAGCTCGCCGAGACACGCTGGTCCCTGGCCTGAAGCAACTCGGTTTGGAGGTGGATCCTCCTCCCGCTGCCTTCTATGTTTGGGTGACGGTTCCCAAGGGCTATACCTCGGCGTCGTTTACGGCGCACCTCTTGGAAAAGGCCGGGATTGTGACGACTCCGGGTAATGGGTTCGGCGCGCCAGGAGAGGGCTACATCCGCATGACCCTCTGCACTTCCAAAGAACGACTCGCCGAAGCTGTTGAGCGAATCAAGAAGGTGGGATTCTGAAACGGTGAACAGCGGAAGGTAAGGGGTGAAATGGAAATGCAAAGAGCGGTTCCTTCACTCCGTATCCCTCGGGCCTAACTGATTTATGGAAACGGTCTTCATCGGATTCGGATCGAATGTCGGAGATCGGGTGGACTCTTGCGATCGAGCCGTGACGCTGCTCAGTCTCCTCCCTCATTCTCGGCTGCAGGGGGTGTCATTGCTCTATGAGACGGAGCCGGTTCGTAACCGGACTGATCCGGGGGAGGGTTGGTTTCTCAATGGCGTGGTGCAGCTGGACACAGATCTCAAACCACGCAGTCTCTTAACGACTCTGCAGGAAATCGAACGCGCTCTCGGGAGGGATGAGGATAACCGATCTGGGCCTCGCACCATCGATCTCGACATCCTTTTCTACGGTGAGCGCGTCATCAAGGAACCAGGGCTGACTATCCCGCATCCTCGTCTCCATCAACGCCGATTTGTCCTCATGCCGATGAACGAGCTGGATCCATTGTGGCCCCACCCGTTGCTCAAGCAATCAATGACGCGACTATTGGCGGAGGTCTCGGACGAGTCGCAAGTGCGCCTCTTGTTCCCTCAACCTTCCACGAGATACGGGTCACGCCCGACCTGTCACGTGCCACCCGGCTCATGAAGATCATTCGCTCGCCTGCAGCCATGACCGCCTGGAGTGAGGCACTGAGGCGCGAAGGCGTGAGGATCGGGTTTGTCCCGACGATGGGGGCATTGCATGAAGGGCATCGAGCATTGATTCATGCAGCACGGTTACGGTGTGATGCGCTGGCGGTGAGTATCTTCGTGAACCCGACTCAATTCGGTCCGAAAGAGGATTTGGCCCAGTATCCTCGTCCCATTTCGCGCGACCGAGCGATCTGCCGAAAGGAAGGCGTCGACGTCTGCTTTGAGCCGACTGTGGAAACTATGTACCCAGCAGGGTTTCAAACGACGGTGACCGTTCCGGCGGTTGCACGTCGATGGGAAGGCGAAACCCGCCCGCACCATTTCGCCGGCGTTGCGACGGTCGTGGCGAAACTCTTCGGAATGGTCCGCCCACATCAGGCGTTGTTTGGTCAGAAGGATTTTCAGCAATCCGTCGTGGTTCAGCAGCTGGTGAAGGATCTCAATCTCGGCGTTGAGATTGTGGTCCGTCCGACCGTGCGCGAGCAGGACGGGTTGGCCATGAGTTCACGCAACGTCTATCTCTCACCGGATGAACGACGTCGAGCAGTGACGCTGTACAAGAGCCTCCAAGCCGGTGCCGAGGCGATCAGGACGGGGGAGACGGACGCAAGGACAGTCCAGTCGGCAATGGCTCAGGTTGTCCGCCAGGAATCGACCATCACGACCGACTATCTCGCCGTGTGTGATCCGTACACCCTTGAGCCCATCTCTTCCGTGACGTCGCGAGTCGTCCTGCTTGGCGCCATACGGCTTGGTTCCGTCCGTTTAATCGATAACCTTCTGGTCGTTGTGCGGAGGAGACGCAGCGCGTAGAATCTGACCGCACAGTTCACACGTCAGAGGCCTTGGGTGATGGGGCCCTTGATGGGAAACCCATTGGCTGGTTGAGATCAGCAAAACCAGATTACGTGAAGCGCGTCGTTTTGCGAGGAGTCGCCGTTAGGCAAAGAGGTTTTGATGGAGGTTTTGTCCCACGAGCAGACTGAGGATCACCTGGCTGAGGCGATTCTTGTCGTCCGTCAACATCCCCATGAATCGAATGCCCATTGATTCCGGTCGCGATGAGCAGACCATCGCTGTCCCGATCTTAATTGGTTCCTCGTCGGAGGCCGGCTTGATCACGAGTTCAATAAACGTTCCTTGCGGAAGGTTCGTTGTGGTTTCGAGGGTGCAGCCGCCCATGGAGATATCCGTTACGCGATGGTCCGCCCGCGCTGCATTATCCGCGAGTAGATTGGCACGAAACGATACAGGAAGACGTTCGTATTGGCGGCGGTCGGTGAGGGAGGACGCGGCGGGGACCTGGTTTCTGAAGACGCGGAAGCGTGTCGTGCACAGCTGGCACCGGAACGGAAAGAATTTAAAGCGAGTGAGGACCCGCCCTATGGCGCCTTCGTCGTGGATCACGCGAACGAAGGGTGTTCCGCAATTCGGACAGTGTAGATCTTTCATGAACTCCGAGGAGCACTGACGGCAGCTTCATGATCACATGGCTGCTGGGCCGACGCGTGCTCCTGCTGTGTTTCCAGAATTGATGCGACATCGGCGGGGGAGTAGGTGAGGGGTTTCACCCATTTTCCATCCGCCCGTTTATATCCACCGACTTTACTGAGATTTGACCGATGTACTTCTTGAAAGATTGGCTCCATATCAATTCCGTACGACACGGCGGTGCCGTAGGTCACGTAGAGTAGGTCCGCCATTTCTTTCGCCACAGCCGCTAGGTCTCCAGCGGCCATCGCCTCTTTCAGCTCGTCGAATTCCTCCTGGATGAGCCGGATTCGAAGACGCTTCGTATCCTCATTCACATCCGTTGGAATGCGCTGCACCAACGCCTCAAACTTGTCGTGAAATGCTTCTACCATGGCCTGTTCGCTGGTCATTGTGCTCCTTCATTCAATCTCACACGATAACGTTTTCCGTGGGACGACCTCCGTCGGTTCCAGGACAGGAATCTCACGATCAGAGGAGACTCCCAATTCTTTAAATCGGCGTGCGGCCGGGAGAATACGTGTTTCTAAAGAGCCGATGGCACGATTGTATGCCGTGACGCTTTTGCCGAGTGATTGGCCGACTTCATTCATGTGCCCTGCCAGTACCGCCATCCGTTCGTACAGCTCTTTCCCGAGACGCCCCGCTTCTTCGGCATGGGCGGTCATTCGTTCCTGACGCCATCCGTAGGCCACCGCGCGGAGCAAGGCAATAAGAGTTGAGGGGGTAGCCAAGACGATCCCATTGGCGAACCCTTCTTCAATCAGTCGGGGGTTCTGATCCAGCGCGGCACCGAGAAATTGTTCGCCGGGCAGAAATAGCACGACGAATTCCGGGGTACGGTCGAATTGCGTCCAATACGCTTTCAACGACAACTCATCCATCCGGCTCTTGACTTGGGCGGCATGGCGTCGCAGGGCTTCGGCTTGTTGTGCCTCATTCTGTGCGTCATGAGCGTCGAGATAGGCGGAAAGAACGGTTTTTGCGTCGATGATGATTTGCCGTCCTCCCGGCAGCTGAACGACCATATCCGGCCTGAGCCGCCCCTCGTCGCCGGTGACGGAGAGTTGCTCCACAAAATCGCAGTGGTCGACCATGCCGGCGAGTTCGGCGACGCGTTTCAATGTGAGTTCGCCCCATTGGCCTCGTACTGTGGGAGCGCGCAAGGCTTTGACCAAGTTGCCGGTCTCTTGCTGCAACCGGTGCTGGGAGTCGGCCAGTGATTTTAGATGCTGATCCAATCCGCCGTAGGCCGACTGGCGAGATTGTTCCAGCAGCCGCAATTCTTCATTGTAGCGATGCAGGGAATCCTGGAGGGGGCGAACCACTGCATCGATGGCCTGTTGTCGTTGCGCGAGGTCGCCATCTGCTTTAACGTGCAGGCTTTCAAACGACACGGCCGCAAGTTTCAGAAACGCTTCGTTGTTTTGTTTCAACGCTTCGCCGGACAGGGCTTGGAATGATCCGAGGAGTTCGTGGCGTGTATGGTTGATCAAGTCTTTCTGTTCCAGGAGCTGACGTGCCGCATCTTCCATTCTGGTTTCAGCGGCGACTCGTGCCTGTTGAACGGTTGTCAATTCTTGATGAAGTGAGGCGGTCACCATTCGTTCTTGATCCACCTGTTTCCGTAGCTCGTCTGCGGTTGCTTCGGCTCGTTGTGCGTGAGGTTGCAGGCGACTCGTGACCCACAGCCCTATCACCACACCGCCCAGGAAGAGCCCCGCAACAAACGCGGCTACGACGCTCTGATCCAGACCAGTTAGAAATTGATCCATGCTTCACGCACCAGCACCGATGGCATTGAGCCGCTACATATAGCGTGCTCAATGAAGAATTGTTGGAGATTACGCAACGTATTGTAAAAGGTCAAGAAGCAGACGGCTCGGAATCAATTAGCCCTAGATAGGCTTCAACAATTGAGATGGCCCTATACGAATGGTCCCGGATCCGGTGTCGACGGTGACTGGCATCCCATCAGAAAGCCGTGTCATGGCCGCCTCCACATTCGCGATCGTCGGTAGTCCATATTCACGAGCAATGATCGCTCCATGAGAAAGAGTGCCGCCCATTTCCGCGATCAAACCTCCTGCGAGACCGAAGAGGGGAGCCAAGCCTGGGTCGATGACCGGTACCACCAGAATCTCTCCCGGCATGACCTTGTCCCAATCTGCGGCCGACCGAATGAGGCGAACTGGACCAGTCGCAATTCCACTGCTGATCGGCATGCCGGATAGGACGAAGTTCCCATCAGCGTTATCTCGTGTCATGGCCTGTCGGCTTGCAGCAGTCCAGTCGTGGATGGTGTCGGGGACCTCGATTGTGGCGTGATGCTCTCGTTCAGCTCTCCGGGCCGCGATGACTGCGTTCCAGTCTTGGGTACTTCCGGCGACCAGATCTGCCCGATCGGCGATGGTTAAGAAAAAAATGTCATGTGTTTGCTGAAGCAACCCCTGTTCAACTAGGCGCTCTCCGAGCCTGATCAGGAGAGCTCGGATGGCTGCTGAGTAATACATCAAATGGTGCCGATTGGCTTCTCGCAGCGAAAAGAATCGGCACAGTCGTCGATACCACCATTGAAAGATAACCCATCGGTCAAACCGCCACCCCATACGTGTCTTGATCTCGGCCAGCGCCGAGGTTCGCCGGCTGTCTTGGCGCACCCGAACGGTGTCCTGTGAGGAAGTATCTGAGAGAATGTGGGCGCGTAGAATCGAAAGAATCGATGTAGGATAATCGGCGAGCCGTGGCGACATCACATCAGATTCGCCGACTCCACGATGGCCATAATCGTCGAGGTATTTATCAAAGATGCGTAGAAATTCCGTGCCGGCGAGCGTCGTTCGGAATGCCGCTGAGTCCCACGATGCCGATGTGAAAACAGTACGGGCACGCGGTTCCCTCTTGATGCTGTCGGTCAGTTCTGCAAGCCGAAGAATCTGTTGTGCGCTGATGACGGTGCCTTGCCCCTGAAGCGAGGCATTCAGCAGAACTCTCCAGTCAGGGCCTAACCAGCCTGGCAGTAGCTTGCTGAACATCTGAAGACACTGTCCGACTCCTCCGGCAATACCGAACGTGACCTCGCGGCTCTCCAACCAAGGGCCAAGCTTGTCAAGCTCCGACATGAGCTCTGTCGGCGAGAAGTTCAGTACGGACTCGCGTCGATAGATGGCCGCCAACCCCTTCATTTCAGCAAAGACATGAGGCCCCGTTCGTTCGACGCGGCGCATTTCCATCAGCATCAACCATGCGGCATGAAGAGATGCCATTCTTCCGAGCTGTTGGACCCGTGGCGGTGTTTGTAGCGGTTCACCTCCCATCTGCTCCGAGTTTAATGAAGGATCACCACCGAGCTGTGCAACCAGTACGTGAAAGAGCGTGACATTCAGGTAAGGCCGCCCATGTAAAATTCGAACCGACGTGAGCCCTTCGGGAATCCGACACCCGAGCCGGCGGTACTGCTCAAGGATGTAGCGGTCCATAAATTGCTCAAGGAACGAAAGGCTCAACGGACTGGGAAGTTCGGGGAGCGTCTCCTTAAAGTTGGTTCGTGACCACTCGCATGTGTCATTTGTCAGGTCGGGAGAGGGCAGGATGGTGGCTATCGGTCGAGCCTGGAGAATCCAGAGCTGCTGTGCATCAAATGCCCATTCAATATCAGCGGGGTGTCCTAAGACGCGCTCAATGTCCTTGACGGTGCGGGTAAGGGAGGAAAGCTGGAGGTCCGTGAGCGAAGATCGGTGTTGCGTTCCTTCGTCGAGCGAGACTCGGCTCAGACCGGTATTCGAGACGAGCAAGCAGTCAACCTTACGTGCTAAGAAACGGGCACGAATCTGGACCGGTTTCTCCTCAATGGGTATTTCAACCACATATTGGTCTGGAGTGACAGTCCCATCGACCAATGGAGCGGCTAGGCCAGGGACCGCATTGATCATGACTTCCGAGCGCCGTCCCGTCACAGGATGAATGGAGTATGCCACGCCTGCCGCCTGCGCATGAACCATCGGCTGGATCACGATGGCCATCTTCGGTGTCATCTCTTGACGTTGCCGGGTGAGGTAGCTGACAACCCGCACCTCCCATAGTGAGGTCCAGAGATCTTTGATTGCGTGCTCAATTTCGGCAAGCGCGAGGCCAAGGTGCGTACGATACAGACCGGCAGAACTCGCATGGGTGGCGTCCTCGGCAGTGGCCGACGAGCGGACCGCCCAGCGTATTGCAGGTGGATGCCCCAGACTTTGTAATGCCACCAGGTAGTCTGCGGTGAGTCGAGGAATCTCGGTTCGATTGATTTGTACCCGGCAGTTCGCCAATGCCGAGACCCGATCGGACTCCGACAATCCAATGATCCGGTGCCACTCATCGTGGTCTCGGAAACCCGAGTCACACAAGTATTGCGTATAGGCCGCAGTCGTGATGCAGAGCCCCTGTGGTACTGGAAATCCCGCCTCAATCAGTCGATGGAGTCCCAGGGCCTTCCCACCCGCGAGACTCAGATCATTCGCGTGCGAGAGCGGGATGATGAAGGGAGGCGACATAGATCAGCATAGTAGCTAGAGCTGGAGGAAGAGGTAAAGATCATTGACGTTGGTACCGGTCGGGCCGGTATGAATATGGCATCCAAGCTTTTTTAAGGCGGGGTAGGTATTGTGTCGGTTCAATGCTGTGTGGAGGTCAACTTTGAGCCGGCTTGCTCGCGAAGCGGTTTCATCACTCACGAGGGCCCCTGCCGCGTCGGTTGGTCCGTCGGTGCCATCGCTCCCTAGCGCGACGACCCATGCATTGGAGAGGCCAGAGATTTCAAAGGCGGCTGCAGCCACAAACTCCTGGGCACGTCCTCCCTTCCCATGGCCTGTGACCGTCACTGTGGTTTCCCCCCCTGCCACCACACAGTAGGGGCGTCGTACTCGACCACGTCCGGCTCCGAGTGTCTTGCCCAGTTCGACAAACCGCTTTGCCGCAACACGCGCCTCTCCTGTGATAGGGGAGGATATGAGTTTGGTGAAGAGGCCTGCTTCTCGCGCGGCATGTCCCACAGCTTCCAGCATGATGTGATTACTGCCGATTATCCGGTGGTGTACTGACCGCCCACGAGACGAACCAGGCTTCAAGGTTTCCGGCACTGCTCCTTGTTGTCCCCTTTGCAAGTAGCGGCGGACCCCCGGTGGAACTGCAGACCATATTTGGTAATGCTGCAAGACGGCAACAGCCTCGGCAAACGTAGAAGGATCCGTCGCGGTGGGGCCGGAGCCGATGGAGCCAAGGTCATCGCCAATGACATCAGACAGGACGAGGGTGATGATTTTCGCACGCGTGGAGGCAGCAAGTCCGCCGCCTTTGATCAATGAGAGGTGTTTTCGGACGACATTGATTTCGTTGATCGTGGCGCCGCACCGAAGCAGGAGCTGCGTCGTACGTTGTTTGTCGGCAAGGGGCACCTTCGAGATGGGAGCCGGTAACAGGCTTGACGCACCTCCGGACAAGAGAACGATCAGAAGATCTTTCGAGGAGAGACTCTGTGCTAAGCCCAGTAGGCGTTGAGTCGCAACAAGTCCTGCGCGGTTGGGTATGGGGTGGCTGGCCTCAAGGATGGCTGTTCGTTCTGTGGCGAGCGAATGTCCTGTTTTGACAATCACAAGTCCACCTTCCAGTCTTTCTCCGAGCACCAACTCTAATGCCTGCGCCATTCTGGCCGACGCCTTGCCGGCTCCGACGACAACCACCCTCCCAGTGTGGGAAAGGTCAAATATACGTCGGCCTATTCGGAGGGACGCTCCTTTGAGGGAAACTGCTTTGAGCAGGGCTTGATAGGGATCAGCGGCTTCTAGCCCTGCCGTAACAAGCCTGCGGAGGAGTGATTGTGCAGGGGACGAGGGAAGACGGAGTAGCATGGAGATGAGTATTAGGGGATAGGTTCTTGCTTGAAGCATCGGTCGGGACAGGTCTGGCGAGGAACCCGTATTTGGTAGGATCCTCGAGGGAGCACATCTTTCTTAAACTCCGGATTCAGCATTTTGAGTTCAAGGAGGTAGGTGCCGAACTCTTCAGCGACGGACGTCAATGCTCGCTGAGGTTCCTTCACTTTCACGGTGATGGTTTCCGTCTCCAATGGTGTGTAGAGGTCTTTCTTGGTCAGTCCGAGGTATTTTTCCGGCTGAGAGTAGATTTCCTTCGCCGCGATAATACGAGGGACGTATCGCATGGTTTCACGCGGGCCGTGCATCTTCCAATAGTCGGTGATCTTCTGGCCTTTGAGCAACTTGCGAATGCGTTCCTCACCGGCGTTGTAGGAGGCCATCGCCAGGAACCAATCATTGTCCTGAAAATCTTTGAGGTACTTGAGGTACTTCACGGCCGCTTCGGTCGACATTTCAAGATTGC